>QCLO01000014.1 GCA_003214465.1 Acidimicrobiales bacterium AG-414-N20 | reverse complement strand
CAGATGAATTTTTTTCATCACCCTTATTAAATGACTGGTCTGAAGCATTTTTTGAATCTGTCATTTGAGCTCCCGAAAATATCCTGTGAAGTAATTCACGTTAATACATTTTAAAATTTATGCCTAACATTCAGCAAAATTCGCTCTGGAATTGTTACTATTTGTATAGGATAAATCTTACTTCCTAGGAGGAATGCGTAAATGAAAGTTTGGATTGATCAAGATCTCTGCACAGGAGACGGGTTATGCGAAGAAATAGCACCAGACGTGTTCGTGCTTCTCGACGATGGACTCGCTTATGTGAAAGAAGGAGATAAGGTTTTCGGAGCAGGACCAGAAGGTTTAGCTAACGTTCCAGATGATCAGGTTGAGGCTTGTATCGAATCTGCTGAAGAATGTCCAGGAGAATGCATCTTTTTAGAGGTTGACTAGCAACTTCAAGGAATACACCCAGTCGAACTACTTAGATCTACTTCTTCTGTCAATATTTTCTCTACTTCGGAAGACTGAACTGCATATGCGGTTGACTCTCCACCTCTAGAACGTGAAAATATAACACCGATCACTTCTGAGTTATCGTTAATGACAGGAGCGCCTGAGAAGCCTGATTCTATTTTCGCTTCAAGGGATAACGCTTCTCTTGATTCGCCCGGTTGTCCAAAAATATCTTTACCAATCGCTAATATTTTCTCTCTAATTTTAACTTCTCTAACAACTTTCTTTCCATTTTTGATATAAGCAACCACCGTTCCCGAGTCATCTTTTTGAGCTTCACCTAATCTCAAAGGCTTTCCTGTAAAGTTTTGACTTCTTAATATTGCTAAATCACTATTTGGATCAAACGAAATAAAATGAAGATCGAATCCAACCCCATTGTAAAAAATTTCTGGTGAATTAACTCCTGCAACCACATGAGCACTAGTAACTACAATATTTTCTTGAACGAAAAAACCGGTTCCATATTGTAAAGAATTACATCCCAAACCTTTTATCTGAAAAACCGAATTACTCTCCGCTAACTCTGGTATTTCAGCATCCAATTGTAAAGTTTCTAAATTATGGCAGTCTTCTAAACACTGATCATGTAAAAACCCTTTTTCAATATTCTCTGTAGATGAATTGACTGATGTAACTTTTCCTGAAGAAGAACACGAAACCAATAATAGAAAAAGAAAATTTAACAAAATTGTAGAAAGTATTTTCACTTGTTAAGCAATCGCCCTGAACTGATAAAGCCTGTGTGCGCAACCATACGATGGTCTGGCCTAACAGCTTCTCCGTCAATATGCCATCCACGATGCAGGACCTCAATAGTTTCTGCCAGTGAAAAGCCATTATTTGCGATCGCTTCGCGAAACTTTATAGCCTGCTTTATCGACGGAGTGTAAGCAACAACAATTCCTCCACTTAAAAGAGCTTTTTTTAAGTGAGGTACGACCAGCCATGGTTCCGGTAGATCAAGAATCGCACGATCAAAATCTTGCTCTTCAATATTCTGGTAAGAGTCCCTTATCTGAACGTTATATTTTTTTAGAGCGTCCTTTCCAAGCATGACTCTTACATTCTCTTGGGCCCGATTCGCAAAATCTTCCCTAATCTCGTAACCAAATACATTTGCGCCATTTCTTAAAAGCGACATCGATAAGGCTCCTGAACCGACACCGGTTTCAAAAACTTTTGCTTCCGGATAGACATCCGCAATCATCATTATCGCTCCAATGTCTTTGGGGTATATGACCTGTGCACCTCTTGGCATCTTTTTTATATATTCAGCCATAGAAGGTCTGAAAGACATATAAGTAGAGTTCGAGCTCGATAGCACCGAAGTTCCCTCTGGGGCATTTATTAGCCGATCGTGAAAAACGACCCCTGAATGTGTATGGAATTCACCACCCTCTTGGAGAGTTATTAGATACTGCCTTCTTTTCGTATCTATTAGTAAAACCTGATCGCCAATCTGGTATGACTTATCCATCTAATTCCGAATCGTCACTTCGTTTCAAATGCGATATAGAGATATTTTCACCTATTCCTACATCTTCAATTAAGTGGTTTGATTTTCTTTCTCTTTTTAAGAGCCAGCGCAGGAAAGAAACAATCCAGCCAAAGAAAACTAATGGGGCGAAGAGTTTATTTCCACGAGTCAGGAAACGGAATGTAAGACGAAAAAGCAACTTGCGAAAAGACACAGTCATGACCTCTTAATTTCAACGACGGTAGATAGAAGTTTGCCAGAACGTTTCCCGGCTGTGAAAACTCCAAAAATTACAACAGCAGCCAACGCTGTCATACCAAGAATCACTAATGATGAAATATCAGATTGATCGGGAAGAGTTTCACCGAAAAAATCTTCAAAAGCCTCTTCAAGATCTTTTTCAGAAACTTTTTTGTCAGACATCGTTACCTTTTTTAGCGAACAGAGCTTTAATACCGAAAAATGTCATGCCAGAAAGAAATAAAGATCCACATAAATACGGCACCCAGGAAAACCAGTTATCCATTTCGTCAAATTTTTGAACAGCCCCCACTATCCCAATTGAAAGGAGAATAAATCCGATTGAAACAAATAACGAACCGATAAACAAAAAAATAACTGATCCAAAAATAGACTTGACTGGTTCTAAAGTTTCTTGGCGAATGTAATTACGGAGTACATTCAACATGTTTTCTAGTTTTCTTTTTGAACTCATACAACAACGCTATCTTGTCGCTACCTCAGACCCCCTTATTGCAAAAGTCGCGAATTTGCGGTTTCTTCAAGAGTTTCAAGAAATTTTTTAAGTAAGGAATGCCTTTTACTGAAAGAGTCAATTTCCAACAACTGCTGGGCGTCAAGTGGAGTAAGTGGAAGGATGGAACTCATCTCGAATAGACCCAAAAATGGGTCCTCGGAGATATTAGTAGAAATTGGCGCCACGTCGTCTCCTAGTTCAGCGAGAATTGCCAGAACTCTTCTCATATGCGTCACCGTTGCTAGCCACTCCTCCGAATCGATGGAAATACTCTGTTCTTCCGTAAAAAGAGATACTTCTGCTCTTGGATATGGCAAATCCTCTATCCATCTAGTGGCTTCGATTCGTTTCGTCCCCTGTGTAAGAAGAAACCATCTTCCATCGTTTGATTTTTCGTAATCGATTATTTGAGCCAAAGTACCTATATTTTTACGAGTATCACCTCCCCCGACTTCACTTCCACGTTCGATCAAAACGACGCCAAACTCCCTGTCTTTGTCTATTATTTCTTTAACCATCAACCTGTAACGGTCTTCAAAAATATGTAAAGGTAAAATTTGCCCAGGAAAGAGAACGAGGTTGAGGGGAAACATCGGAATTGTTTGTTCACTCATCAGGAACAATCGGTTCTAGCAGGTCTATCGATGGGCCTTGTGGGTACTTAATCATTTCCAAAAGAATTTCATCATGCAAATACTTAATGCGTCCTTTATCTCCATCAAAATTTGTTACGAAGGCAAAACTTAAACTTCTTTCAAAAATAGTGTCTACTACCCCTGCAAGACTTACGACACCATTCAACGACCCTGTTTTCCCCCTTACACGACCTTCCGCAGGAGTGTCCAGGAGTCGTTTTCTTAAAGTCCCGCTTTTACCAGTTATCGGTAAACTTTGTTTCAATTCACCCGCATGTGAACCGGTATCCAATAATTCAGTTAACAACTTACAAGTTACTCGATTCCCATAATCGAGACCGGATGCATCCACAACTTCAACTCTTTCCATGTCATATCCGGAGACTTTTAGGGAGTTGGCTACAATTTCCGCACCCCCTCTCGAAGTGCCAGGTGTTTCAACTCTTGCAGATAGGCCTTTTAGTAATATTTCTGCCGTGGTGTTATCACTTCCTAAAAGCATTTTTGAAATAATTTCTTTCATAGTCGGAGATTCAACAGTAGCTATCTCAAAAAAGGCAGTTTCCGGAGCTATCCCGGTCATAGTCTGACCCGTTACAGTAATTCCATTATCTTCTAGAATTTCCTTTAATACACTCGCTGTGTATTCCGCTGGTTCATCTGCCGGAGTGTTAAAACCGTTTGACTCTTTAACCGGATCCCAACGAACAAAACCCGCGTTCAAAGAGAGAGCACTTATAGGCCCAGCCTGTTTTTGGTCTGTATGCCGAAATCTTTCCGGCCATGAGTCAACAAATCTCTTCTCGTCAAAAAGACTCTCGTCACCAATTAATGATCCTTCTATGTGATTGATTCCTGAAGAAAGGATTTGCAGCCCAAGATCTTTAATGTCTGTGTAAAGAAAAGGGTCTTTATATCTCTCAGCATATTTAGAAGTCATCAAGACAGGGTCCCCTCCACCAATTACCCATAAGTCATCTTTTAAGACCCCATTAACGGGTTGTGTCTCAGAGATAACTTTGGTTGAAAACTTATGATCCGGTCCGAAATTTTTTAATAAGACACTTGCGGTCAGCAACTTCTGCGTACTAGCAGGGATAACAGGCTCATTTGATAGCTGTTCAAAGATTACTCTTCCGTCTTCCAACAAATTGATACAAGAAAGTCCAGGAAGTTGAGCGACAAGATTTTCTACTTCGTTTCGCAGTTCTTTGTCTGCGATAGGAGCCTGCAGGAAAACCGGTAATCTACGTGCTGATAATAAAGGCGTTATTAGTGAAGTATTAGTGTCAGATACTTGAGACGAGAACTCCTTTCCACTTTGACTGTCTAATGAGGCTGCGTTAAACCACGCAAAAATGGAAACTGCAAAAAGGACCAACGGTGCGGCCATTTTCTTCAACATAAAATTCATGGTATTCCGCTCAGCAGGCAGCGTGTGTCATGACAGCCAATTTCAGAAGCATTGAATAATTTCTGAGACTTTTAAGAAAATACCCTAATGAATGCATTGTGGCGTATACGGTGAGTCTTGCATGCTCGTTATCAAATTTGAAAAATAGAAATATGCCCTATAGCGAAATTGATCACCGCTCGATTGCAGTAATTAAGGGTCTAGCAATGGACGCTCCACATGCTGCAAAATCCGGACATCAGGGAACCGCAATGGCTCTTGCTCCTCTTGCACATGTTCTTTGGAGCAGAATAATGACTTACGATCCTAAAGAGCCTTTTTGGCCAAATAGAGATCGATTTATCCTCTCAGCAGGACATGCTTCTATTTTGTTGTATTCGATGCTCCACATGACCGGCTATGACCTTTCATTAGAGGACCTTAAACAATTTCGACAACTAGGTTCACTCACACCCGGCCACCCCGAACGTGGCCACACTGATGGAGTTGAAGTAACCACTGGCCCCCTCGGACAAGGTTTTGCTAACGGAGTTGGAATGGCAATAGCCGAACGTAATCTCCGTGCACGTCTCGGAAGTGAAATCTGTGACCACAACGTCTGGGTCGTATGTAGCGACGGTGATCTTTCTGAAGGGATCAGTCATGAAGCCGCCTCGCTGGCTGGACACCTCCATTTGGACCGCCTGACTGTAATTTACGACGACAACCTAATAACAATTGATGGAGAAACCAGTTTATCCCTTTCGGATAATCCGGCTTTACGTTTTGAATCATATGGATGGAACGTAATTGAGCTAGGTGATGAGAGCACAAGTCTTGATGCAATTGAATCTGCCCTACTTGAAGCCAAAAATGAAAATACAAGACCGTCTATAATAATTTTAAAAACGCTTATTGGAGAACCTTCACCGCACACCAATACAGCTGCCGTGCATGGTTATTCTCTAAAAGATGAAGAGATAAAAGAAACGAAAAAAATTCTTGGAATACCTGAAGATGAAACTTTTTGGGTCCCTGATGATGTTTCAGAGTATTACCGTGAGGTCGGCGCTCGCAATGAAGAGACTCGTGAGAAATGGCATAAAACAGCACCTAAGCAAGGTGAGAAGAGCGAACTGTGGGAAACCCTCTCAGGCTCTGGCCTTATCTCTGACTGGCAGAAATCTCTCCCCTTATGGGAACAAGGAGACAATGTTGCAACTAGAAAGGCAAGTAATGAGTGCATCCAGTCTTTAATGGACTTTATGCCTGGACTCATTGGAGGAGGTGCAGATCTAACTGGAAATACAGGTACATCAATCTCAAACTTTGGAGTTCAGTCAGCTGAAGAGCCCGAAGGAAGACAAATCTTTTTTGGCGTACGAGAACATGCAATGGGTGCCATCAGTAATGGCATTGCCCTACATGGAAGCTTGTTTCCGGTAACAGGAACTTTCCTTGTTTTCAGCGACTACATGAGAGGCGCAGTCAGGCTAGCCGCTTTAAGTAATGCTAAAAGTGTATTTGTATGGAGTCATGATTCTGTCGCTGTCGGAGAAGATGGCCCTACACACCAACCAGTCGAACACACGGCATCTCTTCGATCGATACCAAATCTAGACGTATTCAGACCAGCTGATGCAAATGAAACTTCATCTGCATGGGAGCTTGCCGTAACCCATGAAGGGCCCACTGCAATGCTCTTAACCCGACAAGACACGCCAGTAATTACATCTAGTAAAAATACTGACGGAGTTTCTAAAGGCGCATACATTATTCGAGAATCCACAACTGAAATTGCTCTAACCATCATTGCAACTGGGAGCGAAGTCTCACTTGCATGTACAACTGCAAATGACATTGAGAAGGAGCTTGACTTAGGTGTTCGTGTGGTGTCGATGCCCTGCATGGAAAGATTCGAACGTCAGACAATCGAATATCAAAAGAGTATTATCATTCCAACAATTCCATCTATTTCAATAGAAGCTGGTTCTACATATGGATGGAGCAAATGGGCGGATGCAACAATTGGTATTGACTCTTTCGGGACTTCTGCTCCGGGGGATGTAGCTCTAACAGAATTCGGTATTAAAAGTGAAACCATTCAAGTGGCAGCAAAAAATTTACTAAAAAGTAGAGAAAACATATGACACGACTGAAAGAATTATTTTCGACAGAAAACCAAAGTCCATGGCTTGACAATCTTCGTAGGTCATGGGTAGCAACGGGTGAACTTCAAAATTGGGTTGACAACGGAGTTAGAGGGATTACTTCAAATCCTACAATTTTTCAAAAAGCTATGACAGATACTGATGACTACGATTCACAGTTACTTCAATTGATAGCCTCAGGAAAATCAATCGAAGAAAGCTATTGGGAGCTTGTTGTCGAGGATATAAACAATGCCCTCGACATACTTCGCCCACTTTATGACGAATCAGAGGGGTTGGATGGTTTCGTTTCACTTGAAGTTGACCCCTCGCTAGCTCACGACACCTCTGCAACAATCGCGGCCGCTCGTCATCTTCATTCACTTATCGATAAACCAAACCTCTACGTGAAAATCCCCGCAACCTCTGCCGGTGTTCCTGCCATACAAGAGATAATTTCTGACGGGAGTAGCGTAAACGTGACTTTAATTTTTTCTCTTGAAAGATACGAAGAAGTTATCGAGGCATACATATCTGGTCTCGAGTCGCACGAAGGTAACTTGTCTCATATTTCCTCGGTTGCTTCTTTCTTTATAAGCCGAACAGATACAGAGGTCGATAAACGACTGCAAACTATTGGATCCGAGAATGCTTTGGCACTTCAAGGCAAAGCAGCCATTGCGCAAGGCAGAGCAGCGTATCAAATTTTCAAAAACAGTTTCAAAGGCCCCAGATGGGATGCGCTTCAAGAGCGAGGAGCACGACCACAGCGCCCCCTATGGGCCTCAACATCCACTAAAAATCCTGACTTTCCAGACACCCTCTATGTCGATGAACTTATTGGTCCCGAAACCGTTAATACCATTCCTGATTCGACCCTGGAAGCTTTCATCGACCATGGAAAAGTTACCCGAACCATTGATTCTGATAATCATGATTATTCGCTACTGGAGCAAATTGAAAACGAAGGAGTGAATCTTCGCGAAGTCGCGCAATTACTAGAAGAACAAGGAGTTGCTGCTTTCATCGATTCATTTAATGACCTTTTAAATACGCTTAATCAAAAAGTTTTACAACTGAAAAATTAGTCTCTCAGTCAGTTTAATTATGAAACTTAGTGCTACTTTGTTTAAATGCAGGCTAAAGAATGCTCAATAGAAGCGACCTTAAAAACCGTAGGTGATCGCTGGACGCTTCTTATACTCAGAGATATTTTTCGAGGCATAAAGCGTTTTGAAACCATTCAACGTGATCTAGGGATCGCAAGAAACCTTCTAAGCAAAAGACTTCACCATTTAATTGAAAATGAAGTTGTTGAACGATTCTTATACCAAGAAAAACCTAATCGATACGAATACAGGTTAACTGACAAAGGTAGAGCTCTGTCTCCATCATTAATTGCACTGATGCAATGGGGTGATCAATGGTGTTCCTCTGAAGAACCCCCTGTAAAACTAGTGCACGATAATTGTGGCTCTCTACTTACCCACTCTGTCAAGTGTGATACTTGCGGAACAGATGTAAAAGCTAATGAGATTCGTAGCCTGATAAATCAAGGCAGTAAGCAAAATAATATTGGGATTTCGAATGCAAATTGAAGAGATAGAGAATCTCCCCTTAGAAAATCTCTTTGAGTTAGCAAGTTCGATTCGAGAAGAAAACTCCAGAAAGGTAATTACTTACAGTCCAAAAGTTTTCATTCCCCTGACAAAGCTTTGCCAAGATCGATGCGGGTACTGCACTTTTGCTGAACCACCCGCTCGTCTCGAAGCCCCTTACATGAATCCAGAGGAAGTCTTAGAAGTAGCAAAAGCTGGAAAACAAGCAGGATGCTATGAAGCTCTTTTCACGCTTGGGGAGCGCCCAGAACTTCGTTACCCATATGCAAAAGAATGGCTCTCGTCGAGGGGCTACTCTTCCACCATCGATTATCTGGTAGACATGTCTAAGCTCGTATTAGAAGAAACTGGGCTTTTACCTCATGCAAATGCAGGCGCACTTCACTACGAAGAACTACTAGCCCTGAAAGAGGTGTCCGCTTCGCAAGGGATGATGCTTGAAAGCGTTGACCCGAATCTTGACTGTCATCGAAACTCACCAGACAAAACACCCGAAAGACGGATCTCGACTCTAACAAACGCCGGAAAACTCAAAATTCCTTTTACCACTGGAATTCTTGTAGGCATGGGTGAAAGCCGAAGTTCACGTATAGAAAGTTTAGAAGTCATAGCCCAAATCCAAAAAACTTATGGACACATACAGGAAGTTATAGTTCAAAATTTTCTTCCCAAAGACGGCACTTCTATGCATAAACACCCACCCTGCCCTGAAGATGAATTTTTGGAAACAATTGCCCTGGCGCGTATTATTCTTCCGAAGGAAATCCACATCCAAGCGCCACCTAACCTTTCTAATGAATTTAGTAAATTACTTTCGGTAGGTATCGACGATTGGGGTGGCGTTTCGCCCGTCACGAAAGACTACGTTAATCCCGAGCGACCTTGGCCGGCTTTGGAAAAGCTAAGAGAAATAACCGAATCTGAAGGATTTGAACTTGTTCCGCGCTTAACGATTTATCCAGAATTTGCCTCAGATCTAAAAAAATGGGCTTCCCCTGAACTCTCTTTCCCAATAATGGAATTAAGCGATTCATCTGGTTATGCACGCTCTGATCCTCTTGCACCGAAAGAGGAGTTCGAAGAGGAAGATTCAACCGTTAACAAAGAAACAGAAGTAGATGATGATGTTTGGTTCTCTGGCTCCCCAGGTTCTCTTCCTAACCTTGTAACTTCGATTAGAAAACCAACTGGAGCAATCAATGATGCAATAGAACAGATAAGGTCTGGAGAAGAAGCCGATTCAGAAATTCTTGAGCTTTTCCTTTCAGCGCAAGGCGCTGAAATATCTGCCGTAGCAGAGCTTGCCGATTCTCTCCGTAAGGAGACAGTCGGAGATAACGTCACTTGGGTTGCAAACAGAAATATCAACTATACGAATGTCTGCACTTTCAAATGTCGTTTTTGTGGCTTCTCAAAAGGACCTCTCTCACTAAATCTTCGAGGCACTCCTTATTTACTTGAGATGGATGAAATAGCTTCACGCGTTGCCGAGGCTGCACGCGCCGGAGCGACAGAAGTGTGTCTTCAAGGAGGAATTCATCCAAAATTTGACGGCAACTACTATATAGAAGTAGCAAAAGCAGTTCGCGATGCTGTCCCTGATATTCATATCCATGGTTTTACAGCTCTAGAAGTTCTTGAAGGCGCTAGACGTTTAGATGAGCCTCTAGAGTCCTATTTAAAACGCTTAATGGCAGCAGGTCTAGCTTCTTTACCCGGAACAGCTGCGGAGATCTTAGATGATGAAATCCGCAAGGACTTGTGTCCCGACAAGATCAATACTGAAGAATGGTTAGAAGTTCATCGCACTGCGCATAAAATCGGACTTAGATCTAACGTGACAATGATGTTTGGTTCTATTGAACAGCCCAAGCACTGGGTTAAGCATCTACTTCTTTGTCGCGAATTACAAAAAGAAACTGGTGGTTTTACTGAATTTGTTGGTTTACCATTCGTTCATATGGCATCTCCGATTTATCTACAAAAAAAATCTAGACGCGGCCCTACTTTTAGAGAAACTCTTTTATTGCATGCCGTCGCGAGAATCGCCTACAACAAGCTGATTCCCAACATTCAAGCTTCGTGGGTAAAAATTGGTTTTGAAGGAGTCCGACAACTACTGAAAGCGGGGGTAAATGATCTGGGTGGGACTTTAATTGACGAGAACATCTCGCGAGCCGCTGGCGCCCAGCATGGTCAAATGGTTAAGAAATCAGACTTCGAAGGTCTTGTATCCCCCCTAGGTAGAAAACTCGTCCAGAGAAATACTCTTTATGGAACTTTGGAATCTAACAAACAATTAGAAGTAAAAGGGAAAGGCCGCCTGCTCTTACCGGTAGTTAATGCCTGACCTCATCTTCTAAATCCGAAAGAAGATGATACGCCTTTTCCAAGGATCGTCTAACACGCAAAAGTTGCTTCTCTTTGGAAGATGCCTTATCTTCACCAGCATCAATTGTTTCTCTTAAATCCTGCATAGCAAGGTCTGATACTTTTCCTACCAGATCTTCAATTTGTGATCGCATTTCTTCTATTTCGCCACTCATCAAAATTTACTCATTTCGCCAGCCTCATTGACTTCACTCAAATACTCTGCAACCACTTCGAGTGGATGTTTGATTTCAAAACCTTCAGTTTGAAGATGGGTAACGCAACCGGGATTCGCACTTACAACCCTGCATTCTTCCCCATCTTCGATTACTTCCCACAATGCTTTACTCTTAAGTTCGCGAATTTCACTCGAGAGTTGTTTTTGTGAAATGGAATATGCTCCGCCTGCACCACAACAAAGACCCTCATCTGGTATTTCAACTAATTCAACAAACGGAGATAACAGTTCTCTTACAAATTGATGCGACTTTTGAACGTGCCTCAAGTGGCATGGATCTTGAACAACAAGACGTTCTTTTTTCTCAATCTTGTCAGGAAGTCTATGATTCTGTGCCATCCATTCATGTATATCGAATACACGTTCTGAGAATTGCTTTGCTTTATCCGTTCCCAACAACTCACCATACTCTTTCATCATTGCTCCACAGCCAGCAGAATTGACCAAAATGGGTCCCCCATCAGGCATTTCATCAATTACCTTCGCAGCTATTTTTTCTGAAACCGATCTCAAACCTGAATGCTCATGCAAAGCGCCACAACAACCAACTTTTTTCCCCGACAAGGCCACGTTTACACCAAAAAAATCAAGTGTTTTAATTGCTGCAGTATGAACCCATGGAGTCCAGGCCTCCATTACACAACCCGTAAAAAGAACGGGGTCGCCCTTAGAATGAGTTGTTTTAATCTCACGTCGAAAGAGCGGTACACCTGCGGGAATGTAAGAGGAATTTCTAAGTAATCCTAGTTTTTGTAAAATTCCTATAAAGAAAGTTACTCCTGCAAGCAACGCCGGTTTGTCAAGAACATACAATCCTGCTTTAACCGGTATAGGTAATTTTCTTATATTTACTAGTGCTTTTTTAGTATCACCTATCAGTTTCCCAAACGGAACTGATGAGGGACAAGCAGGTTCACACCCTCGACACTGAACGCAAGTATCCATGGAATGAATCCATTCTGTCGTAGGATCAAATTCCTTTGTTCCAACTGAACGCATTAATGCAATTCTTCCTCTTGGAGACATCCGTTCGTCGCCTGTCGCGCGGTAAGTGGGGCAATAAGGAAGACATAAACCACAGGAAACACAGGCGTTAAGTGCTTCTGGCTCTAAGAGAAGTAACTCCTCTTTCAAATCATCTCGCATCTATATTCATATTAATACGGTCTCCTACCAGGGTTTAATCTACCTGTCGGATCAAAATTATTCTTTATCCGTTCCGACAATAGTTTCACCCCTTCTGAAACTTCAATTTCCCCCTGGGAGGTATTTGAATAAACAGCACCCGTCTGAAGGTCCAGCAAGTCGTCATTCGAATTTTCTCCGAGTCGCCCTTTGATCATGGGAGGAATTATTGGAGCTGTTTCCATAACTGACATCCCTAGTTTTTCCAAAGAGGCACACTCTTTTTCAACATCTTTTTCGTAACCTTCAATCAGCAAAAAAATCCTTGAAGCGTCTTTCAAAACGCTAGCCGGGCGGTAGCAACATCTTAAAATTTCTTCAAAAAGGATTTCACCTTTTAACCAAACTCCCACTTCAGGTTTAGGTCGTGTTCGTAAAGTCACCACTCCCATTAACGCAAGGGTTCCTAAAGAGGAAACCAGAAGTCTGCAAAGATCGTAGCCAGTAACGTTTTTTACGGTCGGACCGCCCGCTACAAATTGCTGGCCGTCCGCGCCTACACACTCAGCTTGCAAGAGAACATCGCTCGCGGCACCGATTCGTGCTCTCCTGTGGCTACTGGAACCAACCGCAAGACTTCCGCCCACAGTTGAATCTGAAAAGCCCGCAAGAGCAACTTCTTGTTTTAAGTCATTTAATTCGTTTTGTAATGTATTCAATTTCGTACCTGCACCTACTTGAACAATCATTTCTTCAGGTTTAAAATTAATTACACCTTTGGGTGCAACAACTTCACTAGTTCCCTGCATTAACGAACCACCAAGATCCCAACGCGTTCCGCCACCGCGCACTGAGACAAAGGAAGTATCCCCCACCTCTTCAGCAAAGTCATCCATAGTTTTCATATCCAAATACCTTCTGGAATTTCATTTAAGGAACTCATTTCTCCACATGAACTACCAGTCGGAAGGACCTTATGAGGATTTGAACGATTTTCTGGATCAAATGAGCGACGAAGAGCATCTTGTGCTTCCAAGTCACGTTCAGAAAATTGCTGTGACATGAATCTTTGCTTTTCTAGCCCTATCCCATGCTCCCCAGAGAGAACTCCTCCAGCTTCTAGCGAAATCTTTACTATTTCTTCACCGGCCAGTTGCACTTTTTCCAAAGTTCCTGGTATTCGAGAATCAAAGACCAGCAGGGGATGCAAGTTCCCGTCTCCTGCATGAAAAACATTCATTACTACGAGGTCATGTCTTTTCGCTATTTCATATACCTTTTCAATAACTTCCGCTAATCGTCCCCTTGGTATTACTGTGTCATGCAAGTAATAATCAGGCTGTATTTTAGCGATTGCGCCAAAAGCGCTTTTTCTTCCTTTCCAGATACGTTCTCGTTCTTCTTCATTAGCAGCAACTCTGACTTCTCTCGCCCCATTCTTCATTCCTATCTCGGAGATAATGTCGACCTCCTGAGAAACACCCTCAGGTAATCCATCAACTTCGGCTATCAACACTGCTTCAGCATCCATGGGGTATCCTGCCTTTGCGAAAGGTTCAACTGCCGCTATAACATTTCTGTCCATGAGCTCAAGAGCTGCTGGCAATACACCATTAGCTATTATTTGACTAACTGTCTCAGCAGCATCAGTCATTTTTGAGAAATCCAGGAGCAAAGTAGCAATTTCTGGGGGATCCTCAGTTAATCGAACAGCAATACGTGTCGCTACCCCCAGAGTTCCTTCACCACCTACAAAAACACCTCTTAGGTCATAACCCGCAGCTTCACCATCGACAGAACCCAATTGCACAATTGAAGCATCTGGGAGAACTACTTCTAAAGCTGCTACATGTGTATTAGTAACCCCATAAGCCAAACAGTGTGGTCCACCTGAGTTATTTGCAACATTTCCTCCTATTGTGCATGCCTGCTGGCTTGAAGGATCAGGTGCAAAATGTAAACCAGTTCCTTTTAAAGAAGTGGATAAGTCCAAATTGACAACACCCGGTTGAACCCAAGCAATTCTTTTTTTCAAATCAACATCAATTATTTTATTCATCCGCGTCGTAACGATCATTATTGGGTCATTGCAGGGAACAGAACCTCCCGCTAAACCGGTTCCTGCTCCTCGTGTTACAAACTCTCGGTCAAACTCATTAGCAATCGAAATACATTTCGCTACTTCTGAAGTGTCTTCTGGAAAACAGATAATACCCGCGCGACCGCCTTCCATCACTGAACCGTCTTTACTGTATATGCGTCTAGCGGAGGCACCGTCTGTCACTCTGTCCTCACTTAAAGCTTTTATTAAAGCTTTAAGAAGAGGGTCCCTGACTTTGCGCTGCCGTTTTCTCATAACTAATTCTGCCTCTTATTTTTAAGAATTCAAGTCAATCTTCTCATACATGAGGATCAAGCGCTGAGTACCTGTATGAATGATCTAATGGAGAAACTCAAAAAACTACTACCAACAGGAAATAGTCCAGTTCTCCTCTTGTCAATAGCAACTGGTTTCATAGTCGCATTTCTGATAGCGGGTTTCGAAACACTAACAGATGATCTTCTATTGGCAGAAATTTCCAGTCGTCCACTGTGGCAAATAGCCTTAGCACCCGGCGTAGGTCTTTTGTTGGCGGTTTCAATTATCCATTTTTTTGGAAAGAATTCCGGAGCAGGCACATCAGATGAGTTTGTAAAAGCATTCCATGAAAGAAAACCTCGACTTCCACTAAGAGACTTACCTGTCAAACTTTTGGCCGGAGCAGCAACTATCGGCTTAGGTGGCTCACTTGGATTAGAAGGACCATCGATTTATGCAGGTGCCACAACAGGCATCACCCTTTCAGAACGTTTCAAAAATTGGCTACGGCGAGAAGATATACAGGTTCTGCTTACTGCAGGTGCTGCTGCTGGAGTTGCGGCAGTTTTCAAAGCCCCAGCTACTGGTGTTCTATTTGCTCTTGAAGCCCCGTACCGAGATGACGTCAATAGACGGGCTCTACTTCCATCTCTTTTCGCTGCTGCAACAAGTTACGTTACTTACATAAATCTTGTAGGTACTAAACCCGTCGTCCCATTCTTAAACGATCCCGAATACCGAATAGGCATTGATCTAAAAAGTGTTCAGGTTGGATCCGGTGAAAGTATGGCCTGGTTTGACGCCTCCAAACTTGCAGAATTGTTTACGGGCGTTGAAACGGGCGACCTATTCGGTGCCCTTCTCTTAGGTGTTCTAGCAGGCTTAGGCGGTCGTTCAATGGCTTGGTTAGTGAGATGGTCAAAAACCCAATCACGAAAGACTTCCTTTGTTCCACGAGTATTTATGGGAGGGCTTCTTTTAGCTGCTCTAGCTATTTCCGCTGATGCAGCTTTTGGCTCCCCATTGACAATTGGTCCAGGAATTGAAGCAATGGAGTGGGTTGTATCGCCCGAAAATGGACTCGGTTTAATCGCTTTACTATTCGGTCTTAGGATCTCAGCAACGCTTGTGACTTTAGCCGCAGGTGGTGTTGGAGGACTATTCATCCCATTAGCTGCACAAGGAGTTATTTTAGGACAATTCACAGGCGAACTAATAGGGTCAGACAGGCCAGGCTTGTACCCCACGCTTGGACTCGCTGCTTTTTTAGGAGCTGGATACAGAGCACCGATTTCCGCCGTAATGTTTGTTGCAGAATCGACAGCTGGAACCTTCGTTGTTCCGGCTTTGATTGCCGCAGCTGTTAGTCAGCTTGTCGCTGGAAAATCCTCTGTCGCTGAACACCAACACAGCGTACGACTCGGTCATCTTGAGAGACGGTTCACTCTCCCGGTCACTTCTGCCCTAACAACCGACGTTTTGACTGTTCCGCCAGATGCTTCTGTGTCAGAATTTGTTTATTCACATGTTTTAGGAAGACGAGAACTTTCAGTCCCTGTAGTAGATAAAGAAAAATATTTAGGAATTATAAGTCTGAGTGACATTTCAGATATTGAACGAAATGACTGGGATGAAACAAAGATTGCAGAACTGATAAAGATTGAACTTCCCGCGGCCATGCCATCATGGTCATTAAGAGATGCAATTGCAGTGATGGAAAGCAACCACACAGACATTCTCGCCGTAACCGATCCTGCAGGTTCATTTATAGGAGTTTTACGGGCAGACGATATTCTAAAGCTCGATGAAATTCTAGAAGAGACCGGAAATTAGTTGCTGTTCTCTTCCTTAGTATTGTTTTCTCCCTCTTCAAAGTCTGATGCCCAAGCATCAAATGCAGGTGAGTGACCCTCATCTTCAATTTCAGATTCGTCGTCGCTAGCGAGACTCTCCAATATTGAGTCAAAATCCATTTCCTGGTTACGTTTTAAAGCTCTCGCTTCTTCAAAGCGACGGTGCCGGCCTTTTTTCAACGTTAAACCTCCACAAACAATTCATCAAACAGCAATCTTAGCGAGTACTGAAGATCAAATGTGTCACATTTCCTCTAATTTCGTGGCTCAAGTAATATTCTATTTTCACCATCAAAAGCTAAAGAGACGTTACCACTAAGAATATTCTTGACTACTTCGCCCACAACTTCACCTCTCCAACCTTTAGCAAGCTTCGAATCTGGATCACCACTTATTAAAGCCTCAATATCATTTCGTGTTCCCAATAAAGAAGGATCTATTTCAGCATCACGCGCTAACTGATATATATAAGCAGTAACCAGAGCAACAGCAGCTCGTAAATCTAAATTCTTTGATTTGATCTCGGAACTTTTATTTTCTGTTGGTACGGGAGGAGCATTTACGATTGCATCCAAAATTGCTTCTGCTGTTTCATTTCTAATTTTTTGCTTCTCAAGCCCTCTGATTTTTCCCAACTCCTGCTTAGATTTTGGCAGTTGTTGTGCGATCGAAATAATTGCTAAATCTGATATAACTCTTCTGACCGGAATGTCTAGCCTCGCGGCTTCCATTTCTCGCCACTTTGAAATTGAATGAGCAGCGTCTTTTGATTCACCTTTTAAACGCTTTAACTCCTTGATCTTTTTCCACGCTTCATCAGGTGAACGACGTACCGACTCCTTGTCGAGAAACACCTGACATTCGTCTTGAACCCAAGGGAAACGGCCTAATTCATGCAAACGTTTTAGTTGAAAAGCATAAATTTTTAGTAAATATTTAACGTCTGATGCAGCATAAGATTTTTGCCCCTCAGTTAAAGGACGAGACAACCAGTTCGTCATCCTGTCTTCTTTTGGAAGATTTATACCTAAATACTGTTGATGTAAAATAGCTAATGATGGAGTAGATAAGCCCATGAAACCAGCGGCAATTTGAGTATCAAATAATCTTTTTGGAACACTTCCACAAACCCGCAAAAAAACTTCTAAATCTTGAGCTGCGGCATGCATTACAAATTTTATTTCACTTTCGAAAAGCTCTGAAAGAGAGGTCAAATCGCAAGACAGTGGATCCAGCAGAGCAACATTCTCTCCGGACCAAGCAATTTGGATTAAAGCCACTTTTGGAAAGTAGGTTCCTTCCCTATGAAATTCAGTATCGATAGCCAAGACTTCTTCATTTTTTATCTCAGAAAGTAGCTTTTCTACACCAGCATTTGACTCAATGAACTGAAATTCTTCACTTTTAGCTTTCAGTTGAATCTTCCTTCCAGAAGGCCCCAGATTGCAAAATCCTCGTTAAATCATCGGGCTCGTCAATATCAAATAGTACGTGAGGATCAGCCCCTTCAATTTTCAAAATTTGCAAATCTTCAGTCGCTCTCCATGGGGCCCTATTGCTGCTTGAAAAAGATTTTAACAGAACCGGCAAAACATCTGTTGGCCATAACGCATGCATCCACTGTAAATGCTCTTCAACCACAGGAACCAGTATGGATTCAGGCTCCTCAATTGACTTAAGAAACATCTCATTAATAAAGTTTTTTGAAATATTTGGAAGGTCACAAGCGACTATCAGAACATGCTTTTTACCTTGACTCTTAAAATAGTTCAGAGCAGTGATGATTCCTCCAAGTGGACCCTCCCCCGGATATTCATCAGATAGGCAGCTGTAACCAAGAGACGTAAAGGTCGCAGAATCTCCCCCGACGATCTGAAAATTACCCACTACAACCTCATTTAATACTCGGGCAACTTTAGCAATGAGAGGCTCCCCATCAATCTCCAGTAAAGCCTTATTGAAACCCATTCTTTCACTCTGTCCGCCGGCTAATATAGCTCCCCCAAAGTTGGCAGCGAAATTTTCCTCCATTGTTTTCACTCTATTTACTTTTCCTTGTCAATATCTTTATTTCTTCTATTTTCGAACCCCTCCACTTATATCCAATCGAGTCTGGCTAGTCTTCGTATGTGTCTAAGATGATTCCAGAAATTGCTAACGTCGACTCACTTCCTGATTGGATTTCTCCGGAAGTTGTTCAAAATTTGAGCGTTGTTGTATTGGTGATTTTAGGAATACTTTTATTTTTGGTTCTTAGATTCATAAGTAAAGTTATGATCAGATTTACTTTTATCGTAATTATTATCGCTTTAGCTTTCGGTGTATGGACTGAAAGGTCAGATTTGTCTGGATGTATAAGTACTTGCAGTTGTGAGATTTTTGGGCAGAAAATTTATATCCCAGAAGGCAAAAACCCATTCTGTGAGGAATCTTAAATTTTAGGCGTGGGGAACCTGTTCGATTCGTAAAACGTTTGTTGCTCGAGCATTAGCATTAGTTCCTGCTAGGACTGCTACAAATTCACCTGCTTGCAGACCTGCCTTGTCTCTAACCATATGAAGAGCGGCATTAATTCGGGATTCGATATCTCCACCTTCCTCAAGGTGGATAGATTCTGTTCCCCAGCTAAGAGATAGCTGTCCAACTGTTCTCTGCTCTGAAGTCAAACCGATTATCCGGGCAGTAGGCCTAAATCGTGCCATCGAACGAACAGTGAAACCTGTTCCTGAAATGCACAGAATTGTCTCCACTCCTAGTTCTGTAACCGCTCTATAAGTTGCCTGAGTCATTGCGTCGGTAACAGAAGTATTTGGATCATCGGTATCGATTAACCGCATCTCTGACAACTCTTCTCCCCATGAGCGATGGTCAAACACATCATCAGCCCGCTCAGCTATTCGAGCCATCGTTTCGAGAGCATTCACCGGATCTGCTCCAACTGCTGTCTCCCCTGAAAGCATCAAAACACTCGTCCCATCCCAAACTGCATTTGCTACATCTGAGACTTCAGCACGAGTAGGATCAGGCGCGATAATCATCGATTCCAACATCTGTGTTGCCGTGATAGCAGGACGCCCAAAAGCTATACATTTGCGAATTATTTCTTTTTGGAGAATGGGGAGTTCCTCAATCGGCCACTCATTACCAAGATCGCCCCTTGCTACCATTACCGCGCCAGAAGCCTCGATAATTTCTGAAAGATCTTCAACAGCATCTCGAGTTTCAATCTTCGCAACCACTAGAGGTCCGTTTGGGTGTGGGTCCAATGAAAGTTTCTCTAAATCCGACGCGGAGCGTACAAAAGATAGAGCAACCATATCGACATCCACCTCCAGAAATCGTTCCAGTGCCTGCAGGTCCCATTCTGTTGGCGCAGAAATCGACAAACGACTAGCAGGTATATAAAGACCTGGCCGCCCACTCATCACCCCACCGTGTATTACACGCGCATCGAAATGAGTTTCGTGCCTTTCTTCAATCTGTATGACCCCTCGACCATCGCCTACAATCAAACGATCGCCCAACTCAACATCATTAAACAAATTCTCGTAGTCAACTTGAATCACTTGACTGTCACTCGACGAATTTCCAGTCTCAACCTTAATCTTTGAATCTTCAGCCAAAAGAACAGGCGAGTCTCCGAAAGAAGCAAGTCTTATTTTCGGACCGGGCAAATCAACGAGAATACCTACTGTTTTATTTTCCTCTTCAGCAATCCGACGAATCATCTTTAAGCGACTTAATGCATCTTCAATACTTCCATGTGCTAAGCCAAGACGCGCAACATCCATGCCGGCCCGAATCATGCCGCGAAGAACTTCTTCAGATTCAGAAGCTGGACCGATTGTTGCTATTATTTTAGTTCTTCTGGCCATCTTTAAAGATTACTCTCGACTAACACTACATAAGGTTAATAATCTGTGAAGATTGAGTATTCTTTTCATATGAGCCCTTTGATAAACCCAAAATCATTACCTTTCCTTGAACATGCCGGACCCATACCGTTCGCTCACAGAGGGGGTGCTGGAAACTTTCCAGAAAATACCCTGTCCGCATTCCAAAACGCAGTAGACATGGGTTACAAATATCTAGAAACTGACGTACATTCAAGTAGAGATGGTGAAGTCTTCGCTTTTCATGATGACTCGCTGGAACGTGTCACCGGTCATGTCGGAAAAATTTCTGATCTTACTTCAAAAGAAATTTCTAAGATACAAATCGATGGTTTCGCTAAAATTCCTACTCTCTCGGAACTCTTAGAATCATTTCCCAATGCAAAAATAAATATAGATCCAAAAGCGGATTCCGTGGTAGCCCCCTTGATCAATCTTCTGAAAGTCACAAATTCTGTAGATCGTGTTTGTATAGGTTCTTTCTCTGATAGGAGGATTACAGAAATTCGAAAAGAATTAGGTTCTGAGTTATGTGTTTCAGCAGGGCCAAAAGCAGTAATAAAATTCCTAGCGGGAAAATTCAGCTTCTTCAGATCAAAAACTAACTATCACTGCCTTCAGGTTCCACAACGATCAGGGCCCGTAAAGATAGTAACTCCCGACTTTGTTGAGAAAGCACACTTACGAGGACTGCAGGTTCATGTATGGACTGTTGATGATAATAAGGAAATGAACGAGCTTCTCGACATGGGGGTGGATGGCTTAATGACTGACGAACCAGCTGTTCTTAAAAATGTTTTGCTAGAGCGAAATCAGTGGTGGAATTAACTCCTCAAATAGCCTGTGGATTGATCTGTGAATAGTCTCATTTTTCTTGTGGAAATATTTTCTTTTTATGTGGATTTCTTTTACTGGACTTGATTATTTTTTTACTCTGAGTATTGTGTCTTTCATCAGCTCACGAGAATAATTTCGGATGTACCCAATCCCTTGAAATGAAGTCACCGCTTCAAATCAAGATATTGAGACCCTGAAATTTGAATCCTAAACTGAACTTTTAGAGAGTTGGTGTTAAAGCCAACAGGGTTTCTTATGAAACCAAACTCTAAAGTGGAATGGCTCCAAGGAGTTGACCGGTTTTCCGGAAGGCTACTTGGAGCCATTTTTTTTAAAAAAAGTTACTTTAAAGAATTTAAAAGTTCAACAACGGCCCCAGTTTCAATAGCCTCAGTCGTTCTTTTAAGCCCTGCACCTATATCTTTAACAACACCAGCTACCACTAATCCGGCAGACGCATTCAGAAGCACCATTTCTCGCCTTCCTCCTGTCTCACGACCACTGAAGATGTCTATAGCAATTTGAGCATTTTTTTCAGGAGAACCACCTTGTATATCATCATTGGTATAAGCAGAAATACCGAAATCAGAGGGGTCTAAAGTCCATTCTGAAATTTTTCCATCTTTCAATTCAACAATATTTGTTGTACCGGTTACAGAAATTTCATCAATTCCAGTCTCACCGGTGACTATCCAAGCATGTTTAGATCCGTTTTCAAGTAAAACTTCCGCCATCTGTTTTGCCAGCTCGGAGTTAACAGTTCCGATTAAATGTCTTTTAATCCTCCCAGGGTGAGAAAGCGGACCAAGTATATTAAAAACCGTCGGAACGCCTATACCCGCCCGTACAGGGCCTGCAAATCGCATTGCTGGATGAAAAGTCTTTGCAAATGCAAAACCCAAATTTTTGCTCTTTACCTGCTCAGCTACCTCCAGAGGTGTTTGATCAACCGGCAGCCCTAAGGCGTCCAAAAGATCAAAAGCACCTGATGTGGAAGAAGCTCTTCTATTTCCATGTTTACATACAACTGCACCTGATGCAGCGGCGACGAATGATGCCATTGTTGAAACATTCAAAGCTGCCTCACGTCTCTGCAATGAGCCTCCTGTTCCAACTATATCAATCGAATTTTCAGGCAATGAGAGAGGTTCGGAAGCGTTCAACATAGCACGAACAAGGCCTATAATTTCTTCAGTTGTCTCTCCTTTAACTTTTAGAGCTATAAGAAAAGCGGAAATCTGAGAAGGATCAACTTCACCAGAAAGAATTTCGCTTAATACCAATTCTGTTTTTTCCGATGTTAAATTCTCTCCATCACACAACTCAGAAAGAAGAGTCGGCCATCCTCCATATTGTTCAAGCATATTTCCCCTATATAAAATCTGTAATTTTTGATTTTAGCTTTCTAAATTCTATTGTCTGCTTTAATCACAACTGAAAAAAAACTTCGATAACTCTAAAGAAGAATACATTTTTGTTGGTTATTGCCCATTTCTTCAGACAAACTGATAGTGGTGAGCCGACTGGGTGATCGCGGTGCATTGCATCGAGGAAGGTCGGGGCTCCACAGAGCAGAATGCTGGCTAACAGCCAGTCAGGGCAACCTGAAGGAAAGTGCCACAGAAAATAAACCGCCGATGATTCGATTTCGAAAACAGGCAAGGATGAAACGGTGCGGTAAGAGCGCACCAGCGAGCAGGGCGACTTGTTCGGCTAGGTAAACCCCATTCGGAGCAAGGTCAAGAAGGGAGAGGGCGGCTCGTCCGGAGACACTCCCAGGTGGACCGCATAGATGGATGATCACACAACTGGATCTGCGAAGATCTAGTGGACAGAACCCCGCCTATAGGTCGGCTCACCATGTAAATTTCATTGCAATAAACCACAAAAAATGAGATAATAGAGTATGGAAACTTTAAATTCAGATTGCACATGTGGTCTTAACTGTGAATGCACAGAACTTGTTAACTGCGGTTGCACGTGCTGGAAAGAAGATAAATAGCCTTAAAAGCTAAAAGCATTTTAGGTTCAGGCTGAAGTTGGGCAAACTCCCGAGTTCGACATGCCATTTTGAACCAGTCTTGTTACCACATTTTCAACCGATGGTGACCATTCATTGTTATTAACTGAAGAATCAGTTTCGGTAGCAGTTGTGGCGGAATCGATACCTGACACTAAACCAGTAGCCGCCAAAGCCAAGGTCATTGAAATAATTACTGCAGCGTATCTTTTCATACTTATATGTTAACTCAATCTTTTAATTCAGACTATTTCTAGTTAATAAATTCAAGTGATAATTGTCACCATACTTCATTTAGTTAAGTTGAAGTTATGAAGGATGGGACCAAAAGGACCTATTTTTATAGTCATTGAGGAACCAGGAGAAACATAACACTTCCACGCAACTCCATCGTCAAGACCTAACACCCATGCTAAAACTGCTTTGATTGGAGAAACATGGGTAACCACCACCACTTCTTTATCTTTAGAAATTTCAGCAATCTCTTCGCATGCATTCCTTACTCTGATGCCTAAAGTTGCCAAAGATTCGCCTCCATCTGGTGCCCAGTGGACATCCGATCGCCATTTCTTCCAGATTTCATTATCGATACTCTCTATTGAACGTCCTTCCAAGTCTCCATAATCAAGCTCCAACCATCTTGGATCGACTTCCATCATGCCGTTTATGTAACTTGCAGTTTCCATAGTTCGTTGAAGCGGACTGGATACAACTAAATCAACCTTTCCTAAACGATTTGCCAAATCTGCTGCTTGCGTCCTACCAATTTCATCAAGTTCTGGATCGCTTCGACCCAATAATTTACCCGCTGCATTAACCTCAGTTCTCCCATGACGCACAACATGCAACATCAGTTTCCCCCCACGGCTAACAATTGACCCTTCTTAATGAAAGCTGACCTATTTACTTGTTCCCTCAAACTGAATTTTTTAAACCCATATAAAGCGAAAATAATTCCCAATATTTCAAGAATCAGTCCTGTAGGCATAAAAGCAAACTCTAATCGATCAACCTTAGAACCCATTAAATCTCTTCCAAAAACAGGCCACCAAAAAATCTCTTTCTGAGTCCACGTCCCATCTAATATCAAATGTGTTAACAGGCCAATAGGAATCGGCAACAACTTCCTCTGAATTCTCCGCCTACCCTTTCCTAATAACATTATTGACATCAATACAAGTACTCCAAAAAACAATGTATGAAATATCCACTGGAAACCAGCAAGTGTTTCAAATAAAGGCAGCATTGATCCGACCGCTAACAATCTGTAATCCAGATAAGGGCTTCGAAAAATCAGAGCAATACCCAGTATCGAAGACATGCAAAACCATAAAAACATTTATCGAACTACTAACCGCCCGCATTCTGAACATTCAGTCAAAGCACCAACTTCAAGTCCTTTAATACGATCAGTTTCCATAGCTGACATTGTTAAAAAACAACCATTGCAAGTCGGTCCTTCAAAACGAACAACAGCATTAGAAGGAAAGTGCTCACGATGCGCTTCATAACATCTCAGAATCTCTTCTGTTATAACTTTTACAATCTCTTCGCGCCGACTTTTAGCTTCCACTACTTTCTGAGTTAGTTCATTTTCAATTACACCTAAAGCATTTTCAAGTGTTTGGATATCATCATTTTGGACTTCAAGCTGTGAATTGTAATTATCTATTTTAGAACTTGTCTCTTCAATCGAACTTAAGGTTTCAAGTAAATCAGATTCCAGTGTGTCTTGTCTCTCTTTCAGGTGAACTATTTCCCCTTGAAGACTTTTTGCTTCTTTTTCAGTAGTTATAACCCCGCTATACAACTTCTCATCCACTTCTGACAATCGTGTTTCAATAGATAAAAGTTCCAGTTCAAGTCTTTTTTCTTTTTTTAATTGTTCAAGACTTTCATTCTGCTGAGCTAAAACAAGATCTTCAGTATCACTCTTCGTTTGATTTAAGAAGATAAGTTTTTCACGCTCTGGCAAAGTTTTTGCTTGGTGTTCCAGTTGACCCAGAAGAGCATCTTCACCTTGAAGATCAAAAAGCCGCTCCACAACATCTTTGGATGCAAAAAGAGTTTCCACAAAGCCATGTTAGGGTAAGTTTCAAGATCCGCAAATTTCAGTAAGTTCCGGCAAGTTTCGTATGATCCCAAGAAATTATTTGTTGAGGTTCAACAATCACCGCCGTGCGCTTGAGTGACATCTGTTTCGCAGCTTCTGAAAGAATCTCTTCTCCAAGTTCAGGCTGGTTTCTCAACATTACAGCTTTTGCATATTTTTCAACATTTTCTGGTTCGCTCTCAAGACTTGCCTTTCCTTTGATCATGACCCCCCGTAACTTTTCATAAAGAATGCCGTCTTCTAAAAGAACAGTAATATTTGGATTCCTCTGCAAATTCAATATTTTTTGAGAGCGCGTATAGGTTTCAAAAACTATCTTTTGATCAACTACCGCAAACCACAGAGTAGTCAAATGAGGCCATCCATCAGAACCGACACAAGCCACCTGAAGGCTCTTTTGTTCTTCAATAAAGACAGCCATTTCATCGTCTGTCATTTGAATCAACTCTCGACGATTCTTACTCATCTCATCCTCACTTTTTTTGCCTCAAATAATCTTAATAAGAAAAAAATTCACCGTAAATAGCGTACGCCCCACAGAGTGGGGCGTACGTTCTCTCGGATAGAAAAGGGGGATGTCTAACCGAGTATTGGGTTTTGAGTCCCCTAGATTACCGGTTTGCTTGTATTTTTTTTGACTTAAGTGTTTTCTATTTTCGTGACTTCTGACACGTGCCAATTCCATTAAGACCGGCAATGACAAAAACACCACTTGCGGGTAATGTTCAGTTGTAAACATTTTTGGAGCGCCATGCCTAAACCCAACGAGAAACAACTACAAATGATTCTTGAAGACATGGTTGTCGCTAGAACTCAAGCGGGAAGACTTTGGAACTTGCAACGACAAGGGCAGGTGGGAACAATTGCTCCTATTGACGGCCACGAAGCAGCAATTGTAGGAGCAGTGCATGCTCTTGAAACTGAAAGTGACTGGGTATTACCGCAGTACCGTGAGCCATTAGGACTCAGAAAGTATGGTCCAGAAGTGCTGGATACTTTTATGCTCTATAATCTTGGACACCCCGCTGGTGGTCATATCCCCGAACCTGTAAAAGTCGCACCTTCACAAATTTCGCTCGGTGCTTCAATACCACACGCTGTTGGACTTGCATGGGGCATGTCGCTAAAAGATGAATCAGGAGTAGTGCTAGTTTTCTTCGGAGATGGAGCTAGCTCAGAAGGTGACTTTTATGAGGCTGGAAACCTTGCGGGGGTTTTAAAGGCACCTGTAATTTTTCTCTGCATCAACAACCAGTGGGCGATCTCTACACCAACACACCTGCAAACTGCAGCCGATAGTTTCGCCTCTAAGGCGGAAGCTTTCGGAATTCCTGGATTAACAGTTGACGGAAATGATCCGGCAAGTGTCTATGAGGCCGTCTCTGAGGCTCGCAATCGAGCAACGAGCGGGAAGGGTCCAACTTTAATAGAAGCGACTGTCTATAGATTAGGTGCGCATACGACAGCCGATGATCCAACTAGGTATGTTCCTTCCGAGGACTTATCAGATGCTCAAAAAAAAGATCCCGTTCACACGCTTATTCACGAGATGAAAGAGAGAAATCTATGGAGTGACGCTAAGCAAAGTGAAGTAGAAACCGCTGCATTAGAGAGAATAGACGAAGCCTTCGAAAAAGCTAAAAATACTCCCCTTTCAGCAAATTCTTTGATGGATCACTGTTTTACTTCGGATACTGAAAGGCAGTCTCGACAGAGATCGTTTCTTATGCATTCGATAGGAGAATCAAATGAGTGAAAAAGTTTCTGAACTTTCAATGTTGGAGGCCATTAATGAAACCTTACATAGTGAAATGGCGCGTGATGAACGAATCGTTGTCCTAGGTGAAGATGTGGGTAGAAATGGTGGGGTCTTCAGGGCCACTGAAGGACTGATTGAAAAGTTCGGAGAAAATAGAGTTGTTGATACGCCTATCTCTGAGGCTGCCATTGCAGGTTCTGCTGTTGGCTTAGCAATGGCTGGATTAGTTCCAGTCGCAGAAATACAATTTCTTGGCTTTTCATATCAAGCGATGCATCAAATAGCAGGGCAAATAGCAAGACTTCGTTATAGAACTCAAAGTCGTTTTGAGCCGCAAATTACGATACGGGCACCTTTTGGGGGCGGTGTAAGAACCCCGGAATTACATTCCGATTCTCTGGAAGCTCAGTTCGCCAACATACCTGGGTTAAAAATTGTCTTACCCGCCACAGCATCAGATGCAAAAGGATTGCTCACTTCAGCAATACGAGATCCTGACCCTGTACTTTTTCTTGAACCTCTACGTGGATACAGAGGAATTCGTGATTTAGTTCCAGACGAAGAGCATGCTATTCCTTTAGGTGAAGCAAATCTAGTAAAAAAAGGCGACGATATTGTAATAATTTCTTGGAGTTACCAAGTTGAACTTTCAAAACGTGTCGCTGAATCTCTCGAAGAAGATGGGGTCTCTGTTGCTGTCTTGGATCTTCGAAGCATTGTTCCATTAGATGTCGAAGCGTTAACTCAAATTGTCGCGCACTGTGGCCGGGCAGTTGTAGTTCAAGAAGCCCCCGAAACAGGAGGGTTTGCATCTGAAATTATCGCCACTATTAATGACGAATGTTTTTGGTCTTTAGAGGCGCCTGTGGCACGGGTTTCTGGTTTTGATGTGCCTTACCCAGTGGGGATGCTAGAAAATTTGTATGTTCCCGATGAAGCACGAATAAGGGCAGCAGTTCTTAAGACAATGGAGGAAGAGTGACCCATGGCTTTTGAATTTCGTTTGCCGGATATAGGTGAAGGATTGGAAGATGCCGAAATAGTTTCATGGTATGTATCACCTGGTGATGTAGTCGAACGCGATCAGGCTCTACTAGAAGTGTTAACTGATAAAGCCAGTTCTGAATTACCATCGCCAGTCGCTGGAACAGTCCTTGAACTAAGTGGTCAAGAAGGCGAAAGAATAAAAGTTGGAGATGTTCTGATACAAATCGAAGAAGCAAATAGCAATAGCGATCAAAAAACCTCTACAGAAAAGACAAGTAAGAAAATCGACAAAGCTGAAATAGAAGAAACAGATACCCCTTCTGAAGATAAAAATAATTTCATTTCAGTCGCCCCCAAGGTTAAAGCTTCTCCAGCCACAAGAAAACTGGCACGAGAACTGGCAGTTGACATCTCAATAATTTCTGGAACGGGACCATCTGGACGAATAACCAATGAAGATATCCATTCAGCGGTTGAAACTGCCAACGAGGTAACAGATAGCACTTCTACGACAGCTGAACCGATAACAGATGTAGAGAAAAGTTCGCTAGTGCAAGGAGAACGTTCTGGTCTGGGCTACATGAAATCCGGAGAGCACAAAATAAAAGGGGTACGGGGTGTAATAGCTAAAAACATGTCAGCCTCTTGGTCTGAGATACCGCACATTCACTCATTAGATGAAGTCGATGCATCTTTGTTGATCGATTTTCGCAACCGCCTAAAGAAAGTGACTCATCAAAGTGCTTCAAAAATTACACCCCTCTCAATCGTTGCAGCAGCAACTGTGCGTGCTCTAAAAAAATACCCAATGATGAACGGGCATATTGTCGGAAATCCGGCCGAAAAGGTGATGATTCCTCCTTTTGTTAATTTAGGAATAGCCGTCGCTTCAGATTCTGGGCTTTTAGTTCCAGTAATTAATGAAGTTGATAATCTCGACATTTTTGAACTTGCTGAAAAAATTTCCGGACTTGTAGAACTTGCACGCGAACAGAAAATCAAAGCTCAGCAGATGCAAGGAGCAACTTTCACCGTAACCAACTACGGATCTCTGGGGGGGGCGTTGGGCGCTTCCTATAATCTCCAAAGGTCAGGCTGGCATTCTTGGAGTTGGTAAAATCGAAGAACGACCCATTGTTGTAGAAGGAAAAGTGGAAGCCCGACCCACTATGCCAATAGTTCTTGGAGCTGATCATCGTCTCATAGATGGCGATGTTGCCGAAGCTTTTAAAAATTCGGTAATGAATGATCTTCGAGAACCACTAAATCTACTGGTCACATAGTGAGGTCATTTTGGTAGTAGGTGAAGTTGCTTCAAGAGTTGATCTGCTCGTCATAGGAGGAGGTCCTGGCGGCTACGCTGCTGCATTGAATGCAAGCCGTTTAGGCAGAAAAGTATCGCTAGTAGAAAGTAAATTTATAGGTGGGACTTGTCTAAATGTGGGCTGCATCCCCTCTAAAGCTCTAATCGAGATTGCAGATCTAGCCTACCTAGGTAACAACAACGAAGATTTTGGAGTAAAAATTTCCACAAACGTTGACATGCTCAAAGTCAACGAACACATACATAAACTCGTAAATGAACTCAGTGCCGGTGTTTCATTTTTGTTGGAAAAAGCAGAAGTTAATGTAATCAATGGGACAGCAAGGTTCACCCGATCAGACAGAGTCGCCGTCGAAAAGGAAGGGGGCGAATTAGAACACCTAGAATTTCGTGATGCGATTGTAGCCACTGGGTCATCCCCCGTAAGCCTTCCTAATCTTCCTACAGACGGTGAGAGAATTGTAGATTCAGAAGTATTGCTTTTTCAGAATTATGTACCTGAACAGCTAACTCTTGTTGGCGGAGGTTATATCGGAGTTGAGCTAGCTACCGTTTACGCAAAACTAGGCTCACGTGTGGTGATTGTTGAATCAGAAGAACAACTTTTGCCAGGATTCAATAAAAATCTTAGTAAAAAGTTGGAAAGTGGTCTTCGTTCATTAGGAATCGGGATTTGCCTAGGTTATAAAGCAGTTTCTCATAATAAAAATGAACTAATTATTGAAAATAGTGAAGAAAGTTCATCCATACCTAGTGATCTTGTTGCAGTTGTAGCAGGGAGAAAACCAAATACTGACAGTGTCAATATAAAGGAAAGTGGCGCTTCACTCCTCCCTTCTGGTCATGTAAAAGTAGACGCACAGAGACGCGCAACAAGCCATGTCTTTGCCATTGGGGACTTAACAGAAGGGCCTGCCTTAGCACACAAGGCGACTTCCGAAGCAAAAATTGCCGCTGATGTAGCTTGTGGACTGCGCAACGCTTTTGAACCTAATTGCATTCCCATGGTTGTATTCAGCGACCCTCAGATAGTAGCTGTTGGAATCGATCCAGATTTAGATGAATATTCAGAAATGAACTTAAATTCTTTTAGGTTTCCCTTTTCAGCATCATCAAGAGCAAAAACACTGGGAGACAGTTCAGGCTTTGTTAATCTTGTGGCGGATGAAGAAGGCACTGTTGTAGGCTTCCAAGCCATTGGGAAACATGTAGCTGAATTAGCGGGTGAAGCCGCTTTAGCTATCGAGACTGCTTTAAGCATTGAAGATCTTGCCGGAACTATTCATGCTCACCCCACAATGGGCGAAACAATTGCTGAGGGAGCTCTTGGTCTTTCAGGTGAGCCACTTCACTTATCAGGTAGCTAGTTTTCTTCGAGTATTTTAAAACAATGATTTCTACTTCAAGTTTTCCATTAATTATCCAAAAGACCTACGATCACTCTGATGAATTCTAATTTCGACTGGGAAAGCCAGTATGAAGCCGGTCTAAGGAAGTGGGATAAGTACGGCCCTGACTTCATCCCTGCTTGGGTAGCAGAACATGATCTTGGGTCTCCACCTGCCGTTTATGAACGCCTGAGGGATGTTGTGTCGTCAGGTTCATTCGGCTATCACGATGAAGATACTAAACTTGGAGAATCTTTTGCCTTTTGGGCTAATGCTAGAAACTCTTGGAAAATTAATCCAGAGTTAGTGATACCGACCGTAACAGTACTTCAAGGAGTTGCTGCTTGCGTAGAGGCTTTTAGTTCCATTGGAGATGGGATTTTGTACAACACTCCCTCTTATCCCCCTTTTCTTGATTTACCTTCACATGCGAAAAGACGTTCTGTCGAATGGCCTCTAATCAAATCTGCAACAGGCTGGCACTACGACATCGAATCGCTTGAAAAGATACTGAAAGACGATAATGGCATACGAATTTTGCTGCTGTGTAACCCTCATAATCCAACAGGAATTGTTCTAAAAGAGTATGAACTTGCTCAAATCGTAAACCTTTGTCATGAACATGACCTCATATTGCTTTCAGATGAAATTCATTCAGATTTCATTTACAAAGAATCAACTCATATTCCAACTTTGACAATAGACGGTGCTGATTCGTTGACAATTACTCTCACTTCCGGAGCAAAAAGTTTTGCCCTAGCTGGTCTGCGCTGTGCTATAGCAATTGCCGGTAATGATCTACTAAAAGAGAAACTCTTAGAAGTACCGAAATTTCTTTTAGGTGGTGCTAATCGAATGGGCTGTGAAGCGACTACAGCGGCATGGGAGACAGGTGTCACATGGATGGACGAACTAATTCATACTTTTGATGATCGAAGATCGCATCTTAAATCTAGACTTGATGAAGAGATCCCAAAGGCAAAAATGTTCCTACCTGATTCGACTTTTTTAGCTTGGATTGACCTGTCAGAATTCAATCCAGGAGATAACCCAGCCAAATGGTTGCGTGAAAAAACTGGCGTAGCCTGTGGCAATGGAACCGATTTTGGTTCTGGAGGAGAAAACCACGTTCGGTTTACTTTTGGCACTTCGCTAAATCTTCTTGATGAAATGATAGACAGAATTATTAAGGGTCTAACTTAAGATGATCAACAATCTAGGTTTTAAAGGCACCTCACGCTATCAAGAGGCCCTATCGGGGATGGTCGGTGCGGCTCTGGCACTCGCTTTTGGGGAATTGGTTGCTTCTGCAACTAACAAAACTACTTCCTTAGTTTTGGCTGTGGGTGAATTTATAGTTGATATAACCCCAGGAGACGTAGTTCGCACAAGCATAGAAACTCTAGGCAACTCGCAGAAAATAGTTCTTCTCTCCTCTATCACGATCCTTTCAATTCTTTTTGGAGGCTTTTTAGGTTTACTTTCTCAGAGGTACTCTGACTTGAGTTACACGCTTTTCATTCTTTTTGGGGTTTTTGGTGGTTGGACATTAAACCGAGACCCTCTTACCTCCACAACTGCCGCTCTTTCACTCTCAGCAATGGCTACTCTTATAGGCCTTTCAGCTTTCGTTTTCTTAAACAACGTTTTGGATCAACCTGCAAGTACTAATTTCGAAGACCCGAAACACAGATATGCAGATAGACGTCAATTCCTTAGTTGGGCAACAGGTATCTCTGTGGCTGCGGGCACGATGACCGGGGCAGGAAGATTTCTACTTAAGGATGACACAGTTCAAAGTATTCGTGAAAAAATTGTTCTACCAACTATCGAGGAAAAAACTAGCCTCGAGAATAGCGCTTCTACCAGTACAGATTTGTCTTCTTCTGTTACGACAACCCTTCCGGATGAAACAGATTTTTTAACTTTTTCTGAGATGAATGAAATTAAAGGTATCTCACCATACATCACCCCGAACAAGGACTTTTATCGAATAGATACTGCGTTAAGAGTCCCTACAATTGAACCGGCCGAATGGAGCCTCACTTTAGATGGTCTTGTTGAAAACCCGTATGAACTTTCTTATGAAGAAATACTTGAAATGGACCTTACTAAAAAAGATGTTACTTTAACTTGTGTTTCTAATGAAATAGGAGGACCTCTGGTAGGAAACGCTGTTTGGACCGGCATTCCATTAAGTGACATCATTTCCAGATCTAAACCTTTATCTAGGGCTCAACAATTGATGTGTCACTCAGTTGATGGGTTTACTGCTGGTTTCCCAATTGAAAATATTTTCGACGGGCGGACGGCTCTTTTAGCGGTCGGAATGAATGGTAGACCTTTGCCCGTTATTCACGGCTTCCCCGCCCGTTTAGTTGTAGCCGGCTTATACGGGTACGTATCTGCCGTTAAATGGATTAAGAGAATCGAACTTTGTACGTGGGACGGAAATGATGGGTATTGGATACCTCGCGGATGGTCTAAAAAGGCTCCGATTAAAATTTCATCAAGAATCGACGTTCCAAGAGAGAGAAAAATTAATTCTGGTATTAACGCTATAGCAGGAGTTGCTTGGGCTCCTCTTTCTGGGGTTAAGACTGTGGAAGTTTCTTTTGATTCAGGGCCTTGGGAGGAATGCAATCTAGGTGTTTCGTTAAGTGGCGAATCTTGGACCCAGTGGGCTTACAAATGGGACGCAGTACCGGGTAGACATGAAATCAAAGTAAGGGCTATCGACAACAACGGTGTTGTTCAATCCTCGAGTATTGCAAGTCCTGCTCCTAACGGCGCGGAAGGGTACCATCAGATTTCAGTTCGAGTTGTTTGACTAAATACCTAACCTGCGGCGGTTGTGGTCGTGGTTTCAGCAGCTGTTGTAGTGGTTTCAGCGAGAGTCGTTGTGGTTTCAACAGCCGTTTCGCTTGAAGCTTCTGTTTCGCTTGAAACTTCATCTACTATTTCTGTTGTAGTTGTTGTAGTTGGAACACTGGGAACTCCGTCAGTCGCTAAACCTCTTTCTTCAAGAGCTGCTATGTGTGCTGCTCTCGTACCATTCCCATACCATCCATCTGCTTCTATTTCGAGAACTGTTTGAAGTGCCTGCGCAATAGAACTGGGCCCCCACTGGTATGAGGCAGTGAGTATTGCTTCCACTTCACTGTCATCAACCACGGTGTCAACAATGGATGGCAATGTCGGAAGTTGAACTGTGGTTGTAGTCGCTTGAACACCTTCAACTCCAGCTTCAGGAATTGTGGTCGTGGTCGCAACAAGTGGCTCTGGCTGAGGTGGAGCAACAGCTAGGAGTTCAATTTCTGTCTCAAGATCAAGCACATCCTCTCTGAGTTGCACTAATTCCGCTCTAAGAGTTTGGATTTCATCATCACTACTTTCAAAAAGACCACATCCAGTAGCAATAATCGAAAAGCTTATAAGCACGGCGGTTGAAATTAGTGAATTCTTCATTCCGACAGTATTCCAGAGATAAGAGACAATAACGAGTCAGAAATGGATTTTTCTTAATCTTTAACGGTGATATTCACCGGAACGGATTCTGATTGCCTTCCGAGTTGATCATGTGCAGTTACAAAGAAAGTGTAGTTCTGTCCCGTTTGTAAGTTTTTTATAGCGTGATTAAACCAAGTGATCCCTTCAGCTTTTATCCATGGATTTCCCACCCTTTGAGAAATCCAATCATCATAAGTGCTTACTCTCACCGCCACATTTGGGAGCCGTGTACTAGCACAGTCACCTTCCGGCCCCCAAGCTATAACTCCTTGTAAAACTGGTAATACAGACCCTGTAGTAACAGGCCCGCCCCCATCCCCGAGACATGAACCTATTTTCTCTTCTCCACCAACGCATAGCCATTGTGATGGATCAAATGTTGACCAGAAACCACAACGGTTCGTGCCTGGGTTGAAAAGAATTGATCCTGGCGCCTCTCGCAGGTCTATTTCTTTTATATTTTCGCCTGCAGCTGTTGATCCCCATCCTGCTGTTTTTATTTCGGTTCCGTCTAATGGTAAATGGATGTTTGTCTGCCATGGAATCCAATTAGCTTTGTTTGAATTGACAGGAGTTGAAAGTTCCAGGAGAGCTAAATCGTGCGTTAATGGACTCGATGAGTAGCTCTCATGAATATGTATTGTTTTCACATTTAAACGGTCTTGCTGTGTCACTGTTGACAAATCTGTAATTCCAGTTGCTATTTCTATGTTGGAGGAATTTTTTCCTCCATCAACACAGTGAGCTGCTGTTATTACCCATGTCGGAGCGATTAAACTTCCCGCGCAAAACCTTGCCTCTGTTGCGTCTGTTACTCCAGGTGTCAAAAGAGCGACTATGTGGGAATTGCTTTCTATTTCAGCTTTTTCTCCACCTATAATCATTTTCTCATAAGTAGATTCGCTGTCCATATATACATACTCATCACTTCTACCAGTGCGGATACCCAGAAGGCTGCTTTCTGATCCTTCTGGCTCGTAATGTTGTATTGAAAAAGTGACTCCGTTTAAATCTTCGGCATAATCCCAACTAATAGTAACTTCTCCGGAATTGCTTTCGGTTGTGACGTTAAGAGGGGTTGAAGGTCTCTCTGAAAGGGTCGTTCTAGGAGTGTGTATCTTAGTAATTAGCGGTTCGGAATATGGTGTTGAAGATGATCCGGTTTTCGCAAGTATTTGAAAAATATAGCTCAAACCACTTTGAAGATTTTCAATTTCATATTCATTTCCTTTGAGGCCGGATATCCATGTCCATTGCCAACCGGCATGTGAAGTTATCCATTCTGTGTAATAGCTAACCCGCGTCATTACCTCCACATCATCTGCGCACCTGTCTGAATCATCAGTCATTCCATATGAAGTAATTCCAGCAAGGAACCAGTGCCCGTCTACTTCTACTACGTTTGGTCCGCCGCTGTCTCCTGTGCAAGCTCCTTTTCGAGCAGGTGAATCAGAACAAACTCTGCTTGCAGCTACAAAGTCAGTGTCGGAACCGCAGAAATTGTAATCGTGATTTCCAATTACATTCACGGTGGTTGATTTAAGGTCGTCTGGGTATGGGCCTTTATTCACTACATCTGTACTACCCCATCCTGTTTTAAGAACTGGGGTTCCGTCAATTGGAAGTGTCTGATCCTCAAGCCAAGGTATTGGTGTAGCCATTTGCGACGGCACGGCTTTAGATAGTCGAATTAGGGCTATGTCATTATTTACATTTCTGTCATAGGACGGGTGAGGGTAAATGCCTCGAACTTCAAAAATATCTTCTCTGCCATGATTTGAAAGTTTGCTTCTTCCAATTCCAACTTTTATTTCAGAAGTTTGCATGTATCCGCTTCCATCGTCCACAAGACAGTGCGCTGCGGTAAGAACCCATTCAGGTTTTATCAAAGCTCCACCACAATATTGGTGCTGTAGAGGGTTGTCGCCGTCCATTATCGCTACTTGAAAAGAGGTGTCTCCAGCTCTTTCTTCTTCGGCACCAACTATGAGAGGAGTAACTTTCGCTGTGCCTGAGTCAACTATATGTTTGTTTCTAGCCGATGCTTTAGTCGCTGTGGTCGAAGTTGCTGGCTTCCAATTTGGCTGCTCTCCGACAGTAATGGGGCCAAACGTTTCTGAGCCGTCTGTTGTGACTAAAAATAGCTCACTCTGACTTCTGTCTAAACTATTCGTACCGTCAGCGTGTCTTGTAAACGCAATGTATTCACCGTCGCTTGACCAAGCGGGTTCAGATTCGACAAGGTCATCCTCTGTTATTTGCCTTAGTTCACTTCCGTCAGAATTCATAGTGAAAATATTTATGTCACCATCACTATTGTTTAAAAAAGCAATTTTTTTTCCATCAGGTGACCATGTAGGCCAAGCATCACCTGCAGTGTTTTCAGTGATTTGCGTGATGGAATCATCCTCCACATCAAGGATATAAATTTCGGTATCTCCGTCCATTCGACCCGCGAAAGCAATTTTGCTTCCAGTCGGTGACCACGCTGGTATTGACCACCCACCTGTGTTGACTTCACTCAAAAGGCGCATTTTGCTTCCATCGGAGTTCATTATGTGAAGGCGATATGTATCGTTTATTTTTCTTTCGAAAACTATTTGCGTTCCATCCGGCGACCATGTTGCGAATGCATCTTCTGAAAAACTGCTGGTTAGATTTTTAAGATTTGTTCCATCTGAATCAACTACAAAAATATCTCCCGGTGCCGTACCATGTTTTGCGTCGAAAGCTATCTTCTTGCCGTCAGGTGAATAAACGCCAGACCAGTCATCAACCTCGTTATTAGTTATTTGATTCAGACCGGTTCCGTCACCATTAACTGTGTAAAGCTCCCAGTCTCCGTCCCTGTCGCTCATAAAGAGTATCTCTCCGGGAATATTTGGTTCTGCTACAAGTTCGTATGGAGCTGGATAAGCCTGCCGGTAACGGACCGTGAATTCGGTTCCTTCTTGTTGAAACTCATCAGTAGTTTCCCAACTCAACTGAGCAGAATGCATCCCAGTCGTAACATTAAGCTTGATGGGCCCAGTGTTTGAAGATGCATTATTAACAGTTTCAACATCATTGTTTTCAACTTGAACAGTTTCAGTAGAGGATTCTTTATTTTCTCTTCCCCCATTGATTGATGCATCAAGTCCAGCTAAGAAGGTGAGGACACTTCCACCCAGCATTTGCGCCTGGGGTTCACTTAGACAGTAATAATCTGCCAACCAATTGAGGGCTTCTAGTTCCTCTTCGTTCCAAACTGTTGTATAACGATTTGGACCTGTTGGATCAAGACCTTCACCTAGATTGCTTTCACAGTCATCGCCTGTTGCTTGGGCGATGGCCACAAGTAGAAAACGGAGAACTTCGACACCTGCTTTTTGCAATTCTCCTGGATTTTCATACCCCAGATACTCGGACGCCCAAATAAGATCTTCCAATCCTTCTGTCGGGTATCCGGTCTCTACAGTTATCTCATCCGCTTCGACCGCTTCTAGCTGTGAGAATAAAAGAGAAATGCTGATTAAAAGAGCACTTAAGGCTTTGAAGCGTCTGGATGATTTCACTCTTGAAGGTTAGATGAATCTGAAAGGTTTACCTTTCCTTTTGCCCGCTTTTGCATTTTTCCCTTCAGGCGTGTCTACTTTAGTTTCTGTCTTATCAACTTGCCGCTCTACTTGCTGCTACCTCTTGGGCTTTAAGCAGTTTGATCGCTGCTGAACCTTCGCGCCGTCTCGGAGGTGCAAGATTCTGTCGGATAAGGATGCTCTATGTCAGTGTCATGTTGATAATCGCTGCAACAATTTCAGATGGTTGGAGTACTTTAAATTTCAGTGACACAGCTCTTATAGCAGTATCAGGTCTAATAGGAATCTTTGTCGGTGATGTGGCTCTTTTTACCGCAATGGCGAGGATAGGACCGCGTAGAACCGGAATGCTCTTCACATTAAATGCGCCAATGGCAGCAATAGGGGGAGCGATTTTTTTCGAAGAAAGATTATCTGCATCCTCTTTAGGCGGTTCTACCCTTATTCTTCTCGGAATTACCTTGGCAGTGATATATGGAAACCCTTCTGAAGAAACAGGGGTATTTGAACGTATTCAAGGTTCCCTTTTCGTAGGAATTTTCTGGGCAACTATTGGAGCGTTGGGACAAGCTGGCGGCGCCTTAGCGGCAAAGCCAATTTTAGATGATGGAGCAGACACGCTAACTGTTGCAGCGTTAAGAGCAGTTATTGCTACTGCAGCCATGTGGACGCTTCCTAATCAAACTGACAGGTTGACGCGTTCTGTAGACAAAACTCCCCTTTTAAGATTTGACCAGCTCAAATTAGCTAGCAGTGCTTTAATAGCAATGGTGTGTGGGATGACTCTCCTTCTCTACGCTCTTGCCAATGGTGACACTGGAATTGTTTCTATACTTTCTGCTACTACTCCTGTTTTGTTATTGCCACTGCAGTCTTTAGTTACGAAAAAAATGCCAGTTCCGTTTGCATGGTTTGGCGCTATTCTCACTGTGATCGGAACTTCTTTACTCATATAACCGAATCCAAATGTGATTTAGCTAAACATGCCGCCTTTTCTCTGCTAAAAAAAAGAAGAGGACAGTTGCTATGGGATACAAACCCAGAATCCCACTGTAATGACTCAGAGTTTGGTAATCAGTAACTGTTACCACTAGCCCGGAGCCAAGTCCTGCTAGTCCTCCTGATGCCGTCATTGAGAGGTCTGCTAAACCTTGAATTCGAACTTTTTCGGGACCGTCAAATTCACTTGCGATGAGTGCCGAACTTGCTACCAGCCCAAAACTCCATCCGAGACCTATAAGAAAAAGACCCATGAAAACACCCAGTGAATCCTGAGGTTCAGCATGAGATGCAAGTTCAGATCCGATCACTAAAAATAAGCCTCCGAGAGCGATAACAGCTTTTGCTCCAATCTTTCCTGTTAGTACACCAACAAGTGGTGAGAATGCGTACATGCCGATTATGTGTAGCGATATTACGAAACCAACTATTTCGAGTTGATGCCCGCCATCTTTAAGGTGTAGCGGTGTCATTGTCATCACTCCGACCATGACCACATGACCTACAACCATGGAGCCGACAGAAAGGCGCCCTACTTTTGATGTGAAAAGAATCTTGAAAGCCTTTTTAATAGAAGTTTGCTGCTCCCCTTCGGACCCTATACCTCCTATTACAACTAGTGGATCCGGTCGAAGCCATCTTCGAATGGTTAAAGCCGCTAACAAGAAAAGTAAACCTGAAATGACATATGGTCCTGCGAGCTCCGGAACGCCTAAAATGTTTCCGAGTTTTTTTGCTGGACCCAACCCAAGAGAAGGTCCCAGTACTGAACCGATAGTAGATGCCCAAACTAAGTTGCCGATCGCTGAAGCTTTGTTTTCCTCGGGTGCTAAATCTGCTGCCGCGAAACGCGCGGCTAAATTTGCACCGTTACCAACTCCCACTCCAAGAATGCCTAGTGGTAAAAATATGTAGATTTCTGTGATCGCTGCAGTCATCGCTAGAAGAGCGCCCACTACAGCAGTTGCGTAACCAGCAACTATTCCAGGCCTTCTTCCCTTTGCTGTCATTATTTTTGCTAAAGGCAAAGTAGATAATGCTGCTCCTGTAGTCAGGCATGCAGCAGCTAGCGCTCCTAGCGTTTCATTTCCTGTTATTTCTTCCCCAAGAACAGCCGCAGCTGAGTATGCACTGGTTATGGCCGCTCCAGCCGGTACCAAACCTGACATGAGAGTTCTAAGAGTTCGTTTCTGAAGATCGGCGTGTTGAACCGACTTATCTAATTCATACTCTTTCGACATCCACGAAGCGTACGGTACATATGCCTATTTAGTTGTCATTTCTCCGGATCTGATTAAATGTTTTTAGTATTTATGAAAAGTAGAACCCATTTAGAAATTGACGCTGTTTCAGCTAGACGTATTGCTGTGGCTGCACAGGGTTTGCATCGTCCTAGGTCTGAGGCGAAAGTTACTCAACGCCATTTCCGTCGCGTCTTCAAAGATGTAGGGCTTGTGCAGCTAGATTCTGTTCAAGCAATATGCAGGTCTCATTACTTGGTTTTTTTCAGCCGTTTAGGAAAATATGATCGCTCCAAGCTAGATGAGTGGATTTGGCACTCGGGAGAAATCTTTGAATCTTGGGCACATGAGGCCTCAATTTTACCTGTTGAAACGGAACCTTTCGTTCGCTGGAAGAAAAGTAGAGCTCGTAAAGGAGAAACATGGAAAGGTCTTTTTGAATTGGCCAACTCACAGGGAGAATATGTTCGTGACGTAATGAGTCAGGTATCATTAGCGGAATCTCCAATTAGAGCCTCTGAATTAAGCGAACCGCGAAACCGTTCTGGATCGTGGTGGAGTGGTCGTTCAGACGGTCAAAAGACACTGGATTGGCTTTTCAGAATTGGTGAATTGGCTGTTAAGCGCGATAAGAATTTCTCTAGAAGTTACGTTCCATTCAATTCAGCTATTTCAAGTGAAATCTCTCATTTTCCTGACCCTCTTGAAAGCGATGCTATAAATGAACTAATACTGATCTCTGCGCGTTGCAATGGGATAAGCACAGTCAGTGATATCGCTGACTACTTCAGGATAAAACCCTCGCTGATACGCGACTCCCTCCCTTCTCTTTTGGAACAGAACAAATTACTCTCTGCAGAGGTTGAAGGATGGAAAGAAAATGCTTATCTTCATCCCTCTGTTTCTGTACCTAAAAGAATTGAAGCCAGTGCCTTGCTTTCCCCTTTTGATTCTCTGGTTTGGTGCCGACCTCGAATTGAAAGGGTTTTTAACTTTAAATACAGATTAGAAATATACGTGCCGAAAGAGAAACGAAAATATGGTTACTACGTTTTACCTTTTCTGTTAAATGAAAATCTAGTAGCTCGTGTAGATTTAAAAACTTTTAGATCTACAGGGAAACTTCTTGTTAAGGGAATCCACTTAGAAAAGGGAGTCGATCCAGAAATGGTTCTTTCGGAACTTTCAGAAGAAATAAAAAAGCTTTCTAATTTCCTTGACCTTCCACAGGTATCAGTCACGAGCAGAAGTAAGCCGGCAGTGCTTCTTAGTTCATTTTTAAATTCTCACTAACTAACCGCTAAAAGCGCTATGGAGGTTAGCCCTAAGGCAAGTCCAACTATCTGACTTTTTAACATCATTTCTTTTAGGAAAACACGCGCGAGTAAAACAGTTACTGCTGGATAAAAAGAAGCCAATACTGAAACCAAACTCAGCATTCCTCTATTTAATGCTGCTAACAAAACAACGTTTGCGAGTGTGTCAAAAAATCCTGCGCCAATTATATAAGGCGTGGAGTTTCCTTTCGGTTTTATGTTTTTTCTACCAATTAGCACAAAAAGAAAAATTGCAGCTACAGAAAAAACTCGGGAACCTACAACAGGCCATGGTGCTGTTGTTTCAGAGGTGCCGTCGATAACAATAAAGAAAGCTCCGAAAGCCAATCCTGCAATCAGAGCTTCAACTACCAACATGCCTTTGATGCTCGCCTGTTCACCTGGTGTCCAAGAGACCAAAAATATTGCAAAAAGTCCGACAAACACTCCTATTACTTGCTGAGTTGAAAGTTTTTCCCCTGAGAATAAACCCCAAATCACTGGCAGAGTCGCACACGCTACTGCTGTGATAGGAGCAACTATTGCCATTGGCCCTTTTGCTAAGCCTCTGTAGAGAAGAGCCAAACCAAGTAATCCAAAGCTTGATGCTAAGACACCTAGGAAGAAATCGCTGGTTTTAAACTCTTCGGCCATTAGAGGGGCTATGAGTAAAATTATTAGCAAGCCCAGAAAATGTGAAATGGCCAAGACAGAGATAATGTTTGTTTTCTTTGTGGCTCTACCTCCGAAAAAATCACCAGTTCCTGCCAATACAGCAGCTGCTAATGCTAAGAAGGTGACCATTTGGATTGATTTACTTAATCAGTTATTCAGGTAAAAACTCGTCAGCATCAAGATCTTCGATAGCCGTGGATACGCGTCCGAACATTTCTGTAACAAGTTGCACTGCACGTTCGTTTACTAGTGCCGCTGCGGAACCTTGGACCGGGTAAGCCAAACAAAATAATATAGAACGCCTGTAATCTTCCATAAGTTGGTCTTGTGGGTAGTCCAGTCCCAATTCGTTCAGAGTTTGTCGGTATCTGTCCAATAATTCGGTTTCATGGTTTCTCCGGTCTTCAATCGTGAGACTCTGACTTAGGAAGTACCCGACGTCGTATCCTCCAACAGTTTTTATGCAAATTTGCCAATCTATAACTTTCAGATCGTTATTTTGAAAAAATATGTTGTCTAAACGAAAATCTCCGTGTGCCAGCGTGATTGGACTGTCGGCTAGTTCCAACATCTCGCCTGTTACTGTTGGAAATTTTTCTCCAACTTTTTTTATGCGTTCAGAGACTCCGTCGGAAAACATTTCCATAAAACTTGGCCAAGCTTCAGAGAAACCTTGTGCTATAGCTTGCGGGAAAGGAACATCCCAACCATAAGGAAGCCATGCTAGGTCCCCGGCGAAGCGTTCACTTTCCCAAAATGCCGCGTGATGTCTCGCAAGTGCATCTATTGCGATTTCAGCTTTGTCAATCGGGCAACCGTCTAATTGGCTTATAACTTCTATTCCCTCAAGATCTTCTAGAACTAGTACAAAATCGTCGGATTCGGAATCATGGTGTGCCGCATAACATTTTGGTGTCCCAAGAGGGGTGTCTTTAGCAGCGTCGCGGTAAAAACCGATTTCTTTTCCGTAGAACATAAATGCTCGGGCTATGTGCCGTGTCTGCTCGTGAGGTGATGGAACTTTTATAACTACAGAGTCTGGAGCTTCTTTTGATGAAGTCTCGCTGTAGGAAAGTTTAACTCTGTACAAAAGCCCCATTATTCCAACACCCTCACCTATCACTTCAACCTGCATGTCGGTGATCTCAGCTCCATCAAATCCAGAACCTTGTAAGACGCCAGTTAGCCAATCCGTCGAGACATCTTCGATTGTGCTTGGAAAATCTTTAGTAGCCATAAAAGCCTCCTTGAACTCATCCAATTATCACTGAAAAAATGCCAGATATCGAATCGGGTCTGACTTTAAAAACTAATGCACAATACGTTTAAATCCATCCGACACGCTACTCTCAGTCATTTTTTAAGATAATGCGATGCGACTCTAAATGTTCATAATGTGGTCGGATAGTCTCA
>QCLO01000013.1 GCA_003214465.1 Acidimicrobiales bacterium AG-414-N20 | reverse complement strand
TGAATCTTCCGGTTATGACTCTTTTAAAAGTGACGACTCATGAGTAAATCTATTTTTGACCCTCAAGTTATAAAGAAAGAGTTCCCTCTTTTAGAACGCTCGGTAAATGACAATCCAATTGTTTATCTTGACTCTGCAGCTACTTCTCAAAAACCAATTGAAGTAATTGAACGGATGAATGATTACTACAAAGAGATAAATGCAAATGTTCACAGAGGTGCTTATCACATCGCAGAACTTGCAACTGAAGAAGTAGAAGAAACGCGTCGAAAGGTGCACCGTTTTATCAACTCTAATTCCGAGAAAGAAATAATTTTCACAAAAAATGCCACTGAGGCAATAAATCTAGTTTCGTACAGTTGGGCACGAAGTCAACTAACTGACGGTGACGTGATTCTCTTAAGCTCACTTGAACACCACTCAAATATAGTTCCATGGCAACAGCTTTCAAGCGAGCGAGATATCGAAATCCGTTGGATTCCCATAACTCATGACGGACAACTTGATTTAGACAACATTGATGAATTGCTAAAGGGAGTAAAACTTCTTTGCGTAACTGCGGTTTCTAATGCATTAGGAACCATAAATCCTGTAAAAAAACTTGTTGAAGCAGCTCACAAAGTCGGTGCACTCTGTCTTGTTGATGCTTGTCAGTCAACGCCACATTTTGAGACCGATGTCACTGACTTGGGTGCTGATTTTATAGCTTTTAGTGGGCATAAAATGTGCGGGCCTACCGGAATTGGTGTTCTTTGGGGGCGTTTAGAAATACTCGAGAATATGCCCCCTTTCCTTGGTGGCGGGGAAATGATCTTAAACGTTACCTCTGATGGTTTTACAGCCAATGAACTTCCTTGGAAATTTGAAGCTGGAACTCCCCCCATCGCTGAAATAATCGGACTTGGTGTCGCAATCAGCTACTTAGAAAAAATTGGCATGGGAGCGATTCGAGAGCACGAGCAAAAACTTACTTCTTATGCTTTGCAAATGTTAAACGATAGATTCGGAAATGATCTGATCATACACGGCCCCCAGAATCCAATTGATCGATCAGGTGTTCTCTCTCTGTCTTACCGTGATGTTCATCCCCATGATTTGAGTCAGGTTCTCGACCAATACGGTGTTTGTGTACGGGCTGGACATCATTGTTGCAAACCTTTGATGAAACTTATGGGACTAAATGCCACAGCTAGAGCTTCCTTATACATTTATAATGACGAGTCTGACATAGATGTTTTAGCTGATGCTATAAATGAAGCTGGCAAGATTTTTGCTTGAAACTGATTTGGAGAAATCGTGACTGGGCTTGAAGATTTATACAAAGAAGTAATTCTGGATCATTACCGAAGTCCCAGGAATAAAGGAGAATTACCTACACCTCCGGCGATTATGGAGGAGGGTTTTAATCCTCTTTGCGGCGATGATGTGAAAGTCTATGTGATCCTCGAAGACAAAGTAATAAAGGAAATTCGCATAGGCGGGCAAGGCTGTTCTATAAGTCAAGCTTCCGCTTCAATGATGACCGAATCTGTTCTAGGGAAAACCTTGGATGAGGCGAAAGAAGTGTTTGAACGATTTAAAAAAATGATGTCTAGCCATGAAAACGATTTGAATTCAGCGGAAAGCAGCCTAGACGAAACGCCGTCTTCTTTAGGTGACCTAGAAGCCTTAAAAGGCGTGGTTAAATACCCTGTCAGAATCAAATGTGCAACCCTCGGGTGGAACACTTTTGATCAGATCATTGATTCAGTGGAAAATTAAATACCCGGAAGCGATTCTACTTTTTCTACAAATTTCAGGTCGAGAGCGGTTAGACCGCCTGCGGAATGGGTGGAAATTGAAATAGAAACTTTATTCCAAGAGTTCGACCAATCAGGATGATGATTAAGATCCTCCGCTATCTCAGATACCTGAACCATGAATTCGAATGCTTCACTAAAGTCGCTAAACATAAAATCTTGTTTCAGACTCTTTTCTCGATACTCCCATTTTGGGAAATTACTAATTATTTCTTCCAACTCTGATGCATCTAGTAATCGATCTTGCAACTTAAACCTTCTTTAAAAACTTTTGATAGCCCTCTTCTTCTAGTCGAACCGCTAATTCTGCTGAACCAGTTTCGACTATCTGTCCATCTACAAGCACATGAATTTTGTCAGGTTCGAGAATCTCAAGCAATCGACTGAAATGAGTTATTGCCAACACTCCCAATTGACTATCTTCCGTTGCTTTTTGTATTCGTTTCGCGATCAAAACAAGCGAATCTATGTCCAAACCGGAATCAATTTCATCCAAAATCGCGTAGCTTGGTTTTGAAACCAAGAGCTGGAGTGTTTCGTTTCTTTTTTTCTCACCGCCTGATAAATCAACATTTAATTCTCGATCAATAAAGTTTTCATCAATTCCTAAACTCTTTGCTTCTTCATAAAGCAACGAAAGAGAATCTTGAGGGTCGAGACCAGCATTGATAGCTGTTTCAGTTATCAAGTCAGGTACTTTTACGCCCGGAACTTCAATCGGCTGCTGCATTGCTATGAACATTCCGGCCTGTGATCTCTCCCAGGTTTTAAGAGGAAGAATATCGACCCCATCGACTGTAATTGAACCAGCGGTTACTTGATAACCAGGTCGACCCATCAAGACATGTGCAAGAGTTGATTTACCCGACCCATTTGGACCCATAACAGCGTGCACTTCTGAAGGCCGTATTTCAATATCAACTCCTTTCAACACCTGTTTATTCCCTGCGTTAGCGCAAAGCCCTTCGATAGTTAGAAGCTTTTCGTTCTTCATTCGATCACCAACACAACATCTTCGCCGGTAACCCTAATCTCATAAGTTTTTACACTTTTAGTAGCCGGAAGACTTAAAGCTTCACCTGTCTTTAGTGAAAAAAGGCTTCCATGTTTCCAGCATTCCAGAGCACATTCATCTATATCAACTTCCCCCTCAGAAAGAGCTACATCTTCATGGCTGCAAGTATCTTCTATGGCATAAACCGTTTCATCAACTAAGACCAAAGCTAGATTTTCTCCTTCCACTTCGACGCGTCGGGGAACTGCTTCTTCGAGTTCTATTAATTCACAAATCTTCAGTTCTTTCATTACTTGCCCTCAGACTTCGAACGGTTCTGTAATACCTCAGTCAAGATGGAAGTAGCCTCTTCAACTAGTAGAGGATCAAAAACTTTAGAAATAACCCCATCAAAGAACCCTGCAATAATTAAACGCTCCGCCACTGAAGTCTCTATACCTTTACTTTCCAAGTAAAAAAGCTGTTCCTCATCGATTCCTGAAACTGTTGATGCATGACTGCACATCACGTCATTGGTCTCTATTTCGAGATTAGGAACACTTTCAGCCCAAGCATTTTCAGAAAGTTTTATGTTCCTATTGGTCTGTTGAGCTTTTGTTCGAATTGCTTCCGGTAAGACCTTTATTAAACCTGAATAAATTGACCGCGAATCTTCATCCAGAGCACCTTTGAAAAGTAGTTTGCTTGTAGTGTCAGGTGCCTCATGTTTTTGAAAGGTGCGGAAATCTAGAGTTTGTTCTCCTTTTCCAAAATACGCTGCGGCTGAATAGGCTTCTGAACCTCTTCCTTTAAGGTCGCAACGTATTTCACTTCGCGCGTAATCCCCACCAAAAGCAGCTGTAAACATTTCAACGTAGGAATCTTTTTCAAGTTGAAAATTCTGTTTAGAAACCTGCCATGTTTCTTCTCCCAGATTCTGTATAACACAATGTTTCAAACGACTGTTCTGACCAACATGTACATCCAAAACCGGGATGGAAAGAGATACACCCGTGCCCGACAAATGATGTTCAACTATTTTCACCTCAGAATTTTCACCCAAATTGACTACTATTCTTGGACAGACAACTAGATCTGAAGTAACAGATTGAATTTTTATGTATATAGGAGATTCAAGAGCTACTCCATCTGGGACATGTATAACTAAAGTCTCAGGATTGTAAGAACGATTCAAACAATCGAAAAAATCTTTTGGCTTATTAAAATTTTCTTCGATATGAGCGAATTCCTTGCCCATGTCCGCTAAAGACCCTAAATACACTTGCGAAGAGTCTAAAAAGTTACTATCTTTTGGGCTTCCCAACCATCCATCATTGATCGAAACCAGGCTCAAATCTTTTGTGTCCAAGAAACTTGACTCAGTTTTTTTGTCATCAGGACTACTAAAAGAAGGTTTAAGAGATTCCAAATCAAGGTCGAAAATTTTTGAATACCGCCATATCTCCTGTTCAGGACTTGGGAATTCAGTTTCTGAAAGTTTTTCCAAAGCTGAATTACGCTCCTCACGGATCGAAACAGTATCTGGAAAAATATCCTTAATTTGATTAGAAAAAGGGTTCAATGAAAACCTGCTGGGTATATTTTCGAAAATTCTTCATATGAATTTACCCTATCTGTATAGGAATAATTCGGTTCACAAAGGGTATTTAGTCACTCTTGAATTAAATGAGACAAAGATCCTGGTTGTATTCGGCAAGTTCTTTCAAAATCTTCCAATTCACTTTCTTTTAGTCTTATCACTCTTCCCATTCGGTATGCGGGTAAACGACCTTCATCGATAAACCTGTACAAGGTAGCTGTCGTAACACCAAGACGTTCAGCAGCTTCATTACTGCTCATCCATTGAACTTTTAGATTTGAATTCGTTGGCCCATCTTCCATTTTTGAATATTAGACCATCTAAAAATCGATCCTATGCATACTTATTTCATTTTCTATTTGTCAAAGATTTTGTGATTACGCCTTCAAGACCTATGGTTTGCATATCAGCAAATGTCTATATAAAGCAAAGAATGAACGAAAGTCTAAAAAAAGATTCCGAGACAAATGAAATTTCTGCCTTAGTAGGGGAACTGCCAACATGGTCAACAAAAAAGACAGTTTTTCAAATAGGCATATTGCTACTTCTGATAGGTTTAATAATCTACTTCACTGCTTTTAGCGACAACGAAAAAACAGAAAGTGTCGTTGAGGTACCCACCACTGTCTCAGAAGATGGCCCGATCATTGAGCACTTGGGCTACCGGTACCAATTCGGTGAAGCAGGAGACGTTGTGGTAGTTCGTGAATGCAACGGAACCAAGTTGCCTTGGTTGTTGCGTGTTTCAACCGGAGAGCTTTTTCGTTTTGACAGCTGGGCGACAGCCAATATAAAGGAAGCTTCCTTAGTACGTAAGATAGACGAAGCATCTGGTATAACCGTGATGAAGGACCCAATATGCGATCAACTAGTTGTAAACAAATTAAACGCTGAACCATTAATTCTTGCTAACTGAGTGCAGCTAGTTTCTTTTTAATACCCATATCCCATGAGGTAGTTTTGGAAAAAATGCCAAAACTCTTTCTTCTAGAAATTTAAACCCAAGCCGCTTTGCTACAGCCTGTGATCGATGGTTTTCGGGCAAAATGCAACTAAATAGTTTGTCTACTTCAAACTGATCGAACCCGTAGCGAACTGCTGCTGCTCCTGCCTCAGTGGCATAACCTCGCCCCCAATGGTCGGGGTGGAGTGCCCAGCCAACCTCTACACCAGGCCAGTCATGACGTTCAGGTCTGTGCAACCCTGCCCGTCCGACAAATCGCCCTGATTTCTTCTCTTCAAGTGCCCAATGGCCCGTGCCGCGCAACTCCCACTGGCCAAGCCATGCGGACATAGCGTGAAATGCCTCAGAAAGACCATAATCATCTGAAACATGCAAAGCCTCACGAACTTCTCGGCTGTCCATCATTGAGAAAAAATCATTTGTGTCTTCGTCTTTAAACGGTCTCAATATGAGATTCTCTGTCTCTATTGTTGGACAAGCTGACATATCAAGACTTTAATACAGGGAAATATTTGATATCCAATAGTGCCCTGCACACAACTTGATGCTCAAATCTAGATGTGGATGAGATACAACTTGAGACACCCGTACAAGGGACGGTTTGGAAAGTTGTAGCAAAAGTTGGTCAAACTGTTGAAACGGGGGAAACGGTTCTAATCATTGAGTCGATGAAGATGGAAATCCCAATCGAGTCCTCTGGCTCAGGCACACTACGAGAAATTTTAGTTTCCGAAGGTGATCAGGTGGAACAAGACAGTGTCGTTGCCGTTATAGGTATTTCCTAAATAAGAGGCCAACAAAACAAATTCTTATGGCCTGTATCCAAAACCGGAGGAAGATCCACCTCGAAGTGGTGCTGCTAGGTTGGCGAATTCGCACAAAAGAGGCCTGGTTTTAGCAGGTTCGATGATTTCTTCGACCAAAAATGCTTCCGCTGTTCTAAAGGGTGAACGAACCTTATTCAGCCTTTCTGTTATCTCTTCAAGTAGTTGCTCTGGATTTTCAGAATTTTCCAACTCCGCACTGTAGGCAGCTGCAACTCCTCCTTCAACAGGAAGAGATCCCCAGTCGCCTGATGGCCATGCATAACGGTATTGGAATCTATGACCAGGAGAATGAGCTGCACCAGCCACTCCAAAGGCTTTACGGATGAGAATCGAGCACCAAGGGACACTTGCCTGATATATAGCTGCTAAAGCTCGTGCACCATGTCGGATCGTTGCCTGTTTTTCAGACTCTGTTCCGATAACGAACCCTGGGTTGTCTACTAAGTGCACAACAGGCAAGTGAAAAGTTTCAGCGAGATCGACAAAACGGACAACTTTTTGTGCAGCATCTGCTGTCCAACCTCCACCATAGTGATACGGGTCTCCAGCCAGTAAAGCTACAGGCCAACCATCCAATCGGGCTAACCCCGTGATTGCAGAACGTCCAAAAGATGATGACATTTCAAAGAAGGAACTCTCATCGAAAACCGATTCTATTATGTTCCTCATTTTGTAGACTTTTCGCCTATCCCTCGGGATTATTTCATTTAAGTCGGGATCTGTTCGTGATGTGGGATCCTCCGTTGCTGATCTTTCTGAGTTTTCAAACGCGGAAGATGGTAGATACGAAAGAAACTTTCGCGCAGCTTTAAATGCTTCTTCTTCAGAATCAACTTCATCATCTATGGAACCGTTTCGGGTTTGAATTTGACTGCCTCCCAGACTTTCTTTATCAACCTCCTCTATTCCTAATGCGTTCACAACTGGTGGCCCAGCCACGAAAAGTTGGGAGAGGTCTTTGACCATCACCGAATAATGACTTGAAACCGCTCGGGCAGCTCCCAATCCCGCCACTGGACCTAAACATAAAGAGACTGTGGGTACCGTCGCAAGATTTGAAACCACATACTCCCATCCAGGATTTAAAGGCACATAGGTTCTAGCACCTCTGCCATAAGTATTGGTACTTATCGACCCTTTGGAATGCTCATTAGGATCGAGCGTCTTGACAGAACCGCCTCCTCCCGTTCCATCAATTAATCTGATTATTGGAAGGCGTAATTCGTTGGCCATTTGCTCAGCAGCAACCTGCTTTGTGATTATCGATGCGTCTGCTGCTCCACCTCTAACTGTGAAGTCGTCTCCTGCTATGACAACTGTCCGGCTGTCTATTTGCCCTCTGCCAAAAATAAAATTTGAGGCCTGCAGGTCGAGCAACTCTCCGTTCTCGTCATATGTGGCTTTACCTGCAATTTTCCCAATTTCGTGAAAAGAATCTTCGTCCAGTAAAAGTGCGATTCTCTCTCTTATATTTAATTTGCCTCTTTGATTCTGGCGTTCAACTTTTTCGCTCCCGCCCATTTTTTCTGCCAAGGATTCACGGAGATTTAGTTCTTCTAGTTCAGGTTCCCATTCGGACATAATTGGCTTATTTACTTTCTAGAGGTTTCTAAGAATATTCAAGTACCTTGTGTTATCTCTCATCACAAGCTGTAAATCGCCGTCATTTAGGTCTTTGACCTCCTCTAAGTAATCAAGAGGGGTTGGCATGCCTTCTATGTGGGGCCAGTCAGAGCCGAAGATGACATGATCAGCACCCATTAATTCAACAATCTCATAAACGTTGTCTTCCCAAAATGGATTCATCCATACATGTTTACGGAAAAGTTCAACTGGGTCTTCATCAAACCAACTGGGAGATTTCTTTGCTTGCTGATTAAGTTTTCTAAAAAGCATGTCTAAATAATCTGCACCATTTTCGACTGACGCTATGCGTAAATTTGGGAAACGTGTGTACATGCGTTCCATGGACATCGTAATTAACCAGTCATGTGCAGCTCTTTCAATACTGAAAGCTTTTATTGATGGCCTGTATCGACCAGTCATACTGCTCCCAAAGGCATCTTCTGCGTAACCTTGAGAGGAATACCCGCTGTCACCTGCATGGATAACAGTTGTGATTCCCGCTTCATTGACACGTGACCAAAAAGGGTCAAATACTGGGTCGCCAGGAGACAGTTGGCCCTCTTGGGTCCATACAGGAGCTGGCCTCATCACGATAGTTCGCGCTCCTTTTTCTAAACACCATTCCAACTCTGATACCGCTTGGTCTATATCCATCAAAGAAATATAAGGTGACGCAAATATTTTCTCTTTGTAATCAAACCCCCAGTCTTCTTCAATCCACCTGTTAAATCCCCGCATTAGTGCCACAACGGCCTGTAAGTCATCTTTTAATAACTCTTCGTAGAGGACTCCTAAAGTTGGGAATAGCCATATTGATTCAAGATTCTGCGACTCCATAATCTCTAATCTTGCATCTCTATCTATATAAGCTGCTGGGAGCGGCTCTCTGTCTTGTAGATATTCCATGGGATTCTTACCCTCGGGGTTTCCACGAAAGTATTTATGCAAAGCACCGGGTTTTGCTATTGGATTCCAAGTCGGATTTGTTACAGCTTTGCTTAATTTACCTCCCACCACGTGATACTTTTTACCGTCTACTTCTGCCCACTGAACTACTCGAGCCTGCATTTCTTCTGGAACATGGCGAGTGAAAGCATCTTCGCTTTCGTAATAATGGTTGTCACAGTCAAAAGGTTCGAAAGTTAATTCCCTACTCATAATGTCTCCATTTGTGATGGTTACATAAAGGTTACCCACGATGAACTATTCTGAGTTACTGAGAGTGCTTAGATTCGAATATCATCGTCAAAGAGCACTTACCTTATAAATAGGAGTCTTTTATGAATGAATACAAAACTCTCATATACGAAGAGAAAGATTCTGTTGCTTGGGTAACGATCAACCGACCTGACGCCCACAATTCTTTTACTTCAGAAATGCAGGAAGAATTTCGTTCTTTATGGCAATCTCTACGCTCAAATGATGAAGTCAAAGTCATCGTTCTTACAGGTGCAGGCGAAAAAGCATTCTGTGTTGGAATCGACAGAAATGAACCTTTTACGGCTATCGACGAAGAAAAAGGACTTTATGGAACTTCTAACAACTTCATGTACGACGATCCAGGTGACTGGTTAGGACCAAAATCTAATGACCTTTGGAAACCAGTCATAGGCGCGGTGAACGGTATGGCATGCGGCGGAGCTTTTTACTTTCTTGGCGAGTGCGATATTTTGATCGCAGCAGAACACGCTACTTTTTTTGATCCACACGTATCGTACGGAATGCCAGCGATATATGAGCCAATGAGCATGTTGAACAAAATGCCTTTTGGGGAAGTTATGAGAATGGCATTAACGGGAAACTCTGAACGAATTTCAGCAGAAACAGCTTTAAGAATGGGTCTGGTAACCGAGGTCGTGCCTGCATCTGATCTTAGATCTAAAGCGGATGAGTTGGCTCTATCAATCGCAGCGTCGCCTCCTTCTGCAGTTCAGGGAACCCTCAGGGCGATCTGGGCCGCACAGGATCTAGGCAGGTTAGGTGGACGGTCTATAGCCTCATCACTACTTTCCACTTCAATGGATCCACAAGCTTTGGAAGAAGGTGCAGAAAGTTTTTCTACTGGGGAGCGGACAGAACCTAGATTACGTTAGACGACGGCGACTTGTTCTAAAAGAGGACTTGTTGAGGGGATCAGACCCGTCAACCTTTCTGACCAAATTTTAACTAAAGAACTTTCACCATAATCAGCTTCGTAATGGGCTGCTGCTAGAACTAAAAGATAAGCCTGAAGAGCTAAACAGACTTGCATGTCATTCTCGTGCTGGGCTTTTGAGTATTCTGTTACACCATTTGAAACAAGGGATTCGAAATAAAAGTCTGACAGTTGCTGATAAACAGTGAATGAATTAGGGCTTGGTTCTATACATGAAGAAAGCAGATTAGCAACATCGCAACTAGGCCTACCGGAACTAAAGCTTCCAAAATCGACCATGACTAAACCTTCATTTGTAAATAGCATGTTGTCAGTGCGTGTATCCCCTCTTAAAAGAGTCATTTTCTCATTCAAAAAGCTAACGGCATTAACAACATTGTCTGAGAACCAATCAGTTAAACGAACCATATCCGGGTTGAAAAGTTCTGGGTTTCTTTCAATAACACTCTCTCTTGAACCTCTATAAAGTCCATTCATCAGTTTTGGTGTGTGTGTAACGACTGGCCATGCGACCCCCTCTTTGTCGTCATCTAGCAAAGGGTGTCTCCACCAGTGTGCATGAATAATCGCTAGAGAATCGAGTATTTCAAACAAGTCTTTCTCTGGAGCAAGGTTTTCAGTTGTCGTGGTGCGGGCACCTTCGATGAATTCTGTGATTAATGCATATCTTCGACTTGATGGTCGTATGAACTTTCTAGCGTTCCCTCCTAAAAACTTGGCTGCACCATTTGGCAGCAACTCTATTCTCTTATTCAGCTTTCTCCGTGATTCAATATCCGAAATCGGATCGCGTACTGAATAAAAAAGTTTTGGGACCTTTACAGGAAATCGATCCGAGAAACGTTCATAAAAATCAAACTCTCTGTCATACGCTCCATCACGTTCAAGTAAGGCTCGGTTCTTAGAATCAGTAGAGGGGAACTTTACTAGTACTGTTTTTGGTATTCCTTCTTCAAAATTGTCCCACTCTAAATCAACCCTTAGTGTTAACCCTGAAAAGCCTTCTCCACTTTCAGGTTCTTTAGATGAAAATGAAATAACACTCGCATTATTAGCAATTCCAGATTCTCGAAAACACTCCGTCAGCCACTCAACTGTCATCTCCTCTTCTGTTTGAGGAATGAACTTCTTAAGCTTCCGAGTCACATTAACAAAGTAGTTTATTTCTGCGGGTTTAACAATCTAATCAAACCACTTCCAATATCCATACTCCCTATAACGGCAGCATCATGTCCTGTTTCGAGCAACTTCTTAAGAGCTGTTTCAACTTCTGCAGGTTGAACACCAAATACAAGTCCCCCTGAAGTCTGTGCGTCGGCCAAGAGGTGAACATCAATGTCTTCTACAGAACTAACATCTACCCGCTCTTGAATCCACTCAAGGTTCCTCTGACTCCCACCTGGCAAATTTCCTTCTAAAGCCAGCTTTCTTGCATCAGGCAAAAGAGGAACTTCTGAGACATCTATTTCTATGTCAACTTTTGATTCTCTAGCTGCTCTTCCCAGATGTCCCAATAACCCGAACCCGGTTATATCAGTAGCCCCAGTTGCTCCGGCTTCAATCGCTATTTCTGCTGCCTGATCATTTAGTCTGAGCATCGATGCAATTGCCGCATCCGTTGCTTCTTTCGTTGATTCTTGCTTTTTTATAGCCGTAGTAATTACACCCACTCCAAGCTTTTTAGTGAGTATTAATAAGTCATTTTCACGAAATCCAGAATTCTTTAATAAGTTTTTCGGATCTACTTCACCCACGATAGCCAATCCGAATTTTGGCTCAGGATCTTCAACGGTATGTCCACCAGCTATTACAAAGCCCGCTTCTTCAGCAACCTGGTTAGCGCCTTCCAAAACTTCAGACAGTAGTTCTGTGGAAAGTTCTTCAGAATTCCAACCAACCAAATTAATCCCCATTAATGGTTTCGCCCCCATTGCATAAACGTCTGAGACTGCATTAGCCGCTGCTACTTTCCCCCAAGTAAGGGCGTCATCTACTACAGGTGTTATAAAATCCGCTGTCATTACTAACGCTCGGTCTTCATCTAGCTGCCAAACTGCAGCATCATCACCTGTCGATGACCCGACGATTAGATTATTTGATTTTTGTGGTTTAAGTCGGCGCAGAACCTGCTCCAAATCACTCGGAGAGAGCTTGCAGCCTCAACCAGCACCATGGCTGAATTGTGTCAGTCTCATGCTCACCTCCTTGCTAATAAGTTCAGAGTAGGCGACTACTCGTCAATTTTCAGGCTTTTTTCAAATTAATGAAACTGCTTCTAACAGTTGATCAACATCTTCATCACCAATGTAAATGCAAACCCCTGCCCGAACCGCCCCTTTTTCATCGAGACCCAAAGGGTTCATAGCTTCAACCGCATAATTATGTCCATCCCAAACCGCGATTTTTGACTTTGCAATTTCTTGAGCTATTTCTTCAGGTTCTTTTCCATCTACAAGAAACATCAATGTCGGCGCCCTGTCAATATTGTCATGAGGTCCCAACACTCTGACTTTTGGCAAATCTATGAGACCTGAAAGTAGCCGTTCAAACCTTACGGACTCATGTTTAACTATCGACTCGAAACCTACACTAAGTAAAAATTTTGCTGCTTCTTTTATCCCGGCAAGAGTTTCCCAAGGAGGTGTTCCGTATTGGAATCGTCCAGCTCCTTTTTCTGGAGACGGACGGACTTTGTATACAGATAAATCGTTTAGCACTTCAGGTTCTATCCACATAATTCCCGCGTGTGGTCCGTACCACTTATAAGAAGATGTTGCATAGACATCGCAACCTATTTCATTAATATCAACTTTTCTGTGTGGGGTTAGATGCACACCATCTACAGCCACTTTTGCACCCACTTCATGTGCGGCTCTTGTTATAGAAGTGATGTCTGGAATTGAACCAATAACATTCGATGAACCGGTTACTGCTATCCATTTCGTTCTCTGACTTATCAAATCAATAACAGATTCTGCTTCTAGTCGCCCAGTATTGGGGTCGAATTCTGCCATCTGAATTGTTGAACCTGAATCACGGGCAGCTAGAAGCCAGGGTGCAACATTTGCATCGTGGTCAAGGGTGGTGCAAATAATTTCATCTTCTGGTTTCAAATCAACCGCTACTGCTCTCGTCAACGCCATCATGTTGGCGGTTGTGCTCGGCCCAAAAGTCATTCCCACAGGATCTGCAGAAAGAAGTTCCCCCATTATCTTGCTGGTCTCGTCGACAAGGTCGTCACAAGCTTGTGCCGCTGGAAAAGCTCCGTGGCTATTTGCATTTCTTCCACTACGTTGCCAGTCACTCATGGCTTCAATCGCCGTATCAACTACTTGCGTACCCGCGGGTCCATCAAAACGGGCCCAGCCATCAGATAAAGCTGGAAATCGTGTCTGAATGTCGGTTAAATCGTTCATTGAAGGCACCCTAGATATATGGAATTATGGCAATTAGAAGCTTATGCGGAAATTCGTGATCTCATATCCGCTTATAACTCTTTCGGTGATCGAGGCCGTTTCGATGAGTTGCTAGAACTATTTGCTGAGAAAGCTGTGATGGACATAGACGACGGTCGAACATATAAAGGCACCGATCAGATAAAAACAATATTTACCGATACTAGTGATTCTCTATCAGAAGGTGATTCTCCTTCATATGTTCAACACCACACTTCATCTACTCATATCGAATTTGAGGGAAACAAAAAAGCAAACTCCAAAAGTTATTTCTCCGTTTTTCTTCCACATGGCATGGACCACTGGGGTCGCTACGAAGACAAATTTGAAAATATAAATGGGAAATGGGTGTTTGTTTACCGTCGTGTGAAAACAGACGGCTACCTGCCTGGAGGTTGGGCCGCTAAACGTTTGGAAGAAAAAAATTGACTTTCATTTCAAAACTAAAAAAAACCTCTCTTGCTAACACTCCGGCAAATAGAAATGACATTGCGATGGAGATGTCAGAGATAATTTTCTCTTCTTTCATTTCCTACATGCAATCTGTCCAGGAAATCTCTCAAAAAGCAGGTCAACACTTTGCTTCAAAACAGTGGTCAATGAACGAAGTCAACGCTAGTGAGCGTCTGAGCCTTCACCAGATAAAAGTTTTGGAGGTAGTTTCACAGATTCAGAATTTACTGGATCAGGTAACTGACAAGCGCGGAGAATGGCGCAACTCTCGTGACATATACCAGCAACTTGTAGCCAGAAGACCCGATCAAGGACTCGCTGAAACCTTTTTTAATTCAGTAGCCAGGCGTGTTTTTACTACAATCGGAATCGATAATGATGTCGAAATTAGATGGTTCGGCGCGACGACAATTCCTCGTGGCGAATCTAAAGCCGAAGTGTTTAGCACGTGGACGCGTCGTGGTGATTCAGCTGCATTAGTTGATTCTCTTTTATCTTCTTACGAAATGAACATTAAATGGGAAGATCGTTCACGTGACGCAAAACTCGTAGCCGGTCGTTTAGATTCTTTTCTGATGAACTCATGGGGAGGGCTCAAACTAGATGGAATAGACATGCTCAAACCTGTGTTTTATAGAAATCGTGGCGCCTATCTAATAGGAAGAGTTAGATTTCTGAACCGAGTAACACCATTTATTCTTCCGATTCTTCATGGACCCAATGGATTGATCGTAGACACAGTGTTACTAACAGAAGATTTAGGTAGTCGCCTTTTTGGATTCACCAGATCATACTTTTTTGTTGACTGGCCGAACCCCTCAGAAGTAGTCGGTTTCCTAAAATCTTTACTTCCTACCAAATCACTCCATCAGATCTATACTGCGCTCGGGTATCCACAACATGGAAAAAGTAGCCTTTATAGATCTTTATACCGTCACTTGCAAACCTCTAATGACAGATTTGTGAAAGCTCGCGGAACACCTGGAATGGTAATGGCGGTTTTCACTCTGGTTTCTTTTAATGTTGTTTTCAAAATTATCAAAGATCACTTTGACCCTCCTAAGAACACCACTAGAGATGCTGTAAAACGTCGTTATGACCTCGTTTACAGTCGCGACAGAGTAGGGAGAATGGTAGATACTCAGGAATTCGAAAATCTTTCTTTTAGCCGTGACCGTTTCGATCCAGAACTACTTTCAGAACTCCTAGAAGATGCAAGCGAATCTGTATTTGTAGACGAGGACAAAGTAATTATCAAACATGCCTACACGGAACGTCATGTCTACCCTTTGAACCTTTACCTGCAAGAGATGTCTCAGGAAAAAGCTGAAGCCGCGGCTATTGACTGGGGTTATGCAATCAAAGACCTAGCGGCTGCAAATGTCTGGCCCGGTGATTTGTTCACAAAAAACTTTGGAGTTACAAGACACGGAAACGTAGTTTTTTATGATTATGACGAACTTGCACTTCTTGAAGAGTGCCGATTCAGGAGTATCCCCGATACTAATGATCATGAAGACGAGATGCGTTCTCAACCTTGGTTTGCTATTCAGGAAGGTGATGCATTCCCTGAACAATTTGAAACATTTATGAGTTTTCCAAAAACTGTTCCTCCTGAAATTTGGGAAAACTTTAAAAAATCACATAAAGACCTTTTCACGGTCACATTCTGGCAAAGGGTTCAAAATCAATTAGCAGACGGTGATTTACCGGAATTCTTCCCTTACCCAGAAGATCTTCGATTTAGACATGATCTGAGCTCCCATTCCGTCTAATGTCTATGTTGTGAAGAGACCAATTGCTATTGCCCCATCTGTTTTACCTGCAGACTTCTCGCGGCTAGGTGAGGAATGTGTAGCCCTGGAAGAAGCAGGCGTAGATCGAATTCAATTTGACGTAATGGACGGAGTCTTCGTTCCAAATTTAACGTTCGGACCTGACGTTATTAAATCAATCCGGCCCCATATCAAGATCCCTTTTGAAGTGCATCTAATGGTCGTTGAGCCAGACAATTTAATCGACCGGTATATAGATGCCGGTTGCGAGATAGTCATTGTTCATGCTGAAGCCTGTTTACATTTGCACCGCACTCTCAAATACATTAATGACGCCGGTGCTGTCGCTGGAGTTGCACTCAACCCACACACCCCGCCTGAACTTATCAATGAGGTAAAGGACCTGCTCGGTTTAGCTTTAGTAATGACTGTCAATCCTGGTTTCGGCGGTCAGAAATACATTTCATCAATGGAGCCAAAAATTAAACGTGTTGCAGAGATGCTCGAGGGTTTAGATTGTGATATCGAAGTTGACGGCGGTATTGGAGTTGAGACAGTTTCCGGCGCAGTTCAAGCTGGAGCGAATGTTTTAGTCTCTGGAAGCGCCCTTTATAAAGACCCTAAAGGTCTTGAAAATGCTGTAAAAGAATTAAGAAGTAGAGCAGAAGCATCTCAATCTTGACCTTCACGGGCCTCTGTGCCGCTAACCTGCATAATGATGAATGAAATATCACCAAACCAAACAACTAAAATGTCAAACGAAATAGATCGATTAGATTTGAATCGATTTGATGTATTTCAAAGACTCCTAAAAGATCGGATAGTTTTTTTAGGTACCGCCGTAGACGATGAAGTCGCTAACTTCATAATCGCTCAAATGCTTTTCTTGGAAGCACAAGACCAGGAAAAACCTATTTGGCTTTACATAAACTCGCCTGGCGGTTCAGTTACATCGGGCATGGCTATCTATGACACTATGCAATTCGTGGAACCTGAGGTAGGAACTATTTGTATGGGACTAGGGGCTTCAATGGGTCAGTTTCTACTTTGTGCAGGAGCTAAAGGCAAACGATTTGCTTTGCCACATGCTCGCATCTTGATGCACCAGCCTCTAGGTGGTGTTAGAGGTGATGCAACTGATATAGCTATTCAAGCTGAGCAAATGGCTTTTACAAAACAAATACTTCAACAACGAATAGCAGAACATACAGGTCAATCAATCGAAACAATAGAAACAGACAGTGACCGGGATCGCTGGTTCACAGCTGAAGAAGCTAGCGATTATGGAATTATTGACAAAGTAATCGTCCGACGGGGCGAAATGCACTGACCAACTAACAGCTGGTCTGCGGACGTGGCGGAATTGGCAGACGCACCAGCCTTAGGAGCTGGCGCCGCAAGGCGTGGGGGTTCGAGTCCCCCCGTCCGCACGTGAATGATAAAGGTGGCTCAACGCCCAAAATGCAAGGATTGGAAGAACTAATTGAGGCTGCACCTACAGCCATGATCCACTTGAATTCAGATGCTTCTGCCATTCAAATCAACTCTCAATGGTCCATTTCTACAGGACAAAGCAGCGAATCCGGTCTTGATTCTGGATGGATGAAAATGTTAGATGAAGAAAGCCAAGAAGATTTCTTAACTGATTTAAGAAACTCCCTAAGAGACGGGTCTTCAATTCGAGGACGGCTAAAACTTAAAAATACTTCTGGTCAGACAAGATGGGTCGAAGTCTCAACTATTCCTCTAAGAAATCCTTCTAACAATCCTGAAGGAAGTGTGATGCTACTCTCAGATATTTCTGAAGAAATGGAAGAAGCAAAAAGAGCGAAAGAGCTAACTCGAGTTCTCGAGGCAAGCCCCGACCTTGTAGCAATACTTGACCCATTAGGTCGAGCAATAACCTGGGCAAATGATGCGATTACGAGTCATCTGAATTCAAAATCCAACGAACAACTTTTGAACTCGCTAGACAGTTGGTCACAAGCTCAATATGCGACCGTTGCTCTACCTACCGTTAGATCTACCGGAATCTGGAGAGGAGAACTGAGATTATCAACTTCACAAAATAAGATTCTGCCCATTTCAACACTTCTGGTAGCTCACAGAAACGAAGAGAACCAAATAGAAGCAATTTCCATGGTTGCTCGAGATCTATCCGAACTAAAGGCAGCCGAACAACGCGTGGAGGCTTCTGAAATAAGATTGGCTGCGCTCGTTGAACATGCTTCGGATCTTGTGTGTGTTGCAGATGATGTCGGTCGAGTTATCTATGCGAGCCCTGCTGTAGCGAGAGTATTGAATCTGAGTGCCTCTGAATTAGAAGGAACACCTGTTTTTGATCTTGTCCACCCAGATGACAGGGAAGACCTCATGGGGAAAATGGAAGAAATAGTTAACACACCTGGAATTTCCCCATCGCTTGAAGCTCGCGTGGCGCATGCAGATGGCGGGTGGAGACACATGGAAGTTGTAACCACAAACCTCCTTAACAACCCTGCTGTTTCAGGGATTGTTATTAATGCTAGAGATATTACCGAGCGCGTCGAAGTCGCCGCTCAACTAGAGGAAAAAGCATTTCATGATGAGTTAACCGGATTACCAAACCGCTCATTACTACTAGAACGTCTAGCCGACGCTTTGCATCGAGCATCTAGACATGATCGGATGGTAGGAGTCTTATTCCTTGATCTGGACCGTTTCAAAGTTGTCAATGACTCTCTCGGGCACAGTGTGGGAGATGAACTCCTAAGCGAAACAGCTCGAAGACTCGAACAAACAATCAGGCCCGATGACACCGTTGCCCGCTTAGGTGGTGACGAATTTGTAGTTGTGATTGGGAACATGATTAGAACAACTGATGCACTCGTAGCTGCTGAGAGAGTACGTTCAGCAGTTGCTCAGCCCGTGACTTTAGGCAACGAATCTACTGTAGTGACTACAAGTGTAGGTATAGCTATCGCCTTCGGGGATGAATCACCAGCTGAACTTTTGCAAGATGCTGATACAGCAATGTACAGGGCTAAAGAAGGCGGTAGAGACAGAGCAGAAATGTTTGACGACCATCTTCGAGCTCAAGCTGTTCGAAGGCACTCCGTAGAGCAAACTCTGAGATCCGCTCTCGAAAATAAAAGAATAGAGGTTCATTTTCAGCCTGTTGTTAGGATCTCTGACGGGTCTGTAGTAGGAGCTGAAGCTTTAGCTCGTATACGCACACCTGAGGGTGAACTACTCCAACCAGTTGAATTTATTGACGTAGCTGAAGATAGCGGATTGATAGCAGATCTTGGTAGTCAAGTATTAACCCTCGCATTTCAACGTGTCGCCCGATGGAGTAAAAACGCCAATAGACCGTTTTCCATGGCTGTGAACGTTTCTGCACGACAATTGGCTGATCCAGCTTTCCCAGCCTTAGTTGGCGAGGCATTAAAAGCTAATAATTTGGACCCGGAACAAGTGGCTCTCGAGTTCACAGAAAGTGCTCTTATAGCTGCTAATCCAGTTACAGAACAGGTTTTGGGTCAATTAACAGAGCTAGGGATACGCATGGGGCTTGATGATTTCGGAACTGGTTTCTCTTCGATGACTTACTTGAAAAGGTTCCCAATAAACTTTTTGAAAATTGACAGAACTTTTGTTGCAGGCCTTGACAGCAACGATGATGACACAGCGATTGTTACAGGCACTGTCGCACTTGCACATAGTCTGGGGCTTCAGGTGGTAGCTGAAGGAGTTGAAACAGAGCCACAATTACAACAATTGCAAAAACTTCAATGTGATTTAGCTCAAGGTTTCCATTTTTCAGAACCTGTTACTGACGCTGAATTCGACAGATTTTTAAATCACTCTTGGACTCCACGCCCTGTTTCCAGTAACTAATTTTCTAGGTGCTACTCAACATGTGACCAAGGCTTCGGAATGCCCGCCCTCTGTGGGAAAACTTATGCTTTTCGTGACCCATCTGAGCGAAAGTAGCCCCATCGCCTTCTACTGGAACAAATATCGGATCGTAACCGAAACCTCCCTCCCCTGAAGGGCTTTGGGATATGTGTCCTTCCACAATTCCGTTTGCTATCAATTCTTTTCCGTCCGGATAGCGGACAATAGCTACAGTTTTAAACCTCGCTGTTCTTTGACCCATTTGAACACCCTCAAGTTCGGCGAGAACTTTTTCTACGTTTTGTTGATACGTGGCATCATTACCTGCAAAACGTGCTGAATAGACTCCGGGTGCACCATTCAACACATCAATTTCAAGTCCAGTATCATCAGCCACTGCAGGTCTACCGGCGAATTCACAAACCGCTACCGCCTTTAGCCTTGCATTATCTTCTAAATTGTTACCATCTTCAACGACATCCGGCATGCCTTCGGGTCTGGGAATTAAAACCGCTAAATTTTCTAAAACAACTGCTATCTCAGCTACTTTGTCGGGATTGGCACTTGCTATTACTAATTCTGGAATTGGCATTAATTAGCACGTTCAACTGGTGGGGTCGATAAGAGACTTCGCTGAGCTTCAGTAATTTCTGTGATCCCCACTGTGGCAGCATCAAGCATTTCTTCCAAACTTTTGCGTTCAAATGGTCCATCTTCAGCTGTTCCTTGCACTTCCACAAATTTTCCGGAACTCGTCATGACCACATTCAAATCGACTTCTGCTGTTGAATCTTCAACATATGGGAGATCTAAACAAACTTCCCCATCAACTACGCCCACTGAAACAGCAGCTAATTCTTCTGTAATAGGATGATTTGTCATTTGACCTACAGAGATCATTCGAGTGAACGCATCATGCAGTGCGATAAATCCTCCACATATGGAAGCTGTTCGTGTTCCTCCATCAGCTTGAATAACATCGCAGTCAACTGTTACCTGACGTTCGGGTATAGCTGATAAATCAACTACTGCTCTTAAGGAGCGTCCAATCAACCTTTGAATTTCCTGACTTCTGCCTGAATTCTTTCTTCGAACCCTTTCAGGGCTCGAGCCTGGCAGCATTGAATACTCAGCTGTTACCCAACCCTTGCCTGTGTCCCTGAGCCAACGCGGCACTTCCTCATCAACTGACGCTGTGCAAAGCACTCGAGTTTTACCGAAAGTAACCAGACAGGAGCCATTAGCCATTTCTGTAAAATCGCGTTCAAACTCAAATGGTCTTAATTCGTCATGTTTTCGCCCATCAGTTCTCACAAGGCCTCCTAATTGAAATAAATAATCCTTTCTTTTAGGGTAACCGCACTTCTGTGTCTACTACGCTCATGTTCTGTGGTTGATTTAAACGATAAGACTGTCGCTACGAACCGTCGAGCCCGTCATGAGTACGATATTCTCGACACTTGGGAAGCAGGTCTCGTTCTTCAAGGGAGCGAAGTTAAGTCTCTAAGGGAATCCAAAGTTCAGATAGCCGAATCTTATGTTCGCCCAGAAGGTCCAGAGCTATGGCTTATAGGACTTCATATAAATCCTTATTCAAAAACTGGCAACCTAGCTACTGGACACGAACCAGATCAACCAAGAAAACTTCTGATGCATCGAAAAGAAATTAATCAGATTATTGACCATATTGATAGGGATGGCTTAACAGTTATTCCTTTAAAACTCTATTTCTCAAAAGGTCGTGCAAAAATTGAAATCGCCTTAGCGCGTGGTCGCAAGCTTCATGACAAGAGGCAAGCGATCGCTAAGCGTGAATCTCAAAGGGAAACTGAACGGTCTATGGCTAGAAATCAAAGAAATAGAAGCTAATAGTGACCTAGGGAAAATGTCTCCATCCAGAGCTATCATGGTTAATGCCCTTTCAGGGCTTTGACAACTTAATAGTGAACTTAGAAAATTATTTCACCTAACGGGGCTGATCGGTTTCGACGCCGGTGACAGTAGCCGTTTTGTGCGACCAGAGTTGCTCAGACTCTTTAAACGGGGCTTAAAAAGAGACTCCAACACGGATGATCTCGCTCTCGCAGCCTGACCTAGTCAAGTTGTAGAGAGTCATCGCGACCGGTAACGGCACGCGGGGCCGATCCACCGCAGCCTGGCAACAGAAGCGGAGGAGACCGCAGGGATAGACCGCTGACGGCGCGAAAGAACGCTGACTTCAGGGAAAGACCTTTAGGCGGGCCTTGTGCTAACTGATCCGGCAGTGTGACAGCCTAAAGACACAACCACGGGAATGGTCGTATCGCAAGCGGTTTCACTCCGACGGACGGGGGTTCGATTCCCCCCAGCTCCACTGTTCGAGAAAACTGAATTACGAATTCAGTTCTTTACGTTTTGCCATCATTACGGCGTAATCATCCACCGGTTGAATCTTTGCGGTTCCGTAAGGGATGATCGGAAATAAGCCTGCGAAAATTTGCGACGTGCTGTCCGCATCTACCACAATGAAAAAATCATGACCCGGTCCATCAACCCAAGCACCTATAACCTCATTGACATTCTCCTTCAATGAGTCAAGAACGATGCCGAAAGTTTTTCCAGCAACTTCGTCATTATGTGCCGGACATGTTGCCTCTGTGTGATGGTGTATTATGTGAAAAAGCATTTGATACCCCTTATCTACCAACTTCAAACAAATTCTATTAGAGAATCGCAATCGACATTCTCCACTAAGGCGAATATTTCTAATATTAGACATTAAAAAATTTCGAATCTAAAGTGCTTCCATGAATGAAGGCGAATATATACCCAGCACATATGACGTAGCCGCTAATCATGTAGAGCGTTATCTCGCGACAGATGGAGAAGATGGCTATGAGTTTCATGGTGTTAAATGTGTGATTTTGACGACTAAAGGCCGTCGTACAGGTGCAATCAGGCGTAGTCCAATTGTGAAAGTGTGTGACGGGGACCGTTACCTGGCTGTTGCTTCCATGGGTGGCGCCCCAAAGCATCCACTGTGGTACTTGAACCTTCTAGCTAACCCTGAAGTCACTATCCAAGATAAAGGTGAAATCCATCACCTGATTGCTCGCACTGCTACTCCCGCTGAGAAAGAAGAGTTGTGGCCTGTTGCAGTTGCTGAATGGCCTGACTATGAAAATTATCAGAAACGCACTGAAAGAGACATACCTCTCGTAATTTGTGAAAATCCTTCTTAATCAAAAGGTTTTTTGAGAGGAACACGAAGAAGGCACCCGAATTCCTTTCCAAAATCAACTGAGATCCTGCTATGGACTCTTCCCTGCCTTGTGAAAAAACGTGCGTTTCCATTAATAGGAAAAACTCCTTCATGCCAGACCCCAGGAAGTAGACATATCCCAAAAGTTCCATCGCAATAAATAGCTTTAGCTTTATCAATTTCAGGCTCTTCCCCTTCAGGAATTACAGGAATGATGAACGGTGTTTGCTCTGTGGAGTAGAAAAGTTGCCCACCATCAGGATGGTGATTCATATGCCATAAGTCAACTGCTTTGGGAAGCGACTCGTTACCTTCAACGGCGAAACCTATTACGTATTCACCTGCAACCGCTTCGTTTCTCCCTACAAGTCTTCCCTCTGACCATTCTGAAGAGAACCAGCCTTCGGTTGTACCCGCACAAATACCTGTTTCAGGGTCAAGGGGTCTGCGCCCAGATACTGGCCATGGGACTATAGGGACTTGGAATTCTTCTGGATCACTTTCAACTATGAGTGCAAATTCAGAGATGTCTTCTGAACGAGCATCGACCACTGGGATCTCAATTATTTCGAGTCCATCAGCAACTTCTGGATTCATGAGTTCATAATCTGAAATACCTATTTGCATTTAATTAAACCTATTCGTACCAGTCTTGTTCGTTTGCTTCTTCCCAGTCGGAGGGGCCATAAACGGTTCCGGGCAGTGGAGTCATTAATTGGGTATCTCCACTCACCACGTAAGAAGACAGAAGTTTGTGATTTTCTAAGAGCCTTTCATCTTCTAGACCCGTGTCATCAAGACCTCTTGTTGTGTCGAGATTTTTACGCATGGTCGTCCAATCATCTACAGTAGTTGCCCACACCATCACTACTTCATGGGTGTTTGTCGTCACTTCCCATAATCCAGTTGGGGAAACTTTGTAATCCTCCATTACCGGAACCCTCTTATCAACAACAGCGTTGAGAAAACTGAGTTGTTCTCCGGGTTGCACACTAAAAACTTCATTTATGAAAAGTGAGCCTTTTATACCTTTCTTGTTTATTTCTGCTGTCGAGGGAGAGCCTTGAACCCCTGCACAGACACGGTCGTAACCACCTGTTCTCCATTGGGATGCTTCATCCCACCAATCTCCGTAAAACGCATTTCTTCGCTTCAAATTCAGACGGTCGAGATTTCGTCCCCAACCTTCCCAACCATCATTTCCACAGTCCCATATATTCACCACCTGTGGCCATCTTCCCCCTCCGAATCCGAGAATAAAAAATGACCCTTGGAGAGATGTCATATCCGGCATGAAATTCGTGGGTTCTTTGGAAACGTGTTCCATGTAGTCGTATTGACCTTGTCCGACTATGTCTATTGTTTCGTGCACAAATACGGATCGCGGCATGTCTAATCTTCGCTCAATTGCCTTTTATTTGACCACTCGAATGGGATCCACTTCTGATAGATGCACTATTTCCATGTGACACTTCATATAAATGGAGATAACTTTCTTTGTATGAAAGAACTTATTTATGCACGTTTATATCTACCAGCTATCCAAAAGTATGGAGAAAATACAGGAATTATTGATGGCCCCTATCAAAGTGACTGGAATACCCATCATGACCGTGTTCTACGCTTATGTGACAGTCTTTCCTCTGAGCTTAATGTGAGCAAGAGTGACAGATTTGCTGTCATGGCATTGAACAGCCACCAATTTTTAGAACTCTGGCATTCCGCGTTTTTAGGCGCTGGGGTTATAAATCCTTTAAACCTTCGTCTAGCCCCTAAAGAACTTGCTTACATTCTGAAAGATTCAGGAACTGAAGTAATTTTCACTGATCAGTTTTTCGCCCCATTGATTACAGCAGCACGCGAAGAACTAGGTGACGAAGATCCAATTAGACACGTAGTTTTGATTGGCGAAGGCGATGTTCCACATGATTTGAAATATGAAGAGTTACTTGAATCCTCTTCACCAGCTTTACCAGAAGAACCTGAAGAGGATGATGCTGTCGTCCTTATGTACACAGGCGGAACTACAGGTCTTCCAAAAGGTGTGCTCATAACTCAAAGAGCTCAAGTTTTGAATCTTTACCACGGTCTTATAGGTCTAGGAGGTTTTGAGGTTTCTACATATTTGATGCAAACACCAATGTTTCATGCTGCTTCAATGACCGGTGTTCTCGCTCCTCCTTATTCAGGAGGGAATGTTGTTTTCATTCCAATGTTTGACCCTGAGGGTGCTATGGCTCTGATGGAAGCTCATAAAGTCGAGCAAACACTCATGGTTCCGACAATGATTGGCATGTGTCTGGCTGCGGAAGGCTACGACCCTTCTCGCCTTAAGTCTCTTAAACAACTTATTTACGGAGCTTCCCCTATGCCTAGACAAATTTTAGAGAAACTCTTCGCTGATCTTCCCGGTCTTGAATTAGTCCAGGGTTATGGAATGACTGAAAGCTCTTCAACCTTAACTATTTTGGGTGCTGACGATCACTTTTTGGAAAGTGAAAAACTTTCCAGCGTTGGTAAACCAGTTATAGGAACAGTTGTCTCAATTCAAGATGAGGAAGGAAACGAACTACCTCAAGGGGAAATTGGTGAAGTTTGCGCCCGGGGTGGCAATTTTATGACCGAATATTGGAACAAACCTGAAGCAACTGAAGAAGTGTTTGCAAACGGATGGTACCACACTGGTGATGCAGGATATTTCGATGAAGATGGTTACTTGTTTCTAGTGGACAGAGTCAAAGACATGATTGTTACTGGCGGAGAAAATGTTTATTCTTCTGAAGTTGAAAATGCCATTTCGAGCCATCCAGATGTGGCACAAGTAGCTGCTATAGGAATTCCTGATGACAAATGGGGCGAGGCCGTTCACGCGATAGTCGTTCTCGAACCTGCTGGCAGCGCAAGCGAAGAGGATCTTATTGAGCATGCCAGAGAGTCGATCGCTGGATACAAAGTTCCTAAGAGCATAGAGTTCAGAGAGGAACCTCTGCCTCTTAGCGGGGCTATGAAAGTTCTGAAAAGAGAACTGAGAGCGCCTTATTGGGAAGGTAAAGACAGACAAATCTAAAGGTAAATTTACCCAGTAAGCACATCAAACTGTTCTTCTATAGGTCTCTTCAAAAATTCCTCATATTCTTCATAAAACTCTTCAACTGTAATTGAGAAAGCAGTTTCAAAAGCTTTTGCCCAACCTCCTTCGGTGAAATGATCCCAAAAATCAAAAATGATTGCTTCTGGGGAAGTTCTTTTTGCTAAGAGTTCGAATGCTATATGCCCGAACTCGTACTGAAGATTTCCAATACAGATTTCAAAACAATAATGACTTACCCTTCTTACCTGTTCCTCTGTGTCAACATCTGTAATTGACAATCCGGGAAATCTATTCTGAAAGCTAGCAATCGTAGACAGAGTTTCTAATAGACTTTCATTCCTGTTAATCCAACCAAGTTGATCACCAAGATACGTTTCAAAATACACTGCAGACCCTTCTTCAACCCATCTTGATGTGTCCCAACCAAATCCTTGTTCATTTCCTCTATACACCTTGTGTGCGTTTTGGTAGATATGAAAATACTCATGAGCATTTACAATTCTGTCGCGATCCGTTTCGTAGAGAAATTCATTGTTTACTCCTGCTGATGGATTATGCACAAAAGACTGTACAGGTGGGTCGGAATACCAAGAATGTTGAGCAAAACCATTGCCGCCAGGGTAGATATAAGCCATTTCTCTCATTCCCTGCCCTTGATCGTTTTGACAGTTTTCAGGATTTCTATCCGGAAAGTTAAAATCACAAAAATCTTGAATTAATTCATCTACAACATTTACGTCATTTCCAACATAGTAAACCCTTAAAGGTCCATACTGCCCTAGCAGTTCGATTGCCTTATACATACCGTCTTTCGAAGCCTCGACAATCTCTTCTGGAATATCACTTGCGACTCTAAAAGTTACCTCTGTGTTCGTTTCTTCATTCCACCCAGCCTGCTTTAATCTTTCACCCTCATCTTTTTGTTCATTTGTTAATGTTGAAGCAGTTCTGTCTACAACTAGAGGATTAAATGGTTTAAAAACCATTTCATAAACACACATTTCATACTTCCAAATTTTTTCTTGCTCTTCTTGAGTAGGGTTTCTCTTGAAAAGATAATTATCTTTACAGTCTTGAGTCGCTTCCTTTGCCCATCCAACACAATAGCCATCAGGGTCATCACAAAGAATGTATTCGGTATTGAAGTCGAACTCTATCCACTCAACTTCTGGTGATTTCCATAACCCTTCAAAAGAAGCAAGGTTCCCTTGCAAAACTTCTTCCGTTTTTTCGATCTGTGTTTCTTTATTTTCCTCTCGTTCATGATCTTCATGATCTTCATGATCTTCATGATCTTCATGATCTTCATGATCTTCATGATGTTCATGTTCTAGACGTTGTGCTTCATCAAGGCATCCTTCCAGGAGAAGAAGTTCGTTGTCAGTGGGCGACCTATCGATCAGTTCAAGGGCTCTTTCGCCGAGTATCCCTTCAGCCCAATCAAAACGGCCTCCGTCAACAACGGCTTCTCCTATGAGTTCAAGGGCTCTTTCGCCGAGTATCCTTTCAGCACAATCAGCAAAAAATAGATTTCCAGCAAAAATTTCCTCTCTTGCATGAAAGAATGCATCAAGGAGCACGTCACGATCCTCTAGGGGTATTGTCTCGAATTCAAGTGAATCAGTAGGAGTTTGAATTGTTTCGGGTTCAACAATTTCTATGCTGTCTGCCTGTGAGGAATTTTCATTATTCGTTTCCGCAGAAAAAGTAGTTGTGGGAGTGATAACAGTCTCATCAGATGAAACTGGTGTTTCTTCTTTAAGTTTTTCTTCTAGTTGGATGTTCAATTCTTCGATTTGGGTTTGAAGATCAGTTATCTTCTGGGAACTTTCTTCAGCGTTGCTACCAGTACCGCTACAGGCAGAAGCAAATATTGAAATAGTAAGCACAATTAATATGTGTTTCATCAGAGGGTCCTTACAAATTCTTAATCGACTATGAGAACCATAGTCCCAACATGTTGTTTTTTGGAGAATTCTTCTTGTGCTTGCCTGATCTCTTCCAATCTGAAGACTCCTCCAATGATTGGTTTGACTCTTTCATCTTCTATATATTCTATTAACGTTTTAAAAACTGAAGGTTCATAAACAGTGCACCCATGCATTTCTATGTCATTTAGATAGAGAGTTCTTAAATCTAAATCAACTATTGGTCCTGCTATAGCTCCTGCTGTTACATAGCATCCACCTTTTGTTATTGCCTCGAACAGTTGAGCAAAGTTATTTCCACCTGCGACATCAGCTAGAACGTCAACAGGGCCTTGTGCCAGTTCAATGATGTTACCTTTAAGTTCCTTTTCATTACGATCTAAAACTGAATCAGCACCACAGTCCTTTACTAAGTCAAATTTTTCTGAACTTGTAATTGCTATCACATAAGCTTCACGTAGTTTGGCTAACTGTATTAATGCAGTACCTACTCCCCCTGAAGCCCCTGTTACAACAAGCGTCTGACCTTTTCCAAGACGGGACCTAGTGAGCATGTGTTCAGCGGTAGCCCATGAGCAAGGAAAAGAGGCGAGTTCTATATCTGTCATTTCTGAATTTACTGGATATGTGTTTCTGAAAGGAACTGAACAATATTGAGCAAATCCACCGTTTATTTCGCTCCCAAGGTATTTAGCGTTATCTCTCCAGTTTTCTGATTTAGTGTCCCGTATACAAGGATCCACTAAAACTCGTCGACCTATTAATCCACTGTCTGCGTTCTTTCCAACATCGACAACAATTCCACAAACATCTGCTCCTTGGATCCGTGGAAAATAAAATTTCTCTCCTCCCCACGTTTGTTCATCTTCAATTTCTCCAAAACCTTTACTGGATGTCGCAGCTGTAACTGATTTTGAATACCATCCAACCCTCGTATTTATATCTGTATTGTTTATCCCACAAGTTTTGACTCTTATCAACACCTCATCTTCACCTATTTTCGGAACTGGAATGTCGTGCTGAACAGAAAGTTTTTCTGGCCCACCATTACCAGTCAATTGAACTGCCATCATTGCCTCTGGGATCTCGTTCAATTTGTTCTCGCTCATCGAGTCGGAATTACTTCTTGACCTTCAACTTCTTCTTCATCGCAGGTTATCTCATCAGGAAATCCAGGTGCTCTGACATTGATTGAAGTTGCGTCTTCGAGTCTTCTAATAATGTTTGAAGACCATTCCCTCTCACCGTATCGCTCCATCCCATCTTTGAAGATTTCCACCAACATTGGTGAAAGCTCCAAAGGGATTCCATGCCTTTCGGCAATCTGATCAAAAAGGCTCACATCTTTTAGGACTAAATCCATTGTGAAATTTATATTCCGGCTTCCATTTAGAATGACCTGACTTTCTGTTTCATGCACAAATGAGTTACCGGAAGAAATTCTGATTGCTTCATAGGTCGTATTCAAATCCATTCCTGCTGCTGAAGCCGTGGTTAATGCTTCAGCCAAAGAAACTAGATTCGCACTTGCTAGATAATTGGTTAAAACCTTTAGAACAGAAGCTGATCCTAGTGGACCTGTATGCAGTATGTTTCTACCCATAGCAGATACAACTGAGAAAATCTTCTCAAAAGCCTCTCTTTCTCCTCCGACAAAAATCGAGATGTTGCCTGTTGCTGCCCTATGACACCCTCCCGATACGGGACAATCAACCGGAAATGCTCCTAGTTCTTCCACCAACTGTCCTATGCGGCGAACTTCAGTTTCATCTGTAGTGCTCATTTCCATCCATACTTTTCCCTCGGACAGTCCTGCTAATACACCATCTACAGCTTCCATAACCTCTTTGCAAGCTGCAGGAGAAGGTAAGCAGGTAATAATTATTTCACAAGATTCTGCTAATTGTTTAGGGGATTCTGCCCAAGTTGCTCCTTGATCCAATAACGGTTGTGCTGCAAGCACATCTAGATCTCTGACTACCAGATCAAAGCCATTTCTAAGCAGACTATGAGAAAGTTTGCCACCTACGTTTCCGCAACCTATAAACCCGATTTTCATCTTTTTACCTTCTGTTTAAAAAATCTTGCTGTGAATAAAACATTAATATTTGCAACTTACTCGCTTGGAAGCATTTGTAAATGCTTACTACTGCGTAGCCTTAAATACATGGTTGAACCGGACGCTCACAAATTCGACACCAAGTCCTTGCACGCTGGGCAACGACCTGATCCTTCTACAGGTTCAAGAGCTGTTCCTATACACCAAACCACCTCATACGTTTTTGATTCTGTAGACGAAGCGGCAGCACTTTACAATCTTGAAGTTGGTGGCCATATTTATTCCAGAATTTCAAATCCAACAGTGGCGGTCTTGGAGGAAAGAATCGCAGCTTTAGAAGGCGGTGTTGGGGCGGTCTGCACTTCAAGCGGAATGGCTGCCTTTCATTTAGCAGTTGCGACTCTTTTAAATACTGGAGACCACATAGTTTCAAGTCAGAATCTTTATGGGGGAAGTCATAACATGATGACTTTTACAATGCCCCGATTTGGGATCTCAACGACTTTCGTTGACCCTCATGAACCCAAAAGTTTTCTTGATGCAGCAAATGAAAATACAAAATTGTTCTATGCGGAAGTTCTAGGCAACCCAGGAATAGAAGTTCTAGATATTGAAGCGATTGCAGATGCCGCTCACAGTATTGGAGTTCCGCTTGTGGTTGATGCAACTTTTGCAACTCCTTACCTTATTCGGCCCATAGAGCATGGTGCAGATGTTGTTATTCATTCTCTAACTAAATTTTTGGGGGGGCACGGTATAGCCATAGGAGGAGCCGTTGTCGATGGAGGCCGCTTTGATTGGGCTGCATCAGGAAAATTTCCAACACTTTCTGAGCCGTATGATGGCTATCACGGCATAGTTTTCACTGACGAATTTGGACCACAAGCTCTTTCAATGCGCGCTAGAGCTGAAGGGTTAAAAGATTTTGGAGCTTGCATGAGCCCCTCTAATGCCTTCTACCTTCTTCAAGGAATCGAAACTCTTCCTCTGCGAATGCAAAAACATGTTTCTAACACACACAGTGTTCTCGATCTTTTAGATAAACATGATGCGGTTGAGTGGATCCGTCACCCTGATCATCCAAGTCATCCTGATCATGAACTAGCAAAGCGTTTATACACAAAGGGTTCAGGTGCGATACTTAGTTTTGGAATTTCTGGTGGTCGCGAAGCTGGTAAAAAATTCATCGAATCAGTCGAACTTGCATCCCATTTAGCAAATGTTGGTGATGCAAAAACATTAGTTATCCACCCTGCTTCCACCACTCATCAGCAAATGAGTGCCGAAGATCTATCGACTGCTGGAATAGGCGAAGATCTTGTTCGAATTTCCGTTGGTCTTGAAGACCCAGCTGATATATGTGCCGACCTAGACAGAGCTCTTAAAGCTTCACAACGTTGAATAATTATGCTTATTAACCTTGCAGATAGTTATTTCAGTGCAGCCAACGGTGGCATTGATTTAAAAGAAATGAACGAAAATGATCCTTTAGTTGTTTTGATTCATGGTGCAGGCATGGACAGAACCGTATGGTTCCAGCAAACACGTTTCCTGTCACACCATGGCTACAGGTGTTTTGCTGTGGATCTCCCAGCTCATGGAGGCACAGAAGGACCTCCTTTGGAAACTATTAATGAAATGGCTGATTGGATTTCTTCTGTGATTGAACGACTTGGAGGACCTGCCCATATTGTTGGACATTCAATGGGTTCATTTATAGCTTTAGCAACTGCCGCCAACCACCCTGATTCTGTTCTGTCAGCGACGCTGATAGCTGTAGCTGAGGGGATGCCCGTGCATCCTGACTTGCAAACAGCTGCTGACGACAACTTGCCTAAAGGGGCTAGTTTTATAGCCGGCTGGGGTCATGGTCCGGATCAACACTTAGGCGGGAATCCAACCCCTGGCCTTTGGATGATAGGAGGAGCTACTGCTGTGGTAGAAAACTCTAAACCGGGAATATTGAGTCTCGATCTTTCGATTTGTTCCAGCTACGAAGAAACTCTTCAACAGGCTCAATCTGTTAAATGTCCGACAACTTTAATTCTTGGTTCCCGCGACAAAATGACTCCAAGACGTGCTGCTCAGCCTCTTATAGACGCACTAACAAACCCGACGGTTGTTGAGTTGGAAGGGGTGGGGCATATGTCAATGACGGAAGCCCCTAAAGAGGTTCGTCAAGTGTTGCTTGACAACTTTTCAAATAGTTAAACCAAAATCAGTTTTGTAACAACTCTTTAAAAGGTGTCTCTTTACTTGGACCGGGCTCTTTTGGAAGACCTAGAACTCTTTCCCCAACTATGTTTCTTTGAACCTGGTCAGTGCCACCATAAATTGATGGAGCAGGACTAAAAATTGTTGCTTCTTGGACTCTGCCATCAAATGAACTTGCAGAGCTACTCAACATGCCATCGGCACCGATGATCAAATTTCCTACGTCCCTACTCCTACGTACGAGTTCGCTCATAGCTAATTTCGCCAAATTACCTTCAGCTCCTGTTTTACTACCCCCTGCTTTGGCTCGAAGCATATTTAGTCGATTCACTTCTCCCAAAATGTGCAATTTTACGATTTCTTGTCTGACTACGGGGTCACCTGCTGATCCAATCTTTTGAGCTAGATCTGAAAGCCATCTGACATCTAAACCACGGCCACCATCGGTTTCCATTTTGCCACTTTCAGGTAACACGTGGTCGCCAACTTTCGTATCTAAACGATTACCCAATAATTTTCCTGCTTTAACTCCTGCCGGCACTGATACAGGTTGTGGTCCTCCACTTCCGAGACTCGATCTTTCAACCATTAAAGTCGTATTGGCAACCGCCCAACCGTTGCCAATGCCGCCAATTAAATCAGCATTTGAAACTCTTGCCTCATCAATAAATACTTCGTTGAATAAAGCACGGCCAGTCATTTCTCTTAGAGGTCTGACTTCAACACCTGGTTGATCCATATCAAAAGCGAAATATGTGATCCCTTGATGCTTTGGAGCATCAACATCAGTTCTAGCTATAAGCATTCCTTTTTCAGCTATATGCCCGCCAGATGTCCAAACTTTTTGTCCAGTTATTATCCATTCATCTCCGTCTTTAACTGCTCGAGTTTGAAGTCCTGCCAGATCTGATCCAGCACCCGGTTCTGAAAATAACTGACACCAAGCGACAGTGCCGTCAAGAATAGGAGGTATTAATCTTTCTATTTGATCTTCGTTTCCGTGAATCGCAATTGTGGGAGCTGCAAGCATCACTCCTAGTCCCGTAGGTGGACCAACAACATCATGTGTGAACAATGTCGACATTACCGCTGCGGACTGAACGCGACTCCAGCCTCTGCCGCCTGCCTCTAACGGTAAAGAAGTTGCTGACCAACCTGCATCAGACAGACGCTTCCACCATTCCGAAACAGTGATATCTGGATCCCAGTTTCCTTGGATCCATTCAGACAGTTCAGCTTTAATTTCTTCAATGTTTATTTCACTCATACATTGATTCTGTCAGGTATATAACAATTCAACTACGTCGAGCGAAATCATCTAAGATATTGCTGTACTAAAAAAATTATAAGAAAGTTAACAATTGCGTTGGTCATCTCTTTTTATACCTACTCTTCGTGAAGCGCCCGCTGAAGCGGAAGCAGTTAGTCACCAGCTTCTGGTTCGTGGCGGTTTCATACGTCAATTGCAATCCGGGCATTACTCTATGCTTCCTCTCGCTTGGAGAGTAAATAAAAAAATTGTGAAAATCCTTTGTGAAGAAATGGATTTGATAGGTGCTCAAGAGGTAATGCTTCCTGCCATACATCCTGCAAGTGTTTGGCAGAAATCGGGTCGGTGGGATGCAATTGGAGATGACATGTTTCGTTTTGTAGACCGTAAGGATGCAGAACAGGTTTTAGCTATGACTAATGAAGAAGTTGTGGCGACTGTAGCCCTTGAGTTGTCTTCCTATCGAGATCTTCCTCAAATGTGGTATCAGATACAAACAAAATTTAGAGACGAACCGAGACCTAAATCAGGACTTCTAAGAGTTAGAGAATTCGATATGAAAGATTCCTATTCAATAGATATAGATGATGCTGGTTTAGATAACTCTTTCAATCTTCATCATCAGGCCTATGAACGAATTTTTGCCCGTTTAGGTCTTAATGCAATTCCTGTTGAAGCATCGTCGGGTGCAATGGGTGGGAGTGACTCAGTCGAGTTTATGGTTGAGTCTCCAGCTGGAGAAGATGATGTAGCTGTATGTGATTCATGCGACTATTCAGCAAATGTGGAACGTGCCACTTCGATAATCCCCGAGGTTGAAAACCGTTTAGGAAATGAGACTCTTGAGAAATTTGAAACTCCTAATATCCGAACTATTGAAGCTCTTTCAGAAGCAGGGCACCCTCCTGAACACCAGATAAAAACTCTTGTCTACATGGTGGATGGTGAGCTTTCTTTGATTTTATTACGTGGCGATCATCAGTTTCAGGAACAAAAGTTTCGCGATTCCACTTCTGCAATGGAAATAGCACCTGCTGAAGAAGAGACTATTAAAAAAGCTTTGGGCGCTTCGCCAGGCAGTCTTGGTGCTGTTGGAATTGACGGAATAAAAACTTTTGCCGACCCTTCTTTAAAAGGCCGTTCCGTTATGACTACCGGCGCAAATGAAGACGATTTTCACTTATCGGGTGTGGATGTTGACAGAGACATAAAAGTTGATCAATGGGTTGACGTTCGATCGATAGCTGATGGTGAAGGATGTCCTTCTTGTTCAAATCCGCTTAGAGTTGTCCGTTGTATAGAAGCAGGTCACATTTTTAAATTAGGTCGTAAATATTCTGAAGCAATGGGTATGAGTGTGCTCGATTCGGAAGGCAACTCGCAAATTCCTACTATGGGTTCATATGGGATAGGTGTCGGTCGAGCGATGGCGGCTATAGCGGAAACATGTTGTGATGACTCAGGATTAATATGGCCGATCAGTGTCGCTCCATACGAAGTTGTTTTAACTGTTGTGAAGACTGACGATGAGAACTCTATGGAAGTTGCGGACAAGATTTATAAAGATTTGAAAGCTCATGGGATAGACGTTTTGTTCGATGACCGCGAAGAGAGACCTGGGGTTAAATTTGCTGATGCGGAATTAATAGGTATACCTCTGCGAGTAACTATAGGACCGCGTGGTTTGGAGAATGGAATAGTCGAATTTTTAGATCGCTCTGATCCAGAAAAAACACAAACAGAGTTAGGTGTTGAAGAAGTGAAAGATTTTCTATTAGAAAAAATTTCTGCTGAACTTGATTTAACCGCATGAGGCAACAATTTTTAGAATAAGGTTTCGCCTTAAGAGTTCGAAAAATTACTGGAAGTGGAAGCTTTGAATCCTCTAAAACGGAAACAAAAAGTTGTAGCGACAATAGATCTTCCCGGTGTTCCTGAAGGAACAGAGGGGAAAATTCGTGTTGCGAATGGAATTGAGTGGTTTCGTTACTGGGTTGATTTCGATAATGGGGCAAAACTCGGTCGTGTTGATCACGAAGATGTAGTGAAAGTCGAAGATTGGGAACAATTTCAAATTGATCGAACTAATGCGGAAAATGAACCTGATGTAACCGAGGAATCTGTTACAGAAGAGGATGATACAGACGCAGTTTCCAGTGGCGGAAATGACCATGGCATTCCTGAACACCTTCTAGAACGTAGTAAAGCAGCTAGGGAACGTTTAGGTGCTTAACTAATTTCTAAAAATTAGCTACCATTAGAGTCGCAGGTAGGTATCCTACAACTCTGATCTACCGCTTTCGGAGGCCAAATTGACATTCAAGCCCGGTGACAAAGTTGTTTACCCGCATCATGGTGCTGCAGTAATTGAAAAGAAGGAAAAGCGTAAAGCTTTCGGTAAAACTACTGAATACCTAATTTTACATATGGCTCATGGGGATATGGTTCTCTCTGTCCCATCTGAAAAAGCTGAAGAAGTTGGGATGCGTTGGCCTATTGCGAAACGCGATGTTCCTGACTTGTTTGAAGTTCTTGAAAAACGAGATGTGAGAGAACCGGCTAATTGGTCTCGTCGCTTCAAAAATCACCAAGAGAAACTGAAAAGTGGTGATGTCTACCAAGTAGCAGAAGTAGTAAGAAACTTAGCTTTACGTGATGAAGACAAGGGACTTTCCGCCGGTGAAAAAACTCTTTATAACAAAGCTCTCAACATCCTTGTGTCGGAACTAGCATTTGCATTGAGCCTTTCAGAAGAAAAGGCTTCAGAAAAAGTTGAAGACGCTCTCGCTAAGTAGCAAAATGTAGTAACGGTGCAAAAACTGTTTTATTGCTAAATCGATTAGGGGGCCAAATGCGAAGAGAGCATCGAATCGTTGTAGGCATCGAAGGTTCTGGCTATGCAAAAGCAGCCTTGGTTTGGGCTTTAAAGGAAGCGTTGCTTCACGATGCACTAGTCGAAGTTGTAACCTGCTACTCACCTACCTATATACCATCTTCGCCTGATCTCGGGTATGTACCTTTTGATGGAACGAACCTTATTGCAGAAGTTGAAAAACTTCAGAATGAAGTTGTTGAATCTGCTTTGGAAATTGCTGGGAATCCAGATGTTGAGATCAGAAAAACAATTGAAAAAGGTAGAGCACCTGAAACTTTAATGTCTATAGCTGAAGGTGCTGACATGTTAGTAGTGGGCAACCGCGGACGTGGTGGTTTCGCTGGACTAAGACTTGGGTCAGTGAGTCAAGCAATTTCGCATCACAGCCCATGCCCACTCGTAATAGTTCGAACTGGTCTCATAGATGAATAAAAGCTCGGAAAGTTCTTGCCGGTAAAACCTTTTCACCATATTGGACTTATAGAGATCCTGGAAGAACAACTTTGGTTAGCTTTCACCAACTCAGGTATTTGCGCTTCTAAATTCAAAGAGACAACCACCCTTAAGAGCTTTAAGAAGCAACTCAAAGAAAAAACAGGAAACAGTTTTTTAAAAGTTGATTCCTTGCCTGAAGAAATCGAAGATGGAATCAATCAATGGCAACTAAAAGGCTATTCTTCAAAACTTCAGTTCGACATTTCGACCTACTCATCTTTTAAGCAAAAAGTTTGGAAGAGTTGTTCGCTAATCCCTTTTGGTGAAACCTCTACTTACTCAAAGATTGCCATAGATATTCATCACCCTAAAGCTCAACGCGCTGTCGGATCCGCTCTAGGTGCAAATCCCATTCCTTTACTGATACCTTGTCACCGAGTTATTCGAAACGACAGAAGTGCAGGTGAATATGCCTACGGAAGTCGCCTAAAAGAACTTTTACTTGAGCGAGAAAGCTACGCTAAAGTCCTTGACTAAACAACGAACACAAGGTTTTTAAAATGTCTGAAAATAATGCAGAAGGTGGAATCACAGTAGAAGTTGAAGGACGGATTCTTTTAATGGGGATTAACAGACCTTCAAAAATGAACGGTTTCACACCTGAGATGATTGACGATCTCACTGACGCCTATACGAGACTCGACGATGATCCTGAACTGTGGTGTGGGGTTCTTTTCGCTCATGGTGATCATTTCACAGCAGGTCTAGATTTACCCAAGTTCCGTGAGAGGATGCAAAAAGGTGAAAGAGGGCGTGGGAAAGGAAAGGTTGACCCAACTGCATTAGGTCGTAAGTGCACGAAACCAATCGTTTCAGCTGTAAAGGGTGTGACCTACACGCTTGGAATTGAACTGATGTTGGCAGGAGACATAGTTGTTGCTGCTGATAACTGTAGATTTTCACAATTAGAGCCTTTAAGGGGCATACATGCTACCGGTGGCGCAACAATCAGATTTGTTCAACGTTGCGGTTGGGGTAATGCCATGTACCATCTCCTCACCTCTGACGTATTTGATTCTGAAGAAGCTTTCCGCGTAGGGCTTGTGCAAGAAGTTGTTCCTTTCGGCTCCGAACTTGAGAGAGCGATCGAAATAGCAGAAATTATTTGCGAAGGTGCACCTCTAGCAGTGCAAGCAACTAAGCGTTCTTCTATGCGATATGTGACTGAAGGAGAACAGGCAGCTATTGCTGCTATGGGAGCTGATCAAACGTTGCTGGCTGAAACAGAAGATGCGGAAGAAGGAGTTAATGCTTTTAAGGAAAGAAGGAAAGGCAACTTCAAAGGCAAGTAACTAAGGCCAATCAATTTTCGAGATCTCATCTCGTAACTGGTATTTAAGAATTTTCAATGTCGGATTTCTAGGTAATAAACCGTCATAGTTGATTAGTTGTTCTGGAATTTTTTGTTTCATCAACCCTTCAGATTCACAAATTTCAATCATTTCTTCTAACTCCAGTGGGTCGCTACCTTCAGCTAGTTCCACAACAGCACAAACCCTCTCTCCTCTTTCTTTATCTGGAAGACCTACAACTGCTACAGCTGCAACTTTTTGATGGGTGTACAAAATATCTTCTATTTCTTTTGCCGAAATGTTTTCACCTTTGCGAATAATGATGTCTTTGACGCGACCGGTTAATGAAACATGCCCGTCTTCTCTCATCACTCCCAAGTCGCCTGTGAGGAATCTTCCAAGAGAGTCAAACGCTTCATTGTTGAGTATTGGGTCTTTATAACCTTTAAATAGTTGAGGGCCTCCAACTGCTACTTGTCCTTCTTCTCCTGGGTTGCATGCTGATCCATCAGGTCTGACTATTGTCACTTGAACACCGAAAACTGGTTTTCCCTCTGTGTGGGCTAATTGTTCTGGATTGTCTTGGGGCGAACCCTGACAGATCATCGGGCTTTCTGTCATGCCATAACCGTGTGCTACTGGAATACCCATTTCTTCTATGACTTCATAATAAATCTCAGGGGGTTTAGGAGCGCCTCCGCCTGAGAGCAGTCTGAGGCTTGGTATTAGAGGTGTGTCAGGTTGCTGGCGTTGAGCTCCGAGAAACATCGAGTAAAAAGCTGTGCTCCCTCCCGCCATTGTGACTCCGTGACGTTTATAAGTTTCGATAGTTGATTCAAGGTCGAATTTTTCGATTAGAACTGCTGGGAATCCGTTGGCGAGCATACAGACGAGGTAATCAGGGCCTCCTATATGTGCGTATGGGAAAGCTATGGAGCCTATGTCTTGCTCTCCCATATTTAAAGCCTTTGCTAGTCCTACTCCACCTGCTATCAGAGTTGAATCTGTGTGCATAGCTCCTTTGGGGTCTGAAGTTGTACCTGATGTGTAATAAATCCATCTGATCGGATCGTCTGGTGTTGAAATGATTTCTTTGGGAAGCTCTTGAGGGTCGCCTTCGGGGAGACTGTCATATACCCGAACTATCTTTGGTGGATTCGCCATATCTGCTGTAGAATTTTTCACCATTTCCTGATAATCGAACCCATTCCATTCGCCAGGGACTAGAACTAGTTCTGAACTTGTTTGGCGAATACAGAAACCGACTTCTCTTCCACGGTAAATGTGGATGATTGGGTTCTGAATCGCACCTATTCTCGACAAAGCTAAAGAGGTAACTATCGTTTCTATCCGGGTGGGTAAAACCCATGTCACTGGTGTCCCTTCCCCTACTCCGAGTTCCATGAAACCTGTAACTGTTTTTTCAACTTTTTCTTTAACTTCTGAGAAAGTTAAGGAACGGTCAGAGTCGTCAATAAGCATTTTTTTGTCGCCACTGAGCTCAACTCGTCTTATAAACAATTCCCAAAAAGTTTTAGCATCATAAATTGGTTCATCCATCTCTAGAAAATAACCGCTTGAAACACTTTTTATGTACTCGCGGATGCATTGCTTGACTCCAGAATGGAAATGTGCCTCTACACTTATCTATTCGGGATGTGGCGCAGTCTGGCAGCGCACCTGCTTTGGGAGCAGGGGGTCGGGAGTTCAAATCTCCCCATCCCGACCAGTTTCTTCTGGTTTTGTTTGATGGCTGGTAGCCATTCTGGTAGCCAGACTAGGTTTTCAATGTTCATGCCTCTGCGGCATACCCAGTCTAGTTCAGTTTCATGTTTTTGTTAAGAGTGCCATCCGGCGAACTCGGAGAAGGCCGGCATGTTTTTGGACAGAACTCACCTTAAATGAGGTTTCATGCTTATACGCACAAGCCGGGTCACGCGTTGGTGCACAGGGCAGATGTGCATAAATTTCTTAATTTGCAGGGCATGCCATGCCATGTCTCCATATATATGTCCTCGGTGTCCCACCCGTGACCTGGGGTTTTGTAAAAACGTGGGAAATTTTGCAATAAATTTACAGACTTTTAACCGAACCGGACCGCTATCGGACTGTTAAGCGGGACACTTGTGAGTATCTATAAGTAGCAGTATCCGACGGGTGGCACCCCCACACGGGTGGGGCGTTGTGACAGACTAGAAGCGTGAATGGTTTGAATCTGAAATCTGCTGTTGCAGGCGCCGTTCTGATCGCCATTGTTGCAATCGTCTCTCTGCAAAGTGATGATTCCTCTGAGTTCAAGTTTACTCTTGGGTCAGAAGTTGAGTTTGATATTTACAATGCAACTTTTGAGACTTGCGTTACCCCATCTGATCAAGATGCAGCGATAACCTTTTCAAACAAAACTTGGGTTGATCCTGAATGGGTTCCTCCTCCTAAGTTGGATCCAGATCTTTCATTCGATGAATATCTTTCACTTACTCGTAATTACAACTATGACCTGAAGCACCAAGCAGTGATTTCTAGTGCAAGCGTAGAAGAAGTGGTTGAACAATCACCTGGTCCTGAGGTTCTTGCGACTATTCGTTGCTTTTGGGGAGAATCTGGTTTTGAAGAACGAGTGCAAATTTTCGCGGGAAACGTTCCAGAGGCTAAACAGTTAGGCAGACATCTTCTTGGGTACCTGTTCGAGGTTACTGCTTATGGAGAAATCGGTGTAAAGCACGACAAATACACTGAAACTCGTCCTCCTTGTTGCTTTAAGGAATACACCTTTTCTTATTATTCTTGGCGTGATAATGATTGGCACGAAAGCACTTCAGAAAATGGCTCTTATGGAAAGTTAACCGAAGGAGAATTTTAATTCATGCAGGAACGGGCTCGTCTTTTCAGGAGGACAGGATTCTTCATATTTGTAATTGGTGCCATGTCACGTTTCGTGCCGCTAGGAAGTCGAACAACTCCAGATGATTCGGTAGTAGTTATGACCTACGAGTGTGGGAGTGTGCACAAACCGTTGCAGACAGCGTTCCAGGGTGCAGTTTATGGTCTATGCGATGGCGCATACACAATGGTCAATCTTTTTGGAACTGTTTCATTCGTAGCCTGTCTTGCATGTTTCGCTATGGCTTTGCGACTTAGAAAGCCGAAATTAAAGCAATAACTACGTAGCAGTATCCGACGGGTGCCACCCCCACACGGGTATGCCAGACTGGTAGGTATGAAGAAGTTGGGGGTAGTTGTTTGTTTAGTTTTGCTCGCTTCTGCTTGCGGGGGTAGTTCTGATTCTGACGAGTTGGCAGCATTACGTGAAAAAGTTTCGATCCTTGAGCAGCAGACAACTACGAATGTTGCTCCGGTGAATACTGCTTCAGGTGCACGGTTTACCGAAAAGGAACGTGCATTTATCGACAGAGAAGTCTCGGCGCTTACATCTGGATCCTCCTCAGCAGCACTGTTACCTGTTTCTCTGAGTGAAGCCCGATGCTTTATAGAAGACATCCTTGAGGCTCGCGGGATCAGTGGCAGTGAAGACCTGCTTGAGCATGTCGATCAGCAGTTGAGTACAGGCGGACTGCTCTCACGGTCTGATACCAACGCCTTTCTGCAACCCTTTGTGAGGTGCGTAGACCTGGTGCTCTATACGAAAGCAAGTATTGTCGCTGAAATTCCGGACGTTGATGCCAACTGCTTGTTCCAAGACCTGAGCGAACAGGAGATCAGTTTTTGGTATGAGGAGTACTTCATCAACGGAGAGGCAGCCATGAATGCTATCCTCCAGACTGAATTTTATCCTCGCATCCCCGCCTGTTTGCCGGGAGGCGGCGCGCCAGCAACAACGCGGGCACCAACAACCACCAAGACACCAACTACCACCAAAGCACCAACTACCACCAAAGCACCAACTACCACCAAAGCACCAACAGGCGGTTCGGGCTCATCTACTTTCAATTATTCGTCTTCTGAAATATCTGACTTGCTGAGCCGCTGTGCGTCTTACAGTAAAGACTGCATCAACATGGTAAACGACGCTACACGTGCCGGATCTCAAAGAACTTGCTCACCAGGAGCGATAAGAGAAATGATGGCGCTCGTTGAAACGTATGGCTACCCCGTTGCCGCGTCATACGCAGATATAGGGCTTACTTTCAGCGAACTTGAAAGTGAATGCGGACCCGTATACAGCGGTTCGAGTTCATCTACTTTCAATTATTCGTCTTCTGAAATATCTGACTTGCTGAGCCAATGTGCGTCTTACAGTAAAGACTGCATCAACATGGTAAACGACGCTACACGTGCCGGATCTCAAAGAACTTGCTCACCAGGAGCGATAAGAGAAATGATGGCGCTCGTTGAAACGTATGGCTACCCCGTTGCCGCGTCATACGCAGATATAGGGCTTACTTTCAGCGAACTTGAAAGTGAATGCGGACCCGTCTATTAGGGGTGTGCAAACCTAAAAGAGTTACTAGACGGCTGCTCCGCATTGATCACAGAAAACAGCACCTTCGGAGGGAATTGACTCACATTCTGGATTTGGACAAGCAGGTGGTTGTTCTTCTATAACGATCTCTACTTCTTCTCCGAGAACTTCTCCGCAAGAAGGGCAGAACTTTGACGACTCGGAAACCATTTCTTCACAGGCACTGCAAAAAATTTCGAGACCTTCAACGGGTATATACCCAGGCGACTTTGTACTAGGTAAATCAGTGAATTGAAAAGACTTTTCAGAATTACTTTTCTTACCGCTATTGCTGTAAGTGGGGTTTATTGAACTTGCAATAAGAAGAACTATTCCAATTCCAGCAACTGTAAATGTAATATTTCTTCTGCTTCTTAATGATTCGTCACAATTTTTTGTGGCTCTATCGTTAGTTACTGTTTCGCCATAATAATTCGTAATTGTTAAATTTTTCATTCCATTAATAACACTTCCGCAAGTGTCATAACGCGACGAATCAGATGTGACTGGTATCACCGCCAACAAAATTGCCGCAAAAAGAAGAAGTAAACTCAGCGTTCTCAAAGAACTGGCTGATGCATATTTTTTCTTGATGTACGGAAAACCTAGAAATTCGTCTTCTGTCATAACACAGTTTTACATGAAACGTCTGTGCGCATCTATACGTAGCAGTATCCGACGGGTGGCACCCCCACACAGGTGGGGGGGGGTTATTCGACTACGTTAACGGCCCATGATTTAGTCTGATTTATTAGTTCCGCCCAATCTTGAATGGTTAAAGAGTTTAAAGAGGTTGTTTGTGCTTTTTTAGCGATCAGGCTTTCAAAAAGTATTCCTTCTTGCTCAGGATGAAAGTTAAATTCATTAATCAATATTTTGAGCCAGTCTCTTTCAGAACTTTCGCAACCGCCAAGATATTCTTCATAACTGATCGAGGGTGAAAGACGTTTAAAATCTGTCACGAAATCTGGCGAAAAGTTATCTTCTAATTCTGATCCGAAAAGTTGAAAGTCTATGGCTGCTTTTAGAACCTTTCTTACAACAGGTTCCAACTCGATGGAGTTTAATATTTCGTATTTTTCAGGTTCGACAATTTCTTTTTCGTCAGGCATGCACCTTGTATTGAGTAGTCCGAAATAAAAACCTTCAGGCCAAACGGTTTCTCTATC
>QCLO01000012.1 GCA_003214465.1 Acidimicrobiales bacterium AG-414-N20 | reverse complement strand
AGATTCTGCCCTAACTTCATCACGACATTTTTTACATTCAGCTATTAGAGGTTCTGGAAATATTCCTTCAGCAGCAGAAATTAATTGTGCAAGTTTGATATATGTAGGACCTAAACGTTCAGCAGCTTCTCGTACCCTTCTGTATAGAAGGTTTTTTTCTGTCTCTTCTTCTTTACGTGAATCAATTAATTTCCAAATTATTATTGCTTTACCGAAATTGAAAACAGTTATCAATAACCTCTTAATCGGTGGAAATTTCGGACGTTGAATCAAGTGCGGTATAGATTTTTGGATTTCAGAACGCTTTTTTGAAGCCTCTTTAATTAATTGATCCTCCTTTTTATCGGATACTCGACCCGTAACATAAACTGATTCACTCTCTCGATTTGTTCCAGCTTTGTAAAGTTTCTTCCCAGAAGAACTTTTAAATGTAATTTCGAGACGACTCGGTCCCCAAATCCCCATCGATAATGGTTTCCATTCAACTGGACTTACCAAATCAATAGAAGGAACTCTGTCAACAAAAACACTTAATGCTTCTTGCAATTCTGCACGTGCCAAAAACGCACCAAGACAATGGTGGGCCCCACTCCCGAATGCCATATGCGGACATTCCCGTTCACGTAGAATATTAAAAACATAGCCATCATCGTCTTCTGTTTCACCAAGACTTGCAGCATGAAGTCCTAACAAAACTGTGCTCCCAGCAGGAAAAAATTTTCCTTCAAAGGTTATATCTTCAACCGCTAAACGTGCAGTAGTTCGAACTGCCCCTATATATCTGAGAGACTCTTCAATTGCAGTGGGGATTAACTCTCTTCTTTCTCTTAAAATTGAATACTGCTCAGGATGATCCGCAAGAACTGCAATTGTGGCTCCAAGTTGATTTCGAGTTGTATCAGTACCCGCCAATAAAAGAGCTTCCACCATTGCTATTAATTCATCAGAGCTAAGAGCGTCCCCATCAACCTGACTCTGGATGAGTTCTGAAATCAAATCATCTTTGGGCTCATTTGAACGATTGTAAATAAGATTTTTTATGTAGTTGTCAAGTTCTTTCTGCGCTGCTGCTATTTCGTCAAGTCGAATTATTACAGAATCAGTATCAGCATCTAAAGCAGAAAAAATGACTTCAGCCCAATAGTCAAACAGCTCCCAGTCTTTATCGTCTGATCCCAATAACCTACAAATGATTGGAATTGGATATGGGCGGCAAAATTCTTGAACAATTTCACTCGTTGAGTTTCTAACTAAAGAATTCATCAATTCACTTGCATGCTCCCTCATAAAAGGGCGCAACCGATCTGCGCTTTTAGAAGTAAACGATGAATTAACTAACTTTCTGAGCCGCTTATGATCATCCCCTTCAACTGATAATACATTTGGCCTAATATTGAAATTAGATGAAACTTCAACATCTGTAATCGAACGCCTTGCTCGTTCAAACAAAATATTTAAATCCGATGCCGTTGACTCAAGAGAGTCCAACATCGAAATTCCTGACAGCACCGATATCCACCTTTGATCGCGAAGTATCGAGCGGACTTGTTTATATCCATGAACAAAAAGACCAGCTGGTGTTTGCACTATCCAATCGGAACTTTCCGCTAGCTGCTTACTGGAAGAGACAATTTGGCTAAAGTTCTCTGGCCTTAAATCCATATAGGGAACTGAACCGGGATCTGTAACTGATACAGCATTATTCACATCTAAATGATTACCAAAGTTTAGTTTCGTCATACCAAAAATTTTTCTGCTTAATTCCTAAGTCTAATAAAGTATGGATCGCTGTAAGAATTGAAACAATATGACATCCGGCACGGATAAAAGACTGCTGAAAGTAAATTACTCTTCTAGCTCTTTTTTATTCCGTTTATTTGTATCCGATACATCCCACTCAACATCTACAACTCTTTGACTTTCATTATTTTTAGATCCCCATAAAAAAGCTTGGCCTGTCTTTAATTTCTTTACGAATCGACGAGTCAAAAAAGACCGCAACATAATCCGCGTCAAAGGAAAAAGTAAAAGTAAACCAATTGCATCAGTTGCAAATCCCGGAGTGAGCATTAAAACACCAGCTAAAAGAATAAGCAAACCTTCAACTATTTGTTTACCGGGAAGTTGACCATTTGCTAGTTCAATTTGAGTTTTTCTAATTATTTGTAGTCCCTCTCGCTTGACCATCCAAGCACCAATAACGCTGATAAATACAAGAGCAATTAAGGTGTTTCCAAAGCCAACTTGATGAGAAACTTCAATGATTAGATATAACTCAATAGCAGGCACTATCAAAAAAGCTGCAAATAGTAATAACAACATAAATTTATGCTACGTCTTCGTAACCTTAGAAGTAGAAAAATAGTTTCTTTCCAAATAAATAAAATGTCGAAAAAACCCTCAACACCTTCAAATAGACCCCCTTCAATAGATCAAATAGCGCGGGCTATCTCAGATCTAGATCTTCCTCATCCACTACTAGTAGATGCAGCACGTGAAGCAGTGAATAACGCAAATGGGAATGATGTAGTAGAAGAAGCTCGAAAAATTGGTGAAATTATTTCTAGAACACTTTTAACTGACGTAATCAATGCAACAGGGGTCCTTTTACATACAAATATGGGTCGCTCTCCAATAAAAATTGAATCACAGAATCAAAATTTTAGGTTCTCTAATCTTGAGTTAGATTTAGAAACAGGAGAACGCGGTTCAAGACAAGATAGGTCCTCAAAGCTAATTGCCCGTGCTTGTGGAGCCGAATCAGCACTGGTTGTAAACAACTGTGCTTCAGCAGTTCTTTTAGTAATTGCAGCCCTTGCTGAAGAACGAGGAGTTGCAATTTCAAGAAGTGAACTAGTCGAAATAGGCGGGGGCTTCCGAATCCCCGAAATTATTGAACAGTCAGGGGCTCACTTAATTGAAGTAGGTACGACAAATCGAACACGCCGTAAAGATTTCGAAAAAGCAATCACTAAAAATGATGTTTCTTTGGTTTTAAAAGTTCATCAGTCAAACTATCGAATCGTCGGTTTCACAGAGACAACTGAAATCTCTGAAATGACCGGCTTAGGAGTCCCTCTTGTTGCCGATATTGGATCAGGTTTAATTGATTCTGCCTGCCCTTGGTTAGAAAACGGTCCTCCTAAATGGCTAATTGATGAACCAGCCGCAAAGCAAAGTCTTGAATCAGGTGCAGAAATCGTCACATTTTCGGGTGACAAACTATTCGGAGGTCCTCAAGCAGGCATAATCGCTGGCAAAGCAGAACTGGTCGAACTCTGTGCGAAACACCCTATGGCTAGAGTTGTTCGACCCGGAAGCCTTACGCTGTCGGCACTTCAGGATGTCACTATCTCTTATCTAGAACGCAGAGCTTCTTCAATACCTTTTTGGAAAATGGCAACTTCTACCGTGGATGAACTAAAAATAAGAGCAAATAAAATAAGTAAAAAATGTGCAACTGAAACTTCTGCGACTCCGGGTGGCGGAACCTTACCAGGAGTTGAAATACCTTCTGCCGGTTTGAAACTCACAGGTGACCATGTTGAGTTTTTTAGACAACAAAATCCACCCATTATCTGCCGAGTAGATAACGATCAAACCTTCATAGATTTAATGACAGTACACCCAAGTGATGACGTTTTTATCGATAATGCGGTCAAGAAAATTCAATAGGAATTTTCTGTTTTAATCATGCGAATAATAGCTACAGCAGGGCATGTTGATCATGGAAAATCAACTCTAGTTAAGTCTTTAACTGGATCAGATCCAGATCGATTTATTGAAGAACAAACTCGTGGTTTAACTATTGATTTAGGTTTCGCTTCGACAACTTTGCCATCTGGAACTGTTTTGTCAATTGTAGATGTACCCGGTCATGTTCGTTTTCTAAAAAATATGTTGGCTGGTGTAGGAAGTGTTCAAACATGCCTATTTGTAGTTGCGGCCACAGAGGGTTGGAAGCCTCAATCTGAAGAGCATCTTCGAATATTGGAATTACTTGGATTTAAAAATGGGATAATCGTCATAACAAAAGTCGATCAAGCTGACAATGACCTTACTGAAGTCACATTGTTAGAAGTTGAAGAAAAAGTTAAAGGAACCTTTCTAGAAAACGCTCCATTAGTTAAAACAAACTCGTTAGATGGCAGTGGAGTGGACTTATTGTTAAAAGAAATTTCAGAACTTTTAAAAGATACGCCTGACCCAGATGATGTTCAGAGGCCAAGGCTTTGGATAGACCGCTCTTTTTCGATAAAAGGAACTGGGACAGTTGTGACAGGGACTTTGACGGGAGGAAGTTTAGAAATCGACGATGATCTAGAAATTTGGCCTTTAAAAGAAAAAATTAGAGTTAGAGGAATCCAAGCCCACCATCTTGAACAAAATAAGATTTCACCAGGTAGTCGCTGTGCTTTAAATATCACAGGAGTTTCACACGGAGAAATTTCTAGAGGAAATGTAATTATCAGATCAGGACAATGGCACTTAACAAAAATGTTAGATGCTTCTCTTCAAGTACTAGAAGAAATTGATCACAATGTATCGCGCAAGGGTGCTTTTATCGCTTATTTCGGATCAGGAGAATACCCAGTTAAGTTGAGAGTTCTTGGCCCTAACTCAATATTACCTGGAGGAAAAGAGTCAATAAGAATGTTCCTACCAGAATCACTTCCTTTATTACCTGGTGACAGATTTATTTTGCGAGAAAGTGGACGTGACGAAACTATTGGAGGAGGTGAAGTCCTCGATGTAGACCCTCAAGAAAAAGCTTCAAAAGCAAAACCTGATCGTTCAATAGAGCGAATCGTTAAAGAAAGAGGCTGGATTAATACAGAAGAGTTAAAACTACTTACAGGCAAAAATATTGAACCCAATATAGATAACTGGGTTGTCGATCCATTAATTCTTCAGATGACAATTGAAACCGTCAAAGAAAAAGTCAAATCTGCCGGACCTACAGGAATTGAATTGTCTTCCTTAAATGAACATCAAAGAGCCACTATTTCTTTGTTGAAAGACATGATCGTAGATAATGGAAGATTAAAGCTTTCTATATATGAAAATCAAACTTCCAACCATCCTTTTGTTGAAGAACTGCAAGATTCACTATTCGCACCACCTGATCCTGAAGGAATAGACCGTTCTGAGCTCAGAGAATTAGTTCATAAAGGAATTGTTATTGAAGAAGGTGGGGTCTTTTTTTCCTCTAATGCTATTGAAGCAGCTTCTTTACTCGCTTCTGAACTTCTTTCTATTAAACCAGAAGGGTTTACAGTTTCAGAATTTAGAGAGGCCGCTGGTAATACTAGAAAACATGCAATGCCTCTGTTAAATCATCTCGATGGGAACGGGATTACGCGTAGACGAGATAATGTTCGGATTGCCGGACCTCGACTCCCTAAATTTGAAAGTTAAAAAATAATTTACTTACCATTAAATTATTAGTCTTTACTCCCCTTACGTTCTCTGTAATCACGCGCCGCTCCCTCTAAAGGTTCCACATCTAGCCAAAATCCATCTACAGCTGAAACTCTAATTTCGTCATTAACTTTTATGGGAGTTGCTCGATTTGTTTGAGCTTTCCAGATTGCTCCTTTAACTTCAACAGTCCCATTCGGATTTATTTCTTCAATAGCTTTTCCAAGTTCACCAACAATCCACTCACGGCCGATAGTGGGTGTTGCAAAACGCGTGCGAATCATCGCAGGCATACCAGCCGACATGCAGGTCACAGTTAACAAAATACCAAATAGCAAAGTCAGCCAAGAAAGAGAAAGTCCATCAAACAATAAAAGCGATCCGGCTATCAAACTTATAGTTGCTATAAGACTCCAGAATCTGGGTACTCCCGTTTGAACATCTATAGCAAAACTAAACATTGAAAAGATCAATAATGCTATACCCCATGGATTAGACGGAAGAACAGCTAGTCCGTAGAAACCCAGCAAAAGGCATAAAGCACCCAGTACCCCGGCTATACCCACTCCCGCTGTATAAAGTTCAAAAACAAGAAGACCCATACCAGCTAAAAAAAGTAAATAAGTGATAGCCGGACTTCCTACGCTATGAAAAAACTGATCGGGAGGGTTCATTTCTTCGAATCGAGTCTGAGTTAGAGGTTTGATTTCTCCCGAATCAATATCCGAAACAACTTCAAAACCTTCTAGACCGACAAGATGTTCTAATAGAACCGGTGAACTTCTAGCAATCCCTTTTTCTACAGCTTCTTCATAATTAAGGGTTTTTTCTTCTAGCTCAAAATTCTGATCCACCCCGAAACTATTAACTGGAAAATTACTCTGACCAATTTTTCCAATTTTTGATCCTGGCGAAATCCCTATATCACCACTGATTAAGGCCAACTCAACTATTGGACCTTTTGCTCGTGCCCCTGAAGGACCAACCCAAAACGAAATTGGTGTAGGTGAAGAACTAATTGATTTACCTAATGAAATAATTTTGTCATTTTCGACAACACTTCCAGAAATATTAATTTGAAAAACTAGAGCAACAGTTGCCTCCGAGTCAACTTCCGTAAGTGTCTCTTCCATCATTCTCACCATCACGGGATCCAGCAAACCTGATGCCTCTACCACAACCACACCTTTGGATGCATCTGTTGAAATTGATTTTGATTCCGCGCGAGCACTAGAAGAAAATAAAATGGGTATGACGAGTAAAGAAAATAGAAAAAACACTCTTTTTGAATTTTTTACATTTGTCATCTTTTATAGCAGCGTAATAAATAAAAGTAACTAAATTGCTTCTGGATCATTTAGAGCTAAAACTGCTTCCTCTACTGTTTCACGAACCGGAACTATTCTGTCAAAACCCGTCGTATGAAGAAGCCTCACCAATGCGGGTCGATTACACGCAACTGAAACATCTCCATCATTATCTCTAGCCCTTCTTATACCTCCGATTAAAGCTCCTAGTCCGGCCGAATCCATAAAAGGAACATCAGATAAATCAACCAAGACAAATTTTTCTTCAGCCAATTCCATTAGTGCTTCGCGAAATTGAGCGACGGTATATGCGTCAAGTTCTCCAGTGGGTCTACACAACACATAATTTTCGTTTCTTTCAACAGTGATCTCGAGCATTTTTTTACCTTATTTGAAACTTTCTTTCGAAGTTCGTAAATAAAGATTACAAAACTCAACACAAAAGTAAACATTGAGTTCATAATTCCTACGCTACGATCGCATTATGCCCGAAAAAACAAATGTTTTACTTGCAACTACTGAAGATCACATTTTTCAAGAAATAAGTGCTTCTTTAAGTAAAAACCATCAAATTATCAGGGTTAAAGAAGGCGTTAAAGTACTAAAAACCCTTATCGAAACTGCCCCTATATTAGTGATTCTCGATCTTCAAATAGGAAATATGGGTGGGATGGCGACTTCTTTAAATTTACGTCTTGAACAAAGAGCTGGTCGAATTCCAAGTCAAAAAATATTGATGCTTCTTGATAGACAAGCAGATGAGTTCTTGGGCGAACGCTCCGAAGCAGACTCATGGATTGTTAAGCCAATAGATCCACTCTCACTGAGCCAGCAAGTAGACGTACTCATAAACAGCTAAATTTCGGGTAGTGGCGCAGCTTGGTAGCGCGCCTCGTTCGGGACGAGGAGGTCGTGGGTTCAAATCCCGCCTACCCGACAAATAGTTGAGGTTAGTAATTAAGATATAACTAAATATGGCAACAAAATCCAACTCAATAATTGTTTCAGCACCCATAGAAGTAATTTGGGGTGTTCTTTCAAAGTTTGATCAGATTTTTACCTGGGCTGAAAACGTTGACCATTCATGCTTCTACTCAGAACAAGAGATAGGAGTAGGAACGACCAGACGCATCCAACAAGGACCAAATGTTGTTTTAGAAACCGTTACAAGTTGGGAAGAACCTGTGAGATTGTCTTATCAGATTGAAGGTCTTCCTCCAGTTTTTAAAAAAATAACTAACAATTGGGAATTATTTGATGAAGGTTCGAAAACGCGCGTCGAGTTGACTGTCCAAATCGCACCAATTAGACCTCCTGCTGAAATCGCAGCTCAAATATTAGGTAAATTTTTTTCACGACTAAACAAAAAAATGTTAACTGGGCTTAAAAATCAAGTAGAACAAACTCTTACTGACAACAGGAAAAAATATGCATCATCCTGATGTCGTAATCATCATGACTGATGAAGAGCGAAATGCGCCACCTTATGAAGGGGGTGACCTCAAGGCATGGCGTGAAGAAGCCTTGCCCGCAAGACATTGGTTTCAACAAAACGGAGTTTCTTTCGAACGGCATTACACAGGTTCGCTCGCTTGTGTACCTAGCCGTCCAACACTTTTTACCGGACATTATCCAGATCTCCATGGAGTGACACAAACAGATGGAATAGGTAAAGAGGCTTCAGATTCTCGTATGCGTTGGCTACGACCTGGAGAAGTTCCAACTATAGGGCATTGGTTCAAAGCAGCTGGCTATGACACACATTACGACGGGAAATGGCATATTACTCATGCTGACCTGATAAACCCTGATACTGGATTACCGATCCCTACAAATACTGAAAATGGTGAGGTGATTGAGGAGAATGTTAAAACTTATTTAGAAGCTAATCCTTTGGAAGAATTCGGATTTTCCGGTTGGGTCGGTCCGGAACCTCATGGGGCGCCGCTTGCTGGCAATTCCGGATTCATTCGCGATAACTTAATTGCGAAACGTCTTGTTAAATGGTTAAAAGATCGCTATTTGCGAAGAGAGTTAGGTGAGGATGAAGCACTTCGTCCATTTCTTCTTGTCGCAAGTTTTGTGAATCCACACGACATAGTTCTTTTCCCTGCGTGGCGGAGACAAGAAAACAATCCAATCAAGAAATGTGATCTTGATCCTCCTAAAGTGCCGGAACCTCCGACACGATATGAAAATTTAGAATCTAAACCTGCTGCCCAGATAGCTTACAAAAACGCTTATTTTTCAGGATATGGACCTCACCGTAGAGTCAAAAAAATCTATGAGCGTAATGAGCAGGAATACCGAAATTTCTACTACAGACTTCATCTTGAAGTCGATGGACCAATTGATAGCGTTCGTAAAATTATTTCGGAAAATGCATTAAATGAAACAGTCATTTTCCGCACATCTGACCATGGGGATTTGTTAGGAGCACATGGGGGTCTTCATCAAAAATGGTTTACTTTGTACGATGAAGCTACACGAGTGCCTTTTCAGGTTGTCAGAACAGGTAGCAATCCCACTACTTCTAAAACTATTTCAAATGCACCGACATCACATATCGACTTAATACCAACTGCTCTAGGTCTAGCAGGCCTTAAAGAAAAAGAATTGTCTGAGAAACTCTCCGATTCGTTTACAGAAATGCACCCCCTCCCGGGCTATGACCTTTCTCCTCTCATAGAAAATCAAAATGAAGATCGCTTTTTAGAAAGAGGTGTCTACATGATGACTAGGGACAACGTGCTTGAAGGAGATACTCTGGCATCTGTTCTTGCCCGTCGCCTTGGTCGTGGGAATAACCCACCTGCAGCGATGAGAATTCGTGTTCCTTCTGATGTTGCATCTAATTTCGAAGGTCTTGTGAAAAGAGTTAGTGAAACTGATGCAAAAGGAGGTGGAGAAAACATTTGGAAATTGGTAAGAGCTTTTGATGATCCTTCCACTTGGTCTGATCCTGATGTTCGTCACCTATCCTCTAGTTCTCCACCAGCAATACGACACAGAAATTCAATTATTCCTGACCAGTGGGAGCTTTATAACCTTGATTCTGATCCAATCGAATTAAAAAACAAATCAAAAGATCCTGCCTTTGAAGAAGTTTTAAATTTCTTAAAAAATTCTCTAAAACAGGAATCTGCAAATCAGATACCTGAAAGAAACAATCCTTGGCCTTATGCACGCCGAAGACCGCCAAAAGAACAAATACTAATTAAAAAACCTCTTCCTCCTGCAAGGGTTTTGAGAAATCTTTTGCAAAAAGTAGGTCTTCACCCCGAAGACTTAGAACCTTTTGAATATGAATTAGATAATTTTCGAGCGTTGATTGTTGGCACTAACCATTCATGGCTCGATGTTGCAAAACCTACTGGTGTTTTTTCCTCCGAAATGACTGTTCCTTACTATCTGTTTACTGATGCCGGCATTGAAGTCGATATAGCAAGCCCGTTAGGTGGACCAATTGCAATCGACCCCATGTCGATGAGGTCTGTTATTCGATCACGTCATGATGATCGTTTTTTACTCGATGATCTTTTAAAAGAAAAAATTCTTAATTCAATTTCAATGTCTGACATAGATGTTGAAATTTATGACGTTATTTATTTTGCTGGCGGTTGGGGAGCAAGTTTTGATTTAGGTTTTTCTGACATAGTTGGACAAAAGGTCACAGAAGCCAATATAAAAGGAACGATCCTTGGTGGTGTATGTCATGGACCACTTGGTTTCTTACGCGCTTCGAACCCACAGGGTCGTCCTCTAGTTGAAGGAAGACGTATAACCGGCGTAACCAATAAACAAGTTTTGGAGTTGGGAATTGATGCAACTCCGCATCATCCTGAAACTGAGTTAAGAAAACTAGGTGCAGATTTCAAATGCTCTCACCGTTTTCGTGATCCATTAGCAAATCATTGGGAAGTAGATGGCACTCTTGTGACTGGTCAAAATCAAAATGCTGCCCCTATGGTTGCAAGAGAAATAATGAAATTGCTTTCAAAAAACTAACGTTTAGTCAACTCGTTTTAGAAAAGATAAAAAGTTAATCTAGATATATGGTTCTAGATAATGAGGAAATAAAACTCTCTGAAAAACTACAGAAAATGTACCAGGAGTTTCTGATTTATGTAGAACAAGAGAATGTGGAATTTGACCGCAATGAATCTAAAAAACTTGAACTGAAACTTGAAGAAAAAATCCAATGGCTTAATAGGTATTTAATCCATTTAGAAAAAGGTGGAAAGCGTATCCAAGCTGGACCTGATTACTGGGTCCAACACGAAAACCACAAATTGATAGTCGAATACGGTGAAGATGAACAAGGAAATATCAAAAAAGATATTTTATTTCTTTGGTGTGAGACCTGTTCAGACATTGTCAGTTCGCATACAAAAAAATCTTATGAAAATCAAGATTTCGAAAAAATCAATAATCATTTCGGACACGAAATAAACCCAGTACGAAAAGGTCAAAATAGCAAAACAATCTGTTTGACTTGCAACAACTGTCAAAAAAACAAAGTTTTTTTATGCAGTGACATTAGCGACTGGTTCGACGAAATCTAAAACTATTCCTTAACAAAGAAAATACGATCTAAAGATCAACTGTTATCGAGGAACCTTTAACTCTTAGCGTTATCATTAAATCACTCCGGCAAATTTTGCCGGTGGGTTTATGGCGGGTTTCGGTTCACACCACTTCCTCACCGTGAACCATTCTATTTTTAAGAAAGCGTCATATAACGCCCTAACACGACCTGCACGCGCGGGTTAAAGGAAAACATGTCAATTACATTCGCCGAACTCGGCGTGCCTGAAAACATCTGCAGGTCTCTAGAAAATAAAGGAATCTTAAAACCTTTTGAAATTCAAAAGCTAACGATAACTGATGGACTTGAAGGCCATGATATTTGTGGACGCGCCCCAACAGGGTCTGGAAAAACTATTGCCTTTGGAATCCCTCTAATCGCAAACAGCAAACGTGGAGAACCAAAACATCCTGGCTCGCTAATTCTCGCTCCAACGAGAGAACTAGCAGAACAAATATTTTCTGAACTGCGAACATTTGCCGGAAAAACAAAAATTGGTGTTGTATATGGCGGAGTAGGTTACGGAAATCAAATCAAGTCGTTAAAACAAGGAATAGATATTCTTGTCGCCTGCCCAGGAAGACTTGAAGACCTAATTGAACAGGGTTTCGTAAACCTCTCAAATGTTAACCATGTAGTTTTAGATGAAGCAGACCGTATGGCTGATATGGGTTTCATGCCTTCAGTCAGGCGTTTATTGGATCAAACAAATCCGGAACGGCAAACTTTTCTTTTTTCAGCAACTCTGGATAAAGATGTAGCAAAGCTCACCCGTGAATACCAAACAAACCCGATACGACATGAAATAGGGGAAGAAACACCTGATATCAAATCTGCTCACCATCTATTTTGGAAAATTACAAACGCAAATAAAACAGAGATAACAGCAGAAGCTATAAATGCAGTATGGCCTGCGATTATTTTTTGCAGAACACGACACGGTTCAGATCGCCTTGCTAAACGACTCAACAAACTTGGAATCCACGGAGTAACAATCCACGGCGGTAAAAGTCAAAATCAAAGATCTAGAGCACTAGCAGATTTCACTAAAGGACGTGTTCAAGCGCTTATAGCTACAGACGTAGCTGCAAGAGGAATTCATGTAGACGGTGTCGCATCTGTAATTCACTACGACCCTCCGGAAGACCATAAGGCGTACATACATAGATCAGGAAGAACTGCCCGAGCAGGTCAAAGTGGAGTGGTCCTTTCATTTGTGGCTCCCGATCAAAAGAAAAAAGCTCGTCGACTCCAACATAAAATCGATATTGATCAACCAATAATGGAACCCGATATTGAAATCTTGAAAACTCTTTCTCCTGTAAATAACTCTGACAAAAAATTTCAAGCTCCTTATAAAGAGAGAAGTGAAACTAAAAACTCAAACTCGAAAAACTCTTCTCACAAGAAAAACGGTAGTCAAAAGAAACAAGGAAGCGGCAAACGTAGAAGTAATAACAGTAGTAACAAGCACCGAGGTAGCAACAAACATAAAAACAGCAACAAAAATCGCAATAGAAACAAGCACCGTCCGAGTGGATCTAATAATCAAAGCAGCCAATCAAAAAATAAAAACCATACTTCCAGTTCAAAAAAGAACAGCCAATCAAAAAACTCTAAAGGATCTAACCGTTCTTCAAATAAAAACAGGAACAATAAGAATCATCAAAACCGTAAACAAAATCAGAAAGCTTACGCTTCGCGTTAATTAAGTATTTTAAAAGAATCCAATTTTGTAAGTAAAGACAGTTTTAAGTCGGCAAACTTAAAAGGAAGACTTTAACTTTCAAGAAATCACGTGAAGAGTAAATGGAACTTTCAGACCTAGATATAGCAGAATCAGTACTTGATTTGATCGGGAAAACACCCATGGTGCAATTGAAAAAAATTGCATCAGATTTACCGTGCCCAGTGATTGCAAAAATAGAAACTACGAATCCTGGCGGGAGTATAAAAGATCGTGCAGCAATATCAATGATAGATGCTGCCGAAAAAGAAGGACTTTTGAAACCAGGGGGAACCATTATTGAACCAACCTCAGGGAATACAGGCGTAGGTTTGGCAATTGTTGCTGCTCAACGTGGCTACAAATGTATTTTTGTGATGACTGACAAGGTAAGCGAAGAAAAAGTTTCTTTATTAAGAGCTTACGGGTCTGAGGTAGTTGTCTGTCCAGGAGCTGTTGAACCTGATGATCCCCAATCTTATTATTCGACAGCCGAGCGTTTAGTAAAAGAAACTCCAAATTCTTTCCAACCAAACCAATACCATAACCCGAATAACCCTAAAGCACATTACGAAACAACTGGTCCTGAAATATGGAAACAAACTAATGGACAAATAACACATTTTGTTGCAGGTGCTGGAACAGGTGGGACCATTAGTGGTGTAGGGAAATTTCTAAAAGAAAAAAATAAAGATATTCAAATAGTCGTAGCTGATCCCGAAAATTCAGTTTTTTCAGGAGGATCAGGACGACCGTATCTAGTCGAAGGAGTGGGTGAAGATTTTTGGCCAACTACATACGATCAAAATATTGTAGATCTAACTATTCCTATTAGCGATGCAGATTCATTTTCGATGACGAAAATGGTTACTGAAGAAGAGGGGCTCTTAATTGGCGGATCCTGTGGTACAGCTATAGCGGGAGCATTAAAGCTTGCGAAAAATCTGAACGAAGATGATCTTGTAGTGGTGCTTCTTCCTGATTCAGGAAGAGGCTATTTGAGTAAAATTTTCAATCCTATTTGGATGACAAAAATGGGATTCTCAGATAATAATGATTCGCTATTGTACAAATCTGTTCACGATGCAGTTAAATCTAAAAACTCAGGGACTCCCGAACTTGTATACCTGAACCCTGAAGAAACAATTTCATCGGCTTTAAAAACTATGGAAGAAAATGAGATCTCTCATTTGCCCGTGGCAGTCGGTGAAATGCCTATTTCTGCGGCTGAAGTAATAGGGTCTGTGTCAAAAGAAATATTGATCAGCAACTCAAAAAATAGTGACGGTCTCACTGTTAAGGATTTTTTACAACCTCCGCTTGAACTTGTTGGCGTAGGAGAAAATATTTCCAATGTTGTTAAACTATTTGATAAATCAGAAACTTTTTTGGTGTTGGATAAAGGTAGACCAATTACTGTTCTCACAAAATCTGATGTTGAAGATTTTGTGTCGGAATCGGAAAACCTTTTAGATTAACAGTTGGTGAATTGATGGAAACACACGGTGGCGACCCACTAATGTCAGGTTTTGAAGACCATGAAGACTTTGGCTTTGAAACCAGAGCCATTAGGGCAGGCCAACCACATGATTCACGTACGGGCGGGGTTGTAACACCTATTTCGTTATCAACCACATTTGCACAAGACGCTGTTGGAAAGCCAAAGTTCGGATATGAGTATGCAAGAACAGGTAATCCGACTAGACATGCATATGAAACATGTCTAGCAAGTCTTGAGTGCGCCCAATATGGCTTTGCGTTTTCTAGTGGAATGGCAGCGGAAGATTCTTTGCTCCGCTTTTTACAACCAGGCGACAAAATTATCTTAGGAAACGATGCTTACGGAGGGTCTTTTAGATTAATAGACAAAATATATGGTCAAAATAAAATCTCTAATGAAGCAATAGATCTCAGCGATCCAAATTCTCTTAGAGAAACTTGGACTAACGAAACGAAAATAGTTTGGCTTGAAACTCCTACGAACCCACTACTTAATGTTGTAGACATTCAAAAAATCTCCGATATTGCTCATGAGCTTGGAGGATTGCTGATAGTCGATAACACTTTTGCTACGCCCTATTTACAAAAACCTATTACTTTAGGCGCTGATGCGGTTGTTCATTCAGCTACAAAATATTTGGGCGGTCACAGCGATGTAGTTGGCGGGTTTGTGGCGACAAATAACGAAAAGCTTGTAGAACATCTTTCCTTTACACAAAATGCGGTTGGAGCTGTCCCGAGCCCATTCGATTGCTATCTGGTTTTAAGAGGAATTAAAACACTAGCCGTTCGTATGGATCGGCACTGTGAAAACGCCAAAGCGGTCGTAAGTATGTTGAGTGAACATCCAAAAGTAAAACAAGTTTTCTACCCAGGTATTGAAAGCAACAAAGGACATGAAATTGCCGTAAGTCAGATGAGTAACTTCGGCGGAATGGTTTCCTTCACAGTCTCTGGTGGTATTGCGATGGCAGAAAAAGTTGCTGCTTCTACAAAAGTCTTCACATTGGCAGAATCTCTTGGAGCTGTTGAATCGTTGATCGAACACCCTGGGGTAATGACACACGCATCAGTTGCAGGTTCTGCACTCGAAGTACCGGAGGATCTAATACGTATTTCAGTCGGTATAGAGTCAATCGAAGATCTCGTTGGAGACCTAGAACAAGCACTGGCTATTTAACTAGATTTTGGCGGATTCCTTTCGAATAACTATTTTTAGGTATTCTTCATTATCGGTATTTTTTCAGATCATCCATCAACAGTTGGAGAATCATGGTCGGAACACGCACTTAGGGCTTTAAAAATTTCTTTTTCAATGGTGGCAGCATCAGCTGCTGGAATTGTTCACGCAATATTTCCCTTCGTCTTTAAAACAAAAGCCAGTGAAACAATAAAAAGACTAAATAAGGAAATAGAAAGTATTGAAGCTAAAAGTTCAAACGAATCTTAAGAATCAGATCCTTCTACGACTTTCACCATTCCACCATGCTTTTGGTTTTAGCCGTTCTCCATAATCAAAAAAATCATTAAGCATTAACATTATGTTTCTTAATTTTGTTGAAGCTAAGCGCAAACCTATTTTGTGTCGAAACTTTGTGAAGTCTTTGTTATAGGGACAAACACGCATACAGATCATGCAGTCACTTACTATTTTGCCCCAATAAGAAAAACATTTCTCTCCATCAACAGACCATTTTTTTACACCTGAAATTGAGGACAAATTTAGTTTTACTGGTGAAGGTTCACCATCAGGTATTGCTTTTGGTGGACATGCATCCGTGCACTTTCTGCAGTTTTCGCAAAATTTTGTAACTCCAAACTCAATTTGGTTATCAAATGCCATTGGAGCATTTGTAAAAATTTTGCCAAACCTAACTCTTGGTCCAAATTCACGCGTTATTACCATTCCATGTCTTCCATATTCACCGAGTCCGGCTTGAATCGCTAAAGGAATTGCTAACGCTGTGTCATTTAAACTTGGTACCGCTAAATAGCCAAGGTTTAAAAGCCATTGAGCTGTTGCTAAAAGTACTAGCGCATCTTTTGAATAACCTAGGCCTACCGCTGCGCCTGAAAGTGCTGAAGGTACTGTATCAACGAGGTCGTGATCCATTGCTTGACCAATTACTATGACGCCTTGAAGATTTTCTGGAAGACCGACAGGAAGACCTTCAGGTTTTCCTTCACTGGAGCTTCGTGCGTACCGTTGGGTATAAACCCACCGCTCATCAAATTTGCAAATGCCAACTAAATCTGCGCCAAAAAGTTTTGATACTTGCTTAATAGTTTTTGAAGCTTGTTCTGGGCTGCCCAAATCAAAACCTTCTTCTGGGCCGGGCCGTAGTTGACTTAACGGTGAAAGAAACCCATCTCTTAAATCGTCTGCATCTCGCATTTCAGCGAATACATCTGCAACATGCCATGCGGCATTTCTGATCGCGTAATCTCTCTGTTCAAATCCTGATGCATTGCGCCATTTTTTTAATGGTTCACGATGTGATCTAAAAAATTCGCGTGCGCCATCGGTGGCAATTTCAGAATCCCAAAAAGCACGATTAAAAACATCGTTTACTTGATTGAACCTCTCGAAATTTTCTAATACTTCCCAAGAAGGACCTTTTATTAGATCCGACAATTACTTGAATCCAAAAAAATAAAAACCATTAGTCTCCCTCGTAAAAATTTTAACCTCAATAGGTTGAAGCTAACCAATCCTAGAAGCACAGTTACAGAGAAAAAATCAAATTGGGTTTTTGAGAGTAATCATGCCTTCAGCGGTAGCTAATAGATTTACTAGAGGGCTTTCAGAAATTTCGGGTAACCAATAATTTAGGTCTGAAGAGAAACTCTTCATCAAAGGATGTTCAAACAATGGATTTTGCTCATACTGATCCGTTTCTAAATCAAAAAAGATGTCTTGCATACCGAGAAAATGGACAAGTTTTCCGCGATTATCGCGGTGGACGACTAACCGGCATTCATTTAAAGGAAGCTCAATTCTCTCGGCAAATACTCTGAAGTCAAATTCCCAGTGCACAGTTTTTCGCCATTTATCTGGCTTCCCACCTTCTAAAAAGGTCCTAACTGAATTCCCTTCACACTGTTCAGGAATAGTTATACCTGCTAGGTCTAATAGAGTTGGCATCACATCAACATTCTCTGTGAATTCTTCAATTACTAAACCCTTAGGACCATCTAGAGCCGGATATCTAACAATCATGGGGATATGAAAAGCTTGATCATGAAAACCAAATTTGGAAACTAAACCATGATCCCCCAACATTTCACCATGGTCTGATGTCACCAAAACAATCGTGTCTTCACCCAGTCCTTTTTGATCTAAAAACTTAATCAATCTGCCTATTTGATTATCTACTTCAGTGACCATTCCGTAATAAGTTGCTTTCAATTGAAGCCTGTCAATACTCTCTGAGGGAGCCTTAAAAAAATCAATTGTTGAAAGTGAATCTATGAACGGATGGTCGCTCCCGCTAGGAGATATAGGTTCATCTATATCAACAGGATCATATAAATCGTTATAAGGAGAAGGTACAACAAAAGGTGGATGCGGTCTTAATATTGAAACGTGCATGAACCACGGGTCATGCAAATTTTCTAACCGATCAATTACTTCTCCAACAACAAAAGCGGTCTCAGTTTCATCCGTCTTATAAGGTGAAGGCGGCCATGTTTTTCCTCGTCCCAACGGAATTTCAATTTCTTCGATTCCTTTTAGAAATCTTTTTCTATCAGAAACATCATGTCCTTTTTTAGAAAGCCATTGATACCAAGCTTCTCTATCATCTGGAAGTGGGAGAGCTACATTAAAACCTGGCAAATGTCCTTCATAGGTTAAAAGACGTGGATCATTTTCATCTGTTGTCCGCGGGTCAATGGTTGTATCTGTATATCCGAACAACAATGGGTCGTAATCAGCTGCACGAAACTCTCTAGCAATATTTGTAAATTTATTATCGAGTGGTGTCCCGTTAAAAACTGACTGATGTGTATGCAAGTAAGTCCCTGTTAATAAACTTGCGCGACTAGGCCCACATGGGGAAGCTTGAGTGAAATGATTCGCGAATCTAACACCCTGGCTAGCTAATGCATCTAAGTGAGGTGTTTGAACAACACGTTCTGAGCGCGTTTCAAGACAATCTGCTCTTAACTGATCGATAGTTATAAATAGTATGTTTGGCTTTTTCATTGTTATTCATATAAATCTTTTCAGATAGAAAAGCATGTGTCCTGATCGGGCTTCAAGGTAAAGTCCCCCGATGAGAAAAATAAAACAGTTCTCCCGTTCAGGTAGACCTTTCGGTTTATTTTTGTCTGCCAGTGGGATGTTTATTGTTTCAACGGACTCTTTGTTCACACGAGTTGCTGAAATAGATGGTTGGACTATCGCTTTTTTTGTTGGTGTTTTTTCTGTTCCTTCAATGTCCGTAATTGTCTGGAAGACAGTAGGTAAAAACTTAGCGTCAGAAATTAAAAACTATAGATGGCCACTCTTCATCTCTTCAGCTCTGGCAGCTATCGGAACTACTGCATTCATTCAAGCTGTAACGAGAACTGCAGTCGCAAACGTTGTAACCATTATTGCCGGTGCTCCGATTTTTGCTGCTTTAATTGCCAAATTTGCTATAGGTGAAAATACTTCTGGGAGAATCTGGAAAGCTATAAGTGGGACATTTTTTGGAATCCTAATAATTGTTTCAGGTTCTTTAGCCACTGGAGGTCTCGATGGAGATCTAATGGCTCTTCTAGCAATCTTAGTTTTTAGCACCAATCTTGTTATTTGGAGACATTTCAAAGAAATGTCCAGAACTCTTGTTGTTTTGATTGCACCAATTTTTATTATGTTTTTTACTTTTATCCCAGCTCAATTCGACACATTAGATAAACGTGCTCTTTTGTGTACTCTGGGGATGGGTTTGTTTGTAGGACCGATTGCGCGAATATGCATGGTTTCCGCTACAAGACATGCTTCAGCTGCAGAAGTAAGCATGTTTACTCCGGTAGAAACTATCTTCGCTTCTCTTTGGGTATGGCTGTGGTTTGATGAAGTTCCTGAAGTTACGACTTTTATCGGAGGATTTTTAGTCCTTTCTTCTGTTTTTTATGGAATTAGATCAAATAAGTAAATTTTTAGTAATACCTTAGAGTTCCTATGAATGAATCTAAAAAATCTGATTCGAGTTACGCAGTAGTCTCGGAGCTGAATCACTTAAAAGTCGATTATGAAATTATGCCTTGCGATCCTGATTTAGCTGATACAGCCAGCTTTTGTGAGAATTATGGAATTTCTCCCCAAGATTCAGCTAACGCGATTTTGGTCGTTGGGAAATCGGATCCAAAAATTTTTACTTTATGTCTCGTATTGGCGACACATAAACTTGACGTAAACGGTGTGATACGTAAAAAGTTAGGGACAAAAAAAGCTTCTTTCGCTGGTGGTGAGGAAACTGAAAATATTACAGGGATGATAGTCGGCGGGGTAACGCCTTTTGGTCTTCCCTCACCTCTACCCATCTGGATAGATGAAGCAGTTATGGAAAGGGCTTCAATAATCGTGGGGGGTGGAAGTCGGGATCAGAAAATAAAGATAAATCCAGATGCTCTTCTAAATCTTACAAATGTAGAAGTCATTGAAAATTTAGCAAAATTGCCTGAGGCTTCTTAATTCTTTAATTTTGTTCAGATAAATGCGCTGTCAATGCATCACGAGCTGAACTTGCTGGTGCTTCTTGGAGTAACGTTCCAACGGTTCTGCGTCTTCCCATAGCAGTCAATAAGTCTGTGACTAACGTATCAACTACATAAAGAAGGTCTAATCGCGATCCTTCTGTTAATGGGTCAGCCATCAGACCATCTATAACAGGTCCACATTCAATTTCAGCTCTGACCATCTTTAGAGCCGCTTGTTCCAATTCGTCTAGCGCATCTAGTGCGAGTAGAAGATTTTTAGCTTCGCTATCTGAAATCATTAAATGAGATTGTGTACCAAAAAAGCTCTTAACACGGGGATACCTGAAAGTTTTACCTACTCATATTACGGTTCTTAAATGGACCTAAATCAATTACAGAACTTGATGGAAAATCTATATGGAGAAGATGATAGAAACCGTGGTCTTCCCTCAACAGTTGCATGGTTGTGTGAAGAAGTCGGAGAACTAGCTCAGGCCGTTAGAAAAGGATCACGAGAAGATCAACTCCATGAGTTAGCTGATGTTTTAGCTTGGTTAGCTAGTATTGCCAATCAGCTTGACTTGTCTCTTGAAACGGCGATGGAACGTTATGTGAAAAATCCGCCCTAAAAAAATTTAGAGTTCTTTAAGTACAGACATTAGCTGAGGTAATTCCATCCCTCTGGCTATTATCTCATCCATTCCGCCCACAACACCTGTGAGATTTCCAACTACCAAATGTTCTAAACCGGCTTTTGCATATCCTTCAAATTGTTTACCTAGTTCTTGTGCGTTTCCTACAAAAACTACTTTTTTTACCATCTCAAAAGGAATTGTTGGTGCCAAATCTCTTAAATCATCTGCATTTAAATCATGAATGATCACATCTATAAAACCTTTTGAATCATTTCCTAAAGGATGCTCAAGACCATGCTCTTCCCAAATCTCACCCATCGCAAAAAGACCGAAAAGTTTACCCAATGGTTCTTTTTCAAACATTTCTTCAGCTTTATCCATTGATTCACAAAACAAAATAAATGCTAGATAAGAGGCTTCTGGAACAGGTCTTCCAAATGACTTTGCATGCTCAGCGATAATTGAAAGCTTGTCTTCATATTCTTTAGGTGATAACCACCATGCTGGGATCCAACCATCACCGTACTGGCCAGTCAAACGCAACATTCTTGGTCCATGTCCAGCGATCCAGACAGCTGGTTTACCTCTACCTTCAGCTTCTAAAGGTAAGCCCATACGGCCAATCTTATTGTCGGGCATATGACCGTCATCAAGTAAAGAACGCAACTCAATAAGACACTCTTCAAAAATTCCTACAGGTTTATCGAAAGGGTACCCAAAAGGAAGAAGACTTTCAGCTTCCCCTGAACCCATTCCCAAAATGAATCCTCCAGGGATTAAATCATTAAGTGAAAGTGCCGTACGCGCTAGATCTGCTGCTCTTCGACGAGTTGAATCGGTTACTGAAATTCCATACGTTTTATCAGTCATAGTTGAAATCCGTGCTCCATAAACAAATGGATCATAAAAAGCATCTGGGTCGGCTGCTAATGCTGAGAGAGGTGTCTCTGACCATAAAGCCGGGTGAAATACTCCTAGTAAATGATCTGGAGCCCAGTATGAGTCAGCTCCCATTTCCTCATAAATCGGAAGCATTTGTTCTGTACTTCCAAATGGAAATTGAGCGGGAAGTGTAATTCCGACTTTCATAAGTAAACCTTTCTTTCTTATCTCAGCGTTTTAATAATTCTTCTGCAATTTGAATTGCATTCAATGCAGCACCTTTACGAAGATTGTCACCAGATAGAAATAGAGCTAAACCATTTTCTACAGTTTCATCTTTTCTTATACGTCCAACAAGAGTTTCATCAATACCTGTGCAATCAATTGGTGTCGGAACATCGCATAAAGTGACACCAGAAGTATTGGTAAGTATTTCTGTGGCTTCCTCAGGAGAAATAGAATTTTCAAATTCAGCGTTTATTGCCAAAGAGTGACCGGTAAACACAGGGACTCTAACGCATACAGGTGAAACTAATAAATTAGGAATATTTAAGATTTTGCGGGTTTCGTTCCGCAACTTTTGCTCTTCATCGGTTTCTCCCCGACCGTCATCAACAAAAGAACCTGCATGCGGTAAAACATTAAAAGCAATTGACTGCGGAAAAGAACTCGGCTCAGGAAATTCATGGGCTTTACCATCGTAAGCAAGTTGAGTGGCTTTACCTGTAGCTGAATTAATCTGACCTTCTAGTTCCTCTACACCAGCTAAACCTGCGCCGGAAACTGCTTGATAGGTTGAAATTCTAAGTGATAAAAGTCCTGCGCGTTTATGCAACGGAGATAAAACTGGCATAGCAACCATTGTTGTACAGTTAGGATTTGCAACAATACCTTTTGGTATTTCATCAAGAGTTTCAGGATTTACTTCACTAACTACAAGTGGAACTTCTGGATCCATTCTCCATCCTGATGAATTGTCAACGACTGTCGCTCCTGAAGCTGCTATTACAGGTGAGATTTCCAGCGATGCAGTTTTACCGGCACTTAGTAAAGCAATATCAACATTTGACCAATCGGCTTTCGCTGAGTCTTCAACAATTATTTCTTGGTTTCCCCAACTCAAAGTGCTTCCAGCTGAACGAGAAGACGCCATAAATCTAATATCTCCAACAGGAAATTCTCGTTCCCATAAAAGGGTTCTCATTACTTGGCCAACCTGTCCCGTGGCCCCGACAACAGCGATATTCATGTATTCAGACTACGGGTGTTCAAATCGGTGTTCAAAATTTTTAACTGTTTTTAATAAATTTTTAGAAAATTAGTTTGTAACAATATTTTCTTTTTCTTCATTAGGCCAAATATTAAGAAAATCATTAATAACGTTCTCCGACTGTTCTAAATTATTTACCTTTTGATTAGAAACTAAATTAGTAAATGTGGTTAATAACGGATATCCAGGGCCACAAGAATTATCGACATATAAACCTAATTGATTTGAAGCATTTAAAAAAGATTCAAGGCTTACCGAATCTAAAGAGAGGAAAGAAGAAGAAATTAAGACTTGAATGCGAACAGGAGTAGAATTTTGGGGATCAACCGACTTTAATTTTTCAGCTAATTCCTCGTAAAAAGAAACCAGCTCAAAAATTTCATTAGCTACTACAAAAGGAACGCGTGCTGATAACCATCTAACTAACTCTTCAGAGGTGAGTATTAATTCCTGTAAGATTTTGGCTTCACTTGTATCTGCAGAAAACAACTCTTTTTCAATTTCAATCATCAGTTGAGCAGATTTTTCCGCTAGAGCAAGACAGAAACCTTCTGGGATTTCCGTGGTTAAAGGTTCATAGTTAGGAAGTGGAGTGAAACTTTGCGTAGAAGAATTTTCTTCGTTTGCCGGAAGAATTTGATTTTCTTTGTTGTCTGGTTTTGTCAAAGCTTCTAATGGTTCATTTTGAACTTTTTCAGAACTACGAAGACTGGCTCCGCAGCCTGTTAAAAGTGAGAATATAAAAATCCATGAGATAAATTTTTTTGATCTAATTGATGTTTTCAAATCTTTTGCCCTATTCCAGACAGCAGATTAAAAAGGTAAGCCGCTGAATCACCACACACAGAAATTAAATATTTTTCTAATCTTTCTTGCGCTTGATTAATCGAAGTTCTTTCCTCTGCCAATTCAGCATCGAGTCTGACGATAGCAACAAACATTGCCTCTAAAACTTCTTCTGGTTCGGCATCAACTCCTAGATCTTTAAAAGACTCAATCATCACTTTTGAAACATAAATAGATGCATCACGAACTATTGCTGCATCATCTGCAATTGCTATATCAACATTTTTTGAAAGCCAAATATAAATCTCATCGGATAGCGAAAACAATTCATTTAACAAATCAGGATTAACTGTCGGACCTTCTTCTACTTGAATGCCGCTACGAATTATTCCAGTCATCATTTTCGCCATACGGTCGAATAAGCCACTACATAAAAAATCTTTGTTTTGATAATGGCCAAATTGTGCGTCTAATACACAAGTAACCAAAAAATCTAATATCCGACTTTCTAACAATATTTCTTCTACTTTTTCAGACATTTCCGTTGAATCAATTTCAGAAAACAAAATTTCAAAAATTGGAACTAACTCTTTTTCTCTAATTGTTGAAAGAACACAGTCGGTATCATTCGGAAAAGTTCCGAAGGAATTATTAATGCCTTCTAAAATCCCTAAGTTTGTAATTGTCACTAGTAGATCACATATCTCTAATGCGGAAAGAGCAGCATCTTTTTGTTTATTGTTGGGACCTTCACTAGTTATATTACTGACTTGTTCTGGAGTGAAAAAAATGAGTAGTTGATCTACTACACAACTCATCTGAGAATCAGAAAGGTTGTAAAGATAGGGATTTACAGAGAAATCTCCTTGTAGTAGAGAATCATTCAATTCACTGACTTGACTTGAAGGTTTCTGAATTGTTTCGAAATCATTATTTTCGTCAACGGTTACTTGAGAACTGCAACAACTTAAACAAGCTATTAGAAACACACTTAAAATAATTCTTCGAAACATGGTTCTACCTAATAAAGCTTTTTCATAATGGAAGAAAAATACTAAAAAGAAAGATCAAGATTCCGCTAATCCAAAAGTTTCATGGAGTGCTTGGACAGCTTCATTGATTTGATTTTCTGCAACCATACAACTGATTCGAATCGCTGAAGTTGAAATCATTTGAATATTAATTCCATTTTCGGCAAGAGTTTCAAACATAGAGGCTGCAACACCAGGATTTGACCTCATACCAGCTCCGATTACAGTAACCCTCGCTACTTCTGTATCTGATGAAACTCCAGATGCTCCAATTTCTCCGACTAAATTCTCAGCTATCGACATTGAAACTTCTAGGTCACCATGTGGAACCGTGAAAGATATATCAGTAACACCATCCTCTGAAGTGTTTTGGACAATCATGTCAACATTTACATCAACATCAGAAAGGGCGCGAAAAACGCCTGCAGCTATACCAGGCTTATCTGGGACACCTGAAATTGTCATTTTTGTCTCAGAAGTATCATGAGTTACCGCTGAGACTATTGCTTGTTCCATTTCTATTTTCTCCTCTCCTACCCATGTTCCTTCTTGCCATGTGAATGCCGAACGAATATGCAATTTAACTCCATGAGTCCGGGCATATTCAACAGAACGCATTGCTGGCTTAGGGCAACCAGTAGCTGTCATTTCTAAAAGTTCATCAAATGATACATTTGACATAAGTCGAGCTGAGGGAACTACACGAGGGTCAGTTGTAAAAACACCTGTTACATCTGTGTACAATTCGCATGCATCGGCTTTAACTGCGTGTGCTATAGCAACAGCAGTCGTGTCAGAACCTCCTCTTCCCAAAAAAGTAACGTTATTATCAACTGAAACTCCTTGAGAACCTCCTACAACTGGCACTCGGCCTTCGGATAAGGCCTTCTCTATACGGTCAGGTTTTACCTCAAGAATTTTGGCATTTTGATGATTTGTATCAGTTAAAAAACCAGCCTGACTTCCTGTAAACGAATCCGCTTTAACTCCTAGATCATGAAGAGCCATGCACAATAAAGACATTGCTTTCCGCTCACCCGCGGTAATAAGCATGTCCATTTCACGACCTGGCCGTTTACTTGATACATCTTCAGCTAAACGCAATAGTTCGTCAGTTTCTTTACCCATAGCAGAAACAACTACTACTACCTGATTTCCACTATTAACAGTTCGTGCAATATGATCCGCAACAGCTCGTATGCGTTCAGGATCTCCTACTGCAGTTCCGCCAAACTTTTGAACAAGTAATCCCATAGACATCTACGCTAGCGGTCTCAAGGCATCAGATTCGCTCAAATTAAAGATTGCTAAAACAACTTAAATTAATATGATCTATCTATGATTAAAAAAACTCGCCGCCCGATAGAAAATTCAGGCAACCATTCTAATAAAACAAGAATCACTGCTGCTCTTTTGGTTTTTGTTCTCTTAGGAAGTGGTGTTGCACTCGTTTTCTCAAATTCAGATTCCAACCAAGATGGTGATAACGAATTTTCTAGCAACATACTTCCTACAAATTGTCCAAAAAATGATAAATCTTCTCCGCGAACTATTGACTTTACAAGACCTCCTCCTCGCTGCATAGAACCACAGAAAACTCACACCGCTGTTTTCGATACAACAGAGGGTGAAATTAGAGTTGCTCTAGATACCTCTCTAACTCCTAATACAACAAACAATTTTGTTGTATTGACTAACTATGGCTACTACGACAACACTCTTCTTTTTCGTCTTGATCCGTCTATAGGAATAATTCAGGGTGGTTCTCCTCACACCAACGATTGGTCAGATCAAGGGCCTGGTTATACCATTTCAGATGAAGGAGGACTTTTCTTACCTTTAAGTAATGGAGGTGTAAAAGGTCCTTTCACGTATTCGCCTGGCCAATTAATCATGGCACGCTCATCTGGCCTTAATAGTTCTGGTGCTCAATTTTTCTTTTCTACGGGAGAGGAAGTCAGTCTGCTTGACAACCAGGGTAGCTACATAGTTTTTGGCGAAACAGATACACAAGGCTTATCTGTTCTGAAAAAAATGATGGACTTATATGAAAAAGACGAAACCTCACCTTACGGAGGTAGCCCAAAAAGGCAACTGCTTATTCGTTCAGTAACTATTGAAACAGAATAAAGTTACTATTTCCATACTCCACTTTGATAGTTAGCATTATCGTTTTCTAACCACCATCTGCCAGAAAATTTCCAGTCTTTTGATTCTCTGTCTTGATCATTTTCATTATTAGTGCAAAAAATGTCAGATGCCATTTGTTCAAAGGCGATCTTTATCGCTTCTAGCTCTTCCTTAGAAGCACCCTCTGCTTCAATATTTAAAACTTTCATAATTTCCTAAAGTGGGATATTCCCGTGTTTACGTCGCGGAGTTTCAGTTCTCTTTGAAGCCAGCATTTCTAATCCATCAATTAATCGCTTACGAGTCTCTGCCGGATCAATAACATCATCTACAAATCCTCTTTCTGCAGCAATATAAGGATTGGCGAAACGCTCAAGATAATCCTCAACCAATTCATTTCGCTTTAAATCTGGATTTTTTTCCTCTTGTAATTCACGACGATAAATAATTTCAACTGCTCCTTGAGGTCCCATAACAGCAAGTTCTGCAGTCGGCCATGCGAGTGAAAGATCTGATCCAACTGATTTTGAATCCATAACTACATAAGCACCGCCATAGGCTTTTCGAGTTATTACCTGAATGCGCGGAACGGTAGCTTCGCAATAGGCATAAAGCAGCTTGGCTCCATGTCTAATAATCCCTCCATATTCTTGATCGACTCCTGGCAAAAAGCCAGGAACATCGACAAATGTTATAAGTGGAATATTGAATGCATCACAAGTACGAACAAATCTTGCTGCTTTCTCAGATGCTTGGATGTCAAGCACACCAGCAAATCTAGTCGGTTGATTTCCCACCACTCCGACACTTCTTCCATTTAAACGTGAAAATCCACAAACAATATTCGCGGCCCAAGAAGAGTGATATTCAAGAAACTCACCATCGTCGACCACCGTTTGTATTATTTCTCTCATTTCGTACGGTTGAGTTGAACTATCTGGTAACAAGTCATTTAACTCAGGGCAAAGTCGATTTCTATCATCACCAGTGTCAAATGAAGGTACTTCGGAAAGATTGTTAGAGGGTAGATAAGATAACAAAGTTTTAACTTCATCAAGGACTTGCTTTTCATCTTCACCAACAAATGTCGCTACTCCTGATTTTGTCGAATGACTTGAAGCGCCGCCTAATTCTTCTAAAGTAACTTCTTCACCTGTAACAGTTTTAACGACATCAGGACCTGTTATGAACATATGAGATTTTTCTCTAACCATAAAAATAAAATCTGTCATTGCAGGACTATAAACAGCCCCCCCAGCGCAAGGTCCTAAAATTACACTAATTTGAGGCACCACACCTGAAGCTTGAACGTTCCGCCAGAAAATTCCGCCGTAACCGTCTAAACCAACAACCCCTTCTTGTATTCGAGCTCCTGCCCCATCGTTTAAACCGATTAATGGTGCGCCTACTGATAAGGATAAATCCATTACTTTATGAATCTTTTCGGCAAAAACTTCTCCAAGTGCTCCACCAAAAACTGTAAAGTCTTGAGCAAAGAGAAAAACTTTTCGTCCATCAATTGTTCCCCAACCTGTAATAACCCCGTCTGTATAAGGTCTCTCTTCGATTCCGCTCTCATGAGCCCGATGTCGTGCGAGCATGTCGAGCTCATGAAAGGAATCAGGATCAAGAAGATAATCAATTCTTTCGCGCGCTAAAAGCTTTCCCTTTTCATGCTGTCGTTCTACAGCCCTATCAGGACCTGCATTTATTGCTTCATCTTTACGACGTCGTAAATCTTCAATACGATCTGCCATCGAATTATCAACCATGCAAAAAGGTTAACCGGCATGTGGGATATAGCATCAAGTAGTCGACAACTTTAAACAATTCAAAATAAAAGTAATAGTAAAAATATGAATAATTCTGAGAATAATAAAAATTATCCCAATAAATGGCTCGGAGTTTTTTGCGGAGCATACATGGGTACTGACGAAACAGTTCATGAACTTGTAAAAGAATTAGGTGAAGCTCTGGCTCTTAACAAGATTGGTTTAGTTTACGGCGGTGGTGGAATTGGCGTGATGGGCTCGATAGCAGATGCCGTTTTAGAAAATGATGGATGGGTAATGGGAGTTGTGCCAAAAAACCTTCTAGAAACAGAAATGGCTCACACTTCACTAGATGAACTTGTCATAGTTGAATCAATGCATGAGCGGAAAAAAACTATGTATGAAAAAGCTGACGCTTTTTGTGCTTTACCGGGGGGACTGGGAACTCTTGAAGAAATTTTTGAATCTACCACTTGGACCAAGTTAAAACTTCACAACAAATATAAGAGAGTAATGCTATTAGATAACAATGGCTTCTGGTTGAATTTTATAGATTTACTTGATGACATTACGTCTTCGGGTTTTATTAAACCAGAAGACAGAGAAATTATTTCTCGGCACGATTCTGTTTCAGAAATAATTTCAAATTTCAAAAAACCTTGAACAAAATCGTTTTACTTTGAAAGTTTTTTGAGCCTCTCTGCCAATTTTGAAGCATCAAGTCGATTACATAAATCAGTGAAATGTTCTTTGGGGGCAAACCATTCAAGTTCAGAAACATTAGATATCACCGGCACGTTGTCTCGTAGAATTGTGAGATCTTTATATAGTTGTGCTTTCTTAAAATTCTGTGAAAGCGTTTCAGCAAGTTTGACCGCTCCTCTTACTGGAACTTCCCATTTATTTGGATCTAAGGGAATCTTTTCAATTTTTCCGTAATGGGCCAATAAAAGTGATGAAGACTTTGCGCCCCAACCCGGCAATCCAGGTATGCCATCGGCTGAATCTCCGACTAGTGCAAGAAAATCTGGAATAGATGTGGGTGATACTCCAAACTTTTCTTTAACAGCATCTGAGTCATAAATTAATTCTTGCCTACGATCGAATTGAACAACTCTTCCATCATCTGTAACACATTGTGCTAAATCTTTATCAGGAGAACATATTAGAACTCTGTTTACTGACGGATCTTCTTTAGCTATACGAGCTGCCGAAGCCAAGGCATCATCAGCCTCAAATTCAATCATGGGAAATGTAATAAACCCAGCTGCTTCAATTAAAGCTTCAACTAGAGGAAACTGAGACATAATTTCTGGGGGAGTTCCTTCTCCAGTTTTATAACCATCAAATAAATCATTTCTAAATGACTCAACTACATGATCAGTTGCAACTCCAATATGAGTAGCTCCATCTTCTAGTAAACGAACTAATGTCCCTAATACTCCTCGCGTTGCAGCAACTTCTATACCTTCTGAAGTCATATGTGAGGGAACTGCAAAATGGTGTCGAAACAACTCATAAGTGCCATCGACTAAGTGAATTTCCATTATTTTTTCATTCTTAGAAGTTTTCTTGCACTAGTTCAATAAGGGTGCCGAAAGATCCTTTTGGATGAACAAAAGCAACAGTCGTTCCTCGTGAACCAGGTCTTGGTTTTTCGTCAATGGCTCTTCCACCTGCTGCTACCAAACTGTCTAAAGCCTTCTGGCAGTCATCAACGCGATAACCAATATGATGAATTCCTTCTCCTCTTTTATCTAAAAAAATAGAAATCGGTGATTCTGGACTAGTGCCAGTAGTTAATTGTATATAAGACTCCCCAACCTTAATTAACGCTTCTTCTACAGCATCTCTTTCTACTATCTCACGATGACATACTTCAGCCCCAAAAGCTCTACCGTAATATTCAATAGCTGCTTCTAAATCGTGCACCGCTATTGCTACATGATCAATTTGATTTAACATCACTTACTTCTCCGTTACAATTTCCACTTATGTTTCCCCTTTTTAAAGCACTCCGTAACAAATTTGTCATATTTTTGTAAATCTTGTAATGTAATCGTAAAGTGTTGGGAAACTCCCTCCACCCAACTTTAGAGCGCCTGCAACTGGATAGCTTCCCAGTTGCAGGCGTTCATTTTAAACGTTTTTATATTCTTCATTAACTGGATGACGTCCCACTAATGCTCTTCCCAAAGTCAATTCGTCGGCGTATTCCAAATCTCCTCCAACAGGTAATCCACTGGCTATTTTTGTCACTTTTACACCCAGCGGTTCAAGCAAGCGAGCAATGTATATAGCGGTTGCTTCGCCTTCAATATTGGGATTCATCGCGATAATAACCTCTTCAATTCTTTCAGGTTCAATTCGTCGAAGAAGTTCCGCAACTTTTAACTGCTCAGGTCCGATACCGTCAATAGGGCTTATAGAACCGCCCAAAACGTGATACTTACCTCTAAATTCTGCTGTTTTCTCTAAAGCGATAATATCTTTTGGCTCTTCAACCACGCATAACATTCCTTTATCACGCTGGCCATCTTTACAAATAGGACATAGTTCTTGTTCAGAAATATTGAAACAAGAATCGCAAAATCTAATCTTCTCTTTCATTAATGAAATCGCACTTGTTAAAAGTTCTATATCTTCAACAGGAAGACGCATCAAATGAAAAGTAATTCTTTGAGCTGATTTTGGTCCAATACCTGGTAATCGACCCAGAGCGTCAATGACTTCTTCTACAGCATCAATGTACATAAAATACCATTTCTAAAATAGTCCTATTCTGATTCAACTATTTCTGCACCAGGAAAAGCTTGTGAAAGTCTTTCAACAGCTGAACCGGAATTAGGATCTGCCTCAACCAAATCAGATAGATCTAGATCTTCATCATTATTTACTGGTGTTGGAGGTTTTACAGGATTCGGTGGTGAAAGCGAAGATAATGATTGATCATCAACTGCAAGTAGAACTGGCACTAAGACACCAAATGTATTCTTAATGGCCGTTTCCAACTCACCTAATAACTCACTACAACGTCTGAGGTGTGGTTCATTCGGTAAGGCTATTGTCACACCGTTATCATCAACCGAAACTGGTCTACCTGCTGAAAATCTAGCCCTTGCTTTCTTTGAGAGTTTGGGCAACAGCTCTTCTCCCCAGGAATCGACAAACTGTTGTTTAGTTGGAATACCTTTTTTTTCAACATCTACTTTTGAAACACTTTTTGACAATTCACTCTCGTTATTACCCAAATTATTTTGTAGTGATTCAGCTTCTAAAGTTTTTTTACCTAATTCTTCAGTCTGATCAGAAACTGCCTGAGAATTGCCTTTTTTTTCTCTTGTACTATTAGTTAACTTCAAATCTCTAATTGTTTCCTCCAACAGCGTCACTCTGGATTCCAATGAATCTAATGTGGAAGAATCTGATGAAGTTTGATTAGATGAAATTTTGACCAGTGCGACTTCAAGATCAACACGGGGATCTGGTGACCTCCTCATGTCAACAAGAGAAAGTCCTAATATTTCCAATGATCGTGTAATCAAAGCAGGAGTGACTTGCTTAGAAAATTTATTGATTTTTTCTTTTTCTTCATCAGTTAAACCTTCTAACGGCACTCCCATCGAGAATAAAAAAGCTTCTCTTAAAGAAGACAATAAATTCTCTCCAACAAGTCTGGGCTCTTTACCGGTTCCGATAGCTTCGTTAATTACTTTAAGTAACTTTTTAGAATCACTTGCGGCTATTCCATCTAATAAGTCATCAATAAAACTTCCTTGAACACTTGACCCCCCAGCAACTATTTTGTCAAGTGCAGAAAGCGCATCGCGTGCTGACCCTTTAGCTTCGCGAATCGCTTGGATGAGACCTTCATCACCAACCTCCAAACCAGCATCTTGTGTAATTTCTTCAAGCAATTCTCGAAGTTGCTCCGCTGACAGCAAGTTAAGTTCTAAATGTTGTGATCGACTTCTTATAGTTTCTACAACTTTATGCGGTTCAGTTGTTGCCATCACAAAAATAACGTGATCCGGCGGTTCTTCTAATGTTTTCAACAATGCATTTTCCGCTCCAGAAGTGAGCATGTGTACCTCATCTAAGAGATACACCTTTGTTCTACCGGGTGTACCCAAAGCCACCTTTGACAATAAATCGCGAATGTCATCTACTTTGTTATTAGAGGCTGCATCCAATTCATGCAAGTCAAAAGAAATACCTTTATCAATAGATAAACATGAATCACATTTACAACATGGTTCGCCGTCCTGAATCTGTTCACAATTTAATGCTTTTGCCAGAATCCGAGCTGCGGTTGTTTTACCTGTTCCTCTAGGCCCACTTAATAGATAAGCATGAAAAACACGGTCTTGTTTTACTGCATTTTGCAAAGCAGCCACTACATGACCTTGACCTTTCATGTCAGCAAAACAACCAGGCCTATAACGGCGATACAAAGATGTGAATTCCATCGAACCGAAGCCTAGTAGGAGACTGTGTCTTCGTAAGAAACGAGATAAATATACACACAAAAAATCATATAGACCTAATTTGATTTTTTAGAACTGGAGGAAGGTATGGGATTCGAACCCATGGTGACCCGGAGGCCACATCACCTTTCCAAGGTGACCGAATCGTCCACTCTCGCAACCTTCCAAGATTCAAAATGAATCTAACTTAAGGATATCGCCGACTTTTTGTCAGTTAAAAAAATTTCTTAAAAGAGTCTTTGTTGCAAAATTATAAAAGGAGTTATCGTGCGCATATGACAAATGATGAATTAATGGAACTTGCCATTCAAGAAGCACTGTCTGCAAAAAATGCTGGAGAGGTTCCTGTGGGTGCAATTATTGAAATGGGTGGACGAATTGTTGCTAGTCGGCATAACGAAAGGGAAACAACAAACGATCCAACTGCACACGCAGAAATTCTGACTATACGAGATGCTGTAAAATTAGAGAAAAGTTGGAGACTTGAAGAAGCTACCCTAGTTGTAACACTTGAACCCTGTCCTATGTGCGCAGGTGCAATTTGGGCATCTCGTATAAAAAAAGTAATTTGGGGAGCACCGAGTGTAGAAGCTGGATCTTTGGGATCTCTCTACAATTTCGGTGTCGATCCTCGCCTCAATCATCAAGTAGAAATTATCGGAGAAGTCAGATCATTAGAATGTTCAAAACTTATGAGTGATTTCTTTAATGTTAATCGCCAATAAACTCGGTAAATCTGTAACCGTAGTACCATCAATGAGCTAAGGAAGGTTGCCAGAGCGGACGAATGGGGCGGCCTCGAAAGCCGTTGTGGCCTCCGGGTCACCGTGGGTTCGAATCCCACACCTTCCGCCAATTTTTATAAAATATCAAATTCCCATTTCATGATGAGGTGGGACTTCAAAACGTTCTATCGCGTCAGCTCTGCGGTGAAGCAACTGAACGGTTTCTTCTAGATCTTTAGCAATTATGTATTGTCTTCTAATAACACTCTTAACTACGAATCTGCCTAGTTCATCAAGATCTGCCACTTTTATCTCGCGCCCCGACTGTTCAAGCATATTTTTTAATTCTTCAAAAGTCATTGGTTTGCGTTTGGCAGGATTTTTAACTCTTTCCAATTCACTTGGTCGATTTCTCTGTGAATTAAAAAGACCTGTATTCATAAGACCACCAGACGGATAAAAAACAGACGCTCCTATGTCTTTATCTTCCAAAACAAGTTGATGTTGCAAAGCTTCAGTAAAACAACTGACAGCAGCTTTACTTGATGCATAAATCGAAGCCATCGGAACCGGTGCAAAACCACCATCACCTGAAGAAGTATTAATCACATGGCCAGGTTGGCCGGATTCAAGCATTCTAGGAACAAAAGCCATCACGCCATTAGACATTCCGAAAACATTTACACCAAAACACCATTTCCAATCATTTGGCTCATGATCCCATGCTTTTCCACCACCTCCCGAACCAACTCCCGCGTTATTAAACAACAAGGTACATTTTCCAAAAGTTGAAAAAACATGATCTGCTAATGATTCAACTGAAACAGGATCACTTACATCAGTCGCGAAACCAGAAACATCACCGAAACTTGAAAACTCCTCTACTGTTGCATCAAGTACTGACTGCTCTATATCAGCGATCACTACTTTCATTTCTTCTTCAAGGAGAGCCTTTACGATTCCTTTTCCTATTCCGTTTGCTCCACCTGTAACAACAGCTATTTCGTTTTTAAGTTCCAATGGTTTCAAAGTCATACTTTTTGTACCTGATTCAAAGGATTCATGCCGGGACAGCCTTTTGCATCTTCCGATATCTCTGCATAATTTATTGGAGTTGCTACTTCAGCTTTCGTCGGGCAAATTTTTTCAGCTAAAGGTCGTAATGCGTCAACATTAAACTTGTACAAGCGGGCAGCATTCTCAGTCAAGATCTGTGTTGCGTCTTCTGAAGAGAAATCGGCAAAAGTTAACCGAAGATGGTCACGCGTGTAAGGATACGAACCTTCCGTATGTGGATAATCTGATCCCCACATAATTTTATCAATACCAATTTCCTTGCATAAGTGAGCCTCAGTTGGCCTTAGAAAACTAGCCCCGATGTGACATTGTCTTTGCCAATACTCACTAGGTTTTAGTGATAATTGCTCGACCGCCATCCCCCCAAAAATAGTTTCCGAACCATATTTTCCATATTTCATTCGTTCGTAGAAGGAATCAAGTTTTTCTAATGTGTCAGGCAACCACGCAGTTCCAGTTTCAGTATTAACGAACTGTAAGTTTGCATGTCGTTCAAAAACCCCACTAAACATCAAATGCCAAAGAGCTCTTTGACTCCACCATGTAACTTCAATCATAAAAACAGCTAATGAAGCAGGAAAATAAGACCCAAAATCCGGCGTTGCTCCTCCAGCATGATGGTTCAAAGGCATTTCAAAATCTGCTGCGGCAGACCATATCGGTTCATAGCTTGGCGAATATAAGGGCTCAAACGGTGAATCTGGAGGAGCCCCAGGAACCAAAATCCCTCCCCGTAAACCGTGGTCAAATGCCCATTCGATTTCTTCTACTGAACCTTCAACGTCGCCAAGGAAAATCTGCGCTACTCCTGCACGTCTTTCTGGTGCTTCAGAAACAAAGTCAGCCAACCACCGATTGTGCGCTCTTAAACCCGCCCATCTTTTTTCAAAATCATCACTATAAGGAGGAGCTTCAAAAGGGCTAGCTGCGGGGGGTGCAAAAGGCGGCGTGGTGTTAGGAAAAAGTACCGTAGCTACGACACCATCATCTTCTTGCTCTTTTAAACGACGGGAGCTTGAAAAATTACGATCTGCATCAAGTTCGGGATCTCCGCCGATTCCAACATTTCGAGGCGATTTTTCTAAACCTGCATATAGTTCATCCATTTTGATTTGATCAGCTTCAATTACATTCGCCCACTCATCAAATTCATTATGAAATTTAACCTCTAAATAATCTTTATATTGGCGAAGATCTGCTCCACAGTGACTGTCAGCTGAAATTATTACATGATGTTCATCCATTAGATTCCTTAGTACTGTAATTCACACCCGTATTCATCAAGCCACCAACGGGCTTCACGTAGTGCATTTTCAGAAGTTCTTAATTTCGGATCTTGGTTGAGTTCTTCTGGAGTTGGACCAACACGATTTGCAACAGCGTTTAATCCCTCGAAATCAAGGCCGTAACATTCAACAGCGTTAATTCCAAGCAAGCGACGAGTGTCTTCAATTGACACATCTCTAAAATCATTCTCAAGTCGCTCAATTGTATTTGGCCAAGACCCTTCAGGATGTGGATAATCGGTACCCCACATTAAGGCATTGATTCCATTTACATGTCTACGTCTGATTTCCTCTCGCGACATAGTGGAAGCACCTATAAAAACATTAGAACCAAAATATTCTGAAGGAAGTCGCGATATTAATCCTTTCATTCTTGAACCCATTTTTTTTATTTTGTTTGTACCACCAAAATTAATATCGGCTTTCCACAAAATATCTCCGATCCAAAATGAACCACATTCAACTACTGCATATTTCAATCCAGGAAAACGATCAAACTTACCTGAAAACAAAAGTTGCCACAGGATCCTATGAGTCCAAAAAGGCACCTCGCTAATATACATAGCTATGTTTTCTCCATAACTCGGAAAATCTGCTTCGCCAGAGTGAGTGTGAACTACGAGACCAGTCTCACTACACGCTGCCCATACCTTGTCATAATGATCAGATCCATAAGGTGGAAAACCATGCCACATAGTTGGGACCATCACACCATAAATACCTGGCTTTTCAGCAAGTAATTCGATTTCCTTTACAGCTTCATCCACGTCATGAGTTATTGGAACTAAAGCAATCCCAGCTCTTCTAACAGGGTCATCCCCACAAAATTCTTCTAACCAACGGTTATGAGCCCTAGCTCCCCCAAAAGCAAGTTTTGGATCAGTAATCTGACCGGCAGCTAAACCAGCACCAAAAGGTGGTGATTCTTGTCCTGTAACAGCGTCACCATCAGCAAAAATTATTTCGCCTGAAATACCATCAGAATCCATAACCCCATTTCTAACTGAGGAGTCATATGCACCTTTAAGACCTTCCTCGTTTTCGCCTTCCCATTTCTCCAGAAAATCAGCGTTAACTTCTTCAGTTATTCGCCGATGTTCATGTCTTTCTTCTACGTATTTATCGAATTCATCATGTAGAGACGCTTCAAGATAAGGACGGTAATTCTCACACTGAAGCCCAGCATGAGTATCAGAAGAAACAATTAAGTATGGCTCTTCACCTGTACTTACTTCGATAGACATCTACCCTCCTTATTCATCTGTGTCTTTTACTCCGAGAACTGAAAGATCGTCGTAACGTTGATGAACAAAAGGTATCAAATTTTCAGCCGGAACAGTCCCTACAGTACGCGCATTGACCACTGTCGCACGCTGAGAAAGAGTAATCGAATGCAACTTTGTTACTGGTAAGTCTGCTACTGGGTCTAATGGTGAATCACCCAAAATAACTTCGCCTTCTACAACTTCTGCTTTCCGTTCACGTGAAGATTTTTTAGAGTGAACTATAAAAGGATCTCCATCAAGTTTTGTAGGTCCTTCAGGTGATGGAAGTAATTTGAAATAAAAATCAATTCTTTCATTTGATATTAGATCTCTTTCACCGATGATTTTGCCTTTTATCTCTGCGACTGTAAAACCTAAACGCTTTATTGTGCTGTGAATATCATCACCTTCTCTTTTTGCCTGAATCTCTGCAATCTTTTTAGGTTCTCCAAATGTTTCACGACCCCCAACTGTTGCTTGTTCAGTAGTCATCGGCATTAGCAATGGGTATTCACCTAAAACTTCTCCATGACAGGCTTGAACTCCGAACCATCCAGCCCCAAATACCAAATTGCCAGGCATGGTTACTGTCGAAATATTAAGCCTTACTAGTGGTTCTGGTCCCGGTTCTAAAGGTGGTGGTAGAACAGCAGCGATGACATCGGGATCAGTTTCATAAACCGCTTCTAAAGAATCTGACCATGTCTCTCGACCTGTTGCTTCAAGCTCTCTGTTACGGATCGCTTCTTGTGATCGAGCTCCGTATCGAATACTACTCATAATTCTCCCTACCTAATAAAATCTACATTTGGTATTAAATTCTCTCACGCGTTGATTCCAAATGACCATACGAAATTTCTGTTAATAAGAAAAAGGCCAAGTTTTAAAATAAGTTTTTATACGCATCCATATTCCTGCAATTCCTCGAGGTTCAAGTAACAAAAATGCAGCGATAAGTATGCCATAGATAATGTGATTTAAAGAAGAGATAGAGAGTATGCCTCCGATTCCTCCTTGGTCTCCACTAACGCCTGGAAGGTCATAATCTCTAGAAATATTTTCAACGAGTCTGGGAAGACTTCCTAAAACAAGAGCACCGATTATCGATCCGTGAATTGTTCCCATTCCTCCCAAAATAATTATTGCTATGTATTGAATTGCTACTAACAAGCCGAAATCTATAGGGCTAATAAATGACTGCAATACCCCGAAAAGTGCTCCGGCAAGAGCAGCAATTGAACTAGAAATTGCAAATGCCATAGTCTTGTAATGTAAGAGATCTACTCCAATTATTTCAGCTGCGATATCACGATCTCTTACTGCCTGTAATGCCCTTCCCGGTCTTGTTCTAACTATATTTTTAACAAGTAGTGCGACAAGAGCGACAAAACCCCAAATAAGCCAAAAAAATGATTGAGATTTTTCAAATTCATGACCGAAAACTTCAAAGTTTCTAAAATCAATAGGACCAATTTTTAACGAAGCTCCTGTAACCGAAACTCCTGTACTTCCACCAGTAACTGACTTCCAATTCCTAAAAATATGGTCACCTAAAAAAACCAAACCTAAGGTCACAACCACTAAATAGTTTCCGCGAAGTCTTAGCGCCAGGGGTCCCACTATAAAACCAATTAAAAAACCAACTAAAAGTGAACCCGGCAACCAAACTATGAAGGGTAAATCCCATGTTGATCCCGCATATGCAGCAAAATATGCTCCAGCTCCAACAAAAACTGAATGCCCTAATGAAACTTGCCCCGTGTAACCGGTCAGTAAATTTAAACCAATTGCTCCAACTGCAAACACGCCAGCATAATTAAGCGTTGTCATGGTCAGCCCTATATCGTCAAGAAATTTAGTTACTACAAAACTCTCCCAAATTACCGGGCTCAAAATGTAAAGAAATAATAAAGTTAATAAACCAGCTCTTAATAAAGGAGTTCTCCAAATCATTAGATCTTGCTGATAGCGAACTTTTAGTTCTTTTGAAGGATTAGCCATTTCAACTCACACTCTGTGCACTTCTTTAGTGCCAAAAAGTCCGTACGGTCGGATCATTAAAATGATAAGCATCACAATAAAGACCATTACTCTGTCAAATCCGACTCCTAACCAATCCAGATCCCATTCAGGCTGGTATACCTTTGTCAAATTTTGAATAATTCCAACGATGATTCCCCCTACAACAGCACCTCCCGGAGAATCAAAGCCTCCTAATATCATTGCTGGAAAAGCAAGAAATACTATCAAGTCCATATTCGGTGTTAACTGTGCTATTCCCACACCAGTTGCAGTTCCCGCTAAAGCAGCAACTGCACCAGCGATTCCAAAAGCAGTAGCGAAGACGACCTTCAAAGAAATACCTTGAGCAAAGGCTGCTTCGTGGTCAAAATGGGCAGCTCTCATTGCTATACCGATTTTTGTATATCGATTAACTAAGAAAAAACCTAAAAGCGCAATTGCAGTTAAAGCAATTGTCCAAAGTTTTGCATGTGTGAAAACTAAATCACCTACCTTGACTATCTTAAAACCCCATGGGTCTCCCATATTTTTTTCGGCAAAACCCCAGATAGATGGAACTACTTGTTTGATTACAAAAAGTATGCCTATGGTGACGATGATTGACCCAAAGATTGGCAACTCATTTGATTGACTTGCTCCAAAACGGATTTCGAATTTTTTTACTAAGAAATAAATACACACTCCAACAAAAATTCCAACTATCAAGGAAGGCAAGTGGCTGTTGCCGTTATAAAAAAATATTGACCAGAAAATTAAACAAAAGACACCGGCAGATATTTCTTTTAATGAACGGTGCAAAAGTAGTAACTGAATTAGAACTGCGATCATTGCGGTAACAATCATTGAAAGAAGCAGAGAAAGATAAAAATTCCATCCCCAGGTTTGGCTGAAATTGTAGGTCAAAAATGCACCTATCAGAAGAAACCCTCCTTGGGCGAAATTAATTATTCCAGTTGCTCGATAGATGACCACAAAACCAAGAACTATTAAGGAGTATCTTGCCCCGAGAGCTATCCCATCGAATATGCCTTGTAAAAGTTGATCCATTAATACATACTCTCGATCAATTCGGCAAACTGTTCGGTAATAGCCGTTCGCTTTACTTTTTGTGTAGCTGTGAGTTGACCGTCTTCATGGTCAAGTTCTATTGGTATTAATTTAAAATACTTAACTGTTTCCACCTGAGCTAAATCTTTGTTTGCGTCATTAATAATCGTGGAAACTAATTCGTTTACTTCATCTTTAGATGAGAGATCTTCATAAGTGGTGTAGGGAATCCCTTGACGTGTAGCCCAATCGCCTACCGTGTCACTTTCAATTCCAATTAACGCCGTTAGATATTTACGCTTATCTCCGACAACCATAGCCTCCCTAATGTAAGGGGAAATTTTTATACGATTTTCTATTTCAGATGGTGACAGATTTTTCCCACCTGCTGTGATGATTATGTCTTTTTTACGATCTGTAATCCACAGATGTCCGTCTCCATCTATATGGCCTATATCTCCTGTATGTAACCAACCATCTATAATCGTTTCTTTGGTTGCTTCCGGATTTCTAAAATACCCTCTAAAGGTTCCATCTGAGCGCGTAAGTATTTCTCCATCTTCAGCTATTCGAACTTCAGAGTGAGGTAGTGATTTACCAACAGAACCTAAATGCAACTCATCAGCCGGAACAATAGTTGCAACAGCTGTATTTTCAGTCATTCCGTATCCTTCACGAACGGGTATACCAATTGACATGAAAAATTGAAGTACTTGTGGCGCTATCGGTGCCGCACCAGATAGGGCTTCGCGTACTCTCATCATTCCCAATCTTTTTTTCAATGACCTAAAAACGAACAACCAGCCGATTCCAAACCATATTGAATCAATAAAAGTGCCTTTTTTGTTCAAACGTCTTTGTAGAAGCAACCCACCTTGTTTCATCCAAAAATTAAACAAAGATCGTTTTAACCATGTTGCATCATTTGAGCGAATCTGAATAGCAGCCAGCATTTTTTCCCATATACGGGGGACTCCCAGAAAAAAAGTCGGTTGCACTTCGCGCAAATCTTCCATAAAAGAATTGGTGTCTTCGCCAAAGTTAACTACATAGCCGTGATAAACCCCATTGGCAACAGAGATGACACGCTCAGCCACATGACATAAGGGAAGATATGATAAAACCTCGTCATTTTTTCTGTATTCGTAAACAAGACCCCAAGTAATTGCAGCAAATCTTAGATTTTCATGAGTTATCATCGCTCCTTTTGGAGGACCTGTTGTTCCCGATGTATAAACGATTATTGCAGTTTCAGAAGATGTAATAGTTTTAGTCATTTCCTCAAAACTTTTCCCGACAACCAAATCACCTAAATTAAGTAAGTCTTCAAAAGTGATGATCCTTGGGTCATCAAGTTCCTTTACACCCCTTGGGTCAATAACAACTATTTTCTGTAATTTTTCTAATCGATCCCACGCTTCTAAAGCTTTATCAAGTTGCTCTTCGTCTTCAACAACTAGGACACTGGCCTCAGAGTGGCTCAATAGGTACTCGACTTCTGCGGCAGGACTCGTTGGGTAGATTCCAACTGACACGGACCCGATTGTTTGAGTTGCTAAATCTGCAAAAACCCACTCAGGTCTGTTTTCTGAATGAATTGCAACTTTGTCACCTTCTCTGACTCCTAGTTCGTAAAACCCTAAAGAAGCAGATCTCACTTTGTTCAAATATTCTTCCCACGTAAATTCTTTCCAAATGCCGAACCTTTTGTGTCGCATAGCTACATCGTGCGGTCGTATCTGTGAATGTTCAAGAAGCTTGGCAGGTAAATTGATTAGTTCGTTTTCTGTTAAATCAATTTCATCATGAATTTGAGATTTCATGACGCCTCCCCCAAATAAGCAGCTATTACTCGCTGATCACTTTGTACTTCTTTTGGCGACCCAGTCGCAATTTTTTGTCCGAAATCAAGTGCCATTACACAATCCGCTATATCCATAACCATCGCCATGTCATGTTCAACAAGCAAAATAGAAACTCCTAATTCATTGTTAATCTCTAGGATGTATCTGGCCATATCTTCAGTTTCTTCTAAATTCATTCCCGCTACAGGCTCATCCAGAAGAAGGATTCGTGGTTCCATAGAAAGAGCTCTTCCTAATTCAACACGTTTTTGGATTCCATAAGGGAGTAGTCCAACTGGTTGATATCGGTACGGTTGAAGTTCAAGTAGGTCAATGATTGTTTCTATCTTTTGACGGTTTTTGATTTCTTCGTTTTTGGCTCGCCCCCACCAAAGAGCACCTGAAAAAAATCCGGTCTTCATTTGGAGATGTCGACCAAGCAATAAGTTATCTATTAGGTTCAAATTCATGAATAAACCGAGATTTTGAAAAGTCCTACCTACACCTTTTCGAGCAACAGTGACAGGTCGTTCACCTATCAGTTCTTCACCGTCAAATAAAATTGAACCATTCTGAGGTTTATACACACCGTTTATGCAATTAAAAATTGATGTTTTACCAGCACCATTAGGTCCTATTATTGCAAAAAGTTCTTTTGATTTAACACTAAAACTGACTTCTTCAAGAGCAGTTACACCTCCAAAGCGAAGTGTCACGTCACTTATATCAAGTATCCGCGAAGAGTCCATTATGCGCTCCACCTTTTTCTACGGCGGTAGGTTTTTACGTCTCTAAAAGAACGTCGACCAGCTTCTCCAACGCCTAAATAAAACTCTTTTATATCATCGTCCTGTAATAGCTCATTACTTGGCCCTTCACGAACGATTCTTCCATTTTCGAGTACATATCCTCGATTGGCTATTGAAAGTGCCATTGTCGCATTTTGTTCCACCAGCAAAACACTTGTTCCTTGCTTATTTACTGTTTCGATTATGTCTCTTATCTGTTGAACGAGTAGTGGCGCGAGCCCCAGCGACGGTTCATCGAGTACTAACAATTTGGGAGAGGTCATAAGTGCTCTACCAATAGCTAACATTTGTTGTTCCCCACCTGAAAGATATCCCGCAGTCGAACGCGATCGAGAAGCCAATACTGGAAAAAGACTTACAACACGATCATGTGCTTCTGATATTTTCTGACGTGAAGTTACTGTATATGCTCCAGCGCGAAGATTTTCTTCAACTGTTAACTCTGCAAAAATTCTTCTGCCTTCCATCACTTGTGATAAACCCGCACGAACTAATTTTGATGGATCATATCTGTTTGTTTTTTGACCTAGAAATGTAACAGAACCTTTTGTTATTCGACCTCTATGAATATCTAATAAACCAGTTATTGATCGCAATAAAGTTGTTTTTCCGGCACCATTTGCACCCAAAAGAGCAACAATTTCTCCTTCTGAAACGTTTAAAGAAATACCACGAAGAACGAGTATGACTTCGTTATAAACGACTTCAAGGTTCTCAACTGAGAGTATTAGAGATTCTCTGTTTTCTAGAGTTGTAGATTCCATTGAACTTATATTAACCAACTAAAAGTTTAGGGCCCATGGGTTTAACCCATGGGCCCTAAATGCATTATCAATTCTATTAGAAGTCGTAATCAGAGGCGTATTCGCTCTCGTATCCAACCTCTACAGCTTCAACACCATTTGGAATTGCCGGATTGACCCGGAAAATCGTGTTTGATATCGAAGGTTGTCTTTCATCAACCGGTCCATAGTGATAGTCACCTGACAAACCTTCAAAATCAATACTCACCTGAGTTGATGCTTGAAGTATTCCTTCACGAGACAGATCACCGTTAGCAACAGCTTGTTCAAGTACTCCTGCACTTGCCATCGCCATCACATATCCAGCTGCAAAATAATAATCAGGTTCCTGATCCGGTGCGTAAGTTGCCATTCTTTCCATCATTGCAACTGCACCAGGCATACTTGTGTCTCCCCAAGTACTTCCTTCACCTACGATAATGAGATTTGCTTCAAGATATGGGGCTAAAGCTGAAGCAGCAAAAGCGTTAATCCATACTGGAGATTGGCCTATCCATGTCGGTGCAAAACCTGCACCAGCAGCAGCACCGCCTATTCCTCCAACTGCTGAAGGAAGAGCTGTCAACCATACCACTTCACATCCTGATCCTTGTAATTGTCCGATCTGTGCACTGAAATCAGCGTCTCCAGTCACATATCGTGCAACTTCAGAAATTGTGATTCCTACCTTTGGAGCAATCCACTCAAGTCCAGCTTGGCCAGCTTCACCATAAGGATCATCTTGAATCAAACTGCAATACACCTGATCCGTTGAACCACCACCTTCGTTCAACCACCAATCAATTCCATTAATTACTTGGATTTGATAAGGGGCACCCCAAGGAATCAAATTCGATTCACGTACCCATGCTGAATCCAGTGATGCAGGAACCGCCATTAAACCATCTTCATTTAATGACTCAAGAAGTGCGGTTACTACCGGTGTTCCAAAAAGATTACCTATTAGCGCAATATCATCTTTCATATCGTTATATGCCTGAACAGCAACGCTGGGATTATAAGTACTATCAGCATCTACAAGTTCAACAGGATACTTTCCAGCGATACCACCTTGATCATTAAGCCATTCATAATAAGTTGCAACACCCGATTGTAATGGGAGACCAATAATAGCTGCAGGTCCACTGAAGTCATTTACGACTCCTATTTTGATTGTGC
>QCLO01000011.1 GCA_003214465.1 Acidimicrobiales bacterium AG-414-N20 | reverse complement strand
GCTTGCATAAACAAGCTCAATGCAAAAAACAATATGAAAGATCGCTTATAACTCAATTATCTAACTCTCTATAGAACTATCTGAATCTTAGTAATCAAAGATGATCGCTCCAATGAGCCCAAAAAAGTTTCTAAAAGTACTATTAAATCATGGACTTCTTGGCAACTCTCAAAAATAAAAAGGTTTTACCAATGATTATTGCCTTCACTGTTCTCTTGGCTATGACTGCATGTGGTGGCAACGAAAAGATGACAAAAGAAGAAAACACTCCTCCTCCTCCTCCTACCCCACCGGAACGATCAGAATGTGTGCTAAAACCTAATGCCAACTGTATAAACGCTGACCTATCTGGTAAGAATCTAGCTGGATTAGTAATGCCTGGTATAGATTTTTCAGGAGCAAATCTAGAAGGCACACTATTAAATAATGCAATTTTAGTAGGAGCTGATCTTTCAAATACAAATCTCTCTGGCGCACAACTTTCAAATACAAATCTCTCCAGCGCCAACTTGACGGATATTTTGGCTCCAGGTGCTCTGTTTCACAAAACTGATTTAAGCAACGCCCTCTTACTCAGAGCTGACCTCAACACAACCGTCTTTGTTGAAACTAACCTTAGATCAGCGAATCTCACAGGTGCTCTAGTGTCCGGACTAGAAGATCGGGATGCAATATGGTGCAATACCATCTATACAGATGGGAAACCAAGAAACGACGACTGCCAAAATTAAAAATTACACTTTAGGACAAATTGTTAATCGAACATATGTTCGATTAACTTCTTTATGTGGTCGACCTTCAACTACTAGACGAATCTTGCAAGAACTGTGCACGTCTTTTCACAGCTCTTGAAGAAATCATGGCAAGCAACGCTCCAGTAGCGATTGTATTTACTTCTGATGGTTCAATCATTCTTTACATGGAAGATCGTTTCCTTATAGAGAGTGTCCCAAAGGAAAAAACCACCAACTCCGATCAGAACTTGCCAATACTAACTGGGAAGGAAAAGAGGAGGAGATTTAAGGAAAACCCAGAAAAGCGCATACGAACGCCTAAAGGGGATTTCAGCATAATTTACAGTGGGCCGATAGATAAAAACAAAAACCGCCCACGTAGGGCGGAAAATCAACGAGCAAGTCCCAAACCTAACACATATAAATTTTCAATGTCGGGTCGTGCCCATACTTATTTAAGATTTCTCAGGAAGTATTAGCCATCTAAAGGCATAATGAAAACTTTTTCCTCTTTGGAATCGTTACTGAGGATCTGGACTTCTGAAGGAGTTTCAACCCCTCGTTTCAAAAGACCAAGTGCAAAAAAACCATCGTCAGTAGATACTTCGCTAGTAACAGTTCCAATCTTCTCACCGTTCTGAAAAAGATAACCTTGACTGGAATCAATCTCTGAAGTCCCATTTATTTTCACAAGACGGTATGGCGTACCACCTTTACGGCTATCTATACGCGCAACCAACTCTTGACCCGTATAGCAACCTTTAGTGAAACTAACGGAAGAATCATCTATTCCTAAGGAGGCCGAAATTGTCGATGAGTCAATTTCTTTGCCCAGCTTAGGAATACCTACTTTTATTCTGGTTTCCTCCCAAAGTCGATCATCAACGAGAGTGAATCCTTCCGGAAGAATCTCTTTTTTGAAAATATAATCTGTGAATTCGAAGCCAAACCAAGAATATGGAATTACTAGACAGTCAGTAAGATCCATTTCGATTCTAGAGTTTCCAATTTCTGTATAAAGGAAATAGTTTAAAATTTCAAATGTGCAATCGGTTCTCAATAAAAATCTTTTAAGTCTGCTAAGAACTGAGTCTCCATGGTCCTTGTCCACGTCAAGTAAATAGTCGTTTTCAACTTGACGGGTGATTCTTAGCCACGCATCAACTTTTCCAGAGGGCTGCAGAAGGAAGGTAAATCTTGATTCGCCATCCAACATCCCTTCGATATCTTGACTTAACTGTCCCTGTAGATAGCTCTCTGCTTCGTTTCCAAAAACTCTCAGAAAATCTTTTTCACGCTTTACAACATCTAATTTCATAATCTGACCTCACACCTATTCATAATATTGATTTTATTCTTCACATAAAATCAATATGGTCGACTAGAATTTTTTCTAAGTAAAATACCCAACTCGAAGAGGCATAAATAGACAATGGTAAATCGTATAGGAGTAGTTGGCGGTGATGGAATTGGGCCAGAGGTTATAACTGAGGGTCTTAAAGTCATACAGGCCTCTGGTATTAATTTAGAAACTGTCGAATATGATCTTGGCGGAGAACGATATGAACGCGATGGAACCATTCTTCCTGAAAGCGTTTTAGAAGAATGGCGTGGTTTGGATGCAATTTACTTAGGAGCAGTCGGAACGCCTAATGTTCCTCCTGGCGTAATTGAGCGCGGCCTTTTATTAAAAATGCGTTTCGAGCTTGATCTTTATATCAACTTAAGGCCTTTTGTGTTTCCAGAAAATGAAATTGATTTTCAGGTAGTCAGAGAAAATACCGAAGGTCCTTACGCTGGCGAAGGTGGGGTTCATAGACTTGGCACACCTTATGAAATCGCTACTCAAGGATCAGTCAACACTAGGCACGGAGTGGAAAGAGCTGTTAGGTTCGCTTTTGAACTAGCAATGGCACGGAAACGCCAACTCACAATGGTTCATAAAACAAATGTCCTCTCCTTTGCCGGCGATCTTTGGGATAGGACATTCAACGAAGTGGCCGAAGAATACCCTGATGTTGAAACCGCCTATAACCATTGCGATGCTGCTTGCATATACATGGTGCAATCACCTCAGCAATACGATGTGATTGTAACCGACAATTTGTTCGGAGATATTCTAACCGATTTGGGTGGAGCAGTTTCTGGAGGTATTGGGACTGCATCATCGGCAAATCTAAATCCGAAAAAAACAGGTCCATCAATGTTTGAACCAGTTCACGGTTCTGCACCAGATATTGCAGGACAAGGTATTGCTAACCCTGTAGCTGCAATACTTTCAGGAGCTATGATGCTTGATTTCCTAGGTGAAAAAGATGCAGCAGCAAAGATTACCGAAGCATGCAATCAACTAGACCCTGAAATAACAGGTACAGAAGAAATTGGCGACTTCATTGCCAATACTTTCTGAAAGACCTTGAAGACCACCTCACCACCCAAATAGCCATGAGGGAAAACATTTCTGCTAAAAACGTCGATTCGATACCGATTTCCTGGCGCGAAACTGGAAAAGATGGAGAATTATTACTTTTTCTTCATGGCCTTGGCGGTAGCCGATTTGCATGGGAACCTCAATTAAAAGCCTTTTCAGACTCTTTCCACTGTGTTGCTTGGGACATGCCAGGCTATGGGAACTCTCAAAGTTTAGAAAATTTGACTTTTAACTCTCTTGTGAGTTCAATAACCCGCCTCTTAGACACACTGGAAGTGGAAAAAGCACATTTGATTGGACTATCATTCGGCGGCATGCATGCACTACATACTGCCATTTTGGCACCTGAAAGAGTTTCTTCACTCGTGATTACAGACTCCAGTCCTTCTTTTGGTTTAGACGGAACTAATCCAGAAATTTGGGTTGAGCAGCGTTTAGAACAAATAAAGCTAGGGAAAGAACCAAAAGATTTTGCTGAACAAGTCTTACGTTCAATTTCTGGACCAAACTTCGAAGGTAAAGAACTTGAAAACGCTATATACGCTTTTTCCCGCATTAATCCTGAAGCTTTCGAAGCTTCCTGCCGATGCTTAACTACTCATGATGTTATTAACGAACTACCGTCAATTAACTCCCCAACACTTGTAATAGTCGGAGAGTTAGATCAAGAGACTCCCCCCTCTTATTCCCATTTGCTAGCTGAAAAGATACCAAATGCTCATTTTTTACAGTTAGAAGGGTCTGGCCATTTAACTCCTAGTGAAAAACCCAATGAATTCAATTCTGCCGTTGCATCTTTCCTGCTTTCCCTTCAATAAGTGATCCAGTTTTTCAATTTTCTTTGCATTTGGAGTAGATTCTTTTTGTGAAAGCACTTGTTATCCAACATGATGAATATGGCGGACCCGGAATAGTGGGTGACAAACTTAAAAGCCTTGGTTTTGAGATCGACTCTTTTCAAGTGTTAGATGATCTTTCAAATCCCGTCTCAACACGTCCTTTCCCTGACCCAGCGAAATACGAGCTGCTTGTCGTTATGGGTTCAACTTGGTCTGTAAATGATCAACGAATTGAGAGTTGGATTGAACGCGAAATAGAAATGGTTAAAACTGCACACGATTCTGGGATCAAAGTTCTTGGAATCTGTTTTGGTGGACAAGTTCTTTCTAAAGCATTGGGAGGTTGTGTAGAAAGTGCTTCTCAACCCGAAATTGGCTGGCATGAAGTTGAAGCAACGAACCCTGAAAGTCCTATCAATGGCTTGTGGTTTCAATGGCACTATGACAAGTTTTCCGTGCCTGACGGTGCTGAAGAACTCGCTAGAAATGAAACTTGCACTCAGGCCTTTTCAGCAGGTTCAAGTCTTGGAATTCAATTCCACCCAGAAGTTTCTTCAGGTCAACTTGCAAAATGGCTTGTGATTTCAGAAGAAGAGTTAACAGAAAACAATCTTGACGGAGCGAAATTGCTAAATGATACAAAAATTAATGAAGTTGAAGCATCTGTCCGGTCAGAATCTCTTTTGGATTGGTACCTTGCTGACTTGATGAAAATATGACTCAACTTAAGCGTGAAACGCATGGCCTAAAAATATTAGAAAATGATATTTGGGCTGAACGTATTCCTCATGAAGAGTTTAAAAAACTCAGAGAAAACTATCCCGTCGCTTGGTTCGATGAGCCTGATGGCAATGCAGGCTTCTGGGCTGTCACCAGACACTCTGACCTAGTGACTGTCCATCGTAATTTTCATACTTTTTCATCACAAATAGGTGGAACTGAACTTGAAGAACTAGAACATGACATTGAAGCACGTGAAGCTCGGAGAACCATGCTTGAAACCGACCCTCCTGAGCACACTCGAATCCGAAGGATCACTTCAAGGGAATTCACGCGAAGAGCAATTTCAAAATGGGAAGTCGAAGCAAAATCTCTTATGGCTCAAATACTAGAAGAAGCAATCAAAAGGAAGAAAATAGATTTCGTTGAGTCTATTTCTCGTGACCTACCAATAAAAATGCTTACAAAACTCCTCGGTATTCCTGAAGAGGACTCAGAAAAACTCTTTCATTGGGCTGATGCTGCCGTATACCACTCTGACCCAGATTTTTCAGATCTTATTTACGATCGTGATGACACAGATCCTTATCGACTCCTCCCTTTTCGAAGCCCTTCTTCACTTAAAGTTTTTGAATACGCAAAGAAACTTGCAGAATCTAAGATGGAAAACCCTGAAGTGGACATTGTTTCCATGCTGATAGCTTCGGATGAACTGACTGAACAGGAGTTCCTGACCTTCTTTTTATTGCTTGTAATTGCAGGAAATGAAACCACCAGACACGGTCTTAGTCATGGGGCACTGGCTTTAGCTAAATTTCCAAAAGAATTAGATCGCCTAAAAGCAGACCCTTCTCTAATCGATACAGCCACTGAAGAAATCTTAAGATGGTCTAGCCCGCAAGCACATTTTAGGCGCACAGCTCTTTTTGATACGGAGATTGAAGGGGTGAAAATTTCAAAAGGCGACAAAGTCGTTACTTGGTATATATCCGCTAATTATGACGAAAAGGTATTTGACAACCCTTTTTCACTAGACATTGGCAGGAGCCCAAATCCTCATGTGACCTTCGGAGGTGGCGGTCCACATATTTGCCTAGGGGCATGGCTAGCCAGACTAGAAATTAAAGTTTTTCTTGAAGAGCTATCCTCTCGAATAACATGTATAAAACTCGAAGAAGAACCAACACGCATTAGGTCAAATTTTATAAATGGGCTGAAATCTCTACCCATCACTCTCGTTGTTTAACAGTTTCACATACCCATCTTTTTTTCAGCCTCATCAAGAAGATCTTTAATTTTTTCCTCTTTAGCAAAACCAAAAATATATCGATCTGGTCTAATTAGTACTGCATCATTGCCCTTTAAAAGTAAGTCAACTTCTCGGTCATGGCCACCTAAATCTCTTTTTGAAATCATTTGACACCAACTTCTCTTTTTTATTGAAGGCCCGCTAGAAACTAAGTACCAATCATTACCACCAACACGATCTAAAAGAATTCTTTGACCTCTATGTGACACCTCAGGTTGTCTTGCCTGGTGCCCTATTCTCTCATCTTCCATGTCGGAAAAAATACCCGACTTCAAAGACGGCAACCGGGACCATCTTTCAGGGTCATTTATATCTGCTTTAGGGAAAACCGGATTGTCAGAAGTAACAAGCTCGCCAGCGGTTACAGAAAGTTTTATGCAATCCTCCACATGTGGACGTCTTTCCTCTTCATAACTTTCAAGTATTCTCTCATTAGCACCTTCTTTTATTAGTGTCTTCAATTTCCATGCAAGATTTGATGCGTCTCTTATACCTGAGCACATACCTTGTCCCATAAATGGAGGCATCTGATGGGCCGCGTCGCCTGCTAAAAAAACGTTGTCCAAGTGCCACTTGTCTGCTACAACGGCATGGAATCTGTAAGGGGCGACCCTCACGATCTTGCCTGTATTGCTATCAATCCAATTTTCTAAAAGTTCACGAACCCTTCCAATTTCTTTAAAGTCTTCAGGTTCCTCATTTTCAAATATTCTGAACTCCCACCTATGATGACCATGTGCCGAAGGAACGTATGTTGATGGGCGTTGAGAATCACATACCTGTTGGATGATTGAAGGTAATCCAGAATCACCTTCAATCATCAAATCGACAACAAGCCAAGTTTGGTCAAAATCGAAATCAATTAGTTCTACACCTAGAGATTCTCGTATTTGGCTTGACGCACCATCGCAGGCAACTATATACCTAGCATCAAGATCATTAATATCTCTGATTTCAGATCCTAGGTTCAACTCGACATTTGGCCAACGGGCTATACCTTCGCGGAGAATCCGATCTAGTTGCGGCTGTTGAAAAACATAATCTTCATTCCAACCTAATATTGGATCTCTTTCAAAGTCCTCATAATCAAAAAGTTGATTCCCTTCGCTATCTACAAACTCCATACCGTGACTCGGCTCAATGATTTCCACAATTTTTTCTGATAAATCTATACCTTGGAAAATTCTCATTATTTCTGCATCTAAATGGCAGGCTCTAGGCAGGGGGTATTCCGAATTGTTAGCTTCATGGATAACGGTTTTCAAACCAGCTTGACCGAGCAGGTTAGCCATTGTGGCACCCACTGGCCCACATCCAATTATTGCTACATCATCCACGTTATGTCTTTAGTGGGGGGCTTCATCATGCCAACAGGTTGTTCCCCAAGTTATTGCGAGCATCGTGCAATCAGTGTTTGGAACCGCTCCATGCCAGTGAGCTTCATCAGGAGGTGCCACAACTAAATGGCCCTCCTCAAGAACCACTTCTTCAGTATCTTTCGTTCCAACTCTTCCACGACCTTTTACGAGGAACAGAAGTTGACCACCAGGGTGGTGATGCCAATTCGTAACTGCACCTTCTTTAAAATGAACAAATGCTGTATCTGGTTCTTCCTCACCGGCTGTCTCATTTAGCATTTCAAGATCAACTTGACCTGTAAATAAACCACCGTAAGTACTACTACGATCCCCCCCTGTAATGACTTTCATTTCATATCTCCTGTTATGAACCGGTTCCGTAGGCTTCCCACTCCCTCTAGGGTTGCCTCCACTATTTGTCCATCACGAATGTATGTCGGAGGGTCCATCGAATCACCTACCCCACCAGGAGTGCCCGTGAAAATTAGGTCACCTGGGTTCAAAGTCACATATCGCGAAAGCCATTCAATTAATACAGGAATAGAAAATATAAAGTCTCCCGTACGGGCATTTTGCCGTTCTTCACCGTCTACATTCAAAGAAATATTCAGGTCTTCCGGATTGTCGAACCCGTCAGGTGTAACCAGCACTGGACCTATGGGGCCAAAATGATCATAACTTTTTGCCATTGAGAACTGCTTCAAAGGAAGCCTAAATTGTTCATTTCGATCGCTAATGTCATTGCCTAACATGATTCCAGCTATGTGTTCCCAAGCATTTGCTTTCGAAATACTAAGACCTGACTTTCCTATCGCTAAAACTAGCTCGGCTTCGTAATCGACCATCTCCAAATCCCTCATCGGGATATCAGAATATGGTCCAGTCACACATGTTGGAAACTTTGCCATTACGTGTGGTTCTGTAGGTATTTCTTTCTTTGCTTCCTCTGCATGACTTCTATAGTTAATAGCTATAGCGATTATCTTTCCTGGTCTAGGAATGGGAGGCCCCAACTTTGATTCGTCTAACTGAGGGCTACCATCGTTAAGTGTCAGCTCCGACAGAATCGAATGATTTAAGTTATTGGCAAGCTCCATTGGGTCACTACTGATGCTCCCATCTGTCGCCTCCTCTACATCTATTACGCGATTATCTATTATTACTGAGCCTCTACCATTTACATTTGCTAGGTGCATCTAGTCTCCAATCAACTTCTAGTCCAACCATCTTCTGGTCGATCAAACCACATATGGACCTGACCAGTGCCGGCCGCAGATTCATAGTCTGAGTATTTTTCCCCTGCTGCCTTACAGAATCTTCCTCCCAATGCCCCTGCCATTATCAGATAATGACCGAAAAATCCTTCGGGTGCATAAGTGCGATACTCGGGATAAAAATCGATTACTTCTGCGTGATCACCATTTTCCCATAATTCAATAACTTCTTCATCCGCTTTACGAGCTTCCGGAGTGCGAATATTTTCTAAAGAAGCTGATTCGTGTTTTGCAAAATCTCTCAAAGGCCAAAAGCGGTGGCTGAGTCCACCTGAGGCGAGGATGACAACATTACGGTCCAATGTTTCAATTGTTTTTCGCAACAACTCTCCTAGAAGGAGAAAATCTTCGACTTCTGCTGTCTGACATACGCTTACAGAGACCCAACTTTCTTCTCGTTGTAGAAAACTGAGTAAATTGATTGTCGGATAGTGAACTGGCAAATAAGGGTCGTCGCAGGCAAGTATTCTTGTGTCTTCTCTATCTTTAGCTAGTTTTTCCAGTCCGAAAGCCAGTTCGGGGTCTCCTGGCATATCGTAAGGAACTTGCGACATGCCTCTAGGGAGTTCATCGGAAGTAAAAATTCCTTCTCGTCTGTCATGAGCCGTGATGATATGTTCCACTGTGGTGAACCAATGTGTGTCAATCACAACAATGGTCTCTGGATTAAGTCTTTCTAAACGCTCGGACCTCAAACGGTCTAAACCATCTACTAAAGAAAAATCCTGTCCATCATTTAGTCTTTTTCTATCCGCTTCGGGCATTACTATTGGCGGAACATGTGATACTACTCCTGCACCAATTATCTCACCCATATAAAGTTCCTTCTAAATTTTTCAAGTTCCGAAAAGTCGAATATAAATCTAAAGATTAATTATAGGAAGTGTTCCCATTAGAAAATTAGTCAAATATCGACTAAACATACTCTTTGGGTCAGGTTATTGAAGAAATTTTAAAATAATTGAAGTAATTTCAATTCACTTACCAAGAGGGGTTCCATGGCAGAAAACGACTATAGAAGAGTACGAGTACTGTGGCCAGATCACTTGAATCTTGCTAGGGGCAAGTATTTGCCAACTCACCTTGCTGATCGCGGTACGAGGCATAGTTTGACTGTATTTGCACTTGGTTACGACCGAGATATGGGCCCCGTACCAGGAACTGGGTTTCTTGAGGGGATGCCTGACATGGAGTGTTATTTTGACATGTCTGATGTGCGCCCATCTTGGGAAGAGGATATAGGAGTAGTAATAGGTGATTTAGAGAGACATGGAAATCCAGTCGAATTAGCACCTAGAAAAGTGCTCCAAAATGCTGTTAAAGCTTGGGAGGAACACGGATTCGTACCAAAAATTGGTATCGAATTCGAAGCGTATTTGATGCAACCAGATAACAACGGTAACTGGGTGCCATATGATGCTCCTGGCTCTTTTGTTTACGGAACTGGCCCTATGAATGACCCTATGGGGGTGGCTATGGCTATAGATGAGAAAGCTGATCAATTAGGTTTCAGAATTGAGTCCTTCAACACAGAATTCGATGTTGGGCAATTTGAAATGACTTTGGAATATGACGACGCTATGGCTTGTGCAGATGAAGCTTTTCTCTTTAGAGCTATGGCAATGGACATGGCAGCTCAAAGAGGATACAGGCTGACTTTTATGCCTAGGCCAATTCTGGAATTTGGGGGGAATGGACTCCATGTGAACTTCAGCCTTTGCGACAAAAAGGGGAACAATCTGATGCTTGATCCAAAAAAGGAAGACGGTCTTTCCGATCTCGCAAAATCATGTATTTCTGGTCAACTGTTCCATATGGAAGCGATGTCAGCTCTTTGCGCACCAACAGCTAATTCATATAAACGTTTACAACCGGGACAATTGTCGGGATATTGGAAAAATTGGGGACATGATCACAGGTGTGCGACTGTAAGGGTCAACCCCGAAAGAGATCAGTCCACTCGATTGGAAAACAGGATGCCTGATGGGGCTGCTGGAGTCCATATTGCAATTGCTTCAGTTCTGACTGCTTCCCGTTTGGGTTATGAATCAAATATGGAATGTCCAGAAGCGGAAAGTGGTGACGCACTTGAAGTCGCTTCAACGGAAGAACACGCTCCTGCGCACCTTGGTGAAGCCATTGAAAAGCTCTTGAAAGATGAAGTTTTCAAAAATGCTATAGGCGCAGAAATGGTCGATCAGTTCACTGCAGTCAAGACAGTTGAATGGGAAAAATATTTGGATGCTAATTCTAGTTGGGAGGAGTCGTTAGAACGTTTCACTGACTGGGAAGCTTCTTACTATTTACCTTACCTTTAGATCGATAGATTTTATAAAATGTCTTATAGCGACTCTTTAACACTTTCTTCGCTTGAAAAAGACCCTGATCCAATACTCGCAGAATTACGCAAACACGAACCGGTGTGTTTTGTACCTGCGCTCGAGATGTGGTTCATTACCAAGTGGGAAGATGTTGCTTTTATGGAATCTCATCCGGAAATATTCAGTGCTGCTACCAATCCATCTTTTCTAGCTAGAGCTCTGGGGCCAAATATGTTGACCATGGACAGACCGGAGTCTTCCAAAGCGCGAAACGTGATGCTGCCTGCTTTTCAAGCTGGCGGGGTTGCAGGTAATTTTGTTTCTACGGACCTAACAGAATTAGTTGATCGAACTATTGACCAATTCATCGAAAAAGGCAAAGTCGAAATAATGAGAAATTTTGCAACTCCTGTGAGCGCATCTGCACTTGCAATTGTTCTTGGTTTAGATTCGCACAGTTGGGAAGAGGTCTGGGAGTGGTGCGAAGGTCTTTGCTCCGATATAGCCAACTTTGAAAACGATCCTGAACTTACCAATAAAGGCAACGTTGCGAGAGATTCATTGGGAAAAGTTTTAACCGAGAGTTTAGAAAAGTTGACGAAAAGACCTAATGAAACAGCCCTTTCAGCATTTATTCATTCAAAAGGTGGCGAATCCGCTCTTTCTCAGGAAGAAATAGTGAACAACGTAAGGTTAATGATAAGTGGTGGCATAAATGAGCCCAGAGATGGCATCGGACTAGTGGTTAAAACCGTGTTAGAGGATCCTGAACTTCGCGAGGAGTTGCTGAGCAATGAGCTGCTTTGGCGAAAGTGCGTTGAAGAGGTGTTCCGACTTCATTCACCTGTAGGGACTATTACAAGACAGACTAAATCCGAAGTGAAGATTAGAGATAAAATTATTCCAGCCAACTCTTTGGTCTCTGGGATTCTTAGATCCGCAAACCGCGATGAAGATCACTGGAGTAATCCTGATTCCTTTGACCTTCATCGAAAAGAAGGCCCACATGCCGCATTCGCTTTAGGAGAGCATCGTTGTCTCGGGGAGTGGCTTGGTAGACAGGTAGTGAAAACTGCCTCTCAAAGACTTTTTACCCGTATAGAAGAGTTTGAGTTGAAATCAAACTCTGAAGTTAAACTCAGGGGTTTTGAATTCAGAGGACCTTTAGAATTGAACTGTGTTTGGGGCAAACGTGTCTGATAATAAAAAAGTTACCTTCGTGACTGGAGGAGCCTCAGGAATTGGAAAAGCAGTTTGTCTGGAGCTTTCTTCAAAGGGTGATTCATTGATAATTGCAGATATTGATGAGTCTAAAGGTGCCGACACTTGTGAGGAAATACTTTCCAATGGTGGGAAAGCACTTTTCCAAAAAGTGGATGTTAGAAAACGTGACGAAATCAGGCATGCATCTGATATCGGTTTAAAAGAGTTTGGAAAAATTACAGGACTTGTCAATTGTGCCGGACTTGTAACAATGACTTCTCTAGATGAACTAACAGAAAAAGAATGGGATTTAGTTCTCGACGTGAACTTGAAGGGAACTTGGTTGACAACTCAGGAGGTTTCTCGTGATATCGCTGCATCCGGAGGGGGGGCTGTGGTAAATATTTCTACTGTAGAGGCAGAAGTGGTCGTTTCTTCAGAGGGCTATTGTCAAGTCCATTACAACGCTTCTAAGGGTGGAGTTAAAATGCTGACTAAAGCCTTGTCAGTTGAGTTAGCTAAAAAATCAATCCGCGTAAATGCCGTGGCCCCGGGACCGATTGCTACTGATTTTGTATCTCTAGAAGGAATTACTGCACCTGAAACACTAGAGGATCTGAAAAGCAGACTGCTTATACCCAGAATCGGACTTCCAGAAGATGTAGCAAAAGCGGTTAGTTTCCTTTTGTCTGAAGAAGCATCCTGGATTACAGGAATCCATTTACCTGTAGATGGAGGGTGGCTAACAAGATGACTAGCTTCGTTTAAGAACTGCCTAAGTAGGCTGCTCTAACTTTTTCATCAAGTGAGATTTCTTCAGGTGATCCAGTTGAAATAAGACGACCTTGATCCAACACATATACACGATCACAAATTCCCGTGATGAAATTCAAATCATGATCAATTACAACAACTCCTGCACCTATAAGAGAAGCCACGCTTCTTACCTGATGAATCATCGCTTCCGACTCATGGTCGCTCATTCCACTGGTCGGCTCGTCTAATAGCAAGAACACGGGATTTGCCGCTGCTGCTCTTGCTAACTCCAATCGACGGGCATTCCCGTAGTCAAGTTCCCCAGCACGTCTATTTCTTAATTCATCCAAACCAGTTATATGTAGAAGCTCTTCGATCGCAACTGTCTCTAATCTATTATTTGCATCCGGCGAAGCCAGACGGGCAACTTCAATATTTTCCCTTACGGACAAAAGGTGAAACAATCTCAAATTTTGGAATGTTCTGACAAGCCCAGCTCTAGCTATCATGTGTGGCTGCAAACCTTCGATACTCTTTCCATTTATCTTTAGATAGCCTTCACTGCAGTCAACCACTCCTGTAATAACATTAAGCAAAGTAGTTTTACCTGCTCCGTTCGGACCTATTAATCCAACAACTTCATCAGTTCCTGCACGAATTTCCGCTCTATCCAGTGCTCTAAAACCTCCAAAATCTACCACCACACCTTCTACGTTTAAGCTCTGATGGCTGCGTTCTTGATTATTTTCTACTCGATCTTTTACTGCTTCAGCATTGGTTTTTTCTGGTAAAAATTTCTTAAGCCATTTATCTAATTCCCAATCTCCTAACAAACCTGCCGGTTTGAAAATCATAAAACCCAACATCGACGCCCCAAGGAAAATGTCTGTTAATCCGCTACGTAGTATCCAGTCAAGTGCCGCTACATCTACAGAAGGTCCTGCCAAATACCTTGTAAATTCACTACCTGCGGTAATTATTACCACTCCAACGACTGCTCCCGTAACACTGTTCCTACCGCCAACAATCAACATCGTCAGTGTCAACAATGTGAATTTAAAAAAGAAGAGACGAGGATTAATACTTCCCAACTCAAAAACACGCAATGAAGCACCTATCGAAACGAGTGTGACTGACAACAAGAGGGAAATCATCTGCTGAACTGCTGGATCTATGCCTACTGCTCTGGCAGCCAGATCATCTTCTCTCGCAGCTTGTGCCAACCTGCCTAAACGAGTTTCCTTAAAGAGTCGAGCGATGATAATTGCAAATAACAGAGCTATATAAATCCAGCCTCTACCTTGCAATGTCGCATTACCTAGAGGACTGAAAGACAGACCTGTTTTACCGCCGCGTGTTAAATCAATCCAGTTTTTTGCTACCTCGTGAACCACAAAAAGCAATGCGAGGGTTATTACCGTTGCTGCCACAGAACCCGATCTGGCACCTGACCTTGCTAAACCCAAACCTATGATGAAAGCAACAATTACAGTTAATAGAATTGATACAAGAACAGATTGAAAAGGAGTTAAATCAATTCCTGAAAGTCCAAATGGTGCATCTGGTATCTGAGAGTTCTTTCTGGTGGGTGAAATCGCGCAAATAGCAAATGCGTATCCAGCGATTGCACCGAAACCTATATGCCCAAAGGAAAGAACACCGGTATTACCTACGTATATCTGTATACCTAGGACGATTATTGCATTTATTAGCATCTGCGTTATTAAACCGTCACGAGCTGAACCACCAAAAGATGCATATAAAAGTCCTCCGCAAACAAGGACAGCAAAAATTAATATGGGGCCAACAAGAGTGAATAAGCGTGAGTGAAAATATTCTTTTGACATCACACGCGCTCCGCTCGGCGCACTGATATGAAACCTTGGGGACGGAAAACAAATAAGAAGGCTATTAAAAGGAAAACAATCCCGTCTGTTAAGCCCACTAGACCTTCTGGAAGTCTTGATATGAGCATCACCTCCACCAAACCAAGTGCCACTCCTCCCAGCACCGCTCCCCCTAGACTTCCTAAACCACCTATAAGAGCAGCCAAAACACCTTTCAACATAGGTGTAAGTCCAGCTGTTGGACCGGCTTGTCCGCTTCTCATTAACCAAAAGACTGCTGCTACTCCTGCTAACACACCTGATAAGGCAAAAGCGCCACGGATTATTCTGTCACTTCTTACTCCCATCAATCTTGCTGCATCAAAGTCTTCAGCTGCAGCTCTTAGACTTATTCCGAACATTGTTTTCTGTAAAATCCAAAATGTTCCAATAAGAGTCAACAACGTGAAGAATATGACTGCTATGTCAAAGACTTCAAAACTTATACCAGCAATTTTTACTGTGTTAAAAATCCAATCTGGCCTTGGGAATTGCCGAAAGTTAGCTGAAACGTACATAACAAATAAAGCCTGAACCACAAAATGGATTCCGAATGAGGTCATTAGCATCGTAAAATCGGGTGCCCCTCTCACCCAACGAAAAGCTAGAAATTCTATAACCACCGAAGTCATACCGGCTATCAAAATGACTGCTGGTACGATAAACCACCAATTCCATCCTGCCTGAAAAAGTCCATAAGCGGAATAGGCGCTTACCGTTATCAACTCTCCATGTGCAAAGTTCACAAGATGCATAACGCCGAAAATAACTGCAATACCTAAAGCTATTAAGGCATAGATTCCGCCACGTCCCAATCCGTCAACGATCTGCTGGATTAGTTCATTCATGCGTTGTATCCGTTTTACCTATATAGGTTTCGAAAAGATCGTCTCGTGAAATCAGTTCATTAGAATCACCCGAAATTACGATGCTCCCCGATCTCATCACATAGCCCCTGTCGGCCACTTCTAGTATTCGTCTTGCATTTTGTTCAACCACCAAGAGAGTCTGTCCATTTTGACGCAATTGATTAATCAGTTCGAAGACCACTTCAGCTAAGACCGGTGCCAATCCAAGGGCGGGTTCGTCCATTAGTAAAATTTTGGGTTCACTCATTAGAGCTCTCCCGATAGCAAGTTGTTGTGCCTCACCACCTGAAAGGTAGCCGGCTTCGGTAGAAAGTTTTTCACCAAGAACTGGGAAAAGAGTAATTATTTCCTCTTTCAGTTCAAGTCTTCTTCCTGAAGAAATTGTTACTCCACCTACCAGAAGGTTTTCATCAACTGTTAGATCCCCAAAAATTCTTCTGTGTTCTGGCACCAATGCGAGCCCGGAGCGAAGTATGCGATCCGGGGCCCAAGAAGTAATCTCTTCGTTTTCAAACTTAACGGAGCCCGAAACCGGGTTTAGTAAACCGGAAATAGTTGAGAGAAGGGTTGTTTTGCCGGCTCCGTTGGGACCGATGAGGCAAACCACCTCACCGGAACCAACAGACAAACCAACGTCTCTTAGAGCTGAAATCGAGCCATAACGGGTCGTTAAAGACTCAACTTCGAGCACTGCTTATGAACTCCTAGTCGATTGTGGCTGCAAGCGTGGGTGCACCGCCTACTACTTGATGCACATATACAGGCTTTGCAGGCACTCCAGTCGTTCCGACATAAGTCAGATCTCCTGTAGCTCCATTTACATCTTTGGCTACTGCAATAGCCTCACCAATAACTTTTGGATCAGTTGACTTAGTTCTAACAAAAGCATCAACTATGACTGCTACAGCATCGACTGCCAGACCTCCAAATGAGGCATTTTCGAGAGGAGAGCCATTTGCTGCCTCATAACTGTCAGCAAGAGCCTTGATTCTGCTTCCTTCTGAAGGGAACGAATGCGTTGTGTGATAGAAGCCCTCTACCCCGTCAGTGAAGTATCCGCCAGTTGCCTCAAAAGCATCGGTTACTAAGTAATTAGTAGTTACGCCAGCGCTATCTAGCTGACCACGCAAGACTGCACTTTGGAAAGACAGCATGGCAGAATAAACAACATCAGGCGCTTGGCCCGCTCCAGCCATTTCATTGACCTGTGCTGAAAAATCCATATCTTCAATTGGAACGAAGTTGTAATCTGAAATTACATTTCCGCCACCCGCTGTAAATACTTCTGTAAATACTTCTGGGTTATATCCGAAATAAGGACCTGGAGCGGAAAAAGTTACAGCATTAGACCAACCCTGATCCAATGCAAATTCAGCTGCGGCCGAAGCTTGTGCAGTATCATCAAACGCTACAAGAAAAGCCAAAAGGGAAGAATCTGCGAGCATTGGTTCAGTTGATGCAACGAACAAAACTGGCATATTTCCTGCAGCTACCTGTAGAAGTGGTTCGCCAAAATCAGGAAATGCTGGACCTAGAAGAGCAGATGCTCCCCCATCAATAAGAGATTGACTCGCTCTTTGAGTCACTTCAGGATCGCCAGCAATATTTTCAACTGTCATTTCAAGTTTTGTACCTGACATTTCTGAACAGTTGCTTAGATCAGTTGCTAAAACCTCATCAATATCAATTCCAGCATTCGAGTCAATTCCACCCGAGCAGTTGACCAATGCAACAAAATGATTGGCTGCCTGACTAGCTGGCATATCAGCAAATCCACCTAAATCGGAAAAATCTGCGGCATAACCTATCTTCAGCGTGCTTGGTGCAGATTCTTCATCACTTCCACATGCAACTGCAAGAAGCGAAAAAGCGATCAACACGCAAGCTAACTTCGACCTTTTCATATCCCCCTCCTAATACTTACCCTTGGATAACAAATCAGCCTAGAGCATTTGTATAAAAAGAGCTATTGGGGTGAAAAAATTATTGAGGTGATCGAATACCTCGAAATTCCCAATCTCCACCTAGTGCCGTTGAAATGACTTCTTCCGACTCGCTGGGCTGAGCTCCAAAGTCAATATCGACACCGAAATCGCCTTCAACTACATTGTTCTCGAGCTTTCCTAACCCTTCAACTTCCACCTCTACCTTGTCCCCAGGTTCTACTGGTCTTGAATTAGCTGGTGTTCCAGAAAAAATCATATCTCCCGGATTTAAAGTCATTATTCTCGCTAAATCGGCGACTAGATAATGCATGTCCCACTTCATTTCGTCAGTATTGCCATCTTGGACAACTTCACCATTCACATAAGTAAGTATTTGCTTAGACCTAAAATCCCATTCTTCTTTTAAACCGGGGCCAACCGGGCAAAGAGAATCAGAACCTTTTACTCGTAACATCGAGCCAGCATCAGTATCACGAAAATCATGCAGTCCAAAATCATTCCCGATCGTAAATCCTCTAATAAATTCAGCAGCTTCCGTGGGTTTTATGCCACGGCATTTCTTTCCAATGACTATGACAATTTCTCCTTCATAGTTGAGCCAACTGCAACCTTTTGGTCTAATTACATCTCCCTTATGGGCATTCAAAGAAGATAGCGGTTTTTGGAAATAGGTCGGAGCCGGTGGCAAGTTAGCTTGAAATTCTTCTACACGACTTGAATGATTAAGGTGCACGCATAGAATTTTTGTAGGTTCCGAAGGTGGCAAGTGTTGAACTTTGGAGATGCTAAATGTTCTTCCATCTTTCGCTATGCATGAATCGCCCTCAACACGCACCTCCAGAAAAGTGTCTTCAAAATTTATTCTCCTTATTTCCACTCGATTCTCCAATTCGTTCAGCAATCCAATTCGTAGAAACTTAGTGTAAAGTTTCTTAATGGCAGGACTTAAAGGTTTTATTTTTCCAAGAGATTCTACTGGAAAGACTTCTATCGTTCCGGATCCGCCCTGGCATTACTCGGGCGATATGTTAACGATTGAATTCAGAACAAAACCAGAATCGGTAGCTGAGTTGCTACCAGATAATCTTTCTCTTGCTCCTGACGATCCTGGTGCCGTCGCAGTCATTTGGGCAGATTGGCAATCTTGTTCGGCAGATTTTAACGAGGTGACAGATCCTGATCGGCTCCAATACAAAGAATGTTTTGTCGTAGTTAGGTGCCAATACAAAGGCCAGACATACAGTAGGTGTGTTTACATTTGGGTTGACAAAGACTATGCAATGGTCAGGGGACACATACAGGGATACCCAAAAAAGATGGCAGACATTTGGCTTACTAGACCAATAAATGTAGGCAAAGCAGGTCCAAAACTGGAACCAGGGGGAATCTTTGGGGCGACTTGTTCTGCCTATGGGCGGAGACTCGTCGAAGCCAAGTTCACTATCACCGGACTAAGTGAAAATTCAGGCTTTGTAAATGCACTACCGATGCTTCATAACAGATTTTTTCCTCGGATAGAAGCAGATGGAACGGACTCCATAAATGAACTTGTCACTATGAAAGGAATCGATGGCGAAGCCAGTCAGGCGTTTACAGGAGATGCCGAAATAAAATTATTCGAATCTCCTGTAGAGGGACTCGAACGTTTGGAGCCAACTGAAATGATTGCTGGTTACTGGCAAAGTGTAGGAGTGACTTGGAATGGTGGCACGACACTGGAAGATCTAAGTGATTGACACCCACCCTTGGGCGCCAAAAAATGATAATGGATTTGCTAATCTACCCTCGCATGACACCTGGGTCTCAGGTGTACCATATTCGACTTTCAAAAGAATGCGAGATGAGAAACCTGTTTGTTGGACCCCGGAAAAAGATGATTCTGGGTTTTGGTCAATTACGCGCTATCAGGATGTAGTCGAAGCAAATCACCGCTGGGATGAATTCTCTTCCAAAAATGGCATCCGGCTTGAAGAAATGGACCATGATGAAATTGAAGCGAGACGGACGATGATGGAATTAGATCCTCCACAACACACTCGACTTCGAAGATTAGTGAACCGCGGTTTCACAAGACAAACAGTTGAAACATTTGAAGAACCGATTCGCAATCTAGCAATTGAAATCATTGAAAGAGCGTTGAGTAAAAATGAGTTTGACTTCGTTGATGACGTTGCACGAATTCTTCCTATGCGAATGCTGGGGCGCTTGCTAGGTGTTCCTGACGAAGATGGTGAACTTTTAGTTGATTTAGGCGATCAACTTTTGTCTAACTCAGACCCTGAATATACAGATCATGTTGTTGACAAAGTAGATACAGAAGAATTCAGATTAATTCCTTTTCGCAGCCCAGCTGGATTAGAAGTCTTTAAATATGCTCAAAATGCTGCATCAGAAAGAAGAAACTCTCAACATCAAGATTTAATCACCCGTCTTTTAGAACCAACTAATGACGGGCAGCCACTTACTGATTTGGAATTCAATAATTTCTTTACTTTGTTGGTAGCGGCTGGTAATGACACAACAAGATATTCATTAACAGAAGGTCTTAGGGCGCTTGTGGAACATCCTGATGAAATGCAGAAACTTAGAGATGATCCAAAACTTATAGAAAGTGCGGTCGAAGAAATTCTCCGTTGGACAACTGTAACTACACACTTTCGCAGAACAGCAGCTTCTGACTTAGAACTCTCTGGGCAAGAAATAAGAGAAGGGCAAAAGGTCGTACTTTGGTGGATATCAGCGAACTACGATGAAAGAAAATTTGAAGACCCCTACAAATTTGATATCTGCCGCCACCCTAATGATCATGTAACTTTTGGGAGAAACGGACCTCACCTTTGTCTAGGAGCCTGGTTAGCCCGAATGGAGATACGGGTGACTATTCAAGAACTTCTTAAACGCACATCAAAAATAGAAATAACAAAAACTTCCGAGAAGTTAAGATCACACTTAATTAGCGGAACAAAACACCTGTTTGTGAAAACTACTTAAGGTCTTATCAAGTCAAATCTTCTATTAGTGTTCCTGATTCAACAACTGGGTTGTTATCCAAGATAACGCTGCAATCTCGCATAGGAAGATCAAAATGGCCACGGCAAAATCTCCCCGCTACTTCATTTGCGCCCGTAGACCATAAAAAGTTACCTGCGAAAGCACGTAACTCAGTTCCATTAAAATCCGACTTGTCGTACATTGGCAAAGCATCCCATCTGCAAAGATGATTCATTCCCCAACCCAAATGACTTACTGCATAGGCATCTTCTTCTTTCCATGCTGCTAAATATGAAGAAAAGAGATCTGCATCGAGTCCGTCTCCATCTATTTCAGTAATGTAATCCGATTCAATTTTTATACGAATTGTCGAACGAAGATACTCTTTAAAAGTAAGATTCACATCACCTGGCTTCATCACAACTGTACCGTTTACGGATGCTGCATCTGGAAAGCACAAGACAAGCCCTCCAGGCCAATGAGAAATTTCTCCAGGTTCGCGAGCTATACCATCAGAACCAGCTACTTGAGCTCCTTTTAAGTCGACTGTCAAATCTGTACCAGCTTCTGAGGAGACTCTCATGATTGATGCTGAAGAAAGTCTGTTAACCCCATTTTCTACTCGTTCAGTCAAAGTAGGATCGTGGCCAATTCTGTCAAAAACTTCAGGATGCTCATTAGAAATCATAAGTATCCTAGTTCCGTCTTTAAGGATTTGATCTCGCTCTGGGGCATGCAACAAACCTTCTACTGTGCAATCGACTACAAAAGTTGTAGCTGCCAAATCAGCAATCACAGACTGATTGCCATCTATAGCTAAACTCGCACCCGTAGATCTTATAGGTACAGGTCCGTAGTTAAGAGGGGTAGGGACTACAGTGGTGGCGAACTTAGACCCGATTTTTTTTAATTGCCTGCTCAACTGTGTTTACAAGCTCTTTACGACTTTGAGTCTCAGCGAGGACAGCTACTACATCTTTGTTAGTCACCCCACAACGAAGAAAATGATCTTTAAATATGTCAATTCTTTCTAAAGGAAGACCATTCATAAATTCCACTTCAATCATAAAGACCGGATCGACCAAGCCTATCCATGCAGATCTCAGCGCTCCAAGGAAGCATTGTCGCCCCACAACGAGCATCGCGATATAGACGCTCTAGAGGCAGTGGACGTAACAAAGAACGTCCACCGCACACCCTTACAGCGATGGAAGCTATTTCAGGTGCAGTTTCCATCGCAACCAGTGTTGCTGCCCAAGCTCTGGACAATTCATCTTGAGATGGGTCTGGACCTACCTCCGACAAAACACGATAAGTGAGCGATTGAGATTTTTCATACGCAAGTTTCATTTCTGCCCAACCATGTTGTTTTTGAAAGTTATCTCTTCGTTCACTTTTTCCTGATTTTCCTTTCAAATATTGAGCTGTGAAATCTATTACAGCACGCTGTATACCCAAATACGAAAAACTCAATGTCATATAAAAATAAGGCCAGCGAGATGCAACCTGATCAAAGCAACCCTGCGGTAAATACTCATTTTCTGCAGGTACGAAAACGTTTTCAAAAGTTAAAGTTTTGGAAATAGTCCCGCGCATCCCTAGCGGATCCCACTCCCCCTCTATTTTTAGGCCTTCACTACCTGCTGGAATACCTAGAAACCTTATTTCTTCTTCACCTTCAACAAGACAAGTTATATTGTGCCTATCTGCGGCTTCAGACAAAGACGCAAAAATCTTTTTTCCTGTAACACGAAAACCGCCTTCAACTGGAACAGCTCGACTACTAATACCAGCACCCTCACCTGCCTGATTACCTTCGCTAAAAGGTTGAGCGTGTATGTGACCACTTTCCACAACACCTTTCCACATCAAGGAACGTTTCTCTGCATGATCTTTACGTTGCATTGGAGACATTTCCAAATCATCTGATATCTGTCCAGTAAGAAGCATGCTTGCTGTGTGCATATTAAAAGTAAGTGCAGTTGACCCACAATGCCTGCCGAGCTCTTCTGAAACAAGTGCGTAAGTCACAAAATCCGCACCCATACCGCCATGGTCTTCCGGTATACACAAAGCTAAAAAGCCTGCATCTTTCAAATCTGCGAAATTCTCGTAAGGAAATGAAGCTTCCGAATCGTATTTGTCTGCTCTTTCACTGAAAACGGAACCTAATTCTTTCATTGATTCAACAAGTCGCATACGTTCAGGGGTCTGAAAATTATTCATGAGTCATCAGAGTTTCTTATTTGCAAGGTTTTTAAGTCTGAATGAAAATCTAATGCATAGTCGCCGCCCTCACGACCCAATCCGCTAATACCAAGCCCACCGAAAGGAGCGCTTAAATCGCGTACCAAGAAACAGTTGACCCATACTGTTCCGGCTCGCAGTGCCGAGCCTAACGTTTTTGCTTTTTCCATTGACCCTGTGAAAAGCGTTGCAGAAAGACCGTACTCGGTACTATTTGCAAGGTTTATAGCCTCTTCTTCTTTTTCAAACGTCTGAAATGTAAGAACTGGTCCAAAAACTTCATTCTGAACTATCTCACTATTGTTTGAAGCAGGTTTTATGAGAGTGGGTTCATAAAAAAGTTGCTCGGCATCCAACCTCTTGCCACCTCTGAGAATTTCGTCACCATTTTCTACTGCCCTATCAACAAACGCTTCAACTCTTTGAAGGTGGTCAGGATGAATAAGAGGTGTGATGGTAGTCGCATCTTCAAAACTGCTCCCAAGAACATGCTTGTCTACATTTTGATAAAAGCAATCTAAAAAATGTTCACTGATTTCATCTGCAACAATAAGTCTTGTTGCCGCTAGGCAAACCTGTCCTGAATCGTCATACTGACCTGCGGCAGTGATAGCTGCTTGTTCCACATCAGCATCTTGAAGCACAACTAATGCTCCCTTACCGCCCAGTTCTGCTGTGAAAGGAACAATGTTTTTTGCGGCCTCTATCCCAATTTTTCTAGCTGTTTCGCAAGAGCCCGTGAATGAAATCCTTCTAACTTTTGGATCTTCGGTTAAAAAAGAACCAGCTTCTTCGCCAGTCCCCTGTACTACATTGAAGACTCCTGGAGGGAAACCAGCCTGATCAACTAGATCCGCGAGAATGCTGGCTGAGAGCGGCGCCCACTCAGCTGGTTTAAGAACGACTGTATTACCTGCTGCTAACGCTGGTGCAACTTTCCATGTCGCCAGCATGAATGGTGCGTTCCATGGAGTAATTATTACGGTGGGTCCTGCCGGAAGCCGCTGGATCAGATTTGTCGTACCATTTGAATCCCAGACTCTTCCCTGATACTCACTTGCCAAATCTGCATACGCCCGAAAATTTCTTGCACCACGCGGAATCACTCTATTTAAAAGGCTTTCATACCTCATCGCCATATCAGTACATTCAACCCTTGCTATGTTTGGAACTTCCATATCGATGAGATCAGCCAGACGATATAAAAAGGAAGCACGCTCTTGTGGGCTCAGATTCGCCCAATCTTTAAATGCTTCCGAAGCAGAAGCAACGGCCAAATCGGATATGTTTCTATCCCCAGCCGACACCTCAGCCAACTCTTCTTCCCATTTAAGAGGAGAATGAACTTTGAACACTGATGGCGATGAAATTCTTTCACCACCTATGTAATGGTCAAGCGAGATTTCACTCCCAGCTATTTTGCTTCTAGGTCGTTCAGTAATTGGAATCTTCCTTCAAATAATTAAAAATAAATAAAAGCCATCTATGCAACAACTCTATTTTAAGGCCTAAAGCCCTCTAGGTATTCATCCAAAACATCATGAAACCTCTGCACACGACCTTCTTGACCTGCAAGTCGTACTCCGCTGTAACCGCGAGATGATAACCCTAATTGTTGTCCGGTGCTTATCGCTAAATCTTGATCGGCAATTTGCCTGTTCATTATCTCTGTTCCATATTTAAAAAATCTTCTTTCCTCTGCTTTGGTAGCTCCTATTTGCTTTGCAGCGCCATGAGACAGATACATAAAATTGTCGTAATAGTGTCTTTCCGGATCACGACGGTGCGGTCTCATTCTTTGAAGCCCTATATATTCAGATCCAGCGAAGCTAAGTGTGACATTAGGAAATATGTTGTAGTGATAGGCATCTGTCAGCTGGTCGTCAAAAAGTTGATCAAATTGATAGCCACGCTCACTTCCAGTTTTTCTTTTGACGGACTGGACTTTTTGCCGAGTTTCAAATTCTCTTCCTTTGAAATCTTCTGCTTTCAAACCCCATGGTTCCAACATCTCTCTCAGCTGATCATCAACTTCCAACTCTTCTCCTGTGAGTGAATGAGATGGAGTGACCATTGGTATAGACATTCGATTATGCCCCTCCTCACACCAGTCAAAATGACAATACTTATAGCTGTGTTCAATCCATTTCAGTCCCTGAGGGTGAACTGAGGGCAGATGATAAGATTCGCACGAATTATCCTGCGGTACCTTCCAATTGCAATTGACGTCAACTGTGGATGAAGGCCCGCGAATCCAATCATGGCTTTCATAAGCTTCAAATTCTTCCCAAACGGGTCCGAGGTAATCCTTTAAACCCATACATTCAGGATCCATGTTTATCCAAATAAAACCAGCGAAAAGTTCACAATTTACTTCTACTAAGGTCATATCATCACAAGGGTTACCGTCGATAAAGTCTTCAGGGTCTTGAACTTGACTCAATGAACCGTCTTTGGCCCATTCCCAGCCGTGATAAGGACACACTATTTGATCAGAGGTGCCCTCATTATTAAAAAGAAGGCGCGAACCACGGTGTTGGCAGACATTGTAGAAGGCCTTGATTGAACCATCATTCTGTCGAATCATGATAAATGATTCAGGTCCAACCTCTTCCACCTGGTAGGACCCAGCTTCAAGCAATTCAGAAGATCGACCCATTAGAAGCCAAACTTTTGTCCACATGGAAGACCATTCACGGTCAAAAAATTCTCGCGAAGTGTATTGATCGCCCAGAATCGGAACATTGCGTAATGGCGGACATGCCCAGGGTCTAGCCAGCGCCATCACACTTTCAGAAGAGTTCAAGGCAATTCCAGAATTTTCACTTCACCTGAAGTTCCATCTATTTCTAGAGTGGAGCCATCAGGTATGAGTGTCGTGGCCTCATTTACCGAGACCACACAAGGTATTCCTAACTCTCTACTTACTATGACAGCATGGCTGATTTGAGCTCCCACGTTTACTATTACGGCCTCTACGGCTAGAAAAAGTGGAGTCCACGCTGGATCTGTTATCGGCGCGACCATAATGTCGCCTGGTGATAAGTCAGGAGGATTAGACGGATCAAGAACTATCCGTGCCTTTCCCTGGGTGGTCCCAGGAGATCCTGGAACCCCCGTCAGAACATCTCCAACGGTTAACGCTGACGCCTTCTCCTCTAAAGATTTTCTATCCCACTGAGAAAGACCTGGGACAACTCCATCTCTTATAAAAAATGGTGGTTCTAAATCCCACAGTGCTTTCCAGTCTTCGTGACGCTTCGCAAGTGATTTTGTAAATGATCCCGGATTCTCTATAAATGTTTCTAGTTCTTCATCCAGAAGCATAAATATTTGCTCAGCAGAATCAAGTATTCCCGACTCCGCATAGCGTCTTCCTAATTCACGAATAGCCATCCGACTTTCATGCAGTGGCTTTACTAGAGTGGTCTTGGATCGCTCCCGAAAAATCATCATATTAGCTGCAGTTATTGCCCCCTCAAAAGTTCCAGTCAGTTCATCATTGTCCATCTCATTCAACTTTTTCCTTACTTCTTCTATGAGATTTTCTCTTTCTCTGCCAAGACGCTCTGAGGCTATTACTGGGGAGCGGTCATCATTTTGAGACCTAACTTGGTCTATGGCTTTTAACGCTATAGATGGATCGGTTTCCCAAGTTTCACTACTCAACTCCCACTCATTTGCTCCACGTGAACCATACTCGTATACGAATTCGTTAAAAGCTTCAAGAAATCTAGCTACTTCTTCAGAATCAGATTTTTTAAGTTCATCTAACAAGGAGTCAGAATGTGAATCAAAAATTTCAGAAATAATTTGGGAACCTCTGACCAAACGGGACATATCCCATATAGCAAATGATGGAGCAGCCGAATCTATTTCACCAAGACTTGATAAGAGACGAACAGGAATGCTTGGATCTCCTATTGCTTCACCTACAGCTGCCAGCATCCCAGGTGCAATTCCAGATGAGCCCGCTGAAACCATTTGATTCCGTGAAAGATTTTCAATAAGCGGTTGAAGATCTCGCAGCCTTTTGACCAACTCCTCATCGCTAAGTGATCCCAAGTTCGGTCTTTCTTTACGTTCCTTATCGGCAAGTTTTCTTTCTTCATTGAGCTCTGGCCATTCAGAGGCGGTCAGAACGAACTGCATGTGCGCATCAGCTAAATCCTGCAGATGGGGCTTTTCGTCTTCTGGATGAGGTTCGTATTTTGGAGAGTCTGGTTGGTCTCCAAAAATTGCAAGATCTAACTGCTCAACTGTTATGGCTGGATTCCTAACAGCTTGCATACGAATACAAGAGAGATTTATATAGAAGTACCCTCCAAAAAATCCACACATCTCTGGGGGGCTATCTCTGTATTCATTCAGTTCATAGAAACCTGTTTGAGTTGACCCTAATTGCCATCCTTTCATTATGCAGTTGTCGAATCCGTAGCTTTGACCAAATGGGCTCGCCGGGGTGGGAAGGACTTCGCCCGCATTTGCCCGTGTGTAATGTGGCCAGCGTTCGCTTGGGGGATGATCAGTGAACCATTTTTCTTCCATTTTTTTCCTCTCTTTAGAATCAAAAATTATTCTTCTATATAACTATCTATAACGTCATGAAAACGCCTGATCCTGCTTTCTTGTCCTGATAGGTATCCTCCTCTGTAGCCTCTTGAGCGCAATCCAAGTTGCTGCATAATGGATATGGCTATGTCTTGATCGGGTATTAAACCCATTGATTGCTCTCCATATTGAATAACTTCTTGAAAGTCATTGGTCTCTGTCAATTCGATATTTGTCGCTGAATCTGCGATTTCAGTATCTTTTGTGTAATACCAGTGATCGAAAAGACATTTTTGAGGGTCTGATGGGTCTGGACGCATACGTTGCAATAAAACTCCATCTGCTGAAAAAGTCAGAGAACAATTGGGAAATAGGTTGTAATGATGAGAATCGGTTAGCTGGGCGTCGCTCAAGTTTGCATAATGAGAATGCCCTCTTGTGCCTCCAAGTTCTCTCATTTTTTCCTGTAAGGCCAATCTCACATCAAAAACACGGTCAGTAAAATCTGCTGGATCTAATTCCCAGTATTCCATTCTCTCTGCTAAAGGGGTTGGGAGGTTAGGGGTTTCCCCGCGTAAACCTCTTGAAGGTGTGGCCCCCATCATGATCATCCGATTGTGACCCTCAGTAGATGTGTCGAATTGTGTATATGCGTAGTTTTCTTCATGAGAATCGGCTAGTTGGGGATGAACTGTTGGCAGATGATAAGACTCACAAAAGTTGTCTTGTATGACTTTCCAGTTGCAAGGAACATTGGTGGAAATTTTTAACACCCTCATCCATTGATCAATTTCATAACCTGACCATTCATCCCATAAAGGCCCTAAAAAGTCTTTTAGAGATTTACAATCTGGATCTAAATTAACCCATATAAAACCAGCAAAAACTTCACAAGGCACTTCCATCAAAGTCAGCTCTTCGCAAGGGTTTCCTTGAGGAAAGTCTTCGGGATCTTGTACAGATAGAAGAGTTCCATCGAAGGACCATTCCCAACTGTGGTAAGGGCATCTGAAAACTTCAGCATTTCCTTTAGTGTTATTAGTAAGACGTGAACCTCTATGTTGGCAAACGTTGTAGAAAGCCCGAACCGACCCGTCTTCTTGTCGTACCATAATTATGGATTCGACTCCTATTTCTTCAATCTGGTAGTCACCTTTGGAGGGCATTTCACTTATTCGCCCAAGAAGCAACCAGACCTTGGTCCACATTTGATTCCATTCTTTTTCGTAGAACTCTGAGGACGTATACCTAAAACCTTCTATTGGCAGTGTCGAAACTTCTGGGTTTTCCCAACTGGGAGCCAAGTTGATAGATGTATTTTTAGCTCTTTTGTTTTTAGCAATACTCATAGAGTCAACCTCTACCCTTTCCCCCAAGAATTCCGTTAAACAATTATGCCACTTTGCTTAGTTCTACATAGAGTCCGAAACAAAGGCACTCAGCGTAAAAATTCAAACAACTATGTCGTTTACAATAGTTTCGAGCCCGACGACACGACTCGCTTTAAACAGAATTGCATCATTTTTATCGAGGTTCATTCCTTCAATTTCTGCTGCGACGTTGTCCAATTTAGCGATTCGGGCAGTTCCATAAAGTTCGGTTTCAACCGCTACCACTTCTACACCTAATTCTTCCGCGTGTCTCTCTACTTCTATATGGGCTTGAGAAGACTCTTCTCCTAATTCTGCCATAAGGCCCAAAAAAGCAATTTTTCTTCCAGTACAAGGAAGCATCGATAGAGAATTGATAGCTGCTTTCATCGAAGTCGGATTTGCGTTATACGTATCGTTAATTACAGTTACCCCACTAGAGCTATTGGTAATTTCCATTCTTAATGGCGACAGCTCAACACAGCTCAACCCTTCTTCTACTGCCTCGAGCGGTAGTCCGGTGGCTAAACCTACAGATGCAGCAGCTAATGCGTTCGAAATCATGTGCTCTCCAGCAACATTCAATTTTATTTCACCTCTACCCCAGGGCGTCTCCATAACGAAAGTTGCGTGCAGGCTCTCATTAAACTTCACTGAAGAAGCTCGTACTTCACCTCGTTGCCCAAATGTCAGCTTTCTGGCACGGCTTCTTGGAGACTGTCGCATTACTTCATCAACATCAGCATTAAGAACAGCACACCCTTCCGTAGGAAGGCGTTCTAATATTTCTCCTTTAGTGTTTGATATCGAGTCGAGCGATCCGAACACTTCTGTATGAGACGCCACGACAGTGGTTATAACTCCAATATCCGGATAGACAATTTCAGAAAGATTTCCTATATCTCCCTCTTTTCGAGCCCCCATTTCAAGCACCAGAAATGAGGACTTTTCAGGTGCGTTTAAGAGAGTTAAAGGCACACCTATCTCATTGTTATAAGAATTGGGACTCGCATGAACATCTCCTTGTTGACTTAGAACAGCGCTCGTCATGTCTTTAACTGAAGTCTTTCCTACGGATCCAGTTATGCCTACAACTGGAACATGGAAGGAAAAACGCGCTGCCTTGCCGAGTTGGGTCAAAGCAGTTGTGGTGTTTTCGACCCTTATGGATGTTCCTTCTCTTGGCTCTTGTTCGGTTAAATACGCTGCAGCACCTAGCGAAAGAGCTTCCTCAATGTAGGCGTGACCATCTCTTTCTGAAATCAGTGGTATGAAAAGACACTCTGGTGTTACTTTTCGAGAATCCTGTGTAGCCGCTTGTATTACTTTCTCTTCACCTTTTAGCTCGCCAGATGTGACGTGTGCTATTTGTGAAGTGGTGAATTCCATGTTTACATTCTTTCAGTAGTAAGTAAGACAGGTGGGTCACTTACAAATTTTTAAATAATTTTTCGTCTTATCCAAGTAGCAATAATCTCCACAAGAAAAACAACAACAAATATGCAGAAAATTATTCCACCTAAAGTTTCGAAATAGAGTCGTTTAGCTGCACTCATCAGCAAGAAACCAATACCACCGCCACCAACGATTCCTAGAATCGTTGAACTTCTAATTGCAACATCAAGGAGGTATAAAGAGTGGCTAACCATAGATGGTGCAACCTGCGGCAAGACACCAGTAACTGATTCTTGAAGTCTGTTCGCTCCTGTGGAGTTGACACCGTCTCGTATCCCCTGACGCGCTTCTTCAATAGAGTCAGCAAAAAGTTTTGTTATGAATCCAAACATGCCAATTGCAAGAGCAAGGGTGCCGGTCTTAGGCCCAGGTCCTATTGCTGCTACGAAAATCACAGCCACCACTAGTTCCGGGACACATCTGACGAGCAACATGAACAAACGTGAAATTAAATATATGAATCTTCCGGGCGCAGTGTTGCTGGCAGCAAGAAAAGAAAAAGGGATCGCAAACAACAAAGCTATTCCAGTAGCAGCAAAACCAATAGCGATAGTGTCGATCATGTCGCTGAAAAGTCGATCCGTGAACCATGACCAGTCGTTAGGTGTAAGTCGCGCTATATAACTTGGTAGTTTTTGACTTCCATCGACTATTCGACTAGTCGCAATATCTGGGACGAGTACAGAAATTATAAGAAGAACAAAGAAAATTAAACCTATAGAGTTAACTTTAATTCTTTCACGAGTCCATGGAGGAGTAAGAGATCTAGATATCTGACTCTCACTTTCTGATGCTTCTTTATTTGCAGACTTGTTAATCATCCAGTCTGCAATTTTTTTACCTGGACGTGTTGTTCCTCCCAAAAATAGCTGTGTCATCCTTCCCGGTTTTCCGGGTAGATCAGTTTCAGTTTTTCCTAGAAGTGCATGACGTGTAGTGGCTGAAAGTATCTCCAGAATAACTACTAGAACTACTATAAGAATTGTTATCCCAAGCAGTTCCTGATAGCGAAGACTGCCCGCGTAACCGCGCAAAATAAGCCCAATTCCTCCTGCTCCAACCCAGCCGAGGATTGGGGCAGATCTGAAATCGAGTTCAAGACGATAAAGAGAAATAGAAATAACCGTTGGAACCATCTGGCTCCAAATACCTGTATACAAATCCTGTAATGATCCTGCTCCTGTAGCGATCACACCTTCGCGAGGTCCGGGGTCAATTTCTTCCGCCGCATCTGTTATCAATTTGCCAATCATGCCTATCGAGTGAATACCGATAGCTAATAGTCCTGCAAGGACACCTATTCCATAAAGACGGACAAAACAAAGAGCAAAAACAAGCGCGGGTGTTGCTCTCGAAAAGACAACTATGGCCCGGGCAAATGCTCGTACTGGAGCAAATGGCATAATGTTCCGAGCCGAAAGAAGACCAAGCGGAATTCCAAGAACGAGACCTAATGCCGTCCCGGCAAAAGCTATGAAGAATGTATCCAGAGCTGCTTTAGTTATAACTGTGAAATCCTCACTTGGAATAAATGGGGGCACCATTCGCGATAGTAAATTTTGTGTTTCAGGCCACCCTTCAAATATTTCTACAATTCCTCCCAAAGAAAGGTCGACTCTGTTTATAGACCAGGCAAGAAGCACAAAAATGGCTAAGACTGAGAACCAGAGTTGACTCCTCTGACGAGTCCAAGGCCTAGATATTTGTTCCGGATTAGGCACTTCTCTGCTTTTTTAAATTTCGGATTTTCATTTTTTTCTTTTGATGTTCAAGGTCATGGAGATGAAGTTTCAGATGTATCTAAATACTCGCTGGTTTTAGTTCCTTCAGGGTCGAGTTGTTGATAAACGACCATGACATCTTCTTGTGATAAAGATTCGTCCACGGGAGTGTCAAGAACGATTTTCCCGGCGCGAAGACCTATCAAACGGTTTGCCCAGCCCAATGCTAAATCGACCTGGTGGAGACTGCACAGCACAGTTATGCCATCTTCAATGCAACATTGAACTAGTAGATCCATTACTTGACCTGAGATTTCAGGGTCAAGCGAAGCAACCGGTTCGTCAGCTAAAACGATTTGAGGTTTCTGCATGAGAGTTCGTGCAATAGCTACTCTTTGCTGCTCTCCTCCGGAAAGAGTGTCGGTTCTTTGCCAAGCTTTATCAGCTAGTCCTACCCGTTCGAGTTGTTCAATAGCTTCGCTTCTCATACTTTTTGAGTACATTAGGGCGCTGATTCTCGGACCCCATATACGACCCAATGCGCCGCTGAGAACATTTTCTATACAGGTCAGTCTTCCAACAATGTTGAATTGCTGGAATACGAAACCTACATCTCTCCGTAATGATCTAAGTTCTTTTCGTGATAGAGAAGATACGTTCTCATCCAAAACGATTGCGGAACCCTCTGTTGGCAGGTGAAGTCCATTTAAATGTCGAAGCAGTGTCGATTTACCTGATCCAGATAAACCAATTATGACGAGCAATTGCCCTTTAGGCACCTTAAACGAAACTCCATCAAGGGCTCTGATTTTCCCGCTGTCGAATGTCTTAACCAGATCTGTGACTTCAACAGCGTTTACCCCTGGTGTTGTGGAATTTTCTTGTCTCACAACACCAGAGGATGCGCTTTTTCCGAACTTCATAACATTCAGGTGTTAATTCAGTTTATTAATCACACTTACTTGCGCCGGTGACTTCGCAAACCTTTCGAATTCCGTCATAGAAGGAATCTGATTTTGCTATATAACCCCAATCGTCTCGGAAACTACACGTGTTGTCATCCAGCGTGCCTGTGCAATATCCGTTTGCAAGAGCGTAATCAATATTTGCTTTAGTGGTCATAACTTCTTTAAATCGTGCAATGAAATCTGCTGGGAGTGTTTTTGTGTTTATAGCGGTTGGAGGACTTGCAATATATTCTGTCTTCCAAATGATTCTAACATCCGCATTTTCAGGGTTCTGATCGTCATCCCCAACGTCATCGATTACGCCATTTATATCTCCACCATTCACAAGAATTCCAGGACCTCCGCTTTTGTCAACAAAGAACACGTCAGCTGCGAATCCTGCGTCACAGTCGCCATTAACAACACTGAGAACTGCAACATCGTGCCCGCCAGCGAAAATTGGATCTATATCAGTCGATGTTTCCGATGGGTCTATGCCGGCTGACAACAAACCTTCAGATGGGAACAAGAATCCTGATGTTGATCCTGGGTCAACAAAACAAACTTTTTTACCCCTAAGGTCATCAATGCCATTGATATCGCTACCAGGCTGAGTGACTAGGTAACTTCTATAGCCGGGTACTGCATTTGGATCATCCACCAAAACACCAGCTACATCTAGTTCTGCTCCAGTCTGCGTTGCAAGAACATAAGAAAAACCACCGAACTGGGCAGCGTCTACTCGTCCCGCTATAAGACCTTCGACAAGACCTGCATATTCAGAAGCCTCAAAAAAGTTGATCTTTTCAAGTCCATCGATTTCATCCGTGAGGATACTCATAGTTGTTTCATATAAAGTTGCAAGTTCACCTGCATCTTCTGCTGGTACGGCACCAAAAGTTATTTCGCTTGGCCAAGCTGAGCTATCATCATCCGAGCCACATGCTGTAGTGACTGCAGCTAGTGTGAAAAACGCAAGCACAACTGCGAACAACTTGTTGATAAAAGTAGTTCTTCTCATTGTTTTTATACCCCCCTAAAGGTAAAGACATTTGTAAACACTTTCATGCGAATATGTATCCCTTGTCAAACTAGAAACAATTCATTATTTTTATTTTTTTAATTTTCAAGTATTTGGTTTACTTTTGAGTTATAAGTGCCATCACCCAAACCTTTTCTTCTCCTAACATGTCAAAATGGGCTCGAAACGTTGTCTTATTGTCCTATTTGGTGGACGCAGTGCTGAACACAATGTGTCGTGTGTTTCCGCACGTCATGTTATTGAAGCTGCTGACCCTGAACTTTATGAAGTCATACCTGTAGGGATAGATAGAAGCGGAAACTGGCACCTTGCTGAAAAAGCTATTGAAGAGCTTAAGACGAATAATCTCCAAGAAAAGCTTGAACCGACCGGTCCTACATGGAACCCCATCATCGAGTTGCCAAAACTAAGTTCTGAAAAAAACCTTATTGTCTTCCCTTTGCTCCATGGTCCTTTAGGAGAAGATGGAACTATTCAAGGACTACTCGAAGTGATAGATGTGCCATACATAGGAAGTGGGGTTTTGGGCTCTGCTCTAGCCATGGACAAAATTGCCACGAAGGAAATCCTCACTTATCACAAGATCCCACAGGCGCGGTACAGAGATGTGCATTCCAAGCGATTTGAAGATTTAGATAACGAAGGCATGAAATCGTTGCTTTCTGAATTACTGAAAGAACTCGGCCCAGTAGTTTTTGTTAAGCCTGCAAATTTGGGTTCTTCTATAGGAGTCTCTAAGGCTAGTGATCATGATTCACTAAAGGAATCTCTTGAAAAAGCTTTCGCTTACGACGAATGGTTAGTCGTCGAAGAAGCTATAGAAGGAAGAGAAATAGAACTATCAGTTCTGGGTGACTTAGTCCCCCAAGTCTCACCTCCAGGCGAGATAAAACCTATGGGTGATTTCTATGATTACGCCGAAAAGTATGAAAACGATAGCGCTGAATTGATTGATGAACCAAGCATTGAGCCAAACCTAGTTGTAAACCTACAACAAGTGGCAGCTCGTTCTTTTTTAGCCTTACGCTGCTCTGGAATGGCGAGAGTAGATTTTTTCCTTCACCCTGAAAGGGGTCCGATACTTAATGAAGTAAATACTATTCCAGGCTTTACACCCATTTCTATGTATCCAAGACTCTGGCAAAAAGCTGGACTTTCTTACTCAGATCTGGTGGACCGCCTTGCAGACATTGCTATTGAAAGGTTTTCAAGAAAGCGTCGTAATACTGCTATCTAGACTGAGAGTAATCAGGATCTAAAGAAACTCTTAAAAATCTCATCAACTCCCGGCGTCTTATAGCCACAGGGCGAAGTGCCTGTTCTATCCCAGCTGCTCTCAAAACTTCAATTTCTGTTGCTAATCCCACAACAGTTGAGTAAGCACTTAAAATAACTAACCGTGGGTCTGTTCGGCGCATCCTTCCAGCTCCCATTTCTGTTTGCATCCACAAAGTTGCCCTATCCATGAGAGGGGTCATCAATATCTTTAATCTTTCTGAGCCAACAGATCCTGGTCTACTAACTTCTCTCAAAAGGCCAAGCAATAGTGGTTCGCGTAGGGCAAGTCGAAAAATCATCTTTGCTAGTGCTTCTATTCTTTCCCAACCTTTTAATTCACTGCTCAGAACTTCTTCAATAGAAGTAATTAGATTCTCTGCTGCTCTTTCAACTACTGCATTTAATAAACCTTTTTTGGTTGTGAAGTGGTAAAGAATAGTTTGTTTTCTTATTCCCAAAGACTTTGCGATTGCGTCAAGCGAAGTGGCGTCAAAGCCGGATGTGCTGAAAGATTCCAATGCAACATCAAGAATTTTTTCCTTTGTTCCAAATTTTTCATACTTTTCCATCGGACACCGTTTCTTAATTACTTACCGTTTGGTAAGTTTAACTTACCAATTGGTAAATAATAATGATGATAAAACAAAATTTATCCGGAAAGCGGATCGCAATCACTGGAGCAACAGGCTTTCTCGGCACTGCACTAGTCGAACGCTTACTAAGTTCTATACCAGACTGTGAGCTTCTTCTACTCGTGCGCCCAGGTAGAAGAGGTGCAGAAAAACGGGCAGAAAGAGAAATCCTTCGTAACGATGCGTTCAATAACCTTCGTGAAAAACTAGGTAATGATGGTTTTGACGCATTATGCAAAAAAAGAGTCAAAGCCATATCAGGAGATGTAGGCGTAGATGGTTTAGGACTTGATGAAAAAGGTCTACTTGAGCTGGCTAAATGTGACTTGTTTATTCATTCCGCAGCAGTAGTAAGTTTTGATTCACCTTTAGATCAAGCAGTGGAAGTTAACCTTCTTGGGCCAGTTCGTATCGCCCAAACTCTAAATGAGCTCGCTATTTCACCTCACCTCGTTTCTATCTCCACTTGTTATGTGGCAGGAAGTAGAAGAGGAGCAGCGCCTGAGGAACCCGTAGACGCCAGTCCATTCTTTGTTGACGTTGATTGGAAAATTGAAGTCGATGCAGCGAGAAGAACGAGACAAGAATCAGAAACTGCTAGTCGAACTCCCGAACGGCTAGAGGAATTTCGCAAAAAAGCCCGTGAAGAACTAGGAGGAGCGGGTGTCCCAGCACTTGCGTCAAAAACTGAACAACTGCGCTCACGTTGGGTTGATGACCGAATGGCCGAAGCTGGTCGTTCACGCGCACATTCTTTAGGATTTCCAGATGCCTATGCCTACACGAAAGCATTGGGAGAAATCGCTCTTCGCGAGACTGCCCTCTCTATTCCCATAAGCATCGTGAGGCCCTCAATTATTGAATCCGCCCTAGCGGAACCCTTTCCAGGCTGGATAAGAGGTTTTCGAATGGCAGAACCTGTAATTATTTCCTACGCAAGAGGACTACTAAAAGACTTTCCCGGAATTCCCGAAGGGACAATTGACGTAATACCCGTAGATCTGGTCACGGCCGCTATTTGTGCAGTTGCTGCAAGAGGTCCAGCTGAACAGCCGGACATTATTCAAATAGCATCAGGTAGCATAAATCCTCTTAGATATGGACATCTATTCGATCTCGTTCGTGCATGGTTCACACAGCACCCTGTCTATGATGAAATCGGTCAACCTATTGCTGTGCCCGGTTGGGATTTTCCCGGTATCAGTAAAGTCAGAAAACAACTTGAAAGAGGACAAACACTTTTAAGCAAAACACAAAAAGCTTTTGACCAGCTCCCGATCAGAGGTTCTAGAGCTGACGTAGTTGCAAAGCTTGAAGAGCAGCGTGACCAGATCGAAAAAGCACTAGGTTACGTAGATCTATATGGAGCTTACGTTGAATGTCAAGCCATCTATGGACTTGAAGGCCTGTTAGAACTTTGGGACTCTTTGGACGAAGAAGATAAGAAAGATTTCTGTTTTGACCCTGGAATAATCGACTGGAACCAATACGCAAACGAAATTCACCTACCCTCAGTAGTTAAAGCCGGCAGAGTTCCCATGACGCCCCCTTCGAAGAAAGGACAAGATCGGGAGACACGTTTAAGAAGCCAAATACTTTCACCAGATCGCCATATTGCCGCTTTCGATTTGGAAAATACTCTTATCGCTTCAAACGTGGTTTCTTCTTTTGCTTGGCTTGCAAGTAGAAGACTAAGCAGTGCTGAACGTATCCGTCTAGTAATAAAGACCTTGGCGGAAGCACCTCGACTGCTTTCTTTGGATAAACAAGATCGAGGTGATTTCTTACGCCATTTCTATAGGCGTTATGAAGGAGCTCCAATTTCTCAAATTTCTGAAGATTCCGCCGAACAATTTAGCGACCTTATACTTTCAAAATCTTTCCCGGAAGGAATCCGCAGAGTTAGAGAGCATAGAAATTTAGGACATAAAACTGTTCTCATAACAGGAGCTTTAGATTTTATAGTTGAACCACTTAAGCCTCTTTTCGATGACATAATTTGCCCGAGACTGGGACAAGATGGCGACTCTTATGATGGCCGATTAGTAGATGTACCTCCTACAGGTGAATCCAGATATCAGGCTTTAGCTGACTATGCATCTGCAAATGGACTCGACCTAAGAGAATCAGTCGCTTATGCCGATTCCGCCAGTGATCTTCCCATGTTGGAAGCAGTTGGTTTTCCAGTTGCGGTAAACCCCGAAGTACGCTTAGCCAGTATCGCTAGGAAACGCGGATGGCTGGTTGAGAATTTTGGCAAATCTCCCGGAATAAGTAACAAAATTTTACCGTTAGCCCCTCACAAAAGGAGTAGGTAATGAAAGCACTCCGATTTAAAAGAAATATTCCAAGATATGCAGCAGCCAAAATCGCCGGCAATATCAAGCCTGGTTCCGGAGCAAGTTTTGGACCTATCGACCTAATCCAAGAGGAAAGCCCAAAAGCTCCTGGTGAAGAATGGGTAAGAGTTAGACCAAGACTTTCGGGGATTTGCGGTTCAGATCTAGCAACAGTTGATGGGAAATCAGCTCGATATTTTGAACCTCTGGTTTCTTTTCCTTTTACGCCCGGTCATGAAGTGGTGGGAGATCTTGATGACGACAGTCGAGTTGTGCTTGAACCGGTTCTTAGCTGCACAAGTAGAAATATCTCACCAACCTGCAATCCGTGCAGTCAGGGAAAAATAGGAAACTGTGAAAATGTAACCCTTGGAGAAATTTCCCCTGGGATCCAAACCGGCTCATGTCATGACACTGGAGGAGGTTGGGCCACCGAATTTTACGCACACCCTAGTCAACTACACTCTGTGCCTAACGAATTCTCGGATGAAGCCGCGGTAATGGTAGAACCAACTGCATGTGGGGTGCACGCAGCCCTAGCTGCAGAGTTGCCAAGTGAAGGAGTGGTCGCAATTTTAGGAAGCGGGACTCTGGGGCAAGTCACCATTTCTGCATTAAGACATTTCACAAACCCAAAAACAATTATCTCAACTGCTCGTTATCCGGAGCAAAAGCGATTAGCTGCTGAGCTCGGATCTGACATTGTTGTAAACCCTGATGAGATTCATCGTGCAGTACGAAGAGCTTGTGGAACAAAAGCAATTACAAATGTTTCCGAAAAAGGCCCTGAAGGCAGCGTGGATCGTTTAACTGGTGGTGCAGATGTAGTAATAGACTGCGTTGGGACATCAAAAAGCATCAGTGACGCTTTATCCATAACGAAACCCAAAGGGAAAATTATACTCGTTGGAATGCCTTCGATCGTCGAGTTAGAGCTAACACCCCTATGGCATCGAGAGTTGCAACTAATCGGCGCTTATACCTATGGGACCGAAAGACTTGCTAACGGAGAAGCAGTAAATACTTTTGATCTCGCCTTTGAACTGGTGAAAAGCGCAAAACTTGAGAAACTTGTCTCAGCTTGCTATCGACTTAACAACTATCAGGAAGCTTTAAAACACGCTGCTAACGCAGGTGCTAGAGGTGCTTTCAAGATTGTTTTTGACCTTCGAGATGAACGGGAGCGTAACATCAAATGAATAACGAAAATAAAGAAACTTCACGTCCTTCTCCTAGACCAGGATTTGTTTTAGATGTGGACAGAAACACTCCACCTATTGTTTTTCACCACGGTGAGAACTTTCGTTTGGAGAAATTACCTGTTGGAAGGTCACGAGTCGTCTATCCTTCTGAACCGTTAGAAGGACTTTCAGATCCAGAAGGTGCAATAAAAGACGCTCTTTTGAACCCGCTAGGTGATTCTGAACCACTTCCCTCTCTTCTAAAACCAGGAATGAAACTCACAATCGCGTTCGATGACATTTCACTTCCACTTCCACCAATGCGTAAGCCAGACATTAGACAACGCATAATCGAAGCTGTATTAGACATGGCCGCAGAAGCTGGTGTGGACGATGTACATCTTATTGCTGCTCTTGCTTTACACAGAAGAATGACTGAAGACGAGCTTCGTCATGCCGTTGGAGATCGTGTGTATGATTCCTTTGCCCCGAAAGGACTGTTATATAACCTCGATGCGGAAGACCCAGAAGGGATGATCGTTCTTGGTGAAACCCCACATGGTGAGGATGTGCATTTCTGTCGTAGGGCTGCTGAGAGCGACCTACTCATTTACGTAAATATAAATCTAGTTTCTATGGATGGTGGTCATAAAAGTACAGCAACCGGACTAGCCGGATACACAGGTCTTCGCCATCACCACAATGTCCATACTCTAAGAAATTCAAAATCAATAATGGACAAAGACAACTCTGCCTTGCATGCCTCAAATTGGCGTATGGGCGATGTGATAAAAGACGCAGGAGTGAAGATCTTTCAAATAGAAACGACTGTAAATAACAATACTTTCGGCAGAGAAGGGCCTTTAGCGCTTCTTCAAAAACGCGAATGGGAGTGGACTGCTCGAGACAGGGGTCAGTTCATCGCAATGCAGCGTGGTTTAGACCTGTTACCTGTTAAAACAAAGAGGCGTATTTTTGGTGGGTGGCAATCACCCTACGAGATGACTTCAGTGCAAGCTGGCGAGGTGGAAGCTGTGCATAAGAGAACTATTGAAAATGTATATGCACAACAACTCGTAACCGTCGAAGGTCAAACCGACATACTCACTATGGGTCTTCCGTATATCTGTCCGTACAACGTTAATTCGATAATGAATCCTATTTTAGTAATGTGTCTTGGGCTCGGGTATTTCTTTAATCTTTACAAGGGAAAACCTTTAGTCCGTGAAGGTGGGGTTCTCATAATGAGCCACCCAACACCTTGGGAGTTTCATCCTGTTCATCATCCTAGTTATATAGACTTTTTCGAACAGGTTCTGATCGAGACTACCGACCCGATTGAAATCGAGAAGAAATATGAAAAGCAATTCGCTGAAGATGAGTGGTATATCCATCTTTATCGAAACTCATACGCCTATCACGGAGTTCATCCGTTTTACATGTGGTATTGGGGTAGCCATGCAATGCAGCACCTTGGAAGAATTATCATTGTTGGTGGTGATCAAAAAGCTGTTCGTCGTTTAGGTTTCCAATCTGCATCAACTCTTCAAGATGCACTCGAAATAGCCACTGATGTAGTAGGACCGCAACCAACCATTACACATCTGAAAAATCCTCCAATTGTTATGGCAGATGTGATCTAAATGAGGTCTATTTACTCGATTCTAAATGATTTCAAATATAAATTTTTGAAACTTGGCTTTCCATGGGTTTCGGCGTCAGCCCCTGCAGGCGTTGATTCAATAATAAAAGAGAGCTCGCTTGGCGCAGGTTATGACACTGAGTGGGCACGGCGTCCCGCCGCTCGTTTAGCCAGAGCCGTAATTGTGGAAACTTTGATGAGACCAGTGATGTCTTTTTTAGCTATGCCTACACGCAAAGGGTTAGACCGTCTTATAAATCTTGAAGGACCAGCAATATTTGCCGCCAACCACCAAAGCCACGCTGACACTCCCCTACTAATTACTTCAATCCCCGAACCATGGAGACATGAACTCGTAATCGGAGCTGCAGCTGATTATTTCTTTAATACAAAAGCGACTAGCGCAATTTCAGCATTAGCTATAGGGGCAGTTCCTATAGATCGAACAAAAGTCAGTAGACAATCAGGCGACATGATCTCAGAGTTGATAGAGGACGGATGGAGTCTACTTATATATCCTGAAGGAGGTCGTAGTCCAGATGGATGGGGTCAACCATTTAGAGGCGGCGCCGCTTATCTAGCTATCCGATGCGATGTGCCGGTTATACCAATACACATATCCGGAACAGGGAAAATCTTACGAAAAGGAAGAAACCTTCCAAGACGCTCTAAAAGCACCGTGACTTTCGGTTACCCAATGAAACCCGAAACTGATGAGAGCGCTAGATCTTTTAGCACCCGTATTGAAAATGAGGTTAGAAGTCTTGCCGATGAAACAGCTTCTAGCTGGTGGGATGCCAGACAGCGATCTTACAGAAATTCCTCACCATCTCTTACAGGGCCTGAAATTGGAGCTTGGCGAAGGTCTTGGTCGTTAAGTGATAATGATGGAAAAACAAGAAAACGTCGACGACGTTGGCCAGTACTCTAATCGGCCAAGTTTGTCACATTATCAATCGGCTAAAAATCAATCTGGTAGATTGAAGTCATGACAGTTCAATCCCAGACTCCAATAGAACTCGTAAAAAGCGTTTACTCAAATTTTGAAGATCGCCTACCTTACGGCAGGAAAGCTTTAGGCAGGTCTTTAACGCTGGCGGAAAAAATACTAATTAACCACTTGAAGGATCCAAGTTCTACAGAAATGAACCGCGGAGTCTCATATGTTGATCTTCATCCTGACCGAGTTGCAATGCAAGATGCTACTGCTCAAATGGCTTGGTTACAGTTTATGACTGCAGGTCTTCCAGAAGTACAAGTTCCCACGACTACACATTGTGACCATTTAATTCAAGCCCGAATAGACGGTGACACCGATCTTAGTGTCGCAGTTGACAACAATTCCGAGGTATACGACTTCCTTGAATCTGTTTGTGCAAAATATGGCGCGGGTTTCTGGAAACCGGGCTCTGGGATCATCCATCAGGTGATTCTCGAACAATATGCCTTCCCTGGCGGAATGATGATCGGCACTGATAGTCATACTCCAAATGCGGGAGGTTTGGGAATGATTGCTATCGGTGTCGGAGGAGCTGATGCTGTCGACGTCATGACTGGCTTTCCATTTAATATTAAATGGCCAAAAATAATCGGCGTTAATTTGACGGGAGAACTAAGCGGATGGGCATCCCCTAAGGATGTAATTCTAAAGGTCGCAGAAATTCTTACTGTTAAAGGTGGAACCGGTGCAATAATTGAATATCTAGGACCTGGAGCTAGAACACTTTCTGCAACGGGCAAGGGGACAATCTGCAATATGGGTGCAGAAATTGGTGCTACAACATCTCTTTTCCCTTATGACGAAGCCATCTCCCGTTATTTGCATGCAACTAATCGTATGGAAACCGCTGAAGCAGCTGATTCTGTTAGCAGAGACTTACAAGCAGATCCAGAAGTTGAAGAAGATCCTCATAGTTTCTTCGACCGTGTGATTGAGATAAATCTTTCCGACTTGAAACCCCACATTAATGGTCCCCATACTCCTGATTTAGCCCGACCTGTTGGTGGAGGCATTGCCGAAGAAGCAGCTGAGAATGGATGGCCCTTGGAGGTAAGCGCCGGATTGATTGGGTCATGCACCAATTCAAGTTATGAAGATATTACTAGGGCTGCTGGGATAGCACGAGATGCTCTTTCTAAGGGGTTGAAATCAAAAATACCTTTTTTAGTTACCCCAGGATCTGAACAAGTTCGAGCAACAATCGAAAGAGACGGCCTTCTTGCAGACCTAGAAGCTATAGGAGCTACAGTGCTTGCGAATGCTTGTGGCCCTTGCATAGGGCAATGGGATCGACAGGATCTAGATGATGGTGTGCCTAACAGTATTGTTACTAGCTATAACCGTAACTTCCCAAAAAGAAATGACGGATACGCTTCCACATTTGCCTTTGTGACTTCACCCGAAACTGTTGTTGCTTTGAGTATCGCCGGAAAACTCGATTTTGATCCCGCAGTTGATTCTTTAACTACAGAAAACGGCGAAGAGGTAAAGCTTTCCGTGGATGTTGGAGAAGAACTTCCGTCTAAGGGTTTCGACTCTGGAGAAGAAGGCTTATTTAAACCTCCTCCATCTGAAAATTCTCAAATTGAAATTTCTATTTCCCAAGAAAGCGAAAGGCTTCAAGCTCTCACGCCCTTCGCTCCTTGGGACGGAAATGACTTCGAGGGTCTACCTGTTTTGATGAAAGCAAAAGGTAAATGCACTACCGATCACATTTCAATGGCAGGTTCTTGGTTGAAATATAGAGGACATTTGGAAAATATTTCAGGGAATCTCTATTTAGGAGTAGTTAACTCCTTTACTGGAGAAATTGGAACTGGAGTAGATATCACAGACAATCAGATAAGACCTTTCCCTGAAATAGCAAAGCGCTACCACGAAGCAGGAATCGAGTGGGTAGCAATTGGCGATGAAAATATTGGTGAGGGGTCTTCCAGGGAACATGCCGCTATGGAACCCAGATTTAGAGGATGTCGTGTAGTTATAGCACGTTCATTTGCGCGAATTCACGAAACCAACTTGAAGAAACAAGGAATCCTACCTTTAACTTTCGCCAATCCAGGCGACTATGACTTAATCGGACAGGAAGACAGAATTTCAGTGATAGATGTCAAAAATATGAGAGCGAATGAACCTGTCCAAGTCGTAATCACCAATCCCAAAGGTGACACCACCCATATAGAAACGAATCACTCGATGTCAGAAGATCAGATCGAATGGTTCAGAGCTGGCAGTGCTCTTAACTTAATACGTCAAAAAACCAATGGTTAGATTTTTCTAAGTCGATATCCACGGTTACGAGCTTCAGCAAGTGTGTCAGGAGCAAAACAAATAAAAGTCTCATTTTCAACGAGTTCGTCAATCAAGACCTGCATAGATTCACTTTCTTCTGACTCATCAAGATCGTAAACCTCTTGCGTTCTCGTATCCCCTATGAACCTGTTATCAGCGAAGTTAGACAGTCTTTCCATACCTGCAGATTAACAGGCAATTTCGTGCACTTAATAGGTTTTCGCCTCAAGATAATTTAAGGCATTCAAAAAAGTATTCTCATGCCCTGACTGTTTAGAACAAAAACAAATATGGGGATGCACAATGTGTGCATCCCCATATTTAAAATATTAGAACTATTTCTGGATTTCTCAGATAGATCTTTTCACCAGTTGGGACCAGAACCGGCAATCAAACCTGAGGGTGGCTGGCATAATTTCACCAGATGGTCCAGAACCGCCTAGCGGCCACCCACCTCCGAAGTCCCATAACGTTTACTACTAATCTGGACCACCTCCTCTCCTCGGTAATTCTGACTATAGGCGCGAAAAAAGAACACGTCATTAATTTGCTGCAATCTTTTTAAGTAGCTACGAGGAAAGATTTCCCTTTAAGGAGATCTGTTCACTACCTGCTTGTACGGCTAAACGGTCCGCTTCATCATTCCATCTGTCACCTGAGTGACCTTTAACCCACCTGAAAGAAATGTTGTTGCGATCTCGGTAACTTTCAATCAGCGGCTCCCAGAGATCCCGATTCTTAACTGGTTTTTTCGCGGAATTTACCCAACCTCTTCGCAACCACCCTTCCCACCAACGGTCATGAAAACATTTAACGACATACGTTGAATCGCTAACAATAACAATTTCCCCTTGGAGTGCCTTAACAGCCTCCAAAGCAGCCTTCAACTCCATTCGCTGATTAGTTGTCTCTGAATCACTTCCCGCTGCAAATTCTCCATCTGGCACCACCCACGCCCATCCCCCCGGACCTGGATTACCGGAGCAAGCTCCATCGGTATAAACGGTTGTGATCCCACTATTCATTTCTAAACCCTAATCCAAGCCGCATATCAATTGGTTTGCTTAATTTTCTTTTTTTCTATTTAACAAGAACTAATTTCAAAATTCTTTCTTTCGAACTATTCTTCTAAATATGACATCTAAATTTTCAGGTGATCTTGCTGTTACTGGCAATAACGAAGCAGATCAGCTTTTAAACAAAAACCCTCTTGCCCTCTTATTAGGAATGCTTCTTGACCAACAGATACCTATGGAAAGGGCTTTTAAAGGCCCACACACACTTTTAGAAAGATTAGGAGAACTCGATGCATCACAAATAGCTT
>QCLO01000010.1 GCA_003214465.1 Acidimicrobiales bacterium AG-414-N20 | reverse complement strand
CACATTAAATGTGCTGTAAACCGCTCCGTAAGCGTTAGCTGTACGTGTGGCTGACAAAGTAGCGGTAGTGGTACTTGGAACAGTAGCAACAAAGGCACGTTCGCCAGCAACTATTGATACACGTGCCATCGCACCGTTACCGGTTGAATCAGCAGATACCTCATCAATTGTACCAGTTGCAAGACAACTAGATGATCCAAGAACACCGTTTGTAGGTGTTACTACAGCAGTCAAAGTGAACGTTGTAGCAGTTGGAGCTGTTCGTACGCACAAGGTGTCACCGTTGGCAATACCATTATTGGCTGCACCAGCAGGAGCTGTTGTCATGTCGATAATGTCACCAGTCACAAGGCCGTGAGCATTCTGAGATGTGTAAACGTCACCCGCGTTAGCAACAGTGATGTTTCCACCGACAGCTGCTGTGATCAACTCAGTGCTAATGATAATCTCGTCACCTACTGAAAGGCCGTGAGCGCCGGTAAACGTAAACAGATCGGTAGATGCGGCAGCGTTAAAGTTACCGCCCGTTACGGTTCCGTCAGTGGCTGAGGCTTCAACTTCTTGATGGTTTGCTGGGGTTGCCAACCTGTAGAAGGTTGAAGTTCCAGATTTACCACCAGTTGAAGCTGTGATGACCATCTTACCTGTAGCGGTTTGAGTGTCAGTCCAAGCCAAAACTGCTTCACCGGTTGAACCAGTTGTACGTGTAACAGCATCTGTGAACTGTCCAGTATCAGTTACGTCAGTTGAACCAGAGCTTGTTGCCGAAGCGAAAGCCATAGTCTGTCCTGCCATACCTATTCCGAACTGATCCCAAGCGGTTGCTGTTGCTGTACGTGCAACACCACCAGATACTGCAGCTACACCAGTTCCACGTGTGGAACCTTCGCTAACAGAAACTGTGCTTATTACCTGTGGGTTATCGTCGAATGCCAACGAAACAGTTCCAACGGAAGTTTCGAAACTACCATTCGAGTCAGCGTCAGCTGTAATAACAACTGTTACCTGGGTGCGGCTGGTTACTGCTGAAAGAGCTGTTCCAACTGGAGTTGGGTCAGCAACTGTTACTGAGTAAGCAGGGAAAGCACCCGTTGCGTCAGTTGCGCTAGTTGTTGTCTTAACAGTAGTAGTTACACCACCAGCAGCATTCGTCAAATCGGTGCCATCATCGCCTTCTTCAACGATCGTTTCAACGAACTTGACAGGTGATGGTAGAGGCACGGCAGTTGCCAATGCTGTTGTATCAGTCATCCACTGACCAGTGATGTCAACGGTTGTACCGTATTTAACCAACTCGAAAGCAGTGTCTGTTGCAGAATTCGAGTTCTTTAGCGGAATGGTATTTGAAAGCTTCAAAACTGTCGCAGCAGTTGCCTGTGAAACAGACGCGCTGTTAGCAGGAGCAGTCAAATTGTTGTAACTAGTTGCTGTTGCACCAGTCCATGCCCAGTAGGTGTAGGTGTAAGGAGCAGAAGCTGTTCCACCTGTTGTACCTGTGTCGCCACCAATGTTTCCTTTGGAGTCAGTTGTAGCATCGCCAACGTCAATCTTACATTCAGTAACAGCGTTACCTAGTTCGACTGTGTTAGCTGTGTTACAAGCACCAGTTGCAAGGAACGGATCAGTGTTAGCCACCGTCTGATCCGAGAAGATGTCGATAGCAGTACCTACCAATGGCTGACGGTTTGAGTCACGGTTAGAAACGTGCAATGTCACTGTCTGGTTGCCGAATGGAGAAGGAGATGAAGCCTGAATCCATACGCCAGCAGGACGTGCGTTTGTGTGAGCCAAAGCGTTGGTCATCCATGTAGCCATTTCACCTCGTGTGAGGTTTCCTGACGGACCAAAACTAGTCTCTGTCTTTGCGTGACCTGGAATACCCATGTGATAAATCTCTGCGATTGCATTGTGTCCTTCATAGGTCACTGAACCAGCATCGATATCTGCATAGTTATAAGTAAGGGTCGCGTGTGTGATCTTGCCGGAGTAAGCCGCATTCGCGCCTTCACCACCAGGACCAGCAATGGTCTTGCCGAGCATACGCTCAACAAACATCGCCATCTGCTCACGAGTAACGTTGTCATTCGGTGAGAATGTCGTCGCTGTTGTTCCCGTGGTCACACCCAACTGTTTGATCTGATTAATAGCTGTCTGAATCTCAGCAGACTGGTCACCAATATCAGTGAATCCCTGATCTGCACCTGATCCAAGAGCGGTTCCAGCTGCTGTAGCAAAACGGGTCAAGTAAAGAGCCATTTGCCAACGCGGAATGCTCGAATCTGGTTCATAAGTAGTAGCCGTAACACCCTGAGTAATTCCGTGCATCGCAATGCAGTCAACGTCAGTTGACGTTGTATCAGAAAAACCAGCTGCAGGCGCCGAACCAGTCGGACAAGCTGAATAAGTCGCCGAGTTTCCAGGCTTAACCGGCGTAAGAGCCGGAGCCGCGGAAACAGACGATGAAGTAAGCACCGGAACAAGAGCAGACATAACAGCAATAGCTGAAATGACACCCACCCGGCGCTTCATAGTTGAAAACATATTTCGTCTCCGTTTGTTTGATTTATATGTGCTGAGCCCGCGCCTTCAAAAACACGAAGACAGCACACTCGTACCAAAAAGTATAAAACACCTAGAAAACAGGCGTGTGTTAATCAAGAAAAGACAATGTAAAGAAGATGTAAAATTTTAAAAACCCCGAAAACAAGGGAAAATCTACTTTATTCAATCACTTGTGCAGTTAACTCCATTGTTGACTTCACAGACTACATAAGAAGTTGAGTCGCCCTGAATCGGAACAAATTGAACCTCTACTCTGAAACCGCCTGATTCAACTATTACGGCTGAATAACCGTCTGCAGGTGAAACTAGAAACAATGAAACCAAATCTCCATCAATATCAATAAATGCTGTACCACCTCGTGCTACAACAGTCTTACGTGTTTTTTCAATTTGCAACAGAATCTCTTCTGAAATAGCGGTTTTCTGTGTGCTATCGCGAACGGTGAAACTAAGTGAAGCTTCCTCAGACTCACTCAAAACACCTGAAATTAAACCGTTTTTGGAAATTTTTAGATCGTCCGGTAGGTTTCCCGAGCTCAAAGACCATTCATATGGGGCAATTCCACCCTCAGCATTTAATTGAAAAGAGTAATCGGCGCCCATTTTTGCTTTTGGTAGATTTATTTCCGAAATATTCAATGGGGAAACAGCTCTAGTAGTAGTTGTTACGGGCGGAACGGTTGTAGTTATTAATACAACTTCAGTGGTAGTTGTTTGAACTACAGGTTCGGGCTCAGGTTCAGGCTCAGGTTCGGGCTCGGGCTCGGGTTCGGGTAACAATATTAGGCTGGTAGTAGTTGAAATTTTAGGTGATGTTGTGGTTGTTTCATTAGTAATTTCCTCGGTTTCAGTGGGGAAAGTTCCGTCTGTAGAGTCTTCGCTCAAATCAATAGAGGCTTCTAAAACAATTTCAGGACTTTTTTCTTTGAATGAAAGAACCTGAATTCGGGACCCGGCGGGTAGTACTTGCTTATCAACTAGACCCACAGCGGCATTAGCGACATAAGTTACCCCTATGGTCGCCACTAACCAAAAAAATATAACTAACGCTTTACGCATCAAACCTCAAGTATCGTCATATCTAAGAACTTACTGCCATCATATGGAGTAAACATGGCACGAATACTTGTAATTGAAGATGATCAAAGAATACGTGAGCTGGTCTGCAAGCATCTTGCAGATGAAGGTCACGCTGTCAGCAGTGAAGCTACTGGACTAGATGGTCTTCAAGCTGTTACCTCTGATGCCCCAGAAATGATTGTGCTGGATCTTGGGTTACCTGATCTTGATGGTCTCGACTTAATCAAAATGATTCGTAGCGTGGCAGAAATTCCAGTTCTGATACTGACAGCTCGAGAGGATGAGCAAACTGTATTGACTGCTTTCGATGGGGGAGCAGATGATTATGTTGTCAAGCCCGTTTCAGGACCACAGCTTTCGGCGCGAGTCTCTGCTCTTCTGAGACGTTCCGCTAGGCAAAAAACTGAGATCCTAAAAATTAACGAACTCGAGATCCATTTAGGCCCTCGTCAAGTTTTTCTTGAAGATAAAGAGCTCGAACTAACTGCTAAAGAGTTTGATGTTCTGGCTTATCTAGCTGCAAGACCCGGGACTGTTGTACCAAAAGAAGAACTACATGCAGCTGTATGGAAATCACCAGTCGGAACTGAAGGTAGGACAATAGATGTTCATATATCAACACTTCGTAAAAAACTTGGTGAGAAACCCGATGACAAAAGCCGTTATCTTCATACCGTAATTGGTGTAGGAGTTCGTCTTCAGGATCCAGAGTCCAAATGAGGCGGCGTTTAGCGTGGGTATTTATGGCTCTTGCAGTGATGCTTACTGTAGGTTTCCTTGTGCCGTTAGCTCTTTCAGTTCGCTCACAGGCTGAGGTAAGGGGCTTGGCTAGTGCTCAATCGAACGCACGTGGAGTTGCAACGTCACTGGCTGCAGTAGCAGGTTCAACAGGGGCGGTACCAGGATCCAATGAAGCAGAATTTATTCTTGCTTCATTCGGAGAGGAAAATATAATCATAATTCTCACTGACGGCACTTCGGTCGGGTCACTACCAGTAGATTTAGCTTCGCTACCAATAGTAAATGCTGGCTCTGTTGTAGCCGATGTTGAAAGCGGAGCTGTGGCTTTGGTGCCCGTTGCTTTTGCGGGAAATGACACTCCTATAGTAGTGGCAGCTTTCGTAAGTGACTCGGAGCTTCGAGAAGGTGTTTCAACTTCGTGGCTTATTATTTCAGCCTTAGGTCTCGTAGTAATAATAGGAACAGTGCCTCTAGCTGACCGTTTCGCTGCAACTTTAGTTAGACCTGTTAAAGAACTTTCTGATGCAGCCCACCGGTGGGCCAGGGGCGATCTAGCTGCAAGAGTCAAACCAAAAGGCCCTCCAGAAATCTTAGAATCTGGCAGGGCGTTTAATCTTTTGGCAGAAAGAGTCGCCGACTTATTAACTGCAGAAAGAGAGAGAGTGGCAGATCTTTCCCACCGTCTTCGTACCCCATTGGCTGCTCTACGTCTCCAAGCTGAGTCGATAAAAGATCTCACTCAGCGCTCATCTCTAATTTCTGACATTTCAAACCTAGAGGGTGAGGTGACAGCCCTAATAGAAGATGTTCGTCGGAACGAAGATGAGCACGGGTCTATTGCGGATTTAGCTTCGGTGGTTTCTAGACGTATGGGCTTCTGGCAAGTAGTTGCAGCCGCCCAAGACAGGTTCCTGAAGGTGGAAAGTCCTCAGAACCAAGAAATCTTGGTCTCTTCACCCGACGCTGAAATATTAACTGCCTTAGATAACCTTGTTCAAAATGTTCTAACGCACACTTCCGCAGGAACGGGATTCTCAGTACGTGTAACAACTAATCCTCCGTGCCTAACTGTCTCAGACGAAGGGGAAGGCCTTTCCTCTCCTGATGTTTTCGATAGAGGTTCCTCTACGGGCGAATCTAGTGGTCTGGGTCTCGATATCGTACGTCGTATTGCAGAAGCATCTGGGGGTGACGTGAGAATAGGTGAAGGGTCTGGGACAAGCATTATTGTAAGGTTTGGCGAACCACAAGATTAAAAGTTGATTTAATCGTCTCCTACAACTCCTACTAAGTCAAAAGCTTTGCCATCCCATCTCCGATAAGAATGTTTAAGGAAATAACTGTCGTCCACTTCCCAAGTGTGCTGACCTTGAGTACGTCTTAAAAGATACCCGAAAGGATGTGTTCTCCATATTCGCCCCCCCGCAAGAGCCGAATCCTCAATAAGTGCAACATCAATACCTCTTGATAATGATCTCCAACCATGAGTTTCTTTCAAAAGAGAAGAACGTATAAGAAGCGTTCCGCCACCTAACGTTAGGCTCTCAACCTCGCTATTTCCTAAATCTCTTCTGATTGTTTGATTTTGTTCTGTCAAATAAACAAACTCTGAACTTTTACCTACCAAATCAGCATTTGAATAGCTTGAGGCCAAAATTAGATCAGATACATGCTCATGCCCGTACCAATCATCATCATCCATTTTGGTTATCCATTCCCCCTGTGCTACTGATGAAGCTTGGGAAATTACATTCCCGAAAATTTCTTCTTCTGAAAATCGTAAAATTGTTACTGGTAGTTCAGTGTTCGTGAAATCTGGATATGAAGTTTCAAAACCATTACCATGCAAGGCGATAATAAGCTCAAGATTTTTGTAATCTTGGTTCTTAACATTCGCGAATATGCGCTCAACCATGTCAGGTCTTTTTGTTGCCACCACAGCTGATACGGAAGTTTCATTGAAAACTGTTAAACCAGCACTCTTCCTAATCTGTTTTAAACGTTCTGGATATGAGTGGTTCTTTAGAGCAATTCGGCGAAGTTGTACAGAGATTCTCTCTCTTTCTGTATGGTCATGAAGGAGTTCAACTTTCACTGCTCTTAATGCTGATGTCATTGGTTCGCCAATCCACTGCTCTGCTGCCGACAAATCGTCAACCACAGTTGGCACGCCTATGGCTGACAGTTTCAGAATTGTTTCAGCCGCCTTGAATGAATCAACGGCGTCAACTTCAACAGCCAAGGCTGAACGTGCCTGTCTTATAAAATCCGCGTCTCTTTTTAACTCTGGTGCCAGCCCTATTTGAGAATTGGCAGAAACTTGCCTGTAACCAGAAGGGTTAAATATTAAAGAGTTAATTGGTGCAGCTAATGGAATCCCTGTTTTATGGCCTATAAAGACAGTTCCATTTATTGAAGCATCCCAATTATCTGCCGCATCCGGTGAAACTAAAATTGCTTCAACACCACTTTTGTTGCCTCTCCATGGCCTCGCATGTGGAAAATGTGAAGGATCTCCTTCTATGCGAATCCAATTTGGCGCGTGTAGGGCATTTCTTGCACTTTGAAAAATCTTAACTTTTTCTTTGATTCTGAAGCGACGTACGACATTGAACGAACCTCGAAATAACCATTCAGTTACAAAACGTAAATCTTTAAGGGATCTTATAGAGATAATTTTTTTGAACACTTTTGAAGCAAGTCGCCAAACAGGCGGATTCAACGAAAGACCCGAAGGTGCATTTGTTTTACCTGATTTAATATCGGTCCGAAATGCTTCATAGGGTAGAAAAGTTTCACCAAAGAGAGAGCTGGCTCCTAACCATTTTTCGCTTATCCCTAATTGCTCTGAACGTTTTAGAGCACGATTAGTAGCTAAGCGAATTTCGCCCCTTGTTCCTAAATCTACTTTTAATACTCCTCGCTTTTCTATCTTGCTGATTAAATAATGAATATCATCAGGTTCAAAACAAAATCCCGAAGGGACTTCTAAACGAAAAAAAGCGAAAGGGATTTTTTCTGATATGTCGTCGCATATAACCACTCGAGGGTCGGGGCCATACTGTCTTTCCAGATTTATACCATCTGGATGAAACTCAGAAATTTTTATACCTATAGTAAGATCATGAAATGTTGAGGAGAGTATCGAATCTACTTGAGCAGCAACTTCTTCAAAGGTTTGATGATCAGCATTTATAGAAACTGTCAAAAATGGCACTTCAAAACTCCGCCCAGGTGCTAAATCTCGGAACGTTCTTTCAGCAATTAGATGTGATAGGCGATTTCGTTGCTGTTCAAGTGAAATTTCCTCATCAAGATCCGGGCTGGCACCTTCACCTTGGTGCCAAGCCTTAGAAAAACGTTCGGGTATTAAAACTCCTCCTAAATTGAAAGCCCTAAATCCGAATTCGATGTCCTCTCCTCCCCATTGTCTAAAAGAAGAATCGAATCCACCTACAGTGTCAAAAAATGATTTACGGACCCCTAGGTTTCCTCCTGTTGCAATTCGAAATAAGTCACTGTCATTTGAAGTCAAGTTTTTTGTGCGCCTCATGTGAAATTCGATCCATTGAGGTGTTGTCACTTTTCTTCCAGATAAAAGATCTTCGACTTTATTAGCTTTAACTAAATCTTCTGGAGATATTCCTGAAAAATCAGCATGGCTTCTGAAACCAAGAGTCAGCCCAAATTTATTTTCGTGGTGCCATCTTGCATGTGCTTCAACAAGTTGTTGTTCAGGAATCATGTCACAATCAAGGAAGATCAGTATCTCTCCTTTAGCATTTTTGGCACCTAAATTTCGCGCTCTCGCTAAACCAAACCCATCGCGTTCTTGCACGACAACTGATGTTTCGAATGGGAGTTGCGAGGGGAGTTTAATTGGAGGGTCAGAACCGTCGTCAACGACTATTACTTCAATTAGATGATGCGGGTACGTTTGTCTCGACAAGCCCGCAAAGGTCAATGCGAGTTCCTTCTGCCCCATGTAACAAGGCAAAATGACTGTTACATGGTCAACAAATTCACCTTCACCGATTTGCGCAGGGTTAAGAGTTCTCCAGTCATTCCCGTGCACAGCTTTTTCTATTAAATCTTCCTGAACAAATACCTCGCTGTCATGATCTTTTGAACTTGCAGATTGTGTCATTTTATTACCTCAATGACATGCTGTTTCATGACATGAGCCGTGATTGTTGCGTATTTACCTTTTTGATTTTCAATTTCAAATTCAATTTTTCCATCAAGCCAATCCGGTAAACGGTCAATACGAAATAAGACAATGTCCCCAGAAGGAACGGTACCTAGATCTTCTGAGTTTAGGAGGCTAGTAGTTGGAACATTCCATTTATTGGAAACCCATGTTGGCCATGGCACTTGAGGGAGGTGCCAGGCAGTTTTTTGACCGCTTGACAGTTCTGTCGAAGCAACGAGCTCTCCGGCATCAGATGTTTCGTCAAAATAACGTTTATGCAAATTCACTGGTTGTAATACAAGTATCAATGAGGAAGCAAGCAACAAAAACCCTCCAAGCGTTATTGAGTCTGTTTTTTCTAAACGGATTTTTTCTTTAATGAAACTAAAGATCCATTCGCTCATCACTGCAAACCCTGGGAAAAGGGTTAGAAGAATCGGAAAGTTCCAATAGTCGTGAATCCAAGCTCCGTTTGAAGGGACTAAAGCAAAAACCAGAACCATTGAAATGAGAGAGGTTGTTAAAAAACGTGTCCGAGAATCAATTAATCCGACTGCTAATGCTGGCAAGGCAAGAATCGTGTACCAGAGGGGTAGGAGAGCTTGGGCAAAATCCCATTGCCTCTCAGCAAATTGATTCCAAGTCCAGTCCCTTTCGACTCGCTCACCAATGTGATCGCCAAGTTCGCTAAGTCCACCTCCTTGGGACACCCATAAAAGAATCACCAAACCACCTAATATGCTCACTCCCATCAAAGAAAATGTCAGTTGATCGAACTTTCTTCGCCTCCAAGTTTGAAACCACAAAAAAGGAAACAAAAATACTCCATGCCAGGAAGCTGCCACTGCAAAAAATGTCGCTAGTGAAGCAACAACTGTTTTCCGCTTAGTGGGCTTTTCTGTCGCAGCCAAAATAGTTCCGATCATCAAGACATTGGGGAGTAGCCCAAGTCCTAGACGTCCATAAACCCACCACCAAGGTGTAGTTATCAAAAACAAGATTGAAATAGTTACTGCTTTAGAGTTGATGCCAAGATTTTTTCCCATTGAAAAAAGAGCAGGGATTGTAAGAACTCCAGCAATATAACTTATTAACTTTATTTGTTTTAAACCTTCCCCAATGATTGATGAAACTATTACATGCAGGAAAGTTAAAACCGGAGGATGATGAGTATATGGGATATCAGAAAAAGGTTCCCACGAAGCGCCAAAAGAAGAAGCAACTACACCCATGCTCCAAAAATTTTTCATGTGTAGAGCAAACTGTCCTAAAACTCGTCCTTCATGCGAATCTCCTAGTGGCATCCCAAAAGCTGGAATCCACGAAACTAGCAGAAATAAAGCCATTATGGATACGGCTATCTTTGTTATAAGTTTTTCATTGCTAGTTTCTGTCATCTCAACCATTACATCACGATAGTGTCGAGATGCGTGATCGACCGAGCAGTAATTGGGGCCTGGGTTGGTTCTTCCAATCTTGGCGATGAATTAATCTTTTCAATACTCCTGCGTCTTTTAAAAGAAAAAGGGGTAAAAGTGTCTGTTCCGTCGGTTGATCCGGTCAAAACCAGTGAAAGCTTTGATGTGGATTCCTTTAGCCATATCAATTTTTCTGAGTTTAAAAAACAGTTAGCTGAAAGTGATGCTCTTGTTTTCGGAGGTGGAGGACTTCTTCAAAATGAAACAGGAATCTGGAATCTACCTTTCCACTTGAGACGGATTAGTGCGGCGCGAAAACAAAATATTCCTTGGGTTGGAATCGGTTTAGGAGCTTCAGGATTAACAGGCAAAAGGGCTTTAAAACAAGTTTCAAATAAATTCAAAGGTCATCTAGGGGTTTCGGTAAGAGATGAAACCTCGGCTCAGATTCTTGAATCTCTAAATATACCTAATGTTGTTAGAGCTGCTGATCTTGGCTGGCTCTGGAATGTTTCTGATGAAGTCCCACGAGTTTCTTCTTCGGGTTTTCTTGGAGTCTCTTTGCGTAACCCTCAAACTGCGCGATTCTTACCAGCAGCAGTGGGTCCTAGAGCTTCAATGCCAGAAAGTGAGATTATAAATCTGGCTGAAAGCATCAATGCTGTCGCAATTTCTACGGGTCTAAGTGTCAGGTTTATTTCATTAAATGAAAGTGAGGATGCTCAATTGCATCAGAGGGTCGCAGACAAACTTCAAGTGAACAGTGAACTGCTAAACCCAGATTTGTTAACACTTGAACAATGTTTTGATGGCGTAGAAGCGATTGTGACTATGAGGTATCACGCTGGTTTGGTGGGGGCGTTGAAAGGCGCTGCTGTGGTCTGTCTTCCTTTTTCTAAAAAACTTGACTCTTTGGTATCTTCTTTAGGGTCAGCAGCTTCAAAAGCGGATACAAACGATTTGGTTTCTGTTGTTGAAAGCGTCCTGTCGGCTCGTTATGAGCTGAATGAACATGTCGAGAATCTTCAGGATCGTTCACAAAGAAATGTGGAAATAATTGAACTTTTAGATGGAACCAATGACTTATAACAAAAGTTTGGTTACTCGTATTTATCTTTTAGTCGTGGTCGCTATCGTCATCTGGCTTCTTGTCGATAGAGGCTCAGAAATGTTTGACCTTTTTTCTGCTTCTCATCCTGTGTTGATTGTCGCACTTGTTATTTTTGCTGTTTTACCTTTTTTAGCTAATACGGCTTTTTGGACAATTGCATTAAAGGAACTTGGTGAAGATGTTAGTTGGAGGCAAGTTAATGAAGCTGCGATTAAAACGACTCTTACACGTTATTTGCCAGGTGGGATCTGGCTTTTCGCTAGTAGAAGTCTGATTCTCGCGAATGAAGGTGTTGCAACCAGATCGCTAATTGTGATGTTCGCAATCGAAAATTTGCTTGCTATACCTATCGCTGTTCTTATCGGCTCTTTATTGCTTGCTGCTTCCTCGTCAGTTCCTTACTGGCTGGGCTGGGTTTCAGCGTTATTTTTAGTTGGTATAACAATTTTGGCCAGACCTATTTTGAACAAAATTCTTGCTTGGTGGGCTAAACGCAAAGGATTAGAAACTCCTAGCAAAATTTCAAACATTGGCATTGGTCGTATGTATGTGTCTCTTGTTGCTTATTGGTTAATTTTTGGGACTGTTTTTTACACTTATTTTCATTTAATGGGTCAGTCGATTGATTGGTCAACTGCTGTCGGGGGGTTTTCTCTTTTCTGGAGGGTTAGCCTTTTGGCACCTTTTGTTCCTCACGGCTTCGGAGTTTTCGAGCCTTCTTTTGTTGCTGTGGTTGGTTGGACAGTTAACGCTCTTTTCCTTGTTGGTGCTTTTAGGATTGTTTTATTAATTAGAGATTTGCTACTCACTGGTATTGCGGGTTTATTTTTTAAAAAAGTTTCTCGAAATTAAACTTTCATTGTTTCTTCAAGCACATCAACTACCTGAGATGATGGATTTGAATGTTCACTTCGAATTTCAGTTCGATGGTTCTCAAAATCGTTTAAAAAAGCTTCACTAGTTTTTTTGTCGTAATTGCTTATAACCACATTTTGGCCTAACCCATTTTGGCGTTCTGTTTTTCCTCGCCAAAGCAAACATGGGATTCCCATATGGGCGGTTTCTTCCTGGATAGAGCCTCCATCTGTTATCACGTATGGGGCTGATGCGAGTTTTTTTATGAATTCCTTATAGGGCATCAAAGGCACGGTTTTGATTCCTATTTCTTCTATTTTTTTTAGCAGTCCTTGCTTGTGAAGTATTTCTTGGGTTGGTTGGTGTAGAACAAATAAAACCTGCTGACCTTTTTGCGTAATTTGTTCTAGGAGTTTCAAAAAACCTTTTAAACGTTTTTTCCTGTGCAAATTTTCAACTCGATGGAGAGTAGCTATCACTGGTCCAGAAGCACGGTTGACTTCTTCAATGTTTTCTTCTAAGGATTCGATTCCTGTGTTAGTTGTTGTTTCTTCTATTCGCCCTTTGACTTTTAACGCAACTAGATTTGAAACTGCTTTCTCGTCGGGGGCGAAAAGAACGTCAGAGAGTTTCATGACTATTACCCGAATTATCTCTTCCGGGAAAGGGTGCAAAAAACTTTCTGAACGCAGACCGGATTCTAGGTGAGCAATCTGGAGACCTGCTCTTTTAGCTAATAATGCTCCTACGAGCGTCGATGGGGTGTCTCCGTGTATTAAGCAAATACCGCTCGAGGTTGAAAAAACTTGTTCTCTAACGCGTTTCCGGCTGACGATGATAGGTATTAACCCAAGTAGCCATTTGCACGCTTGAAAAAGACTGTCGACGTCGGTTTTTTTTCCTAATCGAACATCGGGTTCACGTATCTGAAATTCTTTGCGCAATTTGTCCAAATAAGCCCCATGTTGACCTGTTTCTATTAGACGGTAAGAAAAGCCGCGTTTTTCCAACTCCTTTATGACAGGAGCTGCTTTTATCATTTCTGCTTTTGTTCCTAATAAAACATTGATCTTTGGGTTCATAAAATTTTCCAAAAAAACTATGTGGTGGCACATTAGCGCAATTAAGAGTTTAAGCTCTACGATCGTTGAAACTATAGAACTAATTTCGCTCCAATAGGATTAGGTACTGAATGGACTTATTAAAAGTTGGGGAGTCCGTCTCTCTAAGTGAATATCTCAAAAGACTTTGGGCGCACCGTCATTTCATGATTCGTGTGCCACTTGAAGATTTACGCGCTCAAAATTCTCACACTTTTCTTGGCAGTATTTGGCTAGTTCTAAACCCTTTACTTCAGGTGGGTGTCTATTTCCTGGTTTTCGGTTTGATTATGCCCATCGATCGCGGTGTTGATCAGTATTTGGTTTTCCTAACAATCGGGGTTTTCGTTTTCTTTAATTCACAAAGAGTTATCTCTGAAAGCACCAGATCACTTGTCATCAATGTGGGTCTGATTAGAACTGTTCATTTCCCAAGAGCAGTTTTACCTATGAGTGCGACTGTAGGACAGGCTTTGGCTTTTATACCGGTATTTGTGGTGATGACAATCGTTGTGCTTGCTTACGGAAATTGGCCACATGTCAGATGGCTTCTTATTCTTCCGGTTTTCGTGATTCAAAATGCGTTTAGTCTCGGAATTGGATTAATTGGAGCCCGCATAAATCATTCGTATAGGGACCTCGAGAATCTTTTACCTTTTGTTTTCCGACTTCTGTTCTACATTTCCGGTGTTCTTTACTCGGTGGACAGTGTCGTGGAGGATGATTTCTGGCGTGCGATTTTTCTTCTTAATCCTATGTATTGCCTTGTGTCGCTATGGCGGTGGGTGATGGTTGGGACTTCCACAGGGGTGGAAGTCTGGTTAGCTACAGGAGTCTGGTCGCTTTTAGCTCTAATGGTAGGCCTTTCTGCTTTCCGGTCTAAAGAAACTACTTATGGGGGCACCGGATGACTGATTTAGCGATTCGTTGTTCTGAAGCGCACGTGAGTTATTTTGTCAGGACTAACCGACAATTAATTAGGTCTGTAATAAGAGGACAAAAACCAGAGATTCGAGTAATCGAAGCTGTAAAGGGTGTCACGTTTGATGTCAATGTAGGTGAGTCTGTCGGTTTGATTGGTCCCAACGGTTCAGGGAAGACAAGTCTTCTTCAGGCCATGACAGGCCTTCTTCCTCTGAACAAAGGTGAGGTTCTTGTTAAATCTGTTCCTACTTTTCTAGGTGTTCAGGCAGTTCTACGACCGCAGTTAACAGGTTGGCGTAATATACAGTTGGGTTTATTAGCTCAGGGTTTGAGCAAATCAGAAGCCGAGAACATGACTGGCAGTGTTGCTGATTTCTGTGAACTGGGCGATTTTTTAGATTTGCCAATGGAAACTTTTTCCTCTGGTATGAAAGCCAGATTGCATTTTGCTGTAGCAACAGCTCTAGCTCCTGACATTCTTTTAATAGATGAAGCTCTTGCGGTCGGTGACCGTTCTTTTCAGAAAAAAAGCTCCGAGCGGCTTGAAGAGCATCGTGCGAAAGCGGGAACGATTTTGTTGGTAAGCCATAATTTGGAAGAAGTAAGGCAATCTTGTCAGCGGGTTATTTGGCTCGAAGGTGGGGTTATAGTCGCCGATGGTCCTGCAAATGATGTAATTGAAGCTTATGAAGCTTCATGACTTGATTTTTACACCTCTCAAGAATCCTGCTGTCCATGAAAAATGTATCGTCGGGAAAATTATCAATAGATAAATGAAATCTGTAACCGTTTTTGACTTTACTGTCGTTACGAAAAATATTCCTGCTATATACAAAACTGGAAAGCTTAATGAGGGAACCCAAAAAAATCCAAAAATAGTGCCTAGAAGAAATACTAATGAGTTAAGTGGTGGGATGAGTTGGCGTAATTTAATGGATCTTGGGTGAATACTAACTACGTGACGTCGCCATTTTCCGTAGTCATAATATTGTTTTGCCAGTTCTTTTAGTGTCGATCTTGGTTTGTAACTTGCTATGAGTTCGGGCTGAAACCATATTTTTTTTCCTGTTTCCCTGAGACGCCAATTTAATTCAGCATCTTGGTTGCGTATGAGGCTCTCGTTAAAAAGTCCTACGTTCTCAATTGAATTTCGATCAAATACTCCAAGGTAAACCGTGTCAACTTCACCTTCCTCACCGCCTGTGCGAAACCTTGCGTCACCTGCTCCAAAACGTGAACTTATTGCTATGCCGACTGCTTTTTCGAAAGGCGTGGTGCCAACTGGGTTCTGTCTTCCTCCTACATTTGCTGCTCCTGTTTTTTTTAAAGTTTCTAAAGCAGTGGAGATGTATTCTTCTTCTAGCTCTGCATGTGCATCGAGTCGGACGATCACAGGAGCTTGAGTATTTTTGATAGCTAGATTTAAACCTGCTGGAGTTTTACCGGATGGGTTTTCTACGAGGGTTACATTCTCGTTATCAATTTCAATTCTCTTAGCAACATCTAATGTTGAGTCTTCCGATGGAGCCACTGCTATGCAGACTTCTATTTGTTCTTCTGTTTTTTGATTGAGAACTGAGACAAAAGCTTTCTCTAATGTTTTTTCAGCATTTTTGGCAGGAATAACTACTGCTACCTTTGGGTCTTTCATTGTTTGCGCCGGAACATTACCAAAACTGTTTTTAGCATTATCTGTAGATCAAGAATTGGAGACCATGACATAAGGTACTGAAGGTCGTGCCCTAATTTATATGAAGCATCTGTGTGATAGCCGCCTCTTGTCTGGGCTAAGCCGGTTATTCCTGGCGGTATTTCATGCCTTCTTCCGTATCCAGTTATTTCCTTTGTAAATTTTGAAACCATTTCTGGTCTTTCTGGGCGAGGTCCGACAATCGACATTTTACCTATTAACACATTCCAGAACTGAGGGACTTCATCTAATCGAGTTCTACGCAACCAGTTGCACCCTTTAAGGACTCTTTCGTCGTCAACTTGGGCGAGTTTCTCCTTACCTTCTGTTTCTGCGTCGATTCTCATAGTTCTGAATTTAAATAACGTGAAACGTTTTCCGTCTTTTCCTATGCGTTCTTGTTTCAAGATTATTTCTTTCTTAGCTATTAACTTCAGCCACGCAGCTACAACGAGAAAAGAGACGATCACTAGAGGTGAAATAGCCAAAACTACTAATAGCTCAATCAATCTTTTTAGCCTTATTTGATGAGGGCGTAGTGACTTTGCCCGCAGCGCTACATAAGGCATTCCTGAAATCTCTCGCACTTCTCTTAACCCTATGAGGGCTGTTGCTGCCGTTACGCGCAGGTAGGCACCAATATTTTTCTGATTAAGGGTTCTGGCAGGTTCAGGAAAAACTTTTTCAAGAGAAATATCATCGACAAAAACAACATCGGTCGCATTGCATTTTTCAACTTCGGACATCAACCCTAAATCCGAAACAATTTCTTCATTAAAAGTCTCTGCGACAATCGCGCCGCGGTCACTTTCATTGAGATGCTCAGCTGCTAACTGAGTTTGTTCACCACTACCAACTAGTAAAACTCTTGGAGGTCCGAAACGACGTGTTCGAAGTTTTCTCGAAAGTTCTCTACTCCCTGTCGCAGCTAACGCAATTAGTATCCAAACTGCTGGCAGATTTGCTCTTGGGATTGGGTATCTGCCTGTAGGTAAAGTAAAAGCTCCGATTATAAGCAGCCCTATAAGTGTCATTGCAGCGACATGCGAGAACCACATTCTTTGACCTAGTCGAACTTGCTTTTCATAGAGTCCCCCAAAGTAGAACACAAGTTGAAAAATAAGAGTCGCAACTATTATCCCGATCCACATTTCAGCTTTTTCTGGCCAATCAGTTCCAAAACGAATCAAATTAACTAAAACCATGATGGTGAACATGACAATTGCGTCTATTAAATAAAGCCACCTAAAACCGGCATGCCAGAGCCTCAGATACAAACTGTTTGGCTTATACCTTTCGTTTGAAATATTTTTTCCTGGTTCTAATAAGTTCATAATCAACTACCTTAAGGCTAGATGAAAAGTGGCTAAAGCGAGGCGCCACGGAATGAACCGTAACTGAACGCTAGGATTAGGCGGTGGGAATACCTAAGAATAAACGTGAATGGTTGGGACTAATCCAGCCTGATCTCTTAATGAATCTGACTTTGCGCGATTTGAGGTCGAAATATAAGAGGTCTGTTCTTGGTTGGACATGGTCTGTATTTAATCCTCTGGTAGCCGTTGTCGTATATTCGGCAGTCTTTTCGATCTTTTTACGTATTGAACCCAGTGTCGGCGATCCGAGCGGTTTGGACTCTTATGCTGTTTTCCTTCTAGTGACACTGTTGCCTTGGCAGTTCCATGTGACTAGTCTCACTGAAGCTAATCGTTCCATAACTGCTAATTCTTCACTGATTACTAAAATTTTCTTTCCTCGTTGGGTTTTACCAACTTCCGCTGTTCTGGCTCGATTTTTGACTTTGATAGTTGAGATGCTGGTTCTTCTCATTCTGATTGCTTTATGGGAGGGGCATATTGCTTTTCAATGGATACCTGTAATAGCGGCTTTAATGATTCTTCAACTGCTTTTTACAATCGGTCTTGCGCTGATGATCAGTGCTGCCAATGTCTATTTTCGAGATATTCAACATTTTCTGATGGTGGCGTTGCAACCTTGGATGTTCCTTACACCTATTCTTTATCCTCTGAATCTCGTCCCTGCAGATAAAGAGTTTCTCGGGATTAGCTATCGAACTCTCTATCAGTTGAACCCAATGGTTTCTTGGGCTAAGGCATATAGAAATGTTCTCTACGATCTTCGGTTTCCTTCGCTCGAACGCTGGTTGGCTATCCTGTCAGCGACTTTTATTGTCTTGTATTTAGGTTTCAAGATTTTCAATCGTCTTGAACCTCGTATGGCTGAGGAAGTTTGACATGGTTGGAACTAGTAACGCCATAACTGTTGAAGGCTTGGGGAAGAAGTTTCGTCTTATGCAAGACCGAAACTGGACTCTTAAAGCAACTTTGCTTGCAGGGCATCGAACCCGGTACGAAGAGTTCTGGGCGCTTCGTGATGTCAGTTTCGAAATCCCAACTGGTGAAACTTTTGGGATTGTTGGGGGTAATGGATCCGGAAAAAGTACTTTGTTGAAAGTCTTAGCTGGGATTTTGCGCGCTGACGAAGGTAGCGCAGTCGCTCGTGGGCGACTTTCAGCTCTTTTAGAGTTAGGGGCAGGGTTTCATCCGGAGCTGACCGGTCGTGAAAACGTTTATTTGAACGGGTCAATTTTAGGTTTTACGAGTCGAGAAATCAGGAATTTGTTCGATGACATTGTTGAATTTGCTGAGCTTGAGCAATTCATTGACGAACCTGTTAGGAACTATTCGTCAGGAATGTATATGAGGCTTGGTTTTTCGGTTGCGATTCATGTGGAACCTGAAATTCTTCTTGTGGATGAAATATTGGCTGTTGGAGATTTAACTTTTCAGAAACGCTGTCTAGATAGATTCGCTCGCTTGCGCGATGAGGGACGGACAATCGTTGTCGTAAGTCATGATTTGGACATGATCGGACGTCTTTGCGATTCGAGTGTGTGGATAAACAAAGGCGAGCTTGCTGCGGTGGGTTCTTCTTCTTCAGTTCTCGAAGATTTCATATCACACGACGAAAATTCCGGTATGAATGTTTCGGACCAGTCGCATCACTTGCGATTAAAGCCTGATGACTTGGTTAAAAGCCTCGAACTGGTCGATGTAAACGGACATTCAATGTCTTCTGCCGCTTCTGGCCAACCTGCTCTTATAAGAGTTCGTTATGACGCCGACAGGGCTGGTGAGCCAGCAACTGTTGCTCTGGGTCTCTACAGAGCTGACGGCACCCATGTCTCTTCAATAAATTCAGGAGCCACTACAAGTGCTGGGAACGACGTTGGGGTAATTGAAGTTGACTATGAAATGCCATCTCTTCCTGTGCAACCTGGAACGTATGAAATTTCAATTGCACTTCATAGTCGTGACATGACGAAAGTTTTTGAACGTCATACGCATCTTTTCAGATTTGAAGTCGATCCTGTGGCTGGGAGCCATCAAACAGGATTAGTAGCTCTTGGGGGCAACTGGGCAGCAAAAAATGTGGATGAAAGTAATTAAGTGAGTTCATCAGAAATTACTTGGCGTGATGGTGCGGAAGACCGGATGAAAAGCATTTTCCTTTCGACTGATGACCGTTCTAGCGCTTCTGATTTTTTAGCGTCTCACATCACTGATTGGCCAAGTCGTTATCACCTTGATAGACGCCGCACTAATATTTTACGCCCTATCAATTTTGACAAATCTATGAGGGTGCTGGATGTCGGCGCTGGCACGGGTGTCATGAGTCGTTATGCAGCAGAGAGAGGCGCAGAAGTTGTTGCTCTTGAAGGTGACAGTATGCGTGCCGAGTTGGCCTCTTTACGATGTGAGGGTCTCAACGTTGATGTTCGCTGTGGGTCTGTTAATGATTTTGATGACAGTGAAGGTTTCGATTTAATTCTTGTGATTGGTGTTCTTGAATATGCGACTAACCACCCTGCTGGTTCGGCCGGGTTCCTTAAAAAATTATCTCAACTGCTTAATCCTGATGGGTCTATTGTTATTGCAATTGAAAATCAGATGGGTCTTGCTTATTGGATGGGGGCAAATGAGGACCACCTTAATGAACCGTGGGTTGGTTTAGAAGGTTATGTTTCAACTAGTTCAGTAAAAACTTTTTCAAAACCTGTACTTTCTTCTCTCCTCACGGATGCGGGATTCAAACATCAAAATTGGTTATACCCATTTCCTGATTACAAACTGCCTTTGACGATCCTTAGCGATCGTGCGTACATGGAAAACGACCGTGTTGATTTAATAGACCAGCTTGTAGGTTCGCCGGTAGATCGCAGCCGTTCAGGTGTTTTGCCTTTCTTTGACACCAGAGCTTTACATCGTCAAGTAGTTGATTCTGACATGGGTCAAGATATGTCTAACTCTTTTTTAGTTATTTGCAGACTTAATGAATCCAAATCGATTCTTGACGAGGATGTTATCGCTTGGCGCTTTTCTGGGGACAGGAAGAAAGACTTCTTAGGGGTTAGACAAGTAACTGTTGAAGACGGAACACGCAAAATCAATCGGAAGCCAGCATATGAAAATATTTCTTCTGAATCTTCTTGGCTAATTCAAAAAAATGACGAGTCTTCAGCTGAGAAATATGTTTCGGGTCCGAATCTTGAACAGTTGGCGTTGAGAAGTCTGAGAGAGGGGAATCTAAAAGATTTTGAATCTCTTTTGTCGATGTTTGATGATTGGTTGACGCTCAATACTTGCACTCCTCCCGCAGATTCGGAAATACACCCTTTCCTCACTGACTTGTCATCTGAAGTTTTGGGTGAGGGTTTCATTGATTGCGGTTTCGACAATCTGGTTTTCGAAGATGGGGTCTTAAAACTAATTGACGATGAATGGTCGGCTTCAGGCGGAGTTAATGCTGATCTTGCTATAGCCCGCTCCCTATGGAAACTTTCTTATCTGATTGTTAAATCAGGCTCTAAGGTCCCTTGGACTTCGAATATGTCTATCGAGGATTTAACTATCAAATTCCTTGAGATGTTTCCGAAAGATCTAAGAAATGACCTCCTAACCGATTTTTATAAAGCTGAAGCCAGCCTTCGTTCTGTAGTGATGTCTGGTCAAATTACTGACCATTTGGAGGATTTGTATGAAACTAATCGTCGAAGCGTGAACAGTGCTTTTTCGATTCATTCAACTCAAGCGAGTTTTCGTAGTAAATTTTCTTGGTTGAAACGTTTTCCTGGTGGACGATTATTAGCTAGGTGGACTAGGCCCCGTTGACGATCAGCCGTCACTCCACCCACATTCGGCAGAAGCCATCATTTCCAATTTCTTTATAACCAACTTTTTTTAGCACTTCAGCTACTTCTTGTTCAATTGTGTCTTTAAGGCATACCGCGTCCGGACTAAGAACTCTCAAGGCGTTTTCGAAACTTTCAGTTCCGTATTCTGACCTGCCAGTTTCCAATCCTCGGGAAAGAATTAATCTTTCGTCTGATCGGAACTCTTCCCCTGCGTGTCTTCCAGTCAAATAAGCAGAACGCGGGTTGACTGAACGAACCTTTGTAGTCAATACAGAAACTGAAAAATCTACATTTTCTGGCCCTGCTACTATGCCTCCCGGGTCGACTATCTCTATAAGACTTGAAGCGCTTTGTTGTTCTGGTTGAGGAAGATCATAGGCAGGTGGCCAAACTATTTCTGTTTTTCTGTTATCAGAGCTTGTGATGGGAGTTCCTAATGCCAAAAAAGTTGCCACTAAGGTTATCGAAGCGATTACAGGGGCGCCTCTAATCCCCGCTCGAGGTGCGATTAAAACGAGTCCGACCATTGCCGGTAGTGGCAAGACCCAGAGAGTTCTCCATGCAACTGCATCTGCATCACCGATTTCATTCATAACGTCAAGTATTCCTGGGGTGAAGAAACCCAGAAATACAACTATCGGTCCTGCGAGTAATACCAGTCTGGATGATCTGTTTTTTATAGTGATCCAAGATGTGAGTATGCAAATCATGATTATGAATGTTGTCGCACCTCTGTCAAATACCATTCGTAAAATTTCTATAGGTTCATTGCCACTGTCCAGAAGTTCTTTGGGACTGATACTTGCTATAAAACCTTTAGCGGCTTGAAGTTTTTGAGGCTCTGAGAGAATCGCATAGAAGCCAGCTATAACCGCTGGAGTGATGGCAATTAAAGAGTGGATTAGTCTCTGTGGTTTTTGTTGCTCGATTGAAGTCACGGCCACTGCTGCCAATACGACCGCTGGCACCAGAAATGCCGCTGATGAACTTAATCCGATTCCTGCTATCCCTGCGAGTGTCACTACGTACAGGGATCTCTTCGAACCTGTTCTTCCCCAGTTGGCACCATGATGCCAGAGCATCGGCATAACTAAAAGTAAAAGAACCGCTTTACCTTGCCAGGATCTTCCTGCAAAAAAATTTCCGAATGATGCGTGCATCTCACCATCAACAATCAAAAAAGCGGTCCCCGCCCAGGTCGCCAACGCTGGCGATCTTGCTCCTAACCCCCGCAGTAGTCGCCATGTCGCAAGAACCCCCAGAGCGGCAATAAGCGGCCCCCAAGCAAAATATGTTAAAGCCGCGGCTGTAGCAGGAATATGAGCGGACACTGCCCCTATTAAGGATTCGATCGAGGTTTGAAGCCCAGCTGGCCTTTCTGTAGGGAGGCTGTTATCGCTAAAAATTGTGTCTCGTTGTGGTAGTTCTTCTGCATGTTCTGACACCCAAGTGGAGTGATTTACGAGAAAAACGTCATCTTGGTCCGGGCGGACCATTATCAAAGACAGAAATGCTGTTAATAATGCGAGTGCGATGACAAGAATCGTCCCTAATCGTGAAAGTTCTCGAGTCCGCTGTGAAGTTGTTGTCCTGTCACTTTCCCAGGAGTTTTTAAATGAGAAAAAAAGGACTCCTATCAAAAGGATCCATGCTAACGGCCAGAGTAATCCGTCTAGATCAACCCAAGCTAATAGGGCTGATACCGCTATTAGTGAAAGAAAAATTACTGTATGAGACTTGTTTTGCGTACTTGTGAATGATGGCGGGTCATTTGCGGTTTTGTATTTTTCTGAATTGTTAAAAAGAGAATAGATAACTGCTGTGAACACGATGATTCCAATTATCAAAGCTGTATCTCTTTCCAAGTTGAAGAGTTTCGAAACATGAAATGTAAGTGTCCATGAAGCTATAAGACCTATGAATACATCTATTAGATGGTCACAGGTTCTTATTGCTTTGAGGTTTAGGTCAGTGTTCACTTTGTTTATGTTTGCCTCATTAAGTCCAATACAGCATCTTGGTGATGTCGGATTGGATCAATTTTTTCTTCGCGGATCACAGAGTTGTCTAAAGCTGAAAAGGCCGGCCTTTCTGCAACACGGTTTAGTTTTTCTACTTCCGATGGGATTATACGGGTTGGATCATTGTGAGATTTTTCGGCAATAAACTTTGCGAACTCGCACCAGTTCGTAGTTCCTTGATTTGTTGCATGCACCACACCCTCGTAGCGCGACTCTGCAAAATGTTTGATCACCGGTAATAGGTCGGAAACGAAAGTTGGATTTGCACGACGGTCATTTGGGACTTCGATCGGTCCGGTTTTCTTGAAACTTTCAAGTATCCATTTCAGCATGTTTGAATCATCTTGAGCTTGAAGCCATGAAGTTCTAATAATAGTTGCATTTGGCCCTGCACCAATTTCACCATCGAGTTTTGTTTGCCCGTAAACACTTAATGGGTTGGGAAGCTGCTTCTCGTTATAAGGAATTTCAGTTTTTCCATCAAAAACAAAATCGGTTGAAATATGAACTAAGTGGGCTCCGACTTTTTTGCTCAGCTCACTTAATTGTTGGGGCAAAGTTGCATTTATCTCTTTTGCTAATTCCGGGTTTTTTTCACACCCGTCAACATCAGTCCAAGCTGCACAATTGATCAATATTGAAGGTTGGTTAACCTCAATCGCTTCCTGTATGTCGTCTTTCGATCTTAAGTCGAGCTCTTGTCTGGTGGGCGCAACAACTTTTCCTTCTTGTTCGAAGACTTTAGCTACAGATCTTCCTAGGCGACCCGTGGAACCACAGATGAAAACCGTCATCGCGGCTCGTTTCTCAACGGCTCCCACCACTGCCTGTTTTGTTTGTACCAATCAACAGTCTTCTCAAGTCCTTTTTCGAAATCACATTCTGGTTGCCATCCGAGCTGATGAATTAAATCTGAATTTATTGAGTAACGCCTATCATGACCTGCTCTATCGGGTGTTTTCTGAATCAACGAACTGTCAGCTTCACACAACTCAATGAGTCTTTCAGCGAGTTCTAAATTTGTTTTCTCGTTACCTGCTCCTGCGTTGTATACGCAGCCTTTTTCTCCTTTTCTTAAAACTGTGTCTATTGCTTCGCAAGTATCTTCGACATTGCACCAGTCCCTTATGTTGAGGCCATCTCCGTATAGGGGAACTGTTTTACCTTCGAGAAGATTTGTTATAAAAAGAGGAATTATTTTTTCTGGGAATTGGTTCGGACCATAATTATTAGAAGGTCTAATAATGCTTACTGGCAGCCCATACGTTTGATGATACGACAAGGCAATCAAATCTGCAGCTGCCTTTGTTGCAGAATAAGGAGAGGAGGGATTCAGAGAGTCTTCTTCGGTGAAAGAACCCTCACCGATTTTGCTTCCAATCGACCCGTAAACCTCGTCAGTGGATATGTGAACATATTTTTCGATTTCATTTTTAAGTACAAGTTCACAAAGATTTGCGGTCCCAGTGCAGTTCGTTTCAATGAACGGACTGGGGTCAGAAATAGATCGATCCACATGACTTTCTGCTGCGAAATGAACTACGCCGTCACAATCTTTGATAGCTTCATCAAGTTTCTTTAGGTCACACACATTTCCATAAATGAACTTATAAGAATCGTTTTCTTCAACTTCTTTAAGATTGTCTAAATTGCCTGCATATGTAAGTGCGTCATAGACGATTACTTCATCACCTTGTGCTATCAATTTTTTTGCATAAGCCGACCCTATAAATCCTGCACCTCCTGTTATTAATAGACGCATTAGGAATCTGCCTGAAATTTGGGTTGCAAATGTTCCTCTATGCCTTCCAAAAGAGGATTCGATTGGTCTCTTTCTGAAAGTATTGGGTTATCGATTTCCCAATCTGCTCTGATTTGGGGATCGTTCCAAGCTACGCCTAATTCATCTTTAGGATCGTAATAACTGTCAACTAAATACGTGATCGTTATGTCTGTTATAGCAGCAAATCCGTGAGCTACACCTGGTGGAATATAGACACCTTTTTGTTCTGAGTTGTTACTTGTTCCCAGTTTAAAATTTTGCGTTGCTCCTTGTGTGGGTGAACCCTGTCTGAGGTCATGGAGTACCACTTGAGCTTGCCCATGTGATACGTACCAGTAATCTGACTGATTCATGTGGTAGTGGAATCCCACTAAAGTTCCTTTTGATCGATCTGCTCTATTTGATTGGATCATTGGCCGAGTTTCAGGTAGCCACTCTTGTCTCCATGTCTCTATAAAAAATCCACGGTCGTCCTCAAATATTTGAGGTTCGGCAACAATTACGCCATTTATAACTTCTGATTTTTTAATTTCAACCATTTTTAAGGTTCACTTTTGTTCCATCACCAAGCATCAACGAAGTTGGTTCTTGAACTTCTGATTCTTTTCCATCGATTTCAACTTCTCTTCCTAAAACTGATTTAGTCAATTGTGTCACTCCGCTTAGATAACTCTTTTCCATGATTACTGACCGTTCCACAGATGAGTCCTCTATTTTGCATTCATCCCCTATTGAAACATAAGGCCCGATATCACTTCTTTCTATTCTTACTCCGGATCCAATTACTATCGGCCCTTGAATATTCGAATCTATTATTTCAACGTTTTCCCCTACGACTATCTCCCCTTTTAGTGTTACTGTCTCGCCTATTTGGCTTAGAAAAAGTGATTCGATTTTCTCTAGTATCAGTTCATTACATAGCAATAAGGGATCCTTCTTTCCCGCATCTATCCACCAGCCTTTTAATGTTCTGTGTTCTACGTTTTGATTCTCATCGATCATCCATTGGATTGCGTCAGTGATTTCCAATTCTCCCCTATTGGAAGGTTCGATGGCTTTTACTGCTCGATGAATTGTCGAATCAAAAAGGTAAACCCCTACAAGCGCTAAGTCTGATTTAGGATTTTCAGGTTTTTCGACAAGACCTTTAATAGCCCCTTGTTCATCAACTTCAGCCACTCCAAAAGATTGCGGGTTGTGAACTTTTGCTAAAAGTAGTCGCGCATTTGTTGAAGACTTTTCGAAACCGTCAACTACGTCATGAAGAGAATCTTCAAACATGTTGTCGCCAAGATACATTACGAACTTTTCTTGTCCTAAAAAAGGTTCAGAGATTAAGACAGCATGAGCTAACCCCAGTGGCTTTTCTTGTTTTATGTAGGTTATGTTTGCGTCCCATAGAGAACCGTTTCCAACAGATTTTTCAATCTCTTGTGCTGTGTCACCTACGACTATTCCCAATTCTGTGATTCCAACACCTACTAAATCTTCAATTACGTAGTGGAGTATTGGTTTATTTGCTATTGGCAGCAATTGTTTGGCTGTTTTATGGGTTATTGGCCGTAATCTTCGTCCGCTTCCCCCTGCCAAAATAAGACCTTTCATCACCGGAGGGTACCTTCCTTAAGGACATTAAGTGACTACGGGAATTTAACGACCTGAAGCTTTTGCTATTTGGACAAGGAAAACAAGTATGGTTACGGCTGCTTTTTGGGCTTGACCGCCGTTTATAGAAAATGTTTCTGCGATCTTTTCAAGAGCTCTCTGGTCTTCTGTCGCAGCCTTATAGGCGGTTTCAACATTATGCACACCTTCAATCAAGGGAGGTTCCGTTAGTGGCTTGGAGCCGTTTTCGTTAGATGAAAGATTTAATAAGAAGGCCACTGCCCATACCGCTGAGAACTGGAATTCGTTTGGTGTCATTTGCAAGTGGTCTGCTGAGTCGAGTAGTGACTGCCATTCTTCTTCTGTGTAGCCAGTGGTAACCCTATATTCATCCAGTCGTTCTTCTGGAAATTGGGTCGCTGCTTCGGGTGGGCCATAGTTGACTCCATACCAGTTTGATTTAAGTCCGAACTCTCTTCTGAAACGATTACCGGTAATTACGAAACGTTGCCCGTCGCGCGCTCTAAATTCTATCTCTTCCGCTCTTCCGCCGTCGTCACCGAATCCATCACGTGAAATGACTTCTATTTCATAAAGTGGTGTTAAACCAAAACGTGAAATTACATCGTTTACGGTTATTTCTTTCGTCCATTTATGTACAGGATTAATTGATACATCATCCCCTGCGTCGGGAACACCTGGGAAATCTGCAGTTATCGTGTGGCCGCCGGTTGATGCAGAGAATTCAGTTCTAGCTATTTTTCCATCTTGGTATCTAACCATTCCTGCTGTGTTTCTTATGGCAGTGTCTGATCTGGAGTCCTCGTTTGACCATGATCTATTTCCAGAACGGCTTCTTCTTCCTTCATAGACCTGACATCGGATAGTGTCACATGTTTTCGCGTATGCATAACGTTTTTCGGCTAGTGCGTAAGAACGAGCTGCTACCGATTGGACCTCTAGTGCAGCAATTCCAGCTCCACCTCCCATGTCACCCCATTCGGGTGGCATTTCACGTGGAACCACTGAACGCAAATATTGTTCGATTGGCAACCAATTAACAGTTCTTTGGTTTCCTTCAGCCCGAGCTGCTCTGATTTCTCCCCGGTACCACGTGGCTTTGTTTGAGCCTTCGCAAACCTGAAGAGTCCAATCAAGGTCTGCTTCAGTTGTGTCGAGTACCTGAAATACTGAACCTGGTTGAGGAGTCGTCGTAGTTGGTGGTGTTGTTGTCGTTGACGGCATTGTTGTTGTACTTGTGGTAGTTGCAGGAGTCTCGCCCGGCAAAGTTGTGGTGGTCGTAGTCGTAGTTGTTGTCGTAGTCGTTGTCGTAGTTGTAGCCCCTGGAGGTGCCATGTGTGCCGCTCTTATTCTTACTATGGGACTTGAAACATAAATTCCTGTGTTAGTAAAAGGCCCGGAGCATGATTGTCCCGTGGCTACTCGGTAACGGTCAGAGTTTCCTTCAAGAGTTACCTGCACTGCTTTACCACTTAATTGGGTCCAATTACCAGCCTCTCCTGCAATTGCTAAAAGAGCGCTTTCGACATAAACCGTTGTTGGTTTACCATCGTGACTAAGTAATCTGACACCTATTTCATCATTAGGCACTGTTCCAGCTGTGGTCCCACCGTAATAATGGTTAAGTATTTGATCTCTCCCCCATCCTTCATCAATGGCGTATCCAAGAGATCCATACTGGCCCATACCTCTTCCATGCCCCCAACCTCTCCCGTTTACTACCACTGGGCCGTAGTCAGTTGAATATTGAGGTGAACCCGCCGTTCCATACACGCCAGGAATAATCAACTCTTGGCCTACTGAAAGGTAATTTTCATTAGATAAACCATTTGCAGAAACTATTGATGAAACTTTAACACCGTAGGTATCGGCAATTTCCGAGAGAGTGTCTCCGAACTGAACATTTATTCTTATTGGTGGAAGTGTCGTTGCAGGTGGAGCACCAGTTCCTGGTATACGTATTTTTTGACCTATGTATATTGCATCTGGTTTTGTTATTCCATTTTCGTTCATTAGCACGGAAAGTCCGACACCGTATTTTGAAGCTATTTCAGAAAGAGTGTCTCCCGATACCACAGTGACAATAACTGGTCCTGCAGGCTGTAAGGGTGCTGACACGCCTGGCACTTTTAGCTCTTGACCTTCAAAAATTGAATTTGCATTCGTAATGCCGTTGGCTTCCATCAATGAAGAAACTGAAACACCGTAATCTTCAGCTATTTCTGAAAGGCTGTCACCCCATTCAACTGTAACTATTACAGACGCTGTGCTTACCGTTTGACTTACACCTGGGATTATTAGTTCTTGTCCCATGAATAGAAGATCGGGATTATTTATTCCATTCGCATTCATTATTGACTGAGTTGACACACCGTACTCGAGTGCTATTAACGACAAACTGTCACCTGCTTCAACTGTCACTCTTATATCGGCATTCGCGGGTGGGATTGAGACGATGGATGCAGCGAATAGTGCCACAACTGCAAGCAGAGCTCTGAATCTATGGCGTCGTTTTGATATAACGCCATTCGGTTTTTCAAAATTTTCTAGATCTTCTGAAATCATGCTCAGGTTGCCTTGCTGTCCGCACTTCGGATTGTAGAAGCAAGAACAGTCGCACTAGTGGAGGCTTTTAATATTTAAGTTTTGTTTACCCTATGAGTTTTAAAACTTTTAGTGATAAAAATGCCTAAAAGTAGCACTGTAATAAAGACAGTGAAGATCAGTGCGACCTCTACTCGTAAGAAGAGATCCTCCCCAAAAGAAATTGTGACAGGGAAAGTAGCTATACCAAAGATCCAAGCTGTCGCCGAAAGCCCTTGCCGGTGAAATGCCAGTAAACCTTGGGTGATTGATAATGCGTACATAAGACCGATGCTGGAAATAGCTAAAAGAAGCATGTTTCGGTTCGAAATCTCGTATTCAGAACCGAAAGCAATTCGTGTTAACCACTGACCAGAAACTGCCATCAACAAGATAAAACAGACACCAAATATTGTTACAAAACTGAGAAGCCTCATTAATTCATTTTTAAATTTCTCATACTCATCGGAAGCGACTAGGTGAGAAAGCCGTGGAAGAAGTGCAGCCTGAATGGCTTGGAAGAAAAACAAGGGGATCCTTGCTATTAGCAGCGCGTTAAGAAACTTTCCTGGTTCTTCTTTTTGATTTGTTTCAGCTAATAGTTCTACGGCTAATGGACTTACATTTAAAACCATCGCGGTTGCAAGTGATGCCAGTAAAAGCACTCCTAAAGGTCTTGAAATCTCTCTTGCTCTAACTGGATCCCCGTGTCTAATCAAATCATTTTGTCCAATAAGGGCAAATAAAATTCCTATGAAAGGCGAAAGCCCCAAAGCTAATCCATACATCCAAACTTCACCTGAGGCAAAAATTGCCAGCGCTGCAGTCGCTATTAAACGACCCAAGCCTTCCCCTACCAAATATTGTGCATAATTTTTGAAGCGCCCTGCTCCGGCTAGAACACCTTTTACCAAATGGGCTAAACCTAAACCGACAACTACCAATATGATCGCTATCAGTAAACTACTTTCATTACTAAAGATGCTTTTAATAAGCCATGAATTAAAAATTAGTGCAAAACCAACTAGTAAAAGGGTTACCGAACCTCCAATAATTGCTGCTGCTTTAACGACAGGAACTATCTCTCTACCGGAACGGCTTGCGATACTGCGTGCAGTTTGTTGCTCTAACGGTTGAAAAATTCCTGGCCCAAGGAGAAAACTCAAAGCCCAAAGCATGCCTAGAGGTGTGTACATTTCAGCTCCGAGGTCTCTTGAGGCAACAGAAATGAAGATATAGGCAGAGACCCCGTTAATCAGAAGTCCCACACCTACTGTTGTCGTTCCAAAAGGAAGTCTGTCGAAAAATTTCAAATGTTTGCTTTTTCTAGAGTTGATTTATTAATAGCTTCAACGCCCAATTCCCTGGTAAGTGAAACCTTTATCTTCCCATTCTTTAGGGTTGAAAACATTTCGCGTATCAATCAAATTCAGATCTGCTAAGCGATCCGTAACATCATCAGGACCGATAGTTTCGTATTCTTTCCAATCTGTTAGAAGCACGACTGCATTTGCATTCTCACAAGCTTCAAGTGGCTCTTTTGAAATAGTTACTTGTTCAGGAATCCCTTCTTTATGTTGACCCACGGTTGGATCATGTGCAGTAACTGCTGCGCCTTCTTCGTGAAGTCTTTTTATCACGGCCAACGAAGGTGAATCTCTAAGGTCATCGGTTCCGGCTTTAAATGTGAGCCCCCATACTGCAACTATTTTTCCTTCTAATTCGCCTCCTACAGCAGTGCGTATTTTTTGCACAACGCGATCGAACTGTTCTTCATTAACAGCTACTGCGGTGTCGAGAAATCGAAAATTGTAACCTGCTTGCCCGGCCATATGTATGAGTGATTTCGTGTCTTTAGGGAAACAACTGCCTCCCCAACCAGGTCCAGGCCTCATGTATTTTTCGCCGATCCTAGAGTCAGAGCCAATTCCTTTTATTACATCAGTGATGTCAGCACCAACACCTTCACAAACTGCAGCTATTGAATTAATAAAAGAAAGTTTTGTTACCAGAAATGCGTTCGCGGTGTATTTAATTGTCTCAGCTGAAATTGGATCGGTTATTAGAAGTGGCGCTTCAATTTTTTTGTACAGCTCTGCAACTATTTGAGCTGCATCTGGATTTTTTGAACCGATAATTATTCTTTCGGGTTTAAGAAAGTCATCAACTGCTGTGCCTTCTCTCAGAAACTCAGGGTTTGAAACCACTTCTATATCTGGCCTGTTTAGACCCTCAATTACTTTTTTAGCTGACCCTACTGGGACTGTCGACTTATTTACTAGAATCGAATTCTCAGGCAAAATCTGAGCTATTGAGCTAACTGCGGAATCAACCATAGAAATGTCTGTGGTGCCGTCACTCCTTTGAGGTGTTGGGACACAAAGGAAAATTACTTCACATTCAGAAACCGCCTCTTCAGGGATGCTGGTAAAAGAAAGTTTGTTCTCTTCCAATCCTTCTTTGACTAGTGTTTCAAGGCCTTTTTCTACAATAGGTATTTGTCCATTTGAAAGTTTGTCAATTTTTTCTTTGTCGATGTCGTAGCAGATGACTTGATGTCCAAGATGGGCGAAGCATGCTCCTGCCGTTAAACCCACATATCCTGTTCCAACTATTGCAATCTTTGACATTAATGAACTTTCTAAGAGTAAGGGTCATATCGTACGACCGTAATTAATAAAACTCAAAATTTTCTGCTAGTCAACTGACTATCTTTAGTTGCATCAGGTTTCGGGAGGTTGAGATGGACTTATTTGACAGGTTTCTTCATTTTCTTCGAGTTGGATCTGATCGCGATTTTTCCAAGTGATCTGGTTATTGGGGTCTTGATCGATTTTGTATTCGTGGAATGACATTTCTAGAGCGTCGAAAACAATTAGCCTTCCTGAAAGCCCTTCTCCGATCTCCAGGATTAGTTTTATTGTTTCTAATGCTTGAATAGTTCCTACTATCCCTGGTAGCACTCCCAACACTCCCGCCTCTGTGCAATTTTGGACTGATTCATTTTGTGGTGGTTCGGGAAAAATGTCTCTGTAGGTTGGTCCATTTTTTGGTTCAAAGACTGTTACTTGACCTTCATGCTGAAATATTGACCCGTGTACGACAGGCGTTCCTGTTTTAACTGACGCGTCATTGATTAGGTATCTGGTTGGGAAGTTGTCAGTTCCGTCAACCACCACGTCGTAATTTTCTATTATTCCAATCGCGTTGTCTTTGTTTAAACGTGTGTTATATGTGATGATGTTTACGTCGGGATTCAGAGCTGAAAGGGTTTTTTCGGCTGAATCGACTTTGTTTTGTCCTATTGTTTCTGTGTTGTGCAGGATTTGCCGTTGAAGATTTGACTCTTCAACAGTATCCATGTCAACAACACCTATTGTTCCTATTCCTGCTGCTGCGAGGTATAGCGCCGCTGGTGAACCGAGACCACCTGCACCTATTATTACGACTCGAGAGTCCAAAAGTTTTTGTTGACCTTTTTCTCCAATTTCAGGGAGGGTTATGTGTCTTTCATAACGTTGCCGTTGTTCTGGTTCCAAAATTTGCGATGTTACCCAATCTCTTCCTTCCTGTTTCCAGAGATTGAAACCTCCATCCATAGATACGACATGCTTATACCCGAGTTCATTTAATGTGACTGCAGCAAATGCTGACCGTACACCTCCGGCGCACATCGCAATTATTGGTTGGTCGTGATCGGGTATGTGCTCTTCTATTGTTTCTTCAATTTGTCCTTGAGGTATCAAAATAGATTCCGGAACTATTCCTTGGTCGTATTCTTCGACTTCTCGAACGTCCAGGATTACCCAGCCTTGTGTAATAAGAGTCTCGGATTCTGAGGGATCTGTTTCCTCGATCAGACTTTTTGCCTGTGCTAGGAGTTCTTGGAATGTTGACATTCTGAAATTCTATGAATCTTGTCTATATTTGGCACTTTAGTTTTCTAAAGTGAGACTATTTCGGGCAAAACTTTGCTTATTTCACCCTTTACGACAATTTCAGCTAGTTGATCCATCACTGTCGACTCACCATTTACTATCAATGCTTTAGCACCATTATTTACTGCCGTAGGAAGCATCTCAGCTACGGGAAAAACCTGAAGGCTGGTGCCAACTGCTAGTAAAAGGTCACATGACAAAGATGCATCAAACATTCTGTCTATATCTCCAGGAAAAAGATTTTGACCGAAACTTACTGTTGCCGATTTAAGCAGCCCACCGCATGAGCAATGTGGGTCAACGTCACCTTCTCGAACTCTTTGAAGAACTACTTCAATATCGTCTCGCCAGTCGCATTCAAGACACATTGCTTCTTTCACGGTGCCGTGTATTTCAACCACTCGTTTAGGGTCGTTTCCTGCCATTTGGTGGAGGCCATCAACGTTCTGTGTTACGAGCATTTGCAGGAGCCCTCTTTTTTCGAGATGTACTAGGGCTGAATGCCCTTCATTAGGAGCAACATTTGGCCAGAGCTCACCTGAAGATCTCAGAGCCCAGTTTCTTTTGCGTATTTCGGGATCCGCCATGTAGTAGTGAATGTTTGATGCTTTTTCAGCTTCAGGATTTTTTGTCCATATGCCATTGGGACCCCGAAAATCAGGTATTCCGCTGTCTGTTGATATTCCAGCTCCAGTTAGAACGGTTATTTTGCTTGCTTGGTCTATTAGGTCTTTTGCTTGTTGTAACGGTCCGGTCATTCTTGCTGATGTCTTTTATTCAGATTCTGGAGGTTCAAAGGATTGAATTAGTTTGATAAGAGTTCTAACGCCGAAACCTGTCCCACCTTCTACATTTTCTGCATTGTCTTTATCGGCTCGGGCTGGTCCAGCTATGTCCAGATGAGCCCAAGGGATTCCTTCAGGGACAAACTCTGAAAGAATAAGTCCAGCGGTTAAGGCACCCCCATAACCTCCAGCGCTTATATTTTTCATGTCTGCAATAGGCGACTTATAAAGATCCTTATATTCATCTGGGAGCGGAAGTTGCCATACTTTCTCTCCAGCGTCTTTAGCCGCTTTCTCAACTTGATTCAAGAAAGCATCGTTTTTGCCCATTAATCCTGCTATGTCAGAGCCAAGTGCGACGACACAAGCTCCTGTTAATGTAGCCAGATCCACTATTGCATCTGGATTAGCTTCGCTCGCTAAGGAAAGTGCATCTGCAAGTATGAGTCGCCCTTCTGCATCAGTGTTTATCACTTCAATCGTTTTACCATTTCTGATTTTCAATACATCTCCCGGCCTTGTTGCATCCCCTCCGAGCATGTTGTCAGTCATGGGTAAATACCCTTTAACTCTTATTTTGGGGGCTAAAGAAGAAAGCGCCGACATTGCCCCAATTACAGCTGCAGCTCCTCCCATGTCCGTCTTCATTTCAGACATGCCTTGCCATGGTTTGATTGAAAGCCCACCGGAATCAAAAGTAATCCCTTTACCTACTAGGGCTAAGGTTGCTTTTGCTTTGCCTTTTGGCCTGTAGGTCAATTCAACAAACCTTGGTGGGTGGTCTGAACCTCGATTCACTCCGAGGAGGCCTCCGAAGCCTGCTTTTTTTATAGCGGCCTCATCCATCACCTTTGCTGTAAGTCCTTTTTCTTTTGCCATTCGTGTGGCTTTGCGGGCAAATACTTGGGGGGTGAGGCTTCCGCCGGGTTCGTTCACTAAGTCGCGAGCCAATACGACACCTTCAACAACAGCAGTTGCTTTCAAGATTGCTGAGTTAGCTGTAGACGACGTGCTGCCAGCAAGTACCACTTTTTTTAAAACTTCATCTTCTTTATTTTTTGTTGAGGATGATTTGTAATCGAATTTGTAAAGAGATAATGCCATTCCTTCAACCACCGACTGAATAGCTTGAGTGGTTTCAATTTCAGACTTCGACACCAAATCTGTAGCAACCGAAGCATGTCGACGAGCCGCTCTTGCAAGTGCAGCTGCTGCCGTCCTTAATTTGGTTGGACTGATTTCAGTTGACTCTCCGAGGCCTACAGCTGCGATAAGTTTGTTTCCTTCTGGAAGTATTTGGACTTGTCCCAATTCACCTTTAAAACCAAGTTTTTTAAGTTCTGTCGAACTAAAGCATGCTGGCAGATTGCCTAATTCATCCGACTTAATTCCGTAAGCAACTACTGCTGCATTTGTTGGTAGACGTCTGGCGGTCGTAAAGCTTATTGTCATGTTTTCTCCTAGCTGGATGTTTATTTTTCAGATATGGGAACAGATTTAGTGGTTACAGATTGGCCTTCTTGCCATCGTGCTGCACTCCAAAGAAAATCTGAAAGTCGATTTAGATACGGGACTACATATGAATCTTTCAACTCAAGTCCTACTGCTGATCTTTCAGCACGACGGCAAACAGTTCTTGCCACATCTAATCTTGCTGCTACTTCTTCTTCACCTGGAACTACGAATTCTTTTGGTGCCTCAAACTTTTCGCTAAATTCATCTATTAGATCCTCAAGACCTTTAACCATTTCTTTAGTTAAGCGGCTGGTCTCATCAAGTTTGTCAATTTTCTCTGGGTTGCAAGCTAACTCTGCCATTGCTATCCAGAGTTCACGCTCAATTCTTACCAAGACGTCTGAGAGTTCTTCACCCGCTGCAGCTCTTGCCAAACCGATGAAAGACTGTGTCTCATCTACATCTCCGTATACTTCCGGTTGCGAGTCATTCTTTGAAACACGACCTCCATATAGAAGATCGGTGGAGCCATCATCTCCTCGTCTTGTATATACCTTCATTCGGTAATCCTAACTGCACCAAGTACCTAGACCCTCGAGTAGGTTTCTATTTTAAGCAAGTGTTGCTCTAGCAACTAAATCCATTCCAAATCCCGTGAGTATTGCCAGGTACAGTAACCCAGTTGCTGCCATTACTGCAGAATATTGTCTTTCCTTTAATGCCGCACGTGTTACGAACACCAAGATGATTGTCATAACTGTGCAGGCAATCCAGAACCAACCCAGCAATCCTCCATAACCATCGTCGATGTTTCCATTAATTACTGAAATCATTCCGGTTGGATATAAAAGTACAGCTAATTCAAATGGCCAGATTATCCCTGTTAGCCTGACTAGTTCCAGAAGAGGAGACCTAACTAGTCCAGGTTGAACTAGATACCAATGGCCTAGGAGCATTGCGTCGCTTACAACTCCAAGAAAAATTGCTCCTATAAGGATTCGGGCTATTGCAAGAGCCGGTGGTCCTCCTGCATCTAATGCTGCGACTACTAAAGCAGCTAAACCGAGTATCGGCGCAACCAAATCGAGATTTAAATTGGGATCTTTTTTCTCATTTTTTCTATTTAAAAAAGAAATTAGAAGAGGTATTGCTGTCGCTATGACTATTCCTATGGTGATTATTTCACGTGCTAATACAGCTTCTGTTAATAGCCCAACTGCAAGTGCTGAGATCAACATGATTATGTACGTTGAGCGCAGTAACCATCCGTACCCTATGCCTACCTTGCGATGACGGCAGGTAACCCAAAGAAAGAGAAGACCGCCAACCGCCCATTGCAAAAGGACAGTAGATGCATCAAGGCGAATCATCTATTTTTTAGCAGCTGTCTGCGGAAACTAACTGTGGACGCTCAATACTGACTGGCGAACCACCTGTAGATTCTAAAGCTTGTCGAGCGTGGTAACTGGATCGTGTTAGAGGACTAGCTTCAACATGTGAAATTCCAAGATTTTCTCCAATTTCCTTCCACCTTTTGAAGGCACTCGGACTTACCCATTCTTTTATGGGTAGGTGATTTGATGATGGTCTTAGGTACTGACCGATTGTTACTATGTCACAACCAATAGCCGCCAGATCTACTAGACAGTTATCTATTTCTGATTCTCGTTCACCTAAACCTACAATCAAGGATGTTTTAGTTATGAGATTCGCCTCTTTAGCTCTCGCCAGAACTGCAAGACTTCTTGCGTAACTTGCTGAAGGTCGCACTTTACGCTGTAGTCGAGGGACGGTCTCAATGTTGTGATTTAAAACGTCAGGTTTCATTTCAAAAATAGTTTCTAAAGATTCTGGATTACCTTTGCAGTCTGGTATCAAAACTTCGATTTTTGTATCGGGATTGGTTTTTCTAATCAGATTGATTGTCTTGGCAAAATGCTCTGCTCCTCCGTCTTTTATATCGTCTCTGGCGACTGCTGTTATAACAGCATGTTTTAATCCCATTTCTGAAACTGCTGCGGCTACTCTTTCTGGTTCATCAAGATCGAGCGGGTTTGGTTTTCTGGTGTCTACTAAACAAAAACCGCAGGCTCGTGTACATCGTTCCCCACCTATCATGAAGGTTGCGGTGCCGTCATTCCAGCAGTCAAAAATATTCGGGCAGCCTGCTTCTTCACACACAGTAACTAATTGTTTTTCTTCCATTAGATGTTTTAAACGTCTATATTCTGGACCCGTATCTAATTTAACTTTCATCCAGTCTGGTTTTCGACTGATATCAGTCTCTTTAAAATCTCTACCTATTTGCAATAATGGCAACTCGGTTTCCGTCACGTGCTTCCATGAAACATCTGCTCTACTAGCTTTTCTAGGGCTCCACAATTTTTCGGCTTTTACAGATATGAGATCAACAACTTCTTTCATAGTTGTATGTATTCCTTCTTTTTCCAGAGAGGTCACTCCATATTCTGTTATTCCGCAAGGGATGATGTGGTCATAAAAAGTCATGTCGGTTTTAACGTTGAGCGCAAACCCATGCATTGTTCTGGCTTTATTTAATCTCACTCCTATTGCTGCGATCTTTCGAGGATTTAAACCATCGGGGTCTACCCATACTCCTGGGTATCTTTTTATTCTTCCTACATCTTGAATGCCAAAATCTTGGCAAGTTTCTATGAGGAGACTTTCAATGGTATGAACATAAGCAGCTGTATCAGCCATGCCGCCTCCACGTTTACTGTCCAGTTGCAGTAAGGGATAACCAACTAATTGGCCTGGTCCATGAAAAGTTATGTCTCCACCTCTGTTTGCTTTCTCTAGTTCGGCTCCAATTTTTTCAGGTTCTATTTTCAGATTGTCTAATGAAGCCCGTATGCCCATTGTGTAAACAGGGTGGTGTTCAAGCAATAAAAGATAGTTGCCTTGTTCGGATCTGTTGATCGCTTGTTGCAATGCTAAAGCGTCACGGTAACGGACTTTCCCCATCCATCTTATTTGAAGTTCTTTTTCTCTTGAAAGTGTGTTGGATTCTGCCATTTTTATCCGTGGAGAGATCGACCTGTTAATGACATCACAGTTTCACCAAAGAGTTCACTTAATGTGGGGTGAGCTTGAATGTGAGTAGCTACTTCGTCAACAGTGGCTTCTAGATTGACGGCTAGATAGGCCTGTCCGAGTTGTTCTGTGACCCACGGTCCTGCCATATGAACTCCTAAAATTCTTCCTGCTTTGCCTTCGTCGTCTGCCTCCGCTACTACTTTTACTAGACCTTCGGTTTCTCCAACTATCATCGCTCTTCCATTTCCGGAATATCGATGTTTTGAAACAGCTACTTTGTAGCCGGCAGACTTTGCGGACTCTTCAGTTAAGCCCGCAAAAGCAACTTCAGGATCACAGTAGATGCACCACGGCACAGTTGATGAGTCAATTGCTACTGGCGATTCGCCTAAAATTTCTTTCACCACAAAAATACCTTCGGCAAAACCTACGTGAGCTAACTGAGGGCTGTCTATGACATCGCCTGCAGCCCAAACTCCCTTTTCTTTGGTTTGAAGTCTTTTATCAACTTCTATAAAACCTTTTTCGTCTACGACTACTTCCGTGCCATCTAATCCTGCTGCTTGTCCGTTTGGTTCGCGCCCCACCGAGATAATAATTAGATCGACTTCCACTTGATTGTTCTCTCCACCAACTGACCAACTGACTATTGTTTTGTTACTAGTTTCTTCGTGTCTATCCACTTGGACTCCGGTGTGGATATCAATGCCTTTTTTTACAAAAGCGCGTCTTACTAAGGTAGATACGTCTTTATCACACCCTGGAAGTATTTCGTCAAGGCCCTCAAGTAGTGTGACCGAAGAGCCTAGATCGTTAAGAAGTGAGGCAAATTCGCAACCTATAGCACCTCCTCCAATTACTGCAACTCGTTCAGGTATCTCTTCGATGGATAAAAATTCGTCGCTAGTCACTATCAATTTTTTATCTATTTCAAATCCTTGAATGGTTCGTGGTGTTGAACCAGTTGCCAAGAGTACGTTTTCTCCTTGAACTGTTTCAGTTCCTTCGCCAGTTTTGATTTCTACTTTTTTATCAGTCCCCAGAGAACCTTTCCCAGAGTAAATTGTCACTTCTCGCCCTGTTAAAAGAGAATTTAGGCCGTTAAAAAGTTGATCTATGACTTTTTGTTTTCGATTTTGACTTATTGTTAGGTCAATACTTGGCTCTTCAGTTGTTATTATTCCAAATTCTTGAGCCTGCCTTACAGATCTGAGTACTGAAGCTGTTTCTAGAAGTTCTTTTGCTGGTATGCACCCAACGTGGAGGCATGTTCCACCAACTTTGTTCTCTTCGATTAGGGCCACGCTTAAACCCGCCGCTGAACCATAAAGTGCTGCGGCATATCCGGCAGGACCACCTCCAATTACAACGAGATCATATTTTTTAGTCATTTATAAATTTCTTAATTTTCAAATTGTTTCACTTTTATTATATTTCCTATGCCAAGAGCACTTGAATAGCAAAAGCTAAAAGAATTGCTAGTCCGCAAAAAAGTGCCGAAATAATTAAACGCCTTGTGCTCACTTGTTTTGACGGTATCCAACATAGTGTTATTCCGTGCGCTGTTTTCCTTTGATATTAGGTGTGCCCATATTCACTTCTAAAGAGAAAAATTCATGGCAAGCTTACTGATGCGAAAAATACATGTTCTTTCAGCTCTCTTATTATTCGCTATTTCCTGTAGTGCTGATGAAAACTCTCTAACACTTAATGAACCAGTAAACAACTTAGAGGTATCTACGTCCCCAACTACCTCAACAACAACTGCACCGCCGAAAACTTCAACAACAACCTCACCCCCAACCACAACAAAAGTTGTTCTGTTGGAGTCGACAACTACAGTTGCGAAATTTCCCATGCCTCAAGAACTTGACTTCGTTGCTACCACAACACACGGTCAGAGCATTGATGGCTCTGAGCTATGGCTGGCTGCAAATGCCTATGCGCTAAAAGACGAGATGCCTGATACAAAAAACAAATTTGATCAGAACATACTTTTCTGGTTTTGGGCGCCAAATTGACTTACTTGCCGCAGAGAGGCTCCAACGGTCGTTGAAGCAAATAATTCTGTGAAAGTTGTGGGGGTTGCAGCGAGTATTAATAACCCTGAGCTTTCTAAAAAAAGGGTTGCAGAATGGGGTCTTAATTTTGCAAATATTGCCGACACTGGAGAAGTTTGGAGAAAATTTGGCGTTATTAGCCAACCAGCTTTCGCTGTAGTGAATTCAAAAGGCATTGTTCTGACGCACATGGGGCATTTGAATTTAGAAGGAATTTTTTCTTTAGTGGATAAAGCCAATTATATTTCTTGAACAAATTTCAACCTCTGCATGTCGGAAGGGCCTAAACGCTAATAGAGGGAAGCCAGGATGGTCTGTCTTGTTGATATTTATGAATTACTTCTTCATGTTTCATAGTGATACCGATATCGTCTAGACCTTTTAAGAACCTCTCCTGCACTGTTTCTTCTAATGGGAAACTGCAAGAAATATTTGCATCGGGAACTTCGAGAATGCGTTTCGCTACGTCTACAGTCAAAATTAGTTCTGGATTGTTCTCTATGGCTTGGAGTAAATCCTTCCCTATTTCGTCTGATACTTCAACTGGCACAAGTCCGTTTTTGGTGCAGTTATTTCGGAAAATATCTGCAAAACGAGGTGATATCACTGCTTGGAATCCATATTGTTGAATCGCCCAGACTGCGTGTTCTCTAGAGGATCCAGTTCCAAAATTTGGTCCTGCTACAAGGATCCTTGCCTGAGCAAATCGTTCATCGTTAAGCACGAAAGAAGGATTATCTCTCCATTCGCTAAATAATCCTCTATCAAAACCTGTTCGTTCTACTCGCTTGAGCCAATCACTTGGGATTATTTGGTCCGTGTCTACGTCAGAGCGGTTTAAAGGAAGTGCTGTGCCAAAAACTATTTCTACCGGTTCCATAACTACTTGACTCCTCTTGCCTCTAGATCTTCAGGTGTTGCAAAGGCTCCGACAATAGCTGTTGCAGCAGCTACTGCTGGGGAAACCAAATGCGTTCTTCCCCCTCTACCTTGACGTCCTTCAAAATTACGGTTACTCGTGCTGGCACAACGTTCGCCTTCTTTTAGTTTGTCTGGATTCATTGCGAGACACATGGAGCACCCAGGCTCACGCCAGTCGAATCCAGCTTCTAGGAAGATTTCATGAAGTCCTTCTGCTTCAGCCTGAGCTTTAACTGACCCTGACCCCGGAACTACGAGAGTTCTAACTCCAGGTGCGACTTGTTGACCTTGCGCTACTTTTGCGGCTTCTCTTAGATCCTCTATACGACTATTTGTGCAAGATCCAATAAAAACTGTGTCTACCGAGATTTCAGATATTTTAGTTCCTTCTGCAATTCCCATGTACTCAAGTGCCCTTCTTGCTGATTCTTGTTGTGCGGGCTCCGCGAATTGTTCTGGGTCTGGGATTAGACCTTTTATTGGTGCGACCTGTCCCGGATTGGTTCCCCAAGTCACATAAGGTGAAATTTCGTTTCCGTTTATGACTATTTCTTGATCAAATTTAGCGTCATCATCAGTAGCTAAAGATTTCCAATCTGCTATTGCTTCTTCCCACTGATCGGCGCTTGGGCTGTGCGTTCTACCTTTTAGGTATTCAAAAGTCGTTTCATCTGGTGCTATTAATCCTGCTTTGGCTCCAGCCTCTATCGACATGTTGCAGACAGTCATCCTTCCTTCCATTGAAAGATTTCTGATGGCCTCACCTCTATATTCAATTATTTTTCCAATGCCGCCACCAGTACCTAACTCTCCGATAATCGCGAGAATCACGTCTTTTGCAGTAGTTCCTTCAGGAAGCTTTCCATCTACTGTCACTGATAATGTTCCTGGTTCTGTTTGGGGAAGTGTTTGTGTTGCTAAAACATGTTCGACTTCACTTGTGCCGATTCCAAATGCAAGTGCCCCGAATGCTCCATGGGTGCTTGTATGACTATCACCACAAACAACAGTCATTCCAGGAAGCGTGAGTCCCATTTCTGGTCCTATGACGTGGACAATTCCTTGACCTTGGTCGCCCATTGAGAAAAGACGTATGTCGAATTCAGAACAGTTGTTTCTTAAAGTTTCTATCTGTTTACGACTAATTGGATCGGCTATAGGTTTGTCTGTTTCTGTAGTGGGAACATTATGATCTTCGGTCGCGACTGTTAAATCCGGGCGAAGAACTTCTCTGCCTGCCATTCGTAAACCATCGAAAGCTTGTGGCGAAGTAACTTCATGTACAAGGTGTAAATCAATAAAGAGCAGGTCCGAACCACTTTCATCACTGTGGACTACATGTCGTTCCCAAACTTTCTGACTTAATGTTTTACCTGACATAAAAGTTTTATCCTACCCACTAACCAATATGACCAGGGCGGTCTACTGCTTGTGGATTTTCCCCTGAGTTCCGTACTCGGATTACTTTGTTCAATGCTGAGATAAACGCTCTAGCAGAAGCTTCAACGACATCTGTTGATAAGCCCCTGCCGGATACTTTCAGCCCATCTTTGCTTTCAAATGAAAGCGCCACATCCGCCAACGCGTCGACCCCACCTGTTACTGACGTGACAGTGTAATCAGTTAATCTTCCTTCGATATCTGTCGCTTTTTTTATTGCTGTGCATGCAGCATCTACCATGCCGTCGCCTTCAGACGTAGCTTTTATTTGCACCCCGTCTGACTCTAAAACAACTTCCGCTTCAGGAGTGTTTGCATTCCCTCCCTTAACGTCGAGTGTCACCAATTCATATGAATTTTCAATTGAACTGCCCATCTCTTCTGCTACTAATGCTTCTAGGTCTGCATCGCTAAGTTGTACTTTTCGATCAGCTAGTTCTTTAAAGCGGGTAAAAGCACTATTAAGGGCATCACCTTGGATATCTAGACCCATTTTTGAAAGCGCGTCTTTAAATGCTGCTCTACCTGAGTGCTTTCCTAGTACTAATTTGCTTCCATCTTGTCCGACTACAGAAGGATCCATTATTTCATAGGTGGTTCTTTCGTTTAAAACACCGTGTTGGTGTATCCCAGATTCATGTGCAAATGCATTTCTTCCTACTACGGCTTTGTTGTATTGAACCGGATATCCAGTAAGTCGACTTACCATTCGACTTGAGCGGGCTAGTTCTTCGGTTTCAATTCCTACTTCAAGATTTGGGTATATGTCAGGACGCGTTCTTAATGTCATGACTATTTCTTCCATAGCTGCGTTTCCTGCTCTTTCACCGATCCCGTTAATTGTGCACTCGACTTGTCGAGCTCCCGATACCACAGCTGCCAATGAATTCGCTACTGCTAAACCGAGGTCATTATGACAGTGAGTGCTGATTATGTAGTCGCCTTTAACTCTTTCTCTTATTAACTTGATTCTCTCAGCCCATTCGTGAGGTGTTGCATAACCAACGGTGTCTGGGATGTTTAATGTTCCTGCCCCGTTGTCAACTGCTGCTTGAAGCACATCACACATAAAATCGAAATCTGATCTAGATGCATCTTCAGGGCTGAATTCAACATCATCGGTGTATTCTCTGGCTCTACCAACTGCGGAAGCAGCCTCAGCCAGAACCTGTTCCGGTGTCATTTTTAGCTTATGTTCCATATGCGTTGGGCTTGTAGCAATAAATGTGTGGATTCTTCGTTTTTCTGCAGGCTCTATTGCTTCCCAACAACGATCTATGTCTTTATAGCTTGTACGTGATAGTCCGCAAATTACGGGGCCACTTACGTTAGAAGCTATTGCATGCACCGCGTCGAAATCACCTTGGCTTGCTATTGGAAACCCTGCTTCGATGTAATCAACTCCCAGTCGAGCAAGCTGTCCAGCTATTTCTAGCTTTTCTCCTACATCAAGAGAAATGCCTGGTGATTGTTCACCATCTCTCAAAGTGGTGTCAAAAATAACCACTTTTTCACTGGCAGTATCGTTGCTCATTGTCTTGTCTCCGTTGTTTAAATGTTTTTATTCTTGTTTCTAAAAGTAAAAAACCTCCCGGCCTTTGGCTCAGGAGGTGCGGACAAACGCGTGTTTATATGCGTTTGTCCTACATAAGCAAGAGAAGGTTCTTGGTTATCATAATTTTTATTCTAGCCCCTATTGGCTCAAGGTAAGCAAACTTTTTTATTTTGGTTCAAATATTGCTTTCAATACATATTTTTGGCAGATCATCAAAAGGCTCAAAGTTGAAAATCTGAGCAAAAAAAGCTAACTCTGATTCAATTGCTTTTGTTATATTAGGAGCTTTTCTGAATCCGTGACCTTCGTCTGAGAATTCTATTAATGCGTGTGGTATGTCGTTTTCTTTCAATTTTTTGGCCATTAGATGGGCTTGGTTAGGTGGAACAATCGGGTCTTCTGATCCTTGGAGTATCACCATAGGAGTTGATAGTTGTTCAATGTGATGTATTGGTGATCTTTGCTTATAGATCTCTTCATCTTCAGGCCATTTTCCTACAAGTCGATCTAGGTATCGAGATTCAAACTTATGTGTATCTTTTGCAAGTATCGCCAAATCTGCGATCCCATATCTGCTTGCACCCGCAGTAAAAGTGTCATGGAATGTAAGAGCTGCCAAGACTGTGAACCCTCCAGCGCTGCCTCCTTTTATGGCTAACCTGTTTTTGTCTACTTTTTTTTGAGCTACTAGATGTTTTGCTACAGCAACGCAGTCTTCAACATCCGCTAAACCCCAACTATTACGAAGACGGTTTCTATATAACCTTCCGTATCCTGTCGAGCCACGGTAATCGACGTCAGCCACACCAAATCCTCGACTTGTCCAGTAAGCGATGGATAGTTGAAGTTGACGTCTTGCAGATCCTGTAGGTCCTCCATGAGCTAGAACGATAAGTGGTGGATTTTCATTTTTGTGGATTTCATATTCAGGATTTGTAGGTGAATAGAAAAGAGCGTGTGCCTTTTCAGAGTCTGAAGTTTGATAGGTGAAAGTTTCTGGTACTGGAAACCAGCTTTCACCTATATCAAGGTTACGAGTTTTACTTAAAGGCCGGACCTCTTCACTGTTGATGAACATCACCGATGATTCAGCTTTCCATGAGCTGACAGTTGCGACTATTCCGTCTTGATAGTTTGTGACAGACTCAATTTCTGTAGCGTCGATTTTTATCTGTTCGAACTGTCCATTCGATGAAAGTGTTGCGAGTTTATCGATTCCTGCTTCCCTGTAAACGAACCAGATCTCATCTCCCACAAATGCATATCTAGACTGTCCGAAAACCCATTGAGGTAGACCTATTTCTGCTTCGATATTGGTCAATGATGTTAAATCAATTTCGTTTGTGCTTTGATCAACTCGAAAAAGATTCCACCAGTTGTTTCGATCACTTACCACATGCAAGTTTCCCTGATCATCCCATTCAGGTTGAAAAAAAGACTCTGCTTTGGATTTCGTCACCTTTTGATTACTGAGGACCATTTCCTCTAATGATGCAATACACAATTGGGTGTCATCCCACGGCATGTTCGGATGATTCCATTGCACCCAAGCAATCTGATCACCTTCTTTCGATACTCTCGGAGAAGAAACAAAATCAGGCCCTGAAACCAAAACCCTTATTTGTTGGGATCCATCTAATGGAACTGCAACAATCTCATTTGAAGGTTCTTCATCACTTGAAGTGTGAATCTCTCTTACACATACATACCAATCCTCATTGTTAGTTATTCGACCATCGGCATATCTGTAGCTTTGCTGAGTTTCTGATTCAGGAGTCAAAGGAATTGAATCACCTGATTTGTCTCGACGGTATAAACGTTGATCCAAATATTGGCTGTATACAAGGGTTCCGTTTCTGACCCACCATGCACTACCTCCATATTCATGAACTAGCGTTCTAACGTTTGTTTTTTTATCTGTTTGGTCTTTTCCATTGCGCACAATAACTGTGCGCCCACCTTCATCTGGTCGCGATTCGGCCCACCAGACATCGTCTCCATCTGTAACTATTTCGCCAAGTCGTACCGCTCCACCAACCAACATTTCTGATGTGATGAGCGATTCCCATGTTCCATAAGGTTTGGTGATGGTCATGAACTCAATTATTTAGTAGCTTAATAATTCGAGTAAGACCTTCTTCCAAATCTTCGTCTCCAAGCGCAAAAGATAGTCTTGCATACCCTGGAGAACCAAAAGCTTCTCCGGGGACTATGGCTACTTTCGCTTCTTCTAAAATTATCGCTGCGAGTTCAAGAGTATTCTGTGCCTTTTTGCCGGCTATGTCACGGTCATAAAAAGCTGAAAGGTCAGGAAAGGCATAAAAAGCTCCTTGAGTTTCTAAAAGTCTGACGCCGTCAATGTTGTTAAGCATTTCGGTCATCGTTCGTCTCCTACGATCAAAAGATTCCCTCATCCGAATGACATCTTCTAGATCTCCACTAACCGCCGCTAATGCCGCTCTTTGGGATACGTTCGCTACGTTTGAAGTGGCGTGAGATTGAAGGTTCCCCGCAGCAGAAATAACATCAGTCGGACCTATCATCCAACCGACTCTCCAGCCTGTCATTGCGTAAGTCTTAGCTACTCCATTCACTATTAGGCACTGATCATCTATTTCCGGTAATAAAGCTCTAATGGAGTGATGTTCATGTCCTTCGTAAGTTAAATGTTCATATATCTCATCTGCGATAATCCAGATCCCTCTTTCAATTGCCCATTGTCCAATCGCTATTATCTCCTCGGCTGAATATACAGCGCCTGTCGGGTTCGACGGTGAGACGAAAAAGAGAGCTTTTGTCGCTGGTGTGGTCGCAGCTTCTAATTGTTCTACTGTGACTTTAAATTCTGATTCAATATCTGTTGGAACTTCTACTGTGATTCCTCCTGCTAGTGCTATGGCTTCAGGGTAAGTAGTCCAATATGGAGCTGGGAGTAGCACCTCATCCCCAGGGTCGATCAATGCAGCACATGAATTGTAAACAGCATGTTTCCCACCGTTTGTTATCAGAATTTGTGAAGTTTCAGGTCTCCATTTTGAATCTCGTTCAGTTTTATATACTAATGCTTCTCTTAGTTCTGGGAGACCGGATGCTGGTCCATAGCGGTGATTAGACGGTTCACGGCAAGCAGCAATTGCTGCTTCAACAATATGGTCGGGTGTTGGGAAATCAGGTTCGCCTGCTCCGAAACCAATTACTGGTTCGCCTGCTTCCCTCAAAACTCTCGCTTTATTGGTTACTGCCATAGTGGCAGACT
>QCLO01000009.1 GCA_003214465.1 Acidimicrobiales bacterium AG-414-N20 | reverse complement strand
AAGGACTTGAAGAAAAAGTAAAAGATTTTGATTTCTATAAGTGGGTTGTGGTCACGTCTCCTAACGGTGCGATGAGACTTCTAAAGACGATGCAAGTTGTAGGAAAAAGTTCTTGTCCCAGAGTAGCTGTGATTGGTAGATCAACAGCTGAAGTTTTTGAACAATCTGGAATTACAGTTGATTTTATTCCTGAAAAAACTTTTTCTGAAGGCTTCCTTGAGATGTTTCCGAAGGCAGTAGAGGAAGATGACAAAGTTCTTCTAGTGCAAGCTGAAAAAGCCAGACCTTTACTTTATGAAGGTCTAAAAAATGAAGGTTGGAGAGTAGATAAAGCTGTTGCATACCGAAATATAAATAGTGAAGTAGAAGCGAATTTATTATTTGAAGCAAAAAACGCTGATTTAATAATTTTTACTGCTTCATCAGCAGTTAATCGTTATTACGAGCTAATTGGTGTTCCCCAACCGTCTAATGCGGTTTGTATAGGTCCAATTACTGGGGAGAGTGCAAGAATTTTAGGCTGGAAAGTTTTTGAAGCAAGAAAACAATCTGTAAAAGATCTGATTGAAGCTGTAAAACAATGGGCGGGGTCGTGACAATCCCTTCGTAGGCTTTGTGTATGAGTATTAATGCGCAGTTCCCGGCTTGGCGATCTCGGAGACTCAGGCGCACAAGCGCTATTCGAAGACTGGTATCTGAAACACAGATTTCTATTGATGATTTCGTTGCGCCTCTTTTTGTCAAGGAGGGCATTAAAGAGCCGCAACAAATATCTTCACTTCCTGGTGTTTTCCAACACACGCTTGAAAGCTTAAAACTTGAAGTTGATTCATTAAGAAAACTTGGAATACCCGGAATAATTCTTTTTGGGATTCCTGAGTCGAAAGATGAAGTTGGTTCAGGGGCTTGGGACCCAGATGGGATAGTTCAGTTAGCACTCAAAGATTTAAAAGAAAATTTTGGTGACGAGATGACGCTTATTGCAGATCTTTGCGTTGATGAGTACACGAGTCATGGTCATTGTGGAATTTTGTCGCAAGATGGAACAGTTGATAATGATGCAACGCTTGAAATTTATAATCAGACGGCTTTAGCACAAGCAGATGCTGGTGCCGACATTTGTGCACCTTCAGGAATGATGGATGGACAAGTTTCTTCGATCCGTAATGCATTAGATTCAAATAATCATACTCAGACCATTATTCTTGCATATTCCGCTAAGTATGCCTCATCCCTTTATGGTCCGTTTAGGGATGCAGTAGATGTAACTATAAAAGGTGGTGGAGACCGTCGTGGCTACCAACAGGACTATGCGAACTCGCGAGAGGCCCTAGCTGAAATTAAAGCTGACATTTCTGAAGGAGCCGACATTGTGATGGTAAAACCAGCCTTGTCTTACTTAGATGTTATTGCAAAAGCTAGGTCAGAAGTAGACGTTCCAATAGCTGCATATCACGTAAGTGGTGAATACTCGATGGTTAAAGCAGCTGAAGCGAACGGTTGGCTAGACGGTGAATCGGTAATGATGGAACATTTACTTTCGATTAAAAGAGCAGGAGCTGACATAATATTAACCTATGCAGCAAAGCAAGCTGCTGAGATTTTGCAGGGTTAATCGCTAGTGGTAGAAAAAAATCAAAATTTGTTTGAACGGGCAAAAAAAGTTATTCCCGGTGGTGTCAATTCTCCTGTTCGTTCATTTAGTTCCGTAGGAGGAGTTCCTTATTTTGTCCGCAATGCCGAAGGTCCTTATGTTTGGGATGAAGAAGGCAATAGATACTTAGATTACGTCCAGTCTTATGGGCCAATGATTCTGGGGCACTCACATCCAGCAGTAATAGAAGCTATAAATAAAGCAGCATCATGCGGAACAAGCTATGGCGCTCCAACCAAAAAAGAAATTGTTCTCGCCGAGACAATTGTCGAACGAGTAAAGGGAATTGAATCAGTTCGTTTTGTAAATAGTGGCACAGAAGCAACAATGACAGCGTTGAGGTTGGCGCGAGGTGTTACTAAAAGATCCAAAATAATTAAATTTTCAGGCTGTTATCATGGTCATTCCGACACTTTGTTGGCAGCTGCTGGGAGTGGTGTTGCTACCCAAGGTATCTCTGGGAGTGATGGAGTTCCAGAAAGTGCAGTATTTGACACTTTAGTAGTTCCGTTTAACAGGGTTCCAGAAATAGATCAATCAACTGCTGCTGTGATCGTCGAACCGGTTGCAGCCAATATGGGTCTTGTCGAACCCAAACCAGGTTTTTTACAGGAACTTAAAATGGCTTGTAACTCGGCAGGGGCTCTCCTCATTTTTGATGAAGTGATAACAGGTTTCCGTTTATCTTCTGGTGGAGCTTCTAAATGGTATGACGTAACACCTGACATATGGTGTTACGGAAAAATTATTGGTGGCGGTTTACCGGTAGGAGCTTTTGCTGCAAGTCGGGAACTGATGAGTTATTTGGCTCCAACTGGCGGTGTTTACCAAGCGGGAACTTTGTCAGGGAATCCTCTAGCTATGGCTGCGGGTCAAGCCACGCTTGAATTATTGGGTGAGCCTGAGTATGAATATTTGGAATCAATCACAAATCGTTTAGCTGAAGGTTTAAAAGAGGCCATATCAAAAAGCGATCTCGAAATTTGTATACCTAAAGTTGGTCCGTTAATTGGTATTTTTTTCAGTGTTAACAAACCAGATAATTTTGAAGAAGTAAAACCGATAGCAGAAAACGGTCTTTACCGTGATTTTTTTCATGGAATGCTTGAACGCGGAGTCGCTTTAGCTCCTGGACCATACGAAGTGCTTTTTCCAAGTTTGGCTCATACAGAAAAATTGATAGACGAAACTATTGAAATAGCCTCAGATGTTGTAAAAGAGATTTCACCTAATGGGACTTAGATATTTCTAAGAATCTTAAATTTTTCCAACAGTTTTTCACTCGAAGAGTTTCTTTTAGTCATTGCCTCTGAAGAAGAACCTTTGTTCATTTCGAGTTCTATGTCAACAGCAATACTTTTCCCTGATTCAACTCCCCACTGGTCAAAAGGATTTACGCCCCAAACAACTCCAGAAGCCACGGTTCGATGTTCATACAATGCGATCAACTGGCCGAGAATGAAAGGAGTAAGTTTCGGTGCCAAGATGACCGTTGACGGACGATTTCCTTCTAGCTTTTTTTCAGGTGTTAAATCTTCTTTTTCAGGATAAGAACCAAAAGCCAGAGCCTCAGTTTGAGCGAGCAGGTTTGCGAAAAGACTATTTTGTTGTTCTTGAAGAGCTTCGTTGTAAGAGTTAGAAAAGCCCAACATTTCACAAGGAATAACATCAGTGCCTTGATGTAGAAATTGGAAAAATGCATGTTGCCCTTCGGTTCCAGTGGCTCCCCAAATAACTGAACCAACTGAATTGTCAAACCCGTGTCTATCTCTTCGAATATTTTTACCCAGACTTTCCATCATAAGTTGCTGTAAATAAGCCGGAAAGTAAGACATCTGACTGCTGTAAGGCACTACTGCCATGGTCGGATAATTGAGGAATGATCGATTCCATATATCTATTAATGAAAGAAGCAAAGTGCCGTTTGATTCGAAATGTTCAGAAAGAGTTTTGTTATCGATTTCTTCCATTCCTGAGAGTAAGTGAAAAAATTCATCTGGCCCTATCGAGATCATAAGGACTAGTCCTGCTGCTGAAGACAGGGAGAATCTCCCTCCAACCCAATCAGGTAGATCAAAAATCATAGTTTCTTCGATTCCTAAATTGGTAGCTTTTTCTCTAGATCCAGTAATGCCAACAAGGTGTTTAGAGAACCCTTCAATACCTATTGAGTCTTCAAGCCATTTCTTTGCATTTTCCATTAATACAAGCGTTTCTTTTGTATTAAATGATTTCGAAGTTATTACAAAAATTGTTGTTTCAGGATTTAGCCCGTTAAGAGTTTGATTTAGATCGACGGGGTCAATACTTGAACAAAATCTGATGTCTATTTCTCTATGAGTAAAATTTGAGAGTGCTTTATAGGCCATCAAGGAGCCTAAATTTGATCCTCCAATGCCTAAAGCAACTACAGATGTGACAGGTGCTCCCGTTGCTCCTAATAGTTTTCCATTCCGAATAGAGTCCGAAAATTCTTCCATTTTCTCTAAAGTTCCATTAATATCCGGAATAATATTTTTGCCTTCAACAAGAATTTTCGAATCTCTGGGTGCACGTAGCGCAGTATGAAGAGCAGGTTTTTGTTCGGTCCAATTCACCGGACTTCCAGCCATCATGTCTGAAAAGAATTGATTAATTTTGCTCTCATCGGCAAGATCAGCAAGGAGTCCAATTGTGGTCGAATCGATTAGCTGTTTTGAAATATCTATCCAAAGGTCTCCAAATGCTATGGAAAAATCACTTCCTCTATTCGAATTTTCATTAAAAAGTTCGATAAGGGACTTTTTGGAAAGTCTGTTGCGATGCTCTTCGAGACTAGACAAAATTTGAGTTTTGTTATGAGAAGAATCCATATAGGTATTCTCACTGGTTTATCGATCCAAAACTATTAAAAAATTAACTTTTAAAAAATAACGATAATTTTTTTAGTTATTGGTCCTTTGTTCAGGAATCATTCGAACAATCGAGGCGATAGTTCCATAAGCAGCTTCATCTAAACCTTTATCTGTTTCTTTCATTAGATTCGCCATAACTTTTAGCGCCCATTCCATTAAAGTTTGTGATCGCATTCCGATTCTTGTTAGTTCTCTAATTAAAACAGGGTTACCGATAATTTTTGCAAATAATCTTGCCACTTTGAAATATAAGCCATATTCCTCATCAAGTAAGTCGGGATAACGTCCGAGAACAGAGTTGTCTTTTTGAGTATTAGCTTCTGCGAAAAGGGAAGCGGCTAATCTGCCTGTTTCATATGCATAGTCAATTCCTTCACCATTGAAGGGATTGACTGAACCAGCGGCATCACCAACTAACAGCCAGTTGTAACCTGCTTTTGGTCCTACTGATCCCGCCATCGGTAGACGCCCACCCGTGGGTGGCTCGATTGGTTCAAGATGGTTTATTTGCCAGTAGTCAGGAAGTGTTAATGCAAATTCATTAAATAGATGGGTCGTGTTTATATCTTTGTAATCCCTGAAAGTAGAAAGAAGACCTATACCAACGTTTATGGTTCCATTTCCGACTGGGAATATCCAACCATAACCAGGCATTGAGTTTCCATTTCTATCTTTAACATCCAGAGCAGATTCAATCCATGGTTCTTTGTCTAGAGGGCTTTCGAAATAACCTCTTATAGCCATTCCCATCGGGTAACTTTTATCTCTGTTACTACCTAACGATCTACTAAAGCGAGAATTTGCCCCATCAGCCACGGCGATAAATTTTGCTTTAAATTTAATTTTTTCGCCACTTGAGTGGTCTAGCACCAAGGCACCTTCGATCCCCATGCCGGTTCCTTCTAGAGGATCGATTGCTTCCATTCCTTCAAAGAAATCAGCTCCTGCTTTTATAGCGTTTTCAACCACCATCGTGTCTAGATCGCATCTTCTTACGACATACCCATATGACGGAAAGATAGGGTGATCCGGCCACTTCATTTCAATGCTTCTGTCATGAGCTATAGCTCGGAGTCCGTCGTATTTGTGATAAATCTTAAGTTCTTGTTCTAAATTCATTTCAGATAACTGATGAACAGCTCTGGGTGTAAGGCCGTCACCGCAAGTTTTTTGTCGGGGAAATACTTTTTTTTCGATTATTGCAGTTTTAAGACCAGCAGTTGCAGCCCAATACGCAGTAGCCGCGCCTGCTGGGCCTCCTCCAATAACTAATAAGTCGTAAGATTTTTCTGACATGTATCCAAGTTTCAGTAAGAGAAAATTAAATTGCGAATTTTAGACAACTTATGAATGAGTACTTTCAATAATTTCACTTATTTCAGATGCAGTAACGGTTTCCGCATCAAAATACATGTGTAGATCCATTTCACCGGCTTCGATTATGTGATCCAATTCTGCTGCATAAGTAATCGCTTCTTCTGAATTTCCAAAGACAGCTCGTTCGTGTAAAACGACACTCATGAGTTCTTCTGCATCCAGAACATCGGCGAAAGCTGGCATACCCCCAGCCACTACCCGGCCTCTTTCAGGGGAACCATATGTGTTGCCTACTCCGAAACCATCAGAACCTTTTGCAATCCATTCAACCATGTCTGCCATATAGGGGAAAGTAATAAGAACTTCACCGTCAGCTAATTTATATCCTGCTCCACCACCACCGTTAGCTCCATGACAAGAAGAACAACGTTGTGCATATATTTCTGCACCGTGTTGAAGCACTCCAGTAGCTTCAACAGCTGGACGTTCTAGCGTTCCTACATAAATAACCGCCCAAATCGGGAGACAAAGTAAAGCTGATGCCGCCCACCAAGGAATCTTGTTTCTATTTTTTGCTGCGTTTACATAAGGCGCATCTTCTACGACAATCTTAGTTTCTTCTATTTTTTCTTTTGAGTTTTCAATTGGTGTGTCAATTTCAGCTGCAGGGGTAGAAATTTGTGAGTCGTCTACCTCTGATGAAGCATCAGCAGCGGGTGCTTGACCCGTTAATCTTTCACGCGCGCTTTGAGATCTTTTTAAAAGATGCTCTGGTATTTCGACCAATTTTTTCTCCGGATTTACTGCTAGGTGTTTAAGTTTAAAAGTTTTTAACCGATGACGGCAGGATAGCCGTGACGAAGGTCGACATGACGTTGATATTCATTTTATTTTTCTAGTTTTGATTTTAAGGTCAAAGGATTTTCTTATTTTTTAAAGTTGTAAAAACTCCGGTCGGTTTTATGGAAAGTGTCGCTGTGAGTGCGCCCGAGACTCAGCCAACCTGTAAGATGGTTATAGGACTTTGTGCAATTTTTCACAAAGTTTTCGAAATTAGAAAACCCAGTAAAAGACTTCAGAGAGGAAAACTTCGAATGGTCGCATTCGCCGTCTCGATAATCGCAACGGTGATCCTCGTATGGGGCTTTTACGCATACTTAAAACGTTGTCCAATCGACAAAGAATTTACTTGGGGCGAAGCAATGCTTTTTGCCACTTATGTTTTTTTTATCTTATTTTGGGTATATGGAGTAGTGCCGCATCAGTGGCTTACTTGGGCTGACAGTGAGTTAAATTGGCGCCCTGATCGTTTTATTGTTGGACCTGAACTTCCGTGGACAGGTGAACAAGGAATAGTCGAATGGGCTCTACCTTTTACTATGACTTATCTAGTAATACGTGATGTGATTGCAGTGGTAATTTATGGGATAGCTTTGGCAGGCAACGTAGTTTGTTGGCGACATTGGCAGAATCGTGGAGTTGAAAAAGAAGAAGTGGAAGACACATCTGAGTATGGAAGACCACTTATAAAAGAAGGGGTAGGAATATGAGCGTTACTGACGCCAACCCACCTCACCCAACTTTTGTTGATGACTATGTTCTCCATCAGGTGGATAACGAATGGCTTGAAGCAGCTGTTAAACCTAAACAATTTATTCACATCGATCAATCCGAATGCATCATGTGTGAAGGTTGTGTGGATATTTGCCCTTGGAAGTGCATTCACATGGTAAGCCCAGATGCAGTAGCTGAGTCGGTAGGTACTGAAATCCCTGGAAGAGATCCAAGTGACAAAGTAATTTTCACAATTGATGATGATGTGTGTACCCGTTGTGCACTTTGTGTAGATAGATGTCCAACAGGTGTGATTATTTTAGGAAAATTGACAGATGCCCCTCCAGAAGGAGACGGTCATCAGAGGACAACAAGCCATGGTTATGGTTACGGAATGCGTTTGGCATGATTAAAAGTAAAACTAAGAAAGTATTAGAGGGAGCGCAATAATGGCTGAGACGAACGGTGATAAAGCCACCGGTCAGGCATTAAAAGAGAGACTGGGACAGGTAGGAGAAAAGGTCCAAGATTCACAAACATGGGCTGCTATTTTTAGACCCGGCTCGATTTTCAGAAAGGGTTATACAGACAGTCCAAGAAACCGTTCATATGTAATAATGAACAGCGTTCTTTATCACCTGCATCCGGTAAAGGTAAAACGTCATGCTGTGAAGGTTAGTTACACGCTTTGTCTAGGTGGCTTAAGTTTTTTCTTATTTATTTTCTTGACAGTTACAGGAATTTTTCTGATGTTTTTCTACCGTCCGACTGCCGCTCAAGCCTGGGATGACATTCAGACTCTGCAAACAGCGGTTGGTTTCGGACTTTTGGTTAGAAACATGCATCGTTGGGGAGCCCATTTAATGGTTTTGACAGTTTTCTTGCATATGGCGCGTGTTTTCTATCATGGGGCATACAAACCTCCCAGAGAATTTAACTGGGTTATTGGTGTTATTTTGTTGACACTTACATTGCTTTTATCTTTCACAGGGTATTTGTTGCCGTGGGACCAATTAGCTCTTTGGGCAGTGACAGTTGGAACTAACATGATGGGTTATACACCCGTTTTTGGAGAGCAGGTAAGATTTGTTCTTCTAGGCGGTGTGGAGATTGGTACTGACACTCTCTTACGTTGGTACACGCTTCATGTGCTCATGCTGCCCTTTGTCTTAGTGATATTTCTTGCTATTCATTTTTGGCGTGTCCGAAAAGATGGCGGAATTTCAGGGCCCCTGTAGGTCGAGGATAAGAAATGGTTGAGATCCCAGAGCATTTAAGAAAACGAGCTGAAGAAGCCCGAGCAAAAGCGGAAGCAGCTAAAGGCGGTTCTGCAGCAGAAGTATCTAAAGAAACTGAAGGTGTTGTCGACGCGCCATCAGACACTCCAAGCCCAGATAAATCAGGTGATGAAAAAATTCCCGCCCATCTGCTTGATCGAGGTGTGCCAGCTTCAAAGCAGCTCCCAAGTAGCGATCCATCAATAGCTCCACCAGCAGCTCCATCGGGCGAAACAGGCCCACAAGCTGGAGAGGGTCCTGATGGGCATAATCAGAGACTTCTAACGGTTGTTAAAGCTGGTTCAATCCAGGATGTAAAAACTACTCCTACTGACAAAGTTCATGTCTGGCCACATCTTTTAATCGCAGAGTTTTTAGCAGCTTTAGCTATTACTCTTTTCACGACTCTGTTCTCTATTGTTGTAAACGCGCCACTTCTTGAATTGGCTGATTTTAATAGAACACCAAACCCATCCAAGGCCCCTTGGTACTTTCTAGGACTCCAAGAACTGTTAACTATGTTCCATCCAATGGTGGCGGGAGTAACGATTCCAGGGATGGGTATTTTCTTATTAATTATGGCTCCATTTATTGATAAGAATCCTTCAAATAAGCCAGAACACCGTAAGTTCGCGATTTCATTGATGACAGTTCATCTAATGTTTTGGGCTGTATTGGTAATGATTGGTTCATTTTTTCGTGGCCCTGGCTTCAACTTTGTCTTCCCTTGGGAAGGCGGATTGTTCTTTGAGTTGTGATGCAAATGTTACTTATTAAATCATTTTTTAAAGAAAGTTATGGTGCTTGATATGGCCACAATCATTGCAGCCATCATTCTCGTTGTTTTAGCTGCATTAGTGCTTTTGGGTGCTTCCCGTAGAAGAGATCATCGTGCTGTCGGTTTATCTAGAGAAGCACGTATTAGAGATAAAACCAATCCATCTTTAGTCTCAGAAGATACAGGATTAACAGGACGTGAATTTGAACTAGCAGCTTTGGAAACTCAGAATGACGAAGAAGTAGAAATCGTGGAGACAGTTCCTCCAGAACCATTTGTTACTCCTGATCCTATGACAGTAGGTGTTTCACGTAGACAGTTTTTTAATCGTGGGATAGTAGGAATGATGGGTCTTTCAATAGCAGGTTTCGGAGGAGCATCTTTAGCTTTCCTATGGCCTCAAGGAGTAAGCGGCTTTGGTTCAAAAATTAAAGTTGGAAATATCCCCGAAATTCTTGCAGAAATCAAAGCTAATAATGGTTTCTTATATAAACCTGAAGGACGAATGTGGCTGACTGCTTACCCAAATGGCGCAGTTGAAAAAGCAAGAAGCACATACTCTTCTAGTGAAATATCTGGAATGGCTGCTGGAGTTGATCAAGGTTTTGAAGCAGGTGTGGTTGCTCTTTATCAAAAGTGCCCTCACTTGGGTTGCAGGGTTCCAAATTGTGTTTCATCTCAATGGTTTGAATGCCCATGTCATGGCTCACAGTACAACCAGGTAGGCGAAAAACGTGGTGGACCTGCTCCTCGCGGAATGGATCGCTTTGCTGTAACGGTAAATGACGGTGTTCTTACGGTTAATACAGGTGCGATTATTCAAGGACCACCAATTGGTGTAAATACCACAGGTCAAGAAGCTGAAGGCCCGAACTGTATCGGGCAAAGCGATCATTAATGGAGAGATGAGAAGTTTGTGAATCCAATAATTATCATCGCTAATACACAAAGAACTATTGGTTTAATTCTTGCTCTTTTTGTAATGATCGGAATGGTTGTTTATCTACTTTTCAACTTTCGAATAGGTAAAAAAGAGGTTGGATCTGAAATTGATTTAGCTGCTAACCGTGTTCCTTACGCTGATGATGATGAACTTGAAACCCGAATTTTAGATAAGGCGCTTGGATGGTCTTTTGTTTTAATAGCAGCCACGGCTTTAGTTTTGCCGCTTTATTGGCTTATGGAACCAGCACGACAAGAAAATGCGGCAAGGGGTTGGGTAGGGCGTTTTGAAAGTCGCGGCGCTAATAGTTATGAAGAAGCCTGCTCAGGGTGTCACGGTCCAAATGGTGTCGGTGGTGTCGCCTCGTTTACTTTGTCTGATGCTGATGGCCAGTTTGTTGCTCAAGTTCAATGGAAAGCACCAGCATTAACGAGCGTATTATCCAGATTTGATGAATCTGAAGTCACACACATTCTAAATTACGGCAGACCTGGATCACCTATGCCAGCTTGGGGATTACCGGGCGGAGGACCAATGACCGAGCAGCAGATACATCAGTTAGTCGTTTATTTAAGATCGATACAGCTTGACCCAGAAGAAACGAAAAAACAGGTTGAAAGTGGGATTAGAGCTGGCGCGAGACAAATCATTGTGGATAGCAACCCAAATCTTTTAGAAACTGAAGAAATCGAAGCCGCCATAGATGAATGGTTGGTAGATGCCTCATCACCTTTGAGCGAAAATTATTTAACTTATGGAGAATTAATTTTTAACAATCAAGCAGGTCAAGGTGCGCATGGATGTGCTCGATGTCACACGCCAGGGTTTTCTTATGGAGCTACTAGTTCTGGGAATGTAGATGCGTTGATTGAAGAGTGGCCGAAACTTGTTGAGTCTGGAATTTTAAATAGTTATCGACCAGGAGCAGGTCATGTGGGACCTAGTTTGAGTGGAGTTGAAACCCATTTTTCTACAGCTGAACGACAGTCCAATTTTATTCATACAGGATCCGAACTTGGTGCTGGTTATGGAAACGCAAGGATGGGTTCAGGAGGGATGCCTGGTTTTGGTGGAAGAACCGATGACTTAGATGTAGTTGGAACAGTTACACGAAGCAGAGTGTTGACTCCAGAACAAATTGATGCGGTTGTTGCTTATGAAAGGAGTATGTAGTGGTTGATCTCCTTACAACATTAGGTGGCATTTCTTGGGATCTTGAAGTACGAGGAATACTTGTTGTAGCTGTAGGTACTGTTGTGCTTATTGGTTCTGTTTGGTTGATAATCGCAACCAATTCGGGAGCACGACTCAGTACTTTGGTAACTCTTGCAGGTCTAATGGGGTTCATGGTAATCCTTGGAATTAGTTGGTGGCTCTATGGTTCGGGATGGAAGGGAGCGGATCCGAGTTGGCGAACAATTGACATTAATGTAGGCGACCTAGGTTCGAGCGCTTTGATGGAAGCACGTGATTTGCCTGATCCAGAAGATCTTTTATCTGCTTATGAAATGGTTGTGCAGTCTGGAGATGAGATTGCAAATCTGGAGTTTAATAAATTGCCAACAGAGTCTGATTACCCAGAATTGAGTTTGGAAGATCTAGCCGCATTACAAGCTGATAAGCAACTGAGAAATGAAACAATAACTCATTCAGAATTAGCCGCAGTATCACCTAATTTGGTGAAAAATTACGGACTTGCTGATTTGAATGGATGGCGTCTTTTATCTACGGCAGAATCAGGCGACGCGCAAGCACAAGCAATTGCCGATGTTTTGGCTCAAACAGAACTTGGTTTTGGAAGCACTTCTGATTTTAAAATCCTTGATGCCTTTACTTATGGAGGTAAACCAGAACTTAATGACAATCCAAATAGGTGGGACCGAATAAGTCTTTGGATAACCAATACTGCGCGAATAACACATCCGACCAGATACGCGGTCGTACAATTGCAAAGAGTTGTAGAGCAGCCTTCGATTCCCGGTATGGCACCTCCAAGACCGGTTATCGATAAGGAGGAACCTGTTGTTTCAACAATAATGGTTCGTGATCTTGGTACAAGGCGACTACGACCAGCGTTAGTTACTATTGGATCACTGATAATTTTTTTAGCCCTCTGCTACTGGCTTCACGTAAGAGACAAAGAACTAATGGCTAAAAGACAAGAATTCGCGTCAACAACCGAGTAAAACGATGAAGATAATCCAGCCTGTCTTCTCAAATTATCGGAGGTGTTCATTTGACTAGTCAATACCTTCCGGTCATAGCTTTACTTGTTCTTGCAGTCTTATTTGCTGCTATTAGTTTTGTAGTTTCTCGCTTATTGGCTCCGCGTAGTCCAAATGATCGAAAACAAGCTCCTTACGAATGTGGGATTATTCCTGCAGAAGAAGACCCAAATGAGAGATTTCCAGTTCGTTTCTATTTAGTAGCAATGATTTTTATAGTTTTTGATATAGAGATCATTTTTTTCTATCCCTGGGCTTTGTCCCATAGGTCTTTGGGGCTTTTTGGTTTAGTTGCAGTTGTCATTTTTGCCCTAGCAGTATTTGAATCATTTATTTACTTGATAGGAAAAGGGGCACTCGAATGGGGTCCAAATAAACAAGTAAAACCAAAAGACTCTGTTGTTTCTTTGACAAGAAATACCTCTAATACAATTCGCCGTGTTGGGGTTCGTAAAGTTGGTCAGGAAGGTCGTGACTTGCCTAATCAAAGTGTTGAAAATAAAGAGGTGAGCAGCTGATGGCGCGAGTACCTTTGATTGGAGATCTTGCGAAAGTCAATGGAGAAGGCTTAGAAGGATTAGAGCACAACTTTATTACTGCAAGAATCGAAAACCTTGTTAAGTGGTCACGGGCGCGTAGTTGTTGGCCAGCAACTTTTGGTTTGGCATGTTGCGCGATTGAAATGATGGCCACCGGAGCTGCACACTATGACTTAGCTAGATACGGAATGGAAGTTTTCCGAGCTTCTCCTAGACAAGCAGATCTAATGATTGTAGCGGGACGTGTTTCTCAAAAAATGGCCCCAATACTCCGACAAATTTACGACCAAATGATGGAACCCAAATGGGTTATATCCATGGGGGTCTGCGCTTCATCCGGAGGGATGTTTAACAATTATGCAATTGTTCAAGGGGTTGATCAGGTAGTTCCAGTAGATGTCTATGCACCCGGTTGCCCACCTGGCCCAGAAACTCTTATGCATGCGATTCTGACTTTGCATGAAAAAATTCAGTCTGGTGAATTAACACGCAGGCGAGAAGAAAATTCTGGAGGGGCTGCAATTCAGCTTTCTGAACCTTCAGTAGAAATAAGTCAGCCGGTTGAATTGGAGTCTCGGTGAATGTCCCAACTATCGAGGCGTTCGGTCAACGGGTTTTACACCCAGCAGTTGAAGAGCTCATTGATTTAGTTACAGAACTAAAACAAGAAGGCTTCAATATGGTCGTTGATTTGACTGCTGTAGATTACTTCTCTTTTCCAACTCGTACAGATCTACCAGAAAGTGTGAACCCGGAACGTTTTGAAGTTGTTATATCAATGATCAATCATCAAACTCGGGAACGTTTACGTCTCAGAGTCCAAATCGAAGAACAAAATCCTGTAGCTCCATCCTTATTCGACTTGTATCCAGGAACAGAGTCAATGGAACGCGAAGTTTTTGACATGTTCGGTATTAACTTTTCTGATCATCCTGATCTAACCAGAATTCTTATGCCAGAAGATTGGAAAGGTCATCCTTTAAGAAAAGATTTTTCTGTCGGACAGATACCTGTTCAGTTCAAAGCCAGTAAGGCAAAGCGATGACATCCGAAATCGTGGAGACCAGTGGCCAGTCTTTATCTGTTGCAAGCAACGATGACAGGGTTCGCCTTCGAGAAGGTAGCGCCGTATTGAGAATCAGTGAGTCAGATGCCACTTCTAAAGCTGGGAATGAAATTACTGAAACTGCAGATCCATCAGAAGAAACGCGAATGATTCTTAATATGGGACCTTCTCATCCTTCAACTCATGGAGTTCTCAGACTTATTCTGGAGTTAGAAGGTGAAACTGTTGAACGTTCAAAACCTGTAATTGGCTACTTACATACTGGAATGGAAAAAACCGCTGAGACTCTTTCATATGCACAAGGTTCGACAAATGTGACAAGAATGGATTATGCCTCACCACTTTTTACAGAACTTGCTTTTTCTCTTGCTGTAGAAAAACTTTTAGAAATTGAAGTACCTCCCAGAGCAACATGGATCAGAATGCTCATGTGTGAGCTGAACAGAATCAGTTCGCACTTACTGTTTCAAGCAACAAACGGTATGGATTTGGGTGCAGTCTCGATGATGATTTATGGATGGCGCGAACGGGAAGAAGTACTCAGATTTTTTGAAAAAGTAACTGGTTTAAGAATGAACCACAACTACATCCGTCCAGGCGGAGTTGCAGTGGACTTACATGATGGCTGGCAAGCTGATTTGAGAAATCTTTTAGAAATAATTCCACCACGGCTTGATGAATATGATGATTTGCTAACAGGTCAACCATTATTTCAGAAAAGACTTCAAGGAGTAGGTTCATTAAATACCTCAGAAGCACTCGCCTTATCAGCTACAGGTCCGATTCTTAGATCAACTGGTTACGACTGGGATTTAAGAAAAGATGAACCGTATCTAGCTTATGACCAAGTTGATTTCGATGTAATTGTAGGAACACACGGTGACTCTTTCGATCGTTTTGCGATTCGATTAAATGAAGTTCGCGAGTCCTTGCGAATAGTTGAACAGATATTGGATTTAATGCCGTCAGGTGATTATCGAATTCAAGATAAAAAAATTACACCACCTCCACGTGCTCGTATAGATGAGTCAATGGAAGCATTAATTCATCACTTCAAAATATTTACCGAAGGTTTTCATGTCCCTCCTGGTGAAGTTTATGTAGCGGTTGAATCACCAAGAGGAGAATTGGGTTGTTATCTAGTTTCTGATGGAAGTTCTAATCCATACCGGATGCATATCAGAGGACCAAGTTTTGTAAATTTACAGACCTTGCCCCATTTGATGAGAGGTGGTCTGATTGCGGATGCAGTAGCTGTTATTTCTTCTATTGACCCGATTATGGGAGAAGTTGATCGATAATGGCTTTTTTCAACGAAGAGAATGAAGAAATTGCGAAAGAAATTGTTGGTCGTTATCCAGTAGCTAGATCTGCGCTCATACCTTTACTTCATTTAGCCCAAGAACAAGAAGGTTGGATTACAAAACCTGCAATGGAACAGATTGCAGAGCTTACTGATACAACATCAGTGGAAGTGTTAGGTACGGGGACTTTTTATGAAATGTTTAAGTTTCATCCAGTTGGAAAGTATTTAATAAAAGTTTGCACAAATATTTCTTGTCAATTATTGGGAGCAGATGAACTATTTGAACATGTGAAAACAGCCTTGGATGTAGAAGAAGGCAGCACGACAGAAGATGGCCTTTTTACTTTCGAAGAAGCTGAATGCGTTGCTGCTTGCACGGAAGCCCCTTGTTTTACTGTCAATTATCGTTATTTTCATCGAGCGACGCCAGAACTTTTTGATGAGGTAGTCGTAGATCTAAAAGCAGGTGAAAGTCCTTTGTCTAAAGGTTGTGCTGATGATCAAGGAGTTATGCCTAAACATGGAACTTTAAGTCGGGTCCGTCAACAAATACCTAAGACACGTTCTGCTGGGATTAAACACCCAGAGGAAATAAAAGGCCCTCCTAGCTGGATCGAAGAGGTTGTTTGATGGTTGAGTCTTCTTTACAGACTGGTTATGTAAAACATGCACCTGGTTTCGTCGAAAATGAGGGTCCAAAGCTTATTACAAGCCGTTTCAAACATGCGGATTCTTTTACACTTGATAAGTATTTGTCAACAGGTGGTTATGAAGGTTTAAAGTCATCACTTAATCGTTCACCCGGCCAAGTTCATGACGAGGTTAGAGAAGCCAGTCTTCTTGGACGCGGAGGTGCTGGTTTCCCCGCAGGAATTAAATGGGGATTCCCTCCCGAAGGGGTTTGGCCACGGTATTTAGTGGTTAATGGAGATGAAAGTGAAATAGGGACTTATAAAGACCGGCTTTTAATGGAAAGGGATCCTCATCAGTTAATAGAAGGAGTTTTGATTGCTTGCTATGCACTTGGCTTATCTCAGGCTTTTTTATATGTCCGGGGTGAAATGGCTTTGGCGCAAGAACGGATAGCTCTTGCACTTGATGAAGCATATGAAGCTGGTTATATCGGGAAAAACATTTTAGATACTAAGTTTTCTGTTGATGTAGTAATGCATTGGGGCGCAGGAGCATACATAGTTGGAGAAGAAACAGCTTTAATAGAAAGTCTTGAAGGAAAACGAGGAATGCCACGTTTAAAACCCCCTTATTTTCCAGCTGCAATTGGCTTATACGGTAAGCCGACGATTGTAAATAATGTTGAAACACTTTCTAATCTTCCTTGGATTCTCAATAATGGAGCCTCTGCTTACAAAGGATTTGGTTCAGAATCATCACCTGGAACACGAATGTTTGCAATATCTGGTCATGTAAAACGACCGGGTGTCTATGAGGTTGAACATGGAGTTACTACCTTTAGAGAACTTTTTTATGGTGACAATTTTTGCAGAGGTATAAGAGATGACAATGAGTTAAAAATGTTTATACCAGGCGGGGGGTCAGCTCCATGGTTTTTTCAAGAGCAATTAGATTTACCGTTAGAGGCTAGTGCGGTTGGGGCTGCAGGTTCAATGCTTGGTTCTGGGGCAATGGTTGTGATGGACGAAACAACTGATGCAGTTAAGGCTTGTTTAAGTGTTGTTAGATTTTTTGCTCGTGAATCTTGTGGAAAATGTTCTCCTTGCAGAGAAGGAACCACATGGGAAGAGAAAATTCTTCAAAGGATTTTAGATGGTGATGGAAGACCTTCAGATATAGATTTGCTTTTAGATATAGGTGACAACATAAGCCCAGGACCTTATCCAGCTGCTGCATTTTCAGACGAAGGTCTTGATGCGGTTCCGTTCCCTCCAAGCCAGACAACTATTTGTCCATTAGGACCTTCATCTGTAGCTCCGATTGTTTCTGCCATACGAAGATTCCGAAATGAATTCGATTCTCTTATTACCAGACGTGATCCTATTCCTTTGTCGTTAGAAGTTGAAAAGGTGGTTACATGACAGACATAACATCTGCCGAAACTGCTGTTTCAATAACAGTTGATGGGAAAAAAGTAACAGCAAAACCTGGTGAATTACTGATAGATGCTTGTGAGAGAAATGGAACTTATATTCCTAGATTCTGTCATCATTCTCGCATGCAACCTGTTGGTATGTGTCGAATGTGTTTGGTGGAAATAGACACGGGTCGAGGACCCGCTCTTCAACCTTCCTGCATGATTGAGTGCAGTAATGAGATGGTTGTGGATACTCAATCCAAAAAAACCATAAAGGCACAAGAAGGCGTACTTGAATTCCTATTAATAAATCACCCGCTTGATTGCCCTATTTGTGACAAGGGAGGCGAATGCCCCTTACAAGATCAGACAATGGCCTTTGGTCCAGGAGAAAGCCGGTTCATCGAGGAAAAACGTACTTACAGAAAACCCATTCCAGTTAATGAGAATGTTTTTTTAGATCGTGAACGATGTGTTCTTTGTGATAGGTGTACACGTTTTGCAGATCAAGTCGCAGGAGATTCTTTAATACATTTCATTGATCGAGGTAACAAGACTCAAGTTAATACATATCCAGATCAGCCTTTTAGCTCTTATTTCAGTGGAAATACAGTGCAAATATGTCCAGTAGGTGCGCTAACAGCAGCTCCTTTCAGATTTAAAGCAAGACCATGGGATTTAACTGAAGTTGAATCGACTAGCACTTTTGACAGTGTCGGAAACAGAATTTCTGTTCAAGAATCGAGAGACAGAGTTCTGCGTTTTACGGGGGTTGATTCTGACTCTGTTAATTGGGGTTGGTTAACTGACAAAGAAAGATTTATTTTCGAAGCATACTCAAATGAAAACAGACTCTCTGGACCACTGACAACCAATGAGGTTGCAGAAGGTAGTCAAAAGCACGCCGTAGCAACTTCATGGTCTGAAGCTTATGAAAAATTTGTAAAAGCAATAAATGAAACTACGCCAGAACGAATAGCTGTCATTGGTGGATCGCGTCTAACTAATGAAGCCCAGTATATTTGGAGCAAAATTGCAAAAGGAATAATCGGTACCGACAATGTTGACGCTCAACTGGATGACGGATTTTCACCGGAAGTGCTTCTTAGTTTAAATCCATCAACCATAGATAAAACTTGTAAACCAGGTGGGGTAATAATTCTTCTCGGTGCTGACCCGAAAGAGGAACTAGGGGCTCTTTATTTAAGGTTGAGACATGCAATACTTCAAGATCAGTGCAAACTTATTGAACTAACACCAACAAAAACAGGTCTTTCACAATTAGCGACTCACTCGATAAGAGTCCCACCCGGAAAAACTCTTGAGGCAGTAAAAGCATTATCTGGTGAGCCTTCCGAACTTGAAGATGACATTCTTAAAGAGTTGACAAAAGTTCAAAAAATAATTAAAAATAACGATTCTATTTCAGTTCTATTAGGACGCACCTCATTAGCAGAGACTTCTTCAATCGTTGAAGAAGGAGCTATCAAACTGCAAGAATATCTACCAAAAGCCTCTTTCTTGCCATTGTTGAGAAGAGGAAATATCAATGGGGCAATAGACATGGGACTTTCTCCTGGCCTGTTACCAGGAAGATGTGATCTAGAAGAAGGTTCAGACAAATTACAAAATTATTGGCCAACATGCCCCACCCATAAAGGTTTTAAAACCAAAGAAATGTTTGAAGCCGCGACTGATGGACAAATAGATGTCCTGATTCTATTGGCAGCCGATCCTATTATGGACTTTCCTGACTCTCAACTTGTTCAAGAAGCTCTAGACAGAATTGAGACAGTGATAGCAGTTGACATTTTCGCAACAGACAGTGTTCTCCAAGCTGATATTGTTCTGGCAGCCGCTACTGCCACAGAAATAGAAGGTTCATTTACTAATCTTGAAGGTCGAATAAGCCCTATAAGAAAGAGTGTTACGCCTCCCGGAACAGCTCGACCAGACTGGATGATTGCTTTAGACCTAGTTCAGTACCTTGTTCCCAACTTAGGTCCATCTACATTCAAAGAATTGTGTGAAGAGATTTCTTTAGTTTCGGGAATACATAAAGATTTTGACTTTTCAAAAGTAGAACAAATAGATAAAGAAGGGGTTGTTTTGAATAGAGGCAAAAATAAAACACAAACTTCTTTAATAAAAATTCCAAAACAAAAAGCCAATTCGTTTCGACTAGTCGTAACAAGAAGCATGTATGACAAGGGAGTTCTTTCAGCTCATAGCTCAGCTCTTAAAGGTCTAGCACCCGGAAGCCGGATAAAAGCTAATCCAAAAGATATGGAGAAACTTGGAATCACATCTGATTCAACAGTTCGTTTAATCGGTTTAAAAGGTGAAATCCAAACCAGACTTACTCCTGACCCTGAAACAACTCGCGGAACCATTCACGCTCTTTGGAATCAGGATGGCCCAGATATTCGAAAACTGATCGATTCATCATTGCCTGTAAATGATTTGAAGATTGAGAAAATATGATGATAATTGCTTCTGATCCATTGCTCAGTTCAGATATTGGTTTCTCGGTAGTTGCCATCATGTTATTAAAAGTTGTAATTGCTTTCGCGTTGTTAATGGTTTCGGTAATGCTTGTTATTTGGTTTGAAAGAAAAATTGTTGCAGACATGCATAACCGCGTAGGACCTTCCCTAGCAGGTCCTTGGGGAATACTTCAGACCTTGGCAGATGGAATAAAACTTTTTTTCAAAGAAGATTTATTACCTGAACGTGCAGATCGTGTCGTCTTCCGTTTAGCCCCTTACCTTTCATTGGTACCTGCTTTTTTATCTTTTGCGATTGTTCCAATCGGCGGTGATTTTACAAACGGTGGAGATGGAACAGTTTCTATTTTCGGACATAGAACTCTTCTACAAGTAGCCGATCCACCGGTGGGCATTCTTCTTTTCTTAGCTCTTTCTTCTATTGCCGTTTACGGGGTTATGCTTGCTGGTTGGTCGTCAGGATCAAAATATCCCTTATTAGGTTCAGTAAGAGCTTCAGCTCAGATGATTAGTTATGAAGCGGCTTTAGGCCTTTCCATGGCAACAGTTTTTTTATTTTCTGGGACTCTCTCAACAAGTGGCATAGTTTCAGGTCAAGCAACTTGGAACTGGAATCTAGTATCAACAGGGTTTATACCTTTTATAATTTTCGTGATCGCAGGAACCGCAGAACTTAATAGGCCACCTTTTGATTTAGTTGAAGCAGAACAGGAGCTTGTCGGAGGCTTCCATACGGAGTACAGCTCTATACGCTTTGCTCTATTTTTCCTAGCAGAGTTCATGAACATGATTACTATGTCTGCAATTGCGGTAACTCTTTTCCTGGGTGGGCCAAACGGTCCAATTTTGATAAAACAAATCGCATGGGTTTGGCCGATACTTTGGTTCTTCTTAAAAGTGATGGCATTCTTATTCACTTTTGTCTGGCTTCGAGCCACTCTTCCAAGATTGCGTTATGACCAGCTCATGGATTTAGGTTGGAAACTGCTTATCCCAGCTTCTCTGGGTTGGTTTCTTTTGATAGCGGCCTTAAACATTGGTGAAGATAGAGGTTGGTCAACTTTCCTCATAGTTCCGATCGGTTTAATCGTTCTCTCATTGGCTGCTCTTTTATTAAATGGAGCCATCAAAAAAGCTAAAGATTCTAGTCTTCATGCTGCTGATCTTTCTGAGATATCTGAAGGTGTAGACCAATGAGCTATCTAAAAGGTTTCTTAGTCACATTTCGTCAAATATTCCAAAAACGTGTCACAACACCTTATCCATCACAGAAACGAGCAAAACCAGAAAGGCTTCATGGACGGCATGTGCTTGGTCGGTATGAAGACGGTATGGAGAAGTGCATAGGTTGTGAACTATGTGCCGGTGTCTGTCCTGCAAATTGTATTTACGTACGAGGAGCGGACAATCCGATCGAAAATCCTGTATCTCCAGGAGAACGTTACGGATTTGTTTATGAGATCAATTATTTACGATGCATTCATTGCGATCTTTGTGTTGAAGCTTGCCCAACAGGAGCTATTACAGAAAGCAAGATGTTTGAATTCTCATTTACAAATCGGAATGATGCGATTTACACAAGAGAAGAACTTTTAGTCGATTCGGAGTCTGGAAAACCCAAGCAGTTGCCATGGGAAGATTGGCGTGAAGGCGAAGATCTTAATACTTCAGGGTGGTTACGGGCGACCTCCCCAAATGGAGATGCTTCTTATGAAGGTCAAATCGCTTGGTCAGGTGACTTGGGCTATGGAATTCGTAAAGCTGAGATAGGTCAAAGTGACACTGAAACTCTAGAAGAGGAACAGTAATGGAAACGGTTGTCTTTTTGATAAGTGCAGCTGTTATTTTAAGTGGCGCATTGGGAGTTATTTTTTCTAAGAACCCTGTCCATTCAGCTTTATTCATGGTTCAAACGTTATTTGGAGTAGCTGTCTTGTTTGTCCTTTTAGAAGCGACATTTCTTGCAGCAATACAAGTAATTGTTTATGCCGGAGCAATAGTAATACTTTTTGTTTTTGTAATTACCTTGTTAGGAGTCGATAGAGCAGAAGATTTAAAAGTCGAACCAATTTCCGGTCAAAGACCTCTAGCAGTTGTTTTGGGAGCTTCGATTTTTGGAATTATTTTGACAGTCTTGATAGTTGCTGTCGGAGGTCCAACAGGGGAACAAGTAGCAAACACTCCCATCGGGGATGCATCCGATAACACAAAAATTTTAGGAGAAGCATTATTTTCTACACACGTTTTTTCCGTAGAATTAACTGCTCTCTTGTTGACAGTTGCTGTCGTGGGAGCAGTTGTTCTTTCAACCCGTCCGACAAAACCGCTTATATCAACTTTAGATAAACAGCAGAATGACAACTTAGAAGATGAGTTAGAAGAAAAAGGTGAAGAATGAGCATCACGACCACCTGGTATCTGCTTCTAGCAGCAATTCTTTTCTCAATTGGCACTACAGGTCTTTTAGTAAGACGTAACCCGTTAATCATGTTTATGTGCATTGAATTAATGTTAAATGCGGTCAATATCACATTTGTGAGTATTGGTTCCCATCTAAATGACTTGGGAGGTCAACTTGCCGTATTTTTCGTTTTAGTCGTTGCTGCAGCGGAAGTAGTTATCGGTTTGGCACTAGTAGTTGCAATTATGCGAAGACGCTCTAGGACTAATGCTGACGATCTAAAGATTTTAGGCGGATAAAAATGGTAGATCTGGTTTGGCTTATTCCTACTTTTCCTCTCCTAGGTTTTTTGACTCTTATTTGTTTAGGGAAATCAGTAAGAGAACCGATTGCAGGATGGTTAGCAACGACCGCCATGGCAGGTTCTTTTTTATCAGTCTTGCTTGTTTTCATTGGAATGCTTTTAGAAAAAAATGAAAATAGACAAAAAGTTTTTACTCTTTTTGATTGGATACCAGCTGGAGATTTTAAAGTCGATATAGGTTTTTTAGCTGACCCCTTATCAATTACTATGTGCTTATTTATTACCGGAGTAGGTACTTTAATTCATCTTTACTCAATTGGGTACATGCATGGTGATTCAGATTTCAATCGTTTTTTCACGTATTTGAATTTGTTTGCATTCTCAATGCTGGTACTTGTATTAGGCGACAATCTTCTGCTGACTTTTCTTGGCTGGGAAGGCGTTGGAGCTTGCTCCTATCTATTAATTTCTTTTTGGTTCAGGGATCGAGCAAATGCAACCGCCGGAAAGAAAGCATTTATAACCAATCGAGTTGGCGACTGGGGTTTTATGGTCGCAATGTTTCTTATTTTCTTCAATTTCGGTTCTCTCCAATATCTAGAAATATTTAACATATTAGAATCCAATCAAATAGCTAAAACTACTACTACGTTTATAGTTTTAATGCTTTTTGTTGGTGCCATGGGGAAATCGGCACAATTCCCTCTATACCTATGGTTGCCTGACGCAATGGCTGGTCCAACCCCTGTTTCAGCATTAATCCATGCCGCGACCATGGTCACTTCCGGTGTTTACTTATTAATTAGAGTCAACCCAATCATGGTAGAAGCTTCCACATGGTCGACCGGATTGATTGCCTGGGTCGGAGTCGGAACAGCTTTATTTGCGGCTTCAATAGCTGTCGCTCAAACAGATATAAAAAAAGTTCTTGCATATTCAACCGTAAGCCAGCTGGGATACATGGTTTTAGCAGTTGGATGTGGGGCTTACACAGCAGCAATTTTTCATATGATCACACATGCTTTTTTTAAGGCTCTACTTTTTCTTGGTGCAGGATCAGTAATCCACGGAATGGATGGCGAACAGGACCTTCGTCGCTATGGCGGCCTCCGTTCCTTGATGCCAATCACAGCTGGAACTTTTATCATTGGATGGTTAGCAATCGCCGGTGTTCCTCCATTCTCAGGTTTTTGGTCGAAGGATGAAATTCTTGCTTTCGCATGGAATAAGAGTCCATTACTTTGGATTGTCGGGATAGTAACTGCGCTTTTGACCGCTTTTTATATGACTCGTCAAGTTGTTCTCACATTTTTCGGCAAACCCCGATATTTAGATGCTGGTGATGCTGGTGATGCTGGTGATGCTGGTGATGCTGTTGATGCTGGTGATGCTGGTGATGCTGGTGATGCTGGTGATGCTGTTGATGCTGTTGATGCTGTTGATGCTGTTGATGCTGTTGATGCTGTTGATGCTGGTGATGAGATTAAACCGCATGAGTCACCTTGGACTATGACTTTACCGCTTGTAGCTTTGGCAGTTCTTTCAGTAGTTGGAGGTTTAATCCAATTACCATTTTCATCTTCAACTAAATGGTTAGAGCATTGGTTGGAACCAGCAACGTTCCACAATGAGACGCATTTACATCTTTCGAGTTCTACTTTATGGGTACTGGCACTTTTAGCTTTAGTCTCTGTAGTCGCAGGAATTGGCATAGGACTTACCACTTATCTTAAAGAAAAAATTGATAAGCAAATCTTTGAAAAACCTATCTTACATAATGCCTGGAATTTCGATTCCACAGTTTCAAGATTTATGGGAGGACCTGGGTCTAAAGCATTCGCGGCAGTAGCGAGATTCGACAAGCAAGTAATAGATGGTGCTGTTGATGGGACAGGTCAAATTGTTAAAAAGACTGCCTCAATACTTCGACGTACACAGAATGGTTTGGTTAGAACTTATGCACTAGGTATAGGAATTGGAGCTATTGGTTTACTTATTTGGTTCTTAACGAGGACAACAATATGAATCTCATAGTAGCGGCCTCCTCTTCAGCAACTTTTCCGGTTCTTCCTTCTTTGCTAATTGTGCCTACCGCCGGTGCCTTAGTTGTAGCTTTCTTACCTCGCGCTAGAAAAGATTTAACAAAATTAGTTGCACTAATATTTTCAACAATTACATGTGCTTTATCGCTTTGGTTACTTAGTGATTTCGAATACGAAAACCACTCAGATATGTTCCAATTTGTTTCTCGACAATCTTGGATTAGTGATTTCGGAATTTCTTGGTCATTTGGAGTAGATGGAATTTCACTATTTTTAATAGTTTTAACCGGTATTTTATTCCCAATTGCCTTCCTTGCAGTAGACCCTGAACACAATGACCGCTCATATTTTGCTTGGATGCTTTTATTAGAAGCTGGAGTCATGGGAGTTTTCTGTTCACTAGATTTAATCCTATTTTTCCTTTGCTTCGAAGTTGTTCTCGTTCCCATGTATTTCTTGATTAGCCGATGGGGTCACGGCAATCGCTCTTATGCAGCAACAAAATTTTTCTTGTTCACGATGGCTGGTTCTGCACTAATGCTGGTTGGAATCATTACAGTTGCGTTTTTACATGCGGATAATGTAGGAGGTTCTGTCACTTTCGATCTAGTTGAGATTGCTGAATCGCAAAGTATCACTCAAGGAGCAGCGCGTTGGATATTCTTAACTTTTGCTCTTGCCTTCGCTGTCAAGATTCCTATTTTCCCTCTACATACATGGTTACCAGACGCTCATACTGAAGCTCCAACAGCAGGTTCAGTAATTCTCGCTGGCGTCCTCTTAAAGCTTGGAACTTACGGTTTAATAAGGTTTGGTTTATATTTGTTCCCAGAAGCTTCTCACTTCTTCGCACCGGTTTTTCTAACCTTAGGAGTAGTCGGAATTATCTATGGCGCAGTGGTGGCGGCTATGCAGAAAGACCTTAAGAGACTGGTTGCTTATTCATCGATCGCTCATCTTGGTTTCATTGTTTTGGGCACGTTCGCTTTAAACACTGAAGCTATTGTGGGCAGCGTCCTCCAGATGGTAAATCATGGCATTTCAACCGGTGCATTGTTTCTATTAGTCGGAATGATTTATGAACGCCGACACACAAGGCAAATAGATGAGCTTGGAGGGTTGCAACATTCCGCACCTCTTATGGCAGGTTTCTTTACTGTGGTAATGCTTTCTTCAATAGGACTTCCTGGTCTTAATGGTTTTGTAGGAGAGTTCCTAATTTTATTAGGAACGTTTACGGCTCATAGGTGGTGGGCAGTTGTAGCTACATTAGGCGTTGTTTTGGCAGCTCTATATTTACTATGGGCTTATCAGCGTGTTTTCCACGGTCCGGCAGAAAAAGAAAATGCAGAAATGACTGACCTTAAAACACGAGAAACTCTTGTTTTGCTTCCGTTGTTGGCTCTAATAGTTTTTTTAGGTGTTTACCCGAAACCAGTAATAAACAGAATGGAAAACTCTGTAAAAACTTTGGTAGTACATATTGAAAAACACGTTTCAGGTTTCGAAGAGCCCGTAAACCGGCACTCCTTAGGAGAAATTAAAATAGATACACAAAAATCAGAAGAGGGACATTAATAATGTTTTTTGCTTCTAATTCTGTTCCCACTCCTGAAATTGTATGGTGGGCTTTACTACCGGTAATTGTTCTTGCAGTATCCGGAGTATTGCTCCTAACAATTTCTTCTTTATTAAAGAAAGAAATCAGTTGGTTAGCACCTGGTATCAGTTTGACAGCTGGAATTTTTGTCTTACTTTCATCAATCCCTATGTGGAACCGAATTCAAAATGATGGACCGATCTCATTTTTAAACAATTCTGTGGGAACAGACAGTTCTACTATTTTTCTGACTTCATTAATAGCTATCGCATTAATTTCAACTTCTATTCTTGCTCGTCCATATTTGAGTAGAGAAGGTATTCCTGATTTAGAATTTTATGTTCTTCTTTTACTCTCAGCTGCAGGTGGCGTAGTGATGGCGGGCGCAAACGATCTAATTGTTTTATTCCTAGGAATAGAAATTCTATCTATAGCTGTCTATGTTCTTGTCGCTCTCCATTTAAGAAAAATTGAATCTCAAGAAGCCTCTATCAAATATTTTTTATTGGGAGCGTTTTCTTCCGCTTTTTTACTTTATGGAATTGCCTTGGTTTATGGCGCTGTTGGAACTACGAACCTCGTCGAAATCAGAAACTTTCTAGCCACTTCACTTTTGATCGAAGATGGAATGTTGATGATCGGTTTTGCTTTAATGCTGGTTGGTTTGGGTTTCAAAGTAGCTGTGTTTCCCTTTCACGCATGGACTCCCGATGCTTACCAAGGTGCCCCAACACCTGTTGTTATTTGGATGGCTGCCGGTGTTAAAGTCGCAGGATTTGCTGCAATATTAAGGGTTTTCCCTTTGACATTCGCATCTTACGTCAATGATTGGCAAATCCCTTTAGCCGTGCTTTCGGGTTTAAGTGTTGTGTTTGGTTCTGTGGTTGCAGTAGTCCAAACGAATGTAAAAAGAATGCTTGCTTACTCTTCAATAGCTCATGCAGGGTTTATTCTTATCGGAGTTCAATCATCAAATATGGATGGGACATCTGCTGTGCTGTTTTATTTGGGGGTCTACACATTTCTTGCTTCAGGAAGTTTTGCTATAGCAACAGTCGTAGGCGGCGAAGGTGATTCAAATCACGACCTAGATGCATATAAAGGATTAGCAAAACGTAAGCCAGCTTTGGCTGCCCTATTCACAATCTTATTATTAGGCCAAGCAGGAATTCCTTTCACGGGAGGTTTTATAGCAAAACTCGGAGTTATCTCATCAGCGGTTGATACTAAGTATTATTTTCTTGCAGGCGTAGCGATGCTGTCAGCAGCTATAGCTGCTTATGTATATCTTCGAATACTTATGGCAATGTATTCTGATAATAATGAAGGAAAAATTGAAGATATCCATGTTTCAAAAGGAGTCTGGGTAGTCACCTCTCTGTCTTCTATTGTCGTTATAGTTACAGGTTTTATTCCTGGGCCGTTCGTAGAAATAACCAGAGACGCAGTTCCAATTTTGGTAGGTGGTTAGGTGATAATGAAATACTTCATTCAGGCCTTCCAAACGCCTCCGAAAGCCATAAATTACGGTAACCTTCGTCAGGTACGCAGCTTTGGCTTTGCTTATTTATCAAAGGGAAACCGGTCTTAAAACGATGTCTGAATTTCTTCGCAACTGGCTTACAGTTTTAATCTTTGGAGGTGTAGGGATTCTTCTTGTATCCGTTTTTTTAGGGTTGGGAAGTTTGCTTAGACCCAGTCGAGACACACCCCAGAAAAGAATTAATTATGAATCAGGTGTTGATCCGCAAGGTGACATGTGGAGCCAAGCGAATATTAGATATTACGTTTTCGCTTTGATGTTTGTTCTATTTGATGTTGAGGCCGTATTTATTTTTCCATGGGCTGCTCGTCTCGAGGTGTACGGTCTTTTTGGTTTAGTCGAAATGTTTATTTTTATCTTTATCTTGGCTTTGGGGCTTCTCTACGCCTGGAGAAAGCGATTACTACGATGGGTTTAGTAGAAAATGGCAAATTGCCAGGTCCTTTGACCACGTTATTGAATATAAGTCGAAAATATTCGCTTTGGGTATATCAATGGGGACTTGCGTGTTGTGCAATAGAAATGGGCGCTGCCTTTGCTTCTCCTCGCTATGACGTTATGAGATTAGGTGTTATTCCTTTTCCTGCAAGCCCGCGTCAAGCTGATTTAGTTGTCATATCTGGGACAGTTACAGACAAGATGGCTCCCGCTGTAAGGCGACTTTATGAACAAATGCCTGAACCGAAATATGTAATTTCTATGGGGTCTTGCGCAAATTGTGGAGGGCCTTATTGGGATAGTTATTCGGTTACTAAAGGTGTTGATCAGATAATACCCGTGGATGTCTATGTCCCCGGCTGTCCGCCTAGACCGGAAGCATTACTAGAAGGAATTGTTTTATTGCAAGAGCGAATAGCTTCAGAAGATATGACTGATCGATGGAATCGAGATCCAATTGTCGTCACCTGATACTAACGCAGAAGAAATTGTTGAAGAGTCAACAGAGCCTCAAGAGGAACTCATTGTTGACGATAAGCGTGAAGCCTTTGTCGACAGCATCACGCAAGATTTGGGTAGTAGTTTTATTGATTCTCACATAGACCCCGAGATTGATGTGTGGATAAGAGTAACTCAAGAAGCTTGGTCAGAAACCGCAAAGATTCTTTTTGAGAAACATGGAATGAACTTCTTTAATTTCCTCTCTGCAATTGATTGGAAGCCCTCACCATTTGGTCGAGAGATGGATGCGGCTATAGATAATCTTGATGATGAAGTGACTGTTGAAACTGAAATGGAATGGGGTGTAGCAGGCGGGGAAAAACGTTTTCAAATGCTTGCTCGCGTTCATAACCCTGCTACAGATATGGGGGTCAATGTAAAGGCTGACTTAGAAGGTGATTTTCCAGAAGTTGATACATGGACTCTTGTGTATCCAGGTGCTAATTGGCACGAACGAGAAGTAATGGAAATGTTTGGAATTTCGTTTAAAAATCATCCGAATATGGTGAATCTTTACTTGCCGACTGAATTTGAAGGTCATCCACTTCGAAAGGACTTTCCTTTACTTTCCAGAAGGGCTAAACCTTGGCCTGGAATTGTTGACGTAGAGCTTATGCCTGGAGAGAGTGATGACGAGACCGAAGAATCAGGAGAAGAAACCTGATGAATACTGAAGCTTCAGCCCAGCAGCTTTCTTATATAGAAAATCAAGCAAGCGATGCAAGAGTCAATATTGAACTTGAAACAGAAGGTATGACCCTCAATCTAGGACCTCAGCATCCAGCTACGCACGGGACTTTACGAATAATTGTTCGTTTAGACGGTGAACAAGTTGTGTCCGCAGAACCTGTGATGGGTTACATGCATCGTGGGTATGAGAAACTTACAGAGGTTAGAACCTATCCGCAGGTAACAACTCTGGTAAACAGAATTGATTGGCTGGGGAGTTTTGCCAATGAGGTGCCGTTCATCCTTGCAGCCGAAAGGCTTATGGAGGTGGAAGCTCCAGCAAGGGCACAATGGATAAGAACTGCTCTATTCGAACTATCCCGAATAGCGAATGTTGTTTTGTTCTTAGGTGATATGGCAGTTCAGCTAGGAGCAACAACCCCCGTCTTTTATGCATTTCGAGACAGGGAATTTGTTTTAAATCAAATCGAATCAGTGACTGGTGGGCGATTTCATCCAAATTTTGATCGGATAGGTGGAGTAAAAGACGATTTACCAAAAGGTTGGATACAAGAAACTAAAGATGTGCTTGTTCGTATTAATTCTTTTTGCGAAGAGATGGAGGACCTTGTAGTCGGGAATGAAATTTTTCAAACCAGAACTAGAGGAATTGGAATAATTCCAGCTGATACAGGTCTTGCTTACGGGCTTTCTGGAGCAAATATTCGATCGAGTGGAGTTGATTGGGATTTGAGGAGAGATGGGGGAGTGGGCCTGATTCACGATCAGCTTGATTGGAAAGTTTGGACACATCCCGATGGAGATTCATTTGCGCGATATTGGGTACGTCTGCAGGAAGTCAGGGAGTCCTGCAAAATGGTGGGTCAAATTCTTGACGGAATACCTTCAGGCCCAATAATGGCTAAAGTACCAAGAATCATAAAAGTTCCTCCTGGCGAAGCTTATGTAGAAACAGAGAACCCTCTTGGAATAATGGGTTATTACATTATTTCTAAGGGTGATTTGGTTCCTTACAGAGTGAAAATACGTTCAGCTTCGTTTAATAATGTTTCAATTACGCCATGGGTTTTGAAAGGCGTTTACGTCCCTGATGTGATTTCTATTTTGGCGAGTTTGTATTTCATTTTAGGAGATATTGACCGATGACAGTTTTTAATTTAGCTATTGAATTGGCTTACTGGCAGCAAACTGTAATTAGATCAATCCTGGGTTTGGTAGCAGTACTTCTTCCTGCGGGAACTCTTGTTTATCTTTATTTATTCAAGATGATGAGTTTTATGCAAAGTCGATTGGGACCGATGGAAGCCGGTCCTTATGGTTCATTACAGCTTTTAGCAGAAGTTGGAAAATTTCTCCAGAAAGAAGATTTGTTTCCAAGAGCTGCAGACAGAGTAGTTTTCAAAGCAGCCCCATTTGTGGTTTTAGCTTCGACCTTTTTACTAGTTTTAGTCCTACCAGCAGGTCCAGATGCTTGGTTCATAAATATTGATACTGGAGTATTTTTAGCCTTAGCTGTGTCTTCAATCTCGGTAATAGGAATTCTCATGGCGGGTTGGGGCTCCGCCAGTAAATACTCACTAATCGGTGGGTTGCGAGCAGCAGGACAACTTGTTGCATACGAGTTACCTCTTGTTTTAGCCGTAATGGGTGTTGTAATCCAAGCAGGTACTTTGAACGTTCAAGAAATTGTTCTAGCTCAAGCAAATGGTGAAATTTTTGGTTGGGGAGGGATAGGTAATCCTTTTCTAATTACACAGTTCTTAGGTTTTGTGATTTTTCTTATAGCAATTCAAGCTGAACTAACTCAACCACCTTTTGACATGCCAGTTGCCGAATCAGAGATTGTTACTGGTTACTTAACTGAATACACAGGAATGAGATTTTTGCTTTTCTTTATAGGAGAGTTTGCCACCGCTGGAATTTTCTCAGCGTTAGCCGCAACATTTTTTCTTGGCGGCTGGTATTTACCTGGGTTAGATCCGACGAGTAATCTTTTCAACCTTATTGGACCTTTGGTTTTGGTAGGAAAAATGTTGCTGGTTTCATTCCTTATTTTCTGGTTCCGCTTTACGTATCCCAGATTTCGTGAGGATCAATTGCAACAACTTGCTTGGAAAGTACTAGTGCCTCTCTCTTTGGTAAATATTGTTGCTACTGGTGTATTGAAGGTGGCTTTCTAATGGGTATTTCGATAAAAGTTCCGGGTTTGATCAAAGGTTTAGGCGTTACTTTTAAGACTTTAGTTAGAACCTTAACTAAAGGTTCACACACCGTTCAATATCCTCGGGTAAAGGAGGCACCGACTCTTCGAGCTAGGGGAGTGATTGCACTACACGAAGAGAATTGCACTGCATGTATGCTTTGTGCCCGTGAATGCCCTGATTGGTGCATCTACATTGAAGGACATAAATACAAAGCTCCACCTAGAAGACCTGGTGGTAAACCTCGGCAGAAAAATGCTTTGGATCGTTTCGACATTGACTTTGCGCTTTGTATGTATTGTGGTATTTGCGTTGAAGTTTGTCCTTTTGAAGCTCTTTTTTGGTCACCAGAATTTGAATTTTCCGAACCTAAATTGGCCGACTTGCTTCATGACAAAGATCAACTATCAAAGTGGATGGAAACTGTGCCCGAATTTGAAGAATATGAAGATGGTAGTGAGGCTAAACAGTTAAAGGTTCCACGTTAATGACTGGTTTCTTTTTATCTCAGATTCAAGGGTTGGATCCACTAACAAGTGATGAGGTTTTAGTGGCTCAAAATGTTTTTTTTGCACTTATTGCTTTAGTAATGATCCTCGCAGCGTTGAAAATGGTTACAACGGAAAACATTGTTCATGCCGCTCTTTATCTGGTGATTGTTCTAGCAGGCGCAGCAGGAATGTTCATACTCCTTGGGGCTGAATTTGTTGCAGTTACTCAAATTCTTGTTTATATAGGTGCGATAATTGTTCTTTTCCTTTTTGGAATAATGCTAACAAAAGGTTCATTTGGGACAGAAGAGGGAGAGTTAAGGGAACGAAATCGAATGGCTGTTTTAGTAGCAGTCTTAATAGTTGCAGTTACTTCAGGATCGTTCATAGATAGTTTTCGAGATGCGGAATTAAATCGCCAGGCTCCGAGCACTACAGCTGATATAGGAGATTCTATTTTTGGTCAGTTTATTATTCCATTTGAAGCGATTTCAGTTTTGTTGCTTGCAGCTTTAATTGGGTCAGTTGTTATAGCGAGAAGGGATCAGTAATGCTACTAAATCAGTTTCTGATTCTTTCTGCAGTGCTCTTTTCCATTGGAGTTTATGGAGTATTGACAAGACGCAATGGTGTCATGGTTTTAATGTCAATAGAACTGATTCTTAACTCAGTAAATATAAATCTTGTTGCTTTTGCCGCTTTCAGAGAAGCTATTCCGGGAGAGGTATTTGCACTTTTTGTAATTGCAGTGGCAGCAGCTGAAGTAGGTGTAGGGCTAGCTATGGTTTTATTGCTTTATCGCAATCGTCGTAATATAGACCTTGCCGGAATTGATTCGATGAAGGGCTAATGTGATGATTGACTTATTAGCAGCTACGACCTCGTCTGTAACTTCAATTCCGTTAGGAATAACTAAAGAAGGAAATTGGTTTTTACAGAATGCATGGCTTATACCGCTTATACCGGCTCTGTCATTTGTTGGAATACTTTTTTTTGGGAAACGTTTACCTCGTGGAGGTTCGGAGCTTGGGATAGCTGCTTTGTTGATTGTATTTCTTCTATCAATATGTACCGGGTTCGCTTGGATGGACCATCGCGATAATTTTCACGGTGAAGAAATAAGTCAGACTCTTATAAGCAGTGAGCATGGTGAGCATGGTGAGCATGGTGAGCATGGTGAGCATGGTGAGCATGGTGAGCCATCTCTAGCTGTGGTCAATACAGCAACTTGGTTTATAACAGGAGGCGTTGAATTTTCTGTCGGAACTCTTGTCGATGGTCCCGCAGTGATGATGTTATTTGTAGTTACTTTGGTTTCTTTATTAGTTCATATTTATTCGACAGATTATGTGGCTGGTGATCGAAGGTTCACACACTTTTTTGCCTTTCTTTCCCTTTTCAGTTCTTCGATGCTTCTACTTGTAATTTCTGAAAACACACTGCAGCTTCTGGTCTCATGGGAACTTGTAGGCTTATGCTCTTTTGCATTGATCGGTCACTGGTGGGAAGAAAAAGACAATTCAAACGCTGCATTAAAAGCGTTTTTAACTAACCGCGTTGGGGATATGGGCTTATTAATCGGGGTAACAATCCTATTCTTTGCTTCGGGGGAAATGATTCCAGACTCCTTCGGGTCTTTTTCTATAGTTACGACTAACGCGTTGGCTTCATCAGGTCTGCTTTCACACAGCACTTTATTAATAGCTGCTTGCTGTCTTATGGCTGCAGTTATGTCGAAATCTGGACAGTTTTTCTTGCATACCTGGCTACCTGATGCGATGGCAGGACCTACACCTGTATCAGCACTTATTCATGCAGCGACCATGGTTGTAGCTGGAGTCTTTATGATCGCTCGTCTTTATGGTGTTTTCTTTGAAGGATTTTCCATAGGAGGAAGTTCGATAAATTTAATGGCTCTTATCGGAGGGTTTACAACACTTGTGGGAGCATGTTTAGCTTTTGTTCAAAGAGACATCAAAAAAGTTCTTGCATATTCAACAATTTCACAACTTGGCTACATGGTCATGGCATTAGGTGTAGGAGCTTGGACTGCAGCAATGTTCCACCTTTTCACCCATGCTTTCTTTAAGGCTTGCCTATTTTTAGGTTCCGGATCTGTTGCACATTCAGTTCATAGTTTTGATATGAAATCAGATATGGGTGGGCTAAGGAAAGTAATGCCGCAAACCTTTCGAACTTTCATAATCGGTTCTATTGCTCTAGCGGGTCTTCCACCTTTCGCTGGATTTTGGTCTAAAGACGAAATACTCGCCGGAACGGGGGGTTGGGGAATTTTAGGAGGCACAAATGGCAATGGCTCCTATACGTTCATGTTGATAATGGGAATGATTACAGCTGCTCTGACAGCTGCTTATATGACAAGATGCGTTTATTTAACGTTTTTTGGCGAATTTAGGGGCCATGGCCATCCACATGAATCTGGCCCAAGAATTACTATTCCGCTTTGGATTTTGGCGGTATTAGCAATTTTTGCTGGATTCCTGAATTTGCCTAAGGGATTTCAACTTGTTCCCAAATCACTGCAGGAAAGATTCGGCCATTATGTGGAACCTGTAGCTGGGTATTTCCCGGAAATTGCACATGCTACCCCGAGCTGGTCGCTAGCAATAGTTTCGACAATTGTTGTAATAGCTGGGATTTCACTTGCATGGAATTACTATTTCGTAAAAGTAGAAAAAGCCTCAAAAGAGAGTGGTAAAAGTCTGACAGAGTTACCAGATGGGCTTACCACACGGTTGACCTTAGCGAGAATGGGTCACACACTTCTAGTTAACAAATACTACTTAGATCATTTATACACCGGAATTATTACCAGAGCCGTTAAAGAACCGATAGCAGAGTTGGCCTATCGGTCTAACCAAGAAATCTTAGATCGCACTGTCGACACTTTTGGTCGAACTGCAGTAAAAATTGGTCAACTTAATTATGAAAAAATAGATCAAAACCTTGTTGATGGTTTTGTCAATGCTTCTGGTCGTATTTCATCGGATAGCGGTGAAGAACTTCGCAAAATTCAATCCGGAAAAGTTCAGAGCTATGCAGCCATTTTGTTTGCTGCTGCGACGATTCTAGCCGGTTTACTAATAGTCATTGTGTAGGAGATATTAAACATGGATAACTTGCTTGATAGTTGGGGCCTTACCGTGGCCACTTTCTCACCCCTTGTAGGTGCGTTAGTTATGTTTCTAATTCCAAAAGAAAAAGAATACGAGCATAAAATCATTGCTCTTATAACTTCTCTTTGGGTTGCCTTTGTGGGGTTAATGCTCCTCATATGGTTTGATCTTGATGCCACAGAAAAGCTTCAATATGTTGTAGACAAAAGTTGGATAGATGCGATTCATAGTCGTTATGTTGTAGGACTTGATGGAATTTCTTTACCTTTGTTGTTGCTCACAGTTCTCATAGTCCCACTTTGTATTGTTTACAGTTGGAACCATTTTCCTGATCCCAAAAATCCGAAAACATTTTTAATACTGATTCTTGTTTTGGAGACAGGCATGATAGGCACTTTCGTCGCGCAGGACATGGTTCTTTTCTTTGTTTTCTTCGAGGTCGTTTTACTACCAATGTTCTTTATGATCGCTGTTTGGGGAGGGCCAAACAGAAAATATGCTTCCTTAAAATTCTTTTTGTACACCCTTTTTGGATCAGCACTGATGCTTGTCAGTTTCCTCTCTCTCTTTTTCTTGACAGGAGCAGAGTCATTTGTTTTCAGTGAAATTGCTGACAACGTTGTTGCTAATGCTGTTTCTCGAACGGCACAGCTTTGGATATTTGGTGGAATGTTTCTTGGTTTTGGAATTAAAGTTCCCATGTTCCCATTCCATACTTGGTTGCCTGATGCTCACACGGAGGCACCGACTGTTGGATCTGTAATACTTGCTGCTGTATTGCTGAAACTTGGAACTTATGGATTTGTGAGAATAGCAATTCCTCTACTTCCCGATGCAGCAGTTGAATGGGCCCCATGGATAGGACTATTGGCTGTAATAGGAATAATTTACGGAGCATTCTGTTGTTTGGCGCAAACAGATATGAAACGATTAATTGCCTTCTCTTCAGTCGCTCATATGGGATTCGTAATGCTTGGAATTTCGACTCTTACGGATTTCGGAATTAATGCCGCCATTATGGGCATGGTTGCCCATGGCCTTATAACAGGGATGCTTTTCTTTTTAGCAGGATCGATGAAAGAGCGTTATCACACTTTAGAAATTAAGAGACTAGGTGGCCTGCTCGTACAAGCACCCAAAATGGGTTGGGTTTTAGGATTTTGTGCGATGGCATCTTTAGGATTGCCGGGACTCGCAGGGTTCTGGGGAGAATTTCCGGCAATACTTTCTGCATATAATCCTGCTAACGGTTTGCCAGTAGAAATCTTTAGAACATTTATGGTGATAGCAGCATTAGGAACAGTTCTTGCTGCCGGTTATTTATTATGGTTACTTCAGAGATCAGCATTTGGCACTCCAAAAGAAGAATTTGCGGAAGACCCCAATATCCATGATGCCACAAAAACAGAATGGGTTGCATGGGCTCCTCTTCTTGCTTTGATATTGGCGATAGGTATTTACCCAAATCTTGTTTTCAGAGCTACAGATGCAGCAGTAGATGCATCTTTGACACCTTGTCTGACCATTGATGTAGATGAATTAACTCATGAAGAAATCGAGTCAGTTCATTGTTCTGAAGTTTATGGTTTAGGCAATCATGACTCTGATCATCACACGGCATCGAAGGGTTAGAAGTGTCGACCAATCTTTTGATCGTAGCGTTTGAACGTCCTGCAATTGACTGGCACGCTGTAGCTCCTGAAATAGTCCTACTCTCTGTCGGCGTTCTTATAACACTTTTAGACATTTTATTTTTGGAAAAGGCACGCCCTTATATGGCTGCTTTATCTGGTTTAGGAATTCTTGCCACAGCAATACCTCTATTAACTCTTGGTATTGATGGAACCGAGAGGGTGCTTTTCGATGGCGCTTATGTGGTTGACAATTTTTCATTAGTGCTAAAAGCTATTTTTCTTTTAGCAGGATATGTAGTGATTCTTTTATCAACTAACTACATAGTTGATGGAGATTATTGGGAGAGTGAATACTATGGCCTTCTTTTGGCTTCCTTGATGGGAATGATAATGATGGCTTCGTCTAGAGACTTGATATCTGTTTTTGTAGCTTTAGAACTACTTTCGATTCCTGCGTATTTAATGGTTGCGTGGAGGAAGCGTGATCCTAAATCTAATGAAGCTGGTCTGAAGTATTATCTTATGGGTGTTTTTGCATCGGCAGTAATGCTTTACGGGATGTCGCTTTTGTTTGGAGTTAGTGGAACGACAGTGTTAAGTGAGATTGCTGATTCTATTGATGCTGGAAATGGTTCTAGTTCTGTAATGACATTAGGAATTGTTTTTGTAGTAGCTGGCTTTGCATTTAAAGTTTCCGCTGTTCCATTTCACACTTGGGCACCTGATGTCTACGAAGGGGCTCCGACACCCGTAACAGCTTTTCTTTCGGTTGCCTCTAAAGCTGCAGGTTTTGTTGCTTTATTGGCTTTAATTTTTGTTGGTTTTTATGAACTTTCAAATATATGGGAACCGCTTATCTGGATACTCGCAGCACTCTCTATGACTGTAGGTAATTTGGTTGCATTACGACAAACAAACATAGTTCGTCTTATGGCTTACTCTGGTGTTGCTCAGACAGGGTTTATGATTGCTCCTTTAGCTGTAGCGGGGCATAGTTTAAGCACTGGTAACCAGGCTCTTTCTGCCATTGTTACTTACTTAGCTATTTATGCAGCCATGAACCTTGGTGCATTTGCAGTAATTATCACTTTGGCTAGACGCACTGGTAGTGCAGAAATTGATTCATTTTCGGGAGCTTTTCATTTTGCTCCCGGCCTGACAGTTGCTATGACAATTTTTTTATTTTCCCTTGCAGGTATACCTCCTCTGGGAGGATGGTTCGCCAAATTCGAAGTGTTTAGAGTTTTAGCAACTTCTGGAGAAACTTGGGGTTATTTGTTAGCTGTCGTCGCAGCCATTAATTCTGTTATAGCTCTTTTTTACTATGCGACCATTGCTCGTAAGATGTGGGCCGATGACCCTTCAGAAAAGGATTTAAACAACATTGAAGTAACACCCTCACTTGTATCTGCTTTGGCTATTTGCGTATTGGTTACCTTATTATTCGGAATTTTTCCTCAATTAGTAGCTCGTTTTACTGAAGTTAGCCTGTTGGCATTTGGTGTTTAAGACAACAAACGAGTGGCATGTTAGCTGTTGATTTAAAAAATCGAATCAAAAGATCTGGACCTCTTTCTTTTTCTGATTTTGTTGAATCATGTCTTTATGATTTGGATGACGGTTTTTATAGCAAAAGAGGAAGCGCGGGGCGGCGAGGGGACTTTTTAACAAGTCCTGAAGTCGGGCCTTTTTTTGGTTCTCTTATCGCAAACTGGTTGGATAAGACATGGTTGAAACTAAATAAACCTGAAAACTTTCAGGTAGTTGAGGTCGGGGCGGGCAGAGGGACTCTTGCTAGAGCAGTAATTGATGCTCAACCCTCTTGCCTTGAAAATGGTACTTACACCATGGTCGAACGTTCTCAGAAATTAAGAGGAGAGCAACCAGTTTCGGAAAAACTTATTTCGGCTGCTGATATGCCTGATGCTCCCTTAGTGGGTGTAGTCATTGCAAATGAGCTTTTAGATAATTTGCCATTTGATCTTTTAGAAGGAGATGGTGAATGTTGGAAAGAAGTACATATAGGTCTTATGAATGATCAACTTGTTGAGACTTTAATGTGTGAGAGTAAAGAATCAGTTGGAATTCCGGCTTTTAAAGGGGCACGAATACCAATTCAAACTGAAGCTCATAACTGGGTTCAAAATGTATTAGACAGAATAGTTTTGGGATCACTACTGGTAATTGATTATGGGTCTACAACTCAGGAAATGAGCCAAAGACATCAAGATTCGTGGCTTCGAACTTTTAAAAATCATGCAAGGGGCAATAATCCTCTTGATGATATTGGGAATCAAGATCTCACAGTCGAAGTGGCTATTGATCAAATGCCAGAAGGTGCGTCCTTATCCACGCAGAGAGACTTTCTCAAAAACCAAGGGATAGATAATTTGGTGGAGGAGGGACGCAAAATATGGAAAGAATTTTCTTCGGTTGGTGATTTAAAAGCCGTTAAAGCACGGAGCAGGATAATTGAAGCAGAAGCTCTTCTTGATCCTAAAGGTTTAGGGGGGTTTTTTGTTCTAGAGTGGAATTTGCCGCTGGTTGATTAGACAACCAGAAACTGTAAAACCCTTTAACCCCACTAGGTAAGTAACCCCCAGACTTTGACTAAAATTACCTAATCAACCAAGGGAGAGATAATGAGCGAATCAACAATCGAAGAGTTTTACGTTGAGGATCGAACATTCCCACCTGATTCAGATTTTGTAAAAAAAGCATTACTTAATGATTCTTCTCACCATGAAGAAGCAGTTTTTGATTATGAAGCATTTTGGGCCAGACAGGCGAGGGAGTTGATTAGTTGGGACAAGGATTTTCATACAACGCTTGAATGGGAACTACCTTTCGCAAAATGGTTTATAGGCGGTCAACTTAATATTTCCTACAACTGTTTAGACCGTCACGTAGAAGCTGGTCACGGAGAACGTGTTGCTTATTATTGGGAAGGAGAGCCTGGCGACACTCGAAAAATTACATACCAAGATCTTCTTATAGAAGTTTCTAAATTCGCAAATGTCCTTAAAGGACTTGGTTTAAATAAGGGCGATCGAGTGGCTATATATATGCCAATGATTCCTGAACTTCCTGTGGCTATGCTTGCTTGCGCCAGAATCGGATTGGTTCATAGTGTTATATTCGGAGGTTTTTCACCTGATGCAATAATCGATAGATGTGAAGACGCTGAAGCGAGACTGATAATTACAGCAGATGCAGGTTATAGACGTGGGGTTCCATCTGCTCTAAAAACAAATGTTGATGCGGCATTAGAAAATGGTGCTCAAACCGTCGAGCACGTAGTAGTTGTTAACAGGTGTGATACAGAAATACAAATGATTGAAGGGCGTGACCACTGGTGGCATGAACTCGTTGAAAAAGTAGCCCCTGATTGCCCTGCCGAATCATTAGACAGTGAAGATCTTCTTTATTTGCTTTACACATCGGGTACAACTGCAAAACCCAAAGGCATTATGCATACAACTGCAGGATATTTAACTCAAGTCATGTACACGCATCGATATACCTTCGATTTAAATCGCGAGGAGGATATTTATTGGTGTGCAGCAGACATCGGATGGGTTACCGGACATAGTTATATCGTTTACGGCCCTTTAGCCAATGGTTGCACATCAGTGATATACGAAGGCACACCGGATACTCCTCGTTCCGATTTTCGTTCAGACGATTCATCAGAATGGCCTAAAGATCGATTATGGGACATTATTGAACGCTATGGAGTTACCCAGTTATATACCGCTCCGACAGCTATAAGGACTTTTATGAAGTGGGGTGCACAAGAACCTGCTTCGCATGATTTGTCCTCTTTGCGTGTTTTAGGAACAGTAGGGGAGCCGATAAACCCAGAAGCATGGATGTGGTATCACGAAAATATTGGAGGAGAAAAATGTCCGATTGTTGATACGTGGTGGCAAACGGAAACCGGAGGTCACATGATTACACCACTTCCAGGTTTGACTACAACTAAGCCAGGATCTGCTTGTCAGCCAATACCCGGAGTATTTGCCGAAGTAGTCGATGATGATGGAATGAAAATTAAACAAGGAGGAGGGTATCTGACTATTACACGACCTTGGCCCGGAATGTTGAGAGGTATTTGGGGTGACCCTGAGAGATATCAAGACACTTACTGGTCACGTTTTGAAGGAAAGTATTTTGCCGGTGATGGAGCGAAATTAGATAAAGATGGTTATTTGTGGCTGCTGGGAAGAGTCGATGATGTTATGAACGTTTCAGGTCATCGCATCTCAACAGCAGAAGTTGAATCAGCTTTAGTGGATCACCCTTCAGTAGCTGAAGCGGCAGTAGTTGGAGTTGCAGATTCCACTACTGGGCAGGCAATTGTTGGATTCGTGATTTTGAGAGGTACTTTTGAACCTTCAGACATACTTGGAGAAGAGATACGTTCTCATGTCGCAACCAAGTTAGGTCCAATTGCTAGGCCCAAAACAGTTGTTTTAGTTCCTGATCTACCTAAAACAAGAAGCGGAAAAATAATGAGACGACTTTTACGAGATGTTGCTGAAGGGAGAGATTTGGGTGATACGACTACTTTGGCTGATTCAGGGGTTGTTGAAGAGATTAGAACTAGAGCAGCTGAATCTCCAGAGGAAGATTAATAACGTTTAATGATAATTTATAGGAACACAGAACCTGCTTCTGGCTTTGTTCTAGTGGTTGATATAGATGGTGTGATAGCTGATGCATCGGCTCACCAACACTTTTTAAACGGTGAGGATCAAAAATGGGAAGAATTCTTTGAAGCTGCTCTAGATAGTAAAGTCTTCAGAGAAGGTCGGGAACTTGTGAAAAGCCTTGCAGTATCTAAACCTATTTTCTTAATGACAGCGCGGCCCTCTTATCTTCTCGAAAAAACTGTTTTTTGGTTGAATCAAAACAAAATTTCTTGGGATGCTCTTTTGATGAGAGAAGAAAAAGATGACCGTAGTTCCCCAGAAGTCAAGTTAGATTTATTAAGCGATTTAATTGAAAGTGGATATAAACCTAAACTTGCTCTCGATGATGATCCAAGAAATCTTTTAATGTTTTGGGAACAGAAAGTTCCTTCTATTTATGTTCATTCAGGATATTACGAAGTAAACAAATTTTAGATATTGTTACATTCCCCAGAAAAACGAGGTAAATAATGATAAATACTGCAAAGACTTTTAGTTTGTTAGCACTTTTAGGTGGTCTCTTTATTGTTATAGGGGGTGCAATTGGTGGTTCTAGCGGACTTATTTTGGGTCTTGTGATTGGCTTAATCTTTGTTGGTGGAAGTTACTGGTTTAGCGACAGACTTGCAATTGCTTCTGCTCGAGCAGTTCCAGCAGAGCCATCTGATTACCCCGAATATCACAGAGTGATGACAGAGCTATCTACGGCAGCCGGATTACCTATGCCGAAGTTATACATTTCACCTAATCAACAGCCGAATGCTTTCGCAACCGGCAGAAATCCCGCACATGCCGCTGTTGCTGTAACCCAAGGTCTTTTAGACAATCTTGACTGGTATGAGATAAGAGGAGTATTAGCTCATGAATTAAGTCATGTTGAAAATCGTGACATTCTAATAGGTTCTGTTGCAGCTGCAATCGGGATGGCAATAACGCTTATAGCTCGTATGGCTTTCTGGGCAGCTATGTTCAGTGGAGGTCGTGGCAGAGACAGAAATCCATTAGGTGAAATTGCGTTTGCAATTATGGCTCCAATAGCAGCAATGCTTATTCAGGCAGCCATAAGTCGTACTAGAGAGTATAAAGCTGACGCCACAGCAGCACGACTTATCGGAGATGGAGAACCACTTGCAAGAGCATTGGAAAAATTAGAAATTGCATCTGGTCGTATTCCTTCGGGAATTGACCCAAACCAGGCATCTTCTTACATTGTGAATCCACTTAAAGCAGAGGCTCGTGGTCGGGGAGGGAGTCGCGTTTTTTCAACTCATCCACCAACGGCTGAGAGGGTGGAAAGACTTCGAAATGGTTCTTGGAATCAAGGAACAGTCGGTAGTGGTCCTATTTCTTAGTCGCGAAAGTTTATAAATTGAAGCGGTAATTCAAGTTTACTGGATTTTAGAGACGTGATTACTTCTTGAAGAGAGTCGCGTTTTTTCCCACTCACTCTTATTTGGTCGCCTTGGTTTTGCGATTGAATTCCTTTAATACCTAAGTCTTTTATTTGGCGGTTAATCGATTTTGAATCTTCACTCCCAATACCTGATTGAAGTTGCGCCACTTTCTGACTTCTTCCCCCAGCAGCTGGTTCCAGATTTTGCCATAAAAGCGTTTTTAAGGAAACCTTTCTTTTCACTAATTTTTCTTCAAGCACTATCTGTAAAGCATTAAGTCGATCTTCTGTTGAGGACTCGATTCGTATGGAATCATCGGTCAGTTGAACTTCCGAGTTAGTTCCCTTGAAGTCGAAACGATTATTTATTTCACGTTCTGTTTGGTCGACCGCATTTCTAACTTCTTGTTGGTCATACTGTGAAACAATGTCAAAAGATGGCATGTAATCACCTTACTTGTTTGTTATGAATGTAACTTACAGGTGTCGTGTGCTTATGCTCCTATTAGCATCCGATAAGGGGTCGGTGCCCGAGTGGCCAAAGGGAACGGGCTGTAAACCCGTCGGCGTATGCCTTCGGAGGTTCAAATCCTCCCCGGCCCACAAGAGGTGGTCCAGAACTATTTTGGTTCTGGACCACTGGCATTTATTATCGTTTGCATAACGACAACGTCTTGCCATTTTCCAAATTTCCTGCCTATTTCTTTTTCGGTACCTACAATTTCAAAACCAAATCTTTGATGGAGAGAGATACTTGCTTCATTGGCGCCTCCAATCCTCGCGATTACAGCGTGAAATCCGCTTGACTCTGCTACTTCTAACAAATGAGAGAGCAACTTGCCAGCTATGCCTTGATTTCTAAATTCTTCATTGATATAAATTGAGTCTTCTACAGTTGTTCTATAAGCCGCTCTTGCTTTATAAGGAGAAAGAGAAGCGAAACCCAGTATTTTGTCGCCAATTTCAGCAATTAATACGCTAAAGGCTCCTGATCTCTCATCAAGCCACTCTTCTTGTTCCTGGGTGGTTCTCTCAACTAAATCAAAAGTTGCTGTCGAATTTCTTACTTCGTGGTTATATATTTCTCGGATTGCCTCTGCATCTTTTTGTTTAGCTAGGCGGATTTGTATCTCTTTTTCCATACTCTGACTGTAGTAAGGCTTTACGGCAGGTAAGTGGACGTTGGGGTAACCGTACTCCTGTGGCATCATGTCATTAAGCCTTTGGCTGTGGCCCCCTTAGCTCAGTCGGCAGAGCGTCTCCATGGTAAGGAGAAGGTCGACAGTTCAATTCTGTCAGGGGGCTCGGGGCGACGTAGCTCAGTTGGTGAGAGCGCGCGATTCATAATCGCGAGGTCGACAGTTCAAGTCTGTCCGTCGCTACTAGTTAAATTAGATTAATCAATACAAGGTTGTTGGTGGCGACTCGCTATGTTGTTGCTATCGTTTTATAGTCCGCTAAACCAAATCAGGTGAGTGGTTAAATCTAAATGTTTCAGGAGTTAAAGATGTCTAAGGTATGCCAGGTAACCGGAAAGAAACCGGGGTTTGGCAAACAGCTATCGCATTCGCACCGAAGAACTAATAGGCGTTGGAACCCAAATGTTCAACGTAAGCGTTATTGGTTACCTAGCGAAAAGCGTTGGATAACACTAAATGTGAGCACTAAGGGAATAAAGACAATTGATAAAAGAGGCATTGAAAGTGTTGTTGCTAAAATGCGTCGACAAGGACAGAAGGTTTAACAGTTATGGGTAGTGATAAGCGTCCGATAATTAAATTGCGTTCAACAGCTGGTACTGGATATACGTATGTAACTACGAAGAATAAAACCAATACTCGTGAAAGAATTGAACTAAAAAAGTACGATCCAGTAGTTAGAAAGCATGTTCTTTTTAAAGAAGAACGCTAAATATTAATATTTCTAATGGAATGTTCATCTAAAACTCGTGCGGCCTCATCAAACCCCACTGGTATCCTGCCAATGAACCGATTTTTAGAATTCTTTTGTTTTCTTTTTGGTTCAAAGGGCAGTGGCTCAATTGGTAGAGCACCGGTCTCCAAAACCGGCGGTTGGGGGTTCAAGTCCCTCCTGCCCTGCCAATTGGTTTTAGATTATTCCATAAAAGCACGTAATGGCTATTAGGCCAATAACCTGATTTAAGGCAAATATAAAGATATGAGATTTCTATGTCGATGAACCGTGAACAAAAACGTATGCTCCAACGTCAAGGAGAGGTGGATGCTGAAGGAGAACCCGTACGCGAACGACGTCAGCCTCAACAAGCATCACATAATGAAGAAAGAGCTGGATTTACTCAATTCGCACGAGAAGTTCGTTCAGAACTCCGGAAAGTTGTTTGGCCTACTCGTTCTGAAACTACAAATTATACAGTAGTAGTAGTAATTACAATTGTGGCTATTACCGCAATTGTTGCAGGTTTAGATTGGTTATTTTCCCAATCAGTACTCGAATTGTTTGATGTCTGATGAATTCTAATATTGAATCCGAAAACGACGTTGTTGAGTCTGACTTGCTTCAGGTAGATGATGCAGGAGTTGAAGACTCTGAGACCTCTGATGAAAATACAGAACCGGAAGATTTGCTCCCTACAGGTTCTTTGGAGCAAGGAGATGAAGAAGAAACATCTTCATTAGAAGAGGTGGACATTCCTACCGCTGATTCAGTTGCTGTTATTGATGAGGATGAACTTTTTGAAGAAGAGGATTTAAAACCAAAAAAAGAGAGTCCTTATGATCGCCCTGGGAAATGGTTCGTTGTACACACTCAATCTGGTTATGAGAACAAAGTTAAGCAGAATTTAGAAACCCGAACATCATCAATGAATCTGGAAGACAGAATTCTTGAAATCGTTATTCCGATGGAAGATGTAGTTGAGTTTCGAAATGGTAAAAAAGTAAGTGTTTCAAAAAAGATGTTTCCTGGCTATTTATTGGTTAGATGTTTTCTTGATGATGCTTCATGGGCTGCTATTAGAGATACACCGGGGATTGTCAATTTTGTTGGAGCCGGAGGTAAACCATCACCTTTAAGCAGACAAGAAGTAGAAAACTTTCTTTACGTTCCAGATGAGACAAAACCTGATACTCCTAAAAAGACAAGGGCAAGACTTGGTTTTGAACTGAATGAAACAGTTCGAGTAAAGGAAGGTCCATTTGCAGATTTTTCTGGAGCTATTGTTGAAATTAATGAAGATCAATTAAAAGTAAAGGTTCTTGTTGATATCTTCGGTCGGGAAACTCCTGTAGAGTTAGAATTCTCACAAATTGCCCAACTCTAATATTTATAGGTTGCCAATACGCGTGGGTTACAGCAGACTTGTGACGCTGTTTATTTAAAAGTTTTGAAAAATAATAGGAAAAATTAAGAGAGAAAAGTTATGGCACAAAAGCAAGTAGCAGCTTTAGTGAAAATTCAGATTCCAGCTGGACAAGCTTCTCCTGCTCCACCAGTGGGTACGGCTCTTGGGCCTCATGGTGTTGCGATCATGGATTTTTGTAAAGAATATAATGCTAAAACTGAAGATAAAAGAGGGCAAATAATTCCTGTAGAGATAACTATTTATGAAGATAGGTCTTTTACATTTGTCACGAAAACGCCGCCTACTTCTTTCCTTATTCGTCAAGCAGCTGGTTTAGAAAAAGCTTCAGGCTTAGCGGGGCGAGAGGAAGCTGGTTCTATTACCTGGAATCAAGTGGAAGAAATTGCTGAAACTAAAATGCCTGATCTAAATGCAATTGATATTGAAGGTGCGAAACAACAAGTTGCAGGAACAGCTAGAAGTATGGGTATAGCAGTTAATTAGAGATAAACATTTTTTAATATCTAATGTAATTCTGTAAAGAGGAGGACCTCGCCTCAACAGAATTTTTAAATTGAGGGAGCCGGGAGGAAAGGCTAAATGAGTAATAGCAAGAGGTATAAGAATTCTCTTGAGAAGTTCGATCCAGATCAATATTTTTCTGGTCGTGAAGCTTTAGAAGTAGTTAAGTCATTTGAAAAAACAAAGTTTGATGAATCTATTGACCTTGTTGTTCGTTTAGGAGTTGACCCTAGAAAAACTGAAGAGATGATTCGCAGCACAGTCGCCTTGCCATCAGGTACAGGTAAAACAGTTCGTGTTGCAGTCTTCGCACAAGGTGAAGCCGCAAATGCAGCACGGGAAGCAGGTGCTGATCATGTTGGAGCCGATGACTTAGCATCGGATGTTGAAGGCGGAATGCTTGATTTTGAAATCGCGATTTCAACTCCTGAAATGATGGCTACAGTTGGAAAACTTGGAAGAATGTTAGGGCCAAGAGGGCTAATGCCGAATCCTAAGTCTGGGACAGTCACTGAAGACGTAGCTAAGGCTGTTGAAGATTTTAAAGGTGGAAAAGTAGAGTTTCGAACTGATCGTCATGGAAATGTTCATTTACCAATAGGGAAAGCCAGTTTTTCATTAGATGATTTAGTATCAAATTTGCATGTAGTAGTAGAAGAACTAGAAAGACTGAAGCCTGCATCTACAAAAGGGCGTTACATCAAGACCATCTCTGTTTCTTCGACCATGGGTCCTGGAGTCAGGATTGATCCATCCCGAATAATTGAATAATTATAAAAACTAATTTATTTGGTCACTTAAAAATTTGGTTTGTGAATTGATGGTCATTAGATAGCCTAACTATCACAATAGAGACGCTCACCAAAGACCTCTGGGTTGCATTTATATGCAGAACGATTTTTTGCCCTAGCAGGAGAGCCTTCCGGATCGGTTTCAGACTTGTCTGAAATTCTTTGGTGTGTGTTAACGATTTTGGGAGAGGGTGAGCGATGTCAGAGGCACGAGCGGCAAAAGTTGCTGTTGTGGATGAAGTAAGAGAACGTTTTTCTGATTCTGATTCCCTTGTTTTGACCGAGTATAGAAATTTAGATGTTCCAGCGATGGCGTCCTTACGAGAGTCTTTACGTGAGGTCGGTGGTGAATACAAAATTTATAAAAATACTTTGGTTCGTTTTGCAATTGAAAATCTTGATTTGGAGATTGATGATTTATTATCAGGACCAACTGCAATAGCTTTTGTAGGTAAAAAACCAGATGGCACTTCAGGTGATCCAGTTTCCGTAGCAAAAGCATTGAAGGATTTTGCAAAAAAAAATGAAGCTTTAGTCATAAAGGGCGGAGTTCTTGAGAATCGGAGATTAACAGTTGAGGAAATCAATCAACTAGCTGAAATAGCACCTAGAGATGTTTTGTTGTCACAATTAGCTGGACTTTTAGTCGCTCCAATGCAGCAGTTTGCCGGCCTACTGAATGCTTTGCCTCAGAAGTTTGCT
>QCLO01000008.1 GCA_003214465.1 Acidimicrobiales bacterium AG-414-N20 | reverse complement strand
TAGTAATAACAGCGGAGTTGTGGTTGGAATATCTGCAGGAGTAGTAGCTCTGTTAGCGGGAATTTTAGCAGTACGAAGAAGAGTAACAAAAGAAGACTCCACTGAATAGTTGAAATTTGAATCTTCAAATCCTCTTAAAATCAGATAAGACCCCCTTGCGGGGGTCCTATCTACGTCCGATTGGGGAATCGGAGGGGGAGGGGTACTGCTAAAAGTCTTCGCTCATAGAGAATTCACCTTCAACACCAGTTTGGTAAGCGGTTACTGTTTTCTCAAAAAAGTTTGTTAGCTCAGCGACATCTTGAAGTTCCATAAACCCAAAAGGATTTTTTGAACCGTATATCGGTTCTATCCCGAGCCTTGCCAGGCGTTGGTCTGCTACATATCTCAGGTACTCAAGAGTGTCAGCAGGTGACATGCCGTTAACTCCTTGACCTCCTAAGAGATCTTCTGCAAATTGATATTCACAGTCGACGGCCTCTTCTATCATCGTAGTTATCTGACTTGTAAAGCTTTCATCAAAGAGCTCTGGTTGCTCTTCTCTGACTGTGTCGACAACTGCAAGAGCAAAGTTCATATGACAACTTTCATCTCTGAAAACCCAATTCGTACCGGCAGCTAATCCATCAAGAAGTCCTTGATCACGCAAAAAGTAAACGTAAGCAAAAGCCCCAAAGAAGAATAAGCCCTCTATACAAGAAGCAAAACAAATCAAGTTCATCAGAAATGCTTTACGTTTTTCATCTGTGTCGAGTTCGTCTAGGTCATCAACTGAGCCCATCCATTTGAAACAGAAATCAGCTTTTTTGCGGATCGAAGGAATATTGTGGATTGCCGCAAAAGCTTCTTCTCTCTCGTCTTGATCTGGTATGTAATTATCCAAAAGTGTTAGATAGAACTGGACATGCAGTGCCTCTTCATAAAGTTGACGAGAAAGATACATTCGTGCTTCTGGCGCATTTATGTGCTTATAAAGGTTAAGAACCAAATTGTTAGCAACTATGGAATCACCAGTGGCGAAAAACGCTACGAGTCTTTTGACAAGGTGTATGTGCGCTGAATCCATTTTCCCACTACGTAGATCTGTAAGGTCAGTAGAAAAATCAATTTCATCCACTGTCCATGTATTTTTTATGGCGTCTTGGTACATCTCGTAAAAATACGGGTAACGCATAGGCCTAAGTGTTAAATCAAAGCCTGGATCCAAAATATTGCTGGGTCTTGTTATTGAGGTGGGAGCTGGTTGCTCTGCTAGATCAGTAGAAGGTTCAGGAAAAACTTCAGAAAGTGCCATTATTCGCATGCCTCACAAGTCTCGGGGTTTTCGAGAGAACAAGCGATCGCTTCAGCATCAGTAAAAGTTGTTACTGAGGATTCTGTATCATCGTCGTTGTTTACAGTCGTTTTATTAATCTTGGTAGCTGGTCTTGACCTCAAGTAATAGGTTGTTTTCAGACCAGATTTCCAGGCGTGCATGTACATGGAACTAAGTTTTCCTATAGTCGGGGACTCCATAAATAGATTGAGCGACTGGCTTTGGTCAATGAAGGCACCTCTTTCAGCTCCCATATCAATCAAAGATCTCATAGGTATTTCCCAAGCAGTTCTATAAATTTCTTTTAGATCATCTGGCATTCCTTCAATTTCTTGAATAGAACCTTCTGATTGTTTCAGGGCATTAATCATACTTTCAGTCCAAAGGGATCTTTTTTGCAGTTCGGAAACCAGATATCGATTAATTTGAAGAAATTCACCAGAAAGTGTTTCTCTCTTAAATAGGTTTGATACTTGTGGTTCTATACATTCGTAGCATCCTGCGATTGAGCCAATTGTCGCAGTTGGAGCAATAGCAATCATTAAAGAGTTGCGAAGTCCGTGTTTAGAGATTCTCTTTCTGAGGCTCTCCCATCTTTCAGGGTTACTTGGTTCCACATTCCATAGATCGAACTGAAGGTCACCTGCCGCTGCACGTGTTTTGTCAAAATTAGGGTGAGGTCCTGATGCTTCGGCCAGTTCAGTTGATGCCCAAAGAGCATTGAAATAGATTTCTTCTGAGATTTTTTTTGATAGTTCACGTGCTTTAGGGTCGTCGAAAGGCAAGCCCATTTTGAAGAAAGCGTCTTGAAGTCCCATTAGTCCAAGACCTACTGGTCTCCAGGCGTTGTTTGAGTTGTCTGCTTCTTGTGTCGGGTAGAAGTTTATGTCTATTACTCGATCTAAGAATGGAACAGCTGTCCGGATTATTTCTCCAAGATGTTCAAAGTCGAAGGACTCATTTTTTACTAAAGCACCGAGATTGACCGAACCTAAGTTACATACAGCGGTTTCATCTTGATTCGTTACTTCTAAAATCTCTGTACAAAGATTTGATAGGTGCACAACTTGGTTGCCTTCGCCGGTCTGGTTGCATTTAGTGTTTGAAGCATCTTTGAATGTCATCCAGCCATTTCCGGTTTGTGCAAGAGTGCGCATCATTTTGCTGTAGAGCTCTCTAGCAGGTATCTGTTTAACGTAGAGACCCTCTTCCTCAGCTTTGGTGTAAGCGGTAGCAAATTCCGATCCGTACAAATCTGTCAAGTGAGGTACTTCTTTAGGATCAAAAAGAGACCATTGCCAGTCCTTCTCTACTCTTTCCATAAAGAGATCAGGTACCCAATTGGCTAAATTTAAATGATGTGTCCGTCTAAGATGGTCTCCTGTGTTGTCACGGAGTTCAAGGAATTCCTCTATGTCTGCGTGCCAAGTTTCCAGGTAAACACATGCAGCTCCTTTTCTTCTGCCACCTTGATTAACAGCTGAAACAGAGCTGTCTAGAGTTTTAAGCCAAGGTATTATTCCGTTTGAAAGACCGTTCGTACCTTTAATTAAGGAACCCTGTGACCTGATTCTGTGCCAAGCTACACCTATTCCGCCAGCGAACTTAGAAAGTTGAGCTATATCTGTGTATCGCTTATATATACCTTCGAGGCTGTCTTCTGGTGAGTCGAGAAGATAACAACTCGACATTTGAGGGTGTGTAGTAGCAGAGTTGAAAAGGGTAGGGCTGGAGGGGAGGTACTCCAAAGAAGAGATTAATTTGTAGAAACGGATTGCTTCTTCTGAATTGTTCGACAGTCCACAAGCAACACGTAGAAAGAAATACTGTGGTGTTTCAATTACAAATCGGTTGTCTGGGTGTCTCAAAAGGTAACGATCGTAGACAGTTCTTAATCCAAAGAACTCAAATAGATGGTCACGATCGTGTTCAATCGTGTCATCAAATTTTCGGGCGTTAGCAGAAACAAAGTCAGATACTGATTCGTGTATCAGTCCTAATTCGAAACCAGTATTTATTGATTGAGAAAAAGAATGTATTGATTGGTTTCTTACTTCTTTATCAATAACAGTTGAAAGGAGCCTGCCAGCCAACTTTGAATAGTTAGGTTCCTCAACGATAAAACCCGCAGCAGTTCGAATTGAAAGCTCATCTAGTTCTTCCGTGGTAGCTCCATCTCGCAAACCAGAAATGGTTCGTGTCGCCACTCTCATTGGATCAACTCCATTTAGACCAGCACTGCAACGCTCCACCGCACGAACAATTTTGTTAACGTCGACCGGTTCAAAGTCCCCGTTTCTCTTTTTGACTTTCATAGCTGAACCGAATTCCGGTTCGTGTATCTGTTCTGTGTCCTCTAGATCTAGGCGGTCCTCTGCGAGCGCCATATTTATAATTCCCTTCCGTTTCCCCTTCTTAGAGATCTCGTTCGCCCAACCGTGGCTCATTATGAGTGGTGGGATCCGCGATTTCGCTAAGGTTTATATTTCACACATGTAATTACACGTTTGTCAAGAGATTACAAATATTTTTTTTAAGAAGGAAAGTGTTTTTGTAACGCTTATTGAGATACGACTATCGAAAAAGTTAGATCACTATTTTCAATTTCAACTTGGGTAGTTGAGACATCTGGATTTTCAGCTCTGCCATAGATAATTTCTGTTGCCAGAATTTGGCTAGCAACGTATTCCTCGAAAGTCTTAACACCTTCGAGAATAGTTTCTCCACCGTCAAGCCAGATTTGGATTCTGTCAGTGACAACCAATTCAGCATCTCGTCTAGCTTGTTGAACTTGTCTTATCACATCTCTAGCGATTCCCTCTTTAGCAAGATCTTCAGTTATTTCAGTGTCTAAAATTATTATCGCATCGCCAGAATTTAAAGTTGCTGCAGTGACACCTTCATGTGGTTGCAGTCCCAACTCGAATTCTTCTGCATTTAGTAGAACATCTGCGACTTTAGCGGTCCCATCTTCATTTAGTTCCCAGTCGCCACTCTTTGCCGCGGCAAAAACTGACTGAACCTCTTTGCCTAATCTGGGTCCCAGTAAAGAACCGTTTGGTTGCAAACTGTATGTCGCGTACTTATCTAAATCTTCGATTAGCTTGATTTCTTTTACATTTACTTCGTCTGTAAGCAGTTCAAGAAAATTACTTAATGAGCTACTTCCAGGACCTGCTATGACCATTGATGACAAAGGCAACCGCACGCGAATACCTTCATCTTCTCTAAGTCTCAGAGCTGTTGACGCTGCGTCACGAATACGATCCATGTTTTCTACCAATGGTTTGTCTTCAGGAAGAATTTCAGAGTCTGGCCAATCGGTTAGATGAACACTTTGCTCTCCAGTCAATCCGGTGTGAATCTCTTCCATGATCATTGGTAAGAATGGCGCTGACACTTGAGAGAAAATTTTTAAAACTGTATAAAGAGTGTCGTAGGCATCCTTTTTTTCATTTTCATTTTCTTTCGTTCTTTTTTCCCAAAATCTGTCTCGACTACGTCTTATATACCAATTGTTAAGTGCATCAATAAATGCTTGTATCGATTCAGTTGCTCCTGGTAGGTCGTAATCTTCCATTTTGCTATCGACAGATTCAACTAGTTGTCGTGTTTTAGCTAAAAGATAGCGGTCTAATAAGTGTTCAGACTCTGTTCTAAATTTCGCTTCGTATCCATCAACATTCGCGTAGAGGGTGAAAAAACTGTAAGCATTCCATATCGGTAATAAAACATGACGCACTACGTCATCTATTCCGTTATCGCTTATGCGTGAGTCTCCACCTCTTACAATATTTGCGGACATTAAGTACCAGCGCAGAGCATCTGATCCTTGTTTGACAAAAATCTCATTTGGCTCTGTGTAATTTCTCAGTTTTTTAGAGAGCTTTGCTCCGTCTTCTGCTAAGAGAATCCCATGGCAGATTACATTTTGGAAAGCAGGTCGATCAAACAAAGCTGTTGCTAGAACATGAAGAGTGTAAAACCAGCCTCTTGTTTGATTTATGTATTCAACAATGAAATCAGCAGGAAAATGGTCATCGAACCATTCCTTGTTCTCAAAGGGATAATGAACCTGAGCAAAAGGCATTGATCCGGATTCAAACCAGCAATCCAAAACTTCTGGCACACGATGCATAAAAGACTTGCCCGTTGGGTCATCAGGATTAGGTCTCGTGAGTTCATCGATGAAAGGCCTGTGAAGGTTGTCTGGTTTGACGCCAAAATCTTTTTCTATTTCTTCGATGCTTCCGTAAACATCAACTCTGGGATAGTCAGAATTGTCACTTTTCCATACAGGTATAGGAGAACCCCAAAATCTATTTCTACTAATGGACCAGTCGCGTGCTCCTTCCAACCACATTCCAAATCTTCCATTTTGGACATGTCCAGGTATCCAATTGATTGCCTGATTGTTAGCAAGAAGTTGTTCGGTTAGGTCGGTTACTTTTACATACCAAGAGGAAATTGCTTTATAAATTATTGGTGTATCTGTTCTCCAACAGTGCGGATAGTTATGTTCATAGCTGTCATGACGAAGCAACTGCCCATTGCTTTTTAAAGTAGAAATAATTTCTGGATTGGCATCAAAAACGTTCATTCCCTTCCAGGTTTTTACTTCTTTCGTGTAGCAGCCTTTATCGTCAACGGGGACCACATCACCTATAGAGATATCGTTAGCTTCACATACTGTTTGGTCATCTTCACCAAATCCAGGTGCCATATGGACTATTCCTGTACCTTCTTGGTCGTCTATCCAATCAGCTTCTAGAACTTTGAATGCATCGGTCCGATAGTCGAAGAAATCGAATAAGGGTTTGTATTTTTTTCCTATAAGTTCAGAACCTCTAATGGTTCCAAGGTCTTCCATATCTTCAAGTTGTTCTTCGTAACGGCTTAGAGCATTGCTAGAGATAATCCAGATTGTTCCATCAGAATCTTTTAGTTTTGAGTATTCAATTTCTGCTCCAACGGCTAAGGCAAGATTTGAAGGGAGTGTCCAAGGAGTCGTTGTCCAAGCCAGTAAGCGAACTTTTTCGGATTCGTTTTCTTTAGTATCCAAGTCAAAAGCCACAGTTACAGCAGGGTCCTGTCTTGGCCTTGTGGCATCATCCAGTCTGATTTCGAAATTCGAAAGTGGTGTTTCCGCTCCCCACGAATATGGCATGACACGAAATGCTTCGTAGATTAAATCTTTTTCCCATAGTTGTTTAAAGGCCCACATGACTGATTCCATGTAAGAGGGGTCCATAGTTTTATAGTCATTTTCAAAATCGACCCATCTGGCTTGTCTGGTTACAGTTTTTTCCCATTCTTCTGTGAAACGAAGAACTGATTCTTCACACCGCTCATTGAATTTATCTATGCCATATTCGGTAATTTCACTTCGTCCGGAAACCTGTAGTTCTTTTTCGACTTCCATTTCTGCGGGTAAGCCATGACAATCCCATCCGAATCGTCTTTCTACTTTTTTACCTTTCATTGTTTGGAATCTAGGAACTACGTCTTTAACGTAGCCAGTTAACAGGTGACCATGGTGTGGAAGGCCATTAGCAAAGGGTGGACCATCGTAGAATACGTATTCTGACTCTTCAGGTTTACTATCGACAGAAACTTGAAACGTATTATCTTTTTCCCATCTATCTAGAACTTTTTCTTCGAGATTTGGAAAATCAGCTTTCCCAACATGGGGATACGGTCGTTCTTTGGTCATAGTTGTTCTTTAAGAGATTATCTGTTTAAGGATAGTGGATCTGCAGTATGTCTAGTCGACTTGTTTCGAGCTGTTAATACTTTCGCGTAGCTCAAATTTAAGAACTTTTCCACTTGCATTAGTTGGTAAATGGTCTACAAAGATTACTTGTCTGGGGACTTTAAAATTAGCGATGCGCTCTCGAGCCCAGATGATTAGATCAGCCTCTGTAGGAGCGGTTTGTTTTGCGGGGACAACGAAAGCAACTGCTATCTCACCCAGTCGTTCATCAGGTGCTCCCACAATGGCTATCTGACCTATTTCAGGATGGCTCATTAGAGAGTTTTCTACTTCAGCGGGATAAACATTGAAACCACCAGTAATTATCATGTCTTTTTTGCGGTCCGTGATATCTAAGTACCCATTTCGATCCATGACACCTATATCTCCTGTATGGAGCCACCCGTCTTTGTCGATGGTTTCTGCGGTTTGTTCTGGATCATCTAAATAACCTCGCATAACGTTGTAGCCACGGATAACTATTTCACCTGGTTCACCAGCTTGCACTTCTGAGCCATTTTCGTCGACTACTAGTACTTCGACCCCATCTATTGCTCTTCCAGAGGTTTTGGCAATTATCTCTGGATCGTCGTCATGTCGACACATGGTCGCTATTCCTGAGGCTTCAGTTAGGCCATATCCAGTTACAACAGTTTCAAAACCAAGCCTCTCTCTCATTCCATAGATCATTTCGACTGGAATTGCAGCAGCCCCAGTTACGGCTAGCCGGAGACTTGACATATCAAAATTTTCTAATTCCGGATGATTAAGAATGGTTTGATAGATAGTTGGAGCTCCAGGCAACATAGTGATTTTTTCTTCAGGAATTCGTTTCATAACTGATGGGACGTCGAAAACAGGATGTGGAATTAGGGTGGCTCCTGTCATAAGACAAGCCAAAATTCCAGCGTTGAGTCCGAAGGTATGAAAAAAAGGATTTATTACCAAATATCGATCGGTTGAAGTGAGGCCTATCACTTCACACCATGTTTTATATGAACGACATACTGCCGCATGTTCAAGCATCGCACCCTTGGGTTTTCCTGTTGTACCCGAAGTAAAAAGAATATGGCAGAGGTCATTTTCGGCGACTTCACTAGAACGAGTTTTGCGATCGGTCTCATCTACAGAAGTGCCGCTACTAATGAATTCTTCCCATGTTGTGCAGTTGCTGGGAGTGGATCCTCTTAAGACAACAATTTCTTCAAGGTTTAGTTGGTCACTTGCACCCTTAAGTAAATCTACGTAGTTGGTATCAAGGAAATCAGTAACGGTGAAAAGAATTTTGGCCGACGTGCGACTCAATATGTAATTTGCTTCTTCACCTTTGAAGCGTGTGTTGATGGGAACCAACACTGCACCGGCACAATGGGCTCCTAGGGCGGCCACTGGCCACTCTGCGGCATTTGGAGCCCAAATAGCTATACGGTCCCCGTGTTCAATTCCCTTGCTCATAAAAGCTTTGGTAGCGGAATGTATCTGTTGCTCGTATTCCTTAAAGGTCCACCTTAAATTTCCATCTACGACGGCTTCATGATTTTGAAATTTTTTTACAGCGTTTTCGATGAGATGTGGGATGGTAGCCAAGATTCAGATTTCGTTTAATCTTTTGTTTCTTCTGGTGTTTCTTCTGGTGTTTCTTCTGGTGTTTCTTCTGGTGTTTCTTCTGGTGTTTCACCATCTCTTAGTCGTTGCCAAGTATCTAAAGCATTTCTCCATGAAGATTCAGCCTCAGCTATTATTTCGGGGTCAGATCCACTGTCTTTAGCTTTTTGAAGTGCGACTACAGCTTCGTCTTTTATTTTTTCAGCTTTTTTGATTTTGTTGGCAGCTTCTATTTCTTTTTCAGCTGCTTCTGCTCTCCTATTGAAAAGCAATAAAGCTTGTTGAGTTTTTTCGTCGATTTCTTTCATTTTGATAGGCCCAAATCTTTTATCTTCTAGTTGACTCTAAAGCAAAGGTCTCACTTCTTCACCGAAAATTCTTAACTGTTCAATATATTCTTCAAGAGTGCGACTGCGAAATTTAAGGTGGAAAACATTCGCTCCCGCATCATGGTCAGCTCTAAGATGTTCAGCAATTTTTTCAGGTGGCCCTGTTAATCCTGCTGGAGGAAGACCATCAGGTGGGTCACCTATGTAGGACCATGGAGGCATTATTCCGATATCAAAACTCGCGTTCTCTCGCCCTGATTCATTTGCTGCTTGATGGATCGTTTCAATTATTTCTTTATACTGGTCTCTACTATTACCCATGGGTATATAGCCGTCACCTCGTTTCCCGACACGACGCCATGCAGCAGGGCCTGAACCACCAATCCATATTGGTAGTTCATTTGTCGGAGGCTTAGGTCCAACTCCAACAGATTGAAAACTGAAATGGGTTCCTTTATGCGTCGCATACTCATTCATGAAAGTAGCTTTTATCGCGTCAATACTTTCATCTAATATTGATCCACGTTTCGAAAAATCGATGTTAAGAGCTTCGAATTCCCCTTTAACATGTCCAGCTCCTAAACCTAAAATAACGCGCCCATTAGAAAGGTGCGCCAAAGTTCCGAAGGAACTCGCTGACAAAAGAGGATGACGGTAGGCAGCAATCCAAACAACAGAAAGAAGATTAATTTTTTCCGTGTTCGCTCCTATCCAAGAAAGAGTTGCAATAGGGTCGTACCAAGTTGTTGTCATATGAGCTGAATAGTCGTCATTCGGAATAGCCACGTGATCGCATACGCCTACAAAGTCGAGACCAGATGATTCAGCTATTTGTGCGATCATGACTAGCTCATCAGGTCCCGCTTCTTTTTCCCAAGGATCAACCAAAGTTTGAGTCAAAGTTTGAATTGGTAGTTGTATTCCGTAGAAAGCTTTACCTTCAGGAACTAAGTTCGGCACATCATCTCCTAAGCACTATCCTTGAGACATTCTTTTAATTGTTTGAGCTCTTTTGTAAATAGGCTCATCGATCATTTCGCTTCCTATTGCTACCGAGGCTTCACCTCTTTCAATAGCTTTTTCAAATTCTTCCATCACTTCTGTAGCCCATTCAATTTCTTTTTCTGAAGGTTGGAAAGCTTTATTCGCAAGACTTACTTGATCCGGATGTATGCACAATTTGCCTGTAAAACCTAACGATCTGGCCTCACCTGCCTCTTCTAGAAACCTTTTTTCATCTTTGAAATCCGATACAACCATGTCAATTGCATGAATTCCTCCTATTCGCGCCGCTTGAGAAATCTGTGAGCGAGCTAAAAGCACTTCACGATTGTCGACTCTTCTTACTCCGCCCAGATCTGCCACGTAATCTTCGGCTCCAAAATAGCACCACTTTACACGTGGATGTTTTGCAATTTCCAACGCATTAACCAAGCCAGAAACAGTTTCTAAACCAGCCATAATCGGAAGGTTTCCGAATCCAAAGTCAGAAAGAGATTTAGAGATTTGATCAGCTTCTTCTTTCGAAGATATTTTTGGAACTGTAATCCCCGTTAGTTCATCTGATATTGCAATCGATAAATCTTCGGCGAAATGTTTTGTTTCAAAAGCATTCACTCTTACGAATAAACCCATTTTTTTGGTTTTTTCATTTAACTCAGGGATTGTTGCTCTAGCGGTTTCGCGTGCGTTCGTTTTTTCATCTGTTGGAACGGAGTCTTCAAGATCGATTATTGAAGCATCTGGAGAACTTCGTGGTAATTTAGATAAAATTTCTCCCTTGTTTCCAGGCGCGAACAAAAGACTTTTGAATGCTTGATCCGGAAAAGACAAATTCTCCATAACACAGTTTGACGTTAAAAAGTCCATCTTGCTTAAGAACTTCGACTTTATTAAGCAGATTATCTTCTATTACCTTGTAGTTATGGGAAATAATGACGAACAACAACTTGAGTTCCCTGGCATATGGGCAATTAATGAACCTAACCGAGTAGCAGTTCTGATGGCCGGGTCAGGTGAAAAGATGACATATTTAGAACTCGATGAAAAATCTAATCGTATATCTAATCTTTTTGTCGATTTAGGTCTGCAACCCGGAGACCACATTGCTTTTTGCTTAGAGAACACAATTGAATTTTTGCCTCTGGCATGGGGAGCCCATTATGCGGGTTTGTATTACACGGCAATAAGTTCGCGTCTTACCGAAGAAGAAATGGGTTACATAATTAAAGATTGTGGGGCAAGAGTTTTTGTAACGTCAATGGGGAATAGGGATACAACCGAACGAATAGATTTTATGGACACAAGTGTCAAAGAGAAGTTCGTTATTGGTGGCGAGATGGAAGGATACGGATCTTTTGAAGATGCCATAAAAAGCTCATCGAAGGAACCGCAACTTGACAGAGTTGAAGGTCAAGACATGCTTTATTCATCCGGCACAACAGGTCTTCCTAAAGGCGTGAAAGTTCAGGCTCCAAATGTCCCATTGGGGAGTCCATCGGCTCAAGCAATGTTGTTCAGAGCAGTGTTTGGAATTGAAAGTGATGCTGTTTATCTTTCTCCCGCACCTTTATACCATGCCGCGCCTCTTAGATTTTGCATGGCGGCGCACCGTATAGGTGCAACAGTTGTCGTCATGGAAAAATTTGACCCTGAATTAGCATTGGCTGCGATCGAATCTAATGCTGTGACAGCAAGCCAATGGGTACCCACGATGTTTGTCAGGATGTTGAAACTTCCGGAAGAAGTTCGTGAAAAGTATGACACGACCTCTTTAAAGACAGTTATACATGCTGCTGCTCCTTGCCCCATCGAGGTAAAGAAACAAATGATCGATTGGTGGGGGCCAATTTTACACGAGTACTACGCGGGTACTGAAGGTAATGGTTTCACTTACATCAATTCAGAAGATTGGATTAATCATCCCGGGTCAGTAGGTAAATCTCTACTAGGCGAACTGGTAATAGTTGACGATGAAGGTAATGAACTTCCATATGGAGAAGAAGGAAATATTTATTTTCGGAGCGATTCAAGATTTGAGTATCACAATGATCCCGAAAAAACAGCAGCATCCCGAATGGGAGAAGACTTAAGCACCCTAGGCGATATAGGACGCGTCGATGAAGAAGGTTTTCTTTATTTGACTGACCGCAAAGCTCACATGATCATTTCCGGAGGTGTCAATATATATCCGCAAGAAGCAGAAAATATTTTGACAATGCATCCTGCCATTTACGATGTTGCTGTAATTGGCGTCCCGAACGATGAATTCGGCGAAGAAGTAAAAGCGGTAGTTCAATTGGTTGACCCAAACAAAGCAGACTCTGATTTGGAAAGAGAGTTAATTGCTTACTGTCGTTCTCATTTGGCTGACCTGAAATGTCCAAGAAGTATCGATTTCAAAGAAGAATTACCAAGACATCCAACTGGGAAGTTGTATAAGCGTCTTCTTCGAGATCAGTACTGGTCAGATAAAGAAACCCGTATCTGATTCAGCCAGCTTCCGAGTGAGTTACAGGTTCTTCACCCATCCACTCTCTTAAAGTGTTTTTTAATTTTGTTTGTTGAATAAAAATGTCGTGCTCGGGTCCTGCATCAGAAGAGGCTTGAGGGGCTTTGAGGTAGAAAGACAACCATTCTTGAACGCCGGACTGGTCAGCCCGTGATGCCAAATCCAGAAAAAGAGCTAAATCAAGAACAATTGGAGCAGCTAAAATAGAGTCACGGCAAAGGAAGTCAACTTTGATTTGCATCGGGTAGCCGAGCCATCCGAAGATATCAATATTGTCCCAACCTTCTTTGTTGTCACCTCGTGGAGGGTAATAGTTGATCCGAACTACGTGATCTATATCGCCGTATAGTTCTGGATATGAATCGGGTTGGAGAATTGTGTCAAGGACACCCAGTTTTGAAACTTCTTTAGTCTTGAAGTTGTCTGGATCATCTAAAACCTCTCCATCCCTATTTCCAAGAATATTTGTTGAGAACCAGCCTCTTAGACCTAACATTCTTGCTTTAAGACCTGGTGCAAGAAGTGTTTTCATCAGAGTTTGGCCTGTTTTGAAATCTTTTCCGGCAACAGGAACGCCTCTGCTTTTTGCCAGTTCGACCATACATGGGATATCTAAAGCAAGATTTGGCGCGCCATTAGCAAAAGGCACTCCGCTCATAATTGACGCGTAGGCGTAAATTTGGCTTGGTGCTATATTTTCGTCATTTGACTTGAGTCCTGCTTCAAACGAATCAACACTTTCATGTACTGAACTTGCTTCTTGAAAAGCTTCGGTAGAGCCACACCACACCATTACTAATCTGTCACATTCGTTATCAACGCGAAATTTTTCGATGTCTGCCATTAGAGCTTGAGCTTGATCCCATTTCGAATCTAAGTTCTTAACGCGCTTGCCATCCAACTTTTTAACCCAACGGTTATCGAAGACCGCATCCATGGCAACTATCCCCTCGAGTTCTGATGAAACTGGTGCAATATCTTTTTCATCTAGAACTCCACATGTCCGAGCGGCTTCTAGAACATTTGAAGAAATCGGATCCCATCCGCCGAATACCAAATCATCAAGACCGGCTAAAGGAACGAAATCGCGTATCAACGGATTGCGTCCCTCCCCACGTTTACCGAGTCGGATATGAGCCATTTGACTTACCGACCCGATTGGAGCTGCAAGTCCCTGTCGAGCTGCAATAACTCCAGCGATAAAAGTTGTTGCTACGGCCCCCAGTCCAGGAGTCAGAACTCCCAGGCGGCCGGAAGCAGGTGTGATAGATAATTTTTCAGTCATATAACAATAAGGATACGTATGCTTAGGGCCTGTAACCTCAGAATCATCGTTTCAATTGATAAAAGACTTAAATTAAGGGAAAATAAATCATGCCATGGCCTAGCCTAAAAGACGAAGAATTATTTGAAATCATTAAGAGAGAAATTCATCGTCAGAATACCACACTGCAATTAATCGCATCTGAAAATTTCGCATCACCTGCGGTTTTAGCAGCAACTGGTTCCGTTTTTACCAACAAGTACTCAGAGGGTTATCCGGGAAAAAGATATTACGGCGGAAATGTTCATGTAGATGAAGCTGAAATTCTCGCTTGTGAACGTATAAAAGCCTTGTTTGGAGCTGAACACGCGAACGTTCAGCCTCATTCAGGGGCAAGTGCGAATATGGCTGTATACCAAGCCTTATTAGAACCCGGCGACACAGTTCTTGGTTTGAGGCTTGATCATGGTGGTCATCTAACGCATGGTTCACCAGTGAACTTCAGTGGCAAACTTTACAACTTTGTTTCCTACGGTCTAACTGAAGAAGAACTGATTGATGTAGAAGACTTGCATAGAAAAGCCGAAGAGGTAAAACCAAAACTCATAGTTTTAGGAGCTACCGCATATCCGCGTGTAATAGAAGCTGCCCCAATAAGAGAAATAGCAGATTCTGTGGGTGCTTATTTGATGTTTGACGCTGCTCATATAGCTGGGCTTATAGCGGGTAAAGCGCATCCCAATCCAGTTCCATATTGTGATGTTGTTACGTTTACAACTCATAAGACTCTCAGAGGTCCAAGGGGAGGTTGCATTCTTAGCAAGGAAGAACTTTCTTCTGCAATGGACAAAGCGATTTTTCCAGGTTTGCAAGGTGGTCCTTTGGAGCATCATATAGCTGCAAAAGCTGTAGCTTTTGCAGAAGCTTTGGATCCTTCTTTTGAAATCTATTCACGTCAGATCGTAAGCAACGCTCAAGCTCTTGCAGAAGCCCTAGGCAATGAAGGGTTCAGGCTTGTAGCAGGAGGTACCGATAACCATCTACTCATAGTTGACTTACGAACGTTCGATGAAGAAATAACTGGAGCTGAAGCTCAAGTTATTCTCGATGAAGCGGGTATAACGCTGAACAAAAATACAGTTCCGGACGATCCACGTTCTCCTTTTGTTACAAGTGGAGTCCGGCTTGGAACACCATCGACCACCACTCAAGGAATGACTGAAAAAGAGATGGCAATCATCGCACACTTAATGGCTCGCGCGTTACGTGATAGGAGAGATCCAAATTCACTTTCTGAGGTAAGGAAAGAGGTTGCAGAACTTTGTAGTTCTTTCATACCTTATGGTGATTAGAGACGAATGCCTGGAGCTATTGCTTACCTGATGGTTGGGGGAGTTGCTGCTATTGCAACTTTCGTCTCAACTCCTTTGGCACGTAAAACAGCCGAACGTTTCGGCGTTATTTCTGCTCCAGACGATAGAGATGTCCATGAATTGCCTACACCTCATTTAGGTGGACCCGCAATGTTGTTTGGTTTACTCGTAGGTTCGCTCTTCGCTTGGTTAATAGGTGATTTTTCTGAAGTGTTTTCCGCTCAATCTGAGATACTAGGAGTTCTATTAGCGGCCATTCTCATGTGTGGAGTTGGTGTTATCGATGATGTGAAGCCGATATCAGCTCCAGCAAAAATTGCCGGGATGGTAATAGTAGGAAGCATCCTGTCTTTGGTTGGTGTGTCCCTAGTTGTTCTGCGGATTCCTTTTGTTGATGTTGTGTTGCTGTCCCCTGATTTGGCCGCATTAGCCACAGTCTTATGGGTTGTACTTTTGGCTAATGCTATTAATTTGATTGATGGTTTAGATGGTTTGGCAACTGGAATTGTCGCTATAGCATCGACAACTTTTGTAATTTACGCAATTCGCTTAGCTGATGAGGGTGTTTTATTCGAAGAAAATCCTGGTGCGCTAATTGCAGTTCTTATTGCGGGTGTTTGTATTGGCTTTCTGCCGCATAACGCACATCCAGCAAAAATTTTTATGGGAGATGGTGGTGCTCTCATGTTAGGTGTGCTTTTAGCGGCATCTACCGTTTCTGTAGGTGGCAGAACAGATGCTGCTTACAGCGGACAATCATTTTTCTTCTTTGCCCCGTTGCTAATTCCTTTAGTGATCTTGGGTGTGCCGATAATTGATGTCCTGTTTGCAATTATCAGAAGGATTGCCACGCCAGGCCTGTCTATAACTGCTGCTGATAAAGATCACCTACATCACAGACTTTTGAGACTCGGTCATGGACACCGAAGAGTTGTTTTTATCTTATGGACCTGGACTGCTTTATTGTCAGGATTCGTATTGTGGCCAACTTACAGCGGACGTGGTGATGGGATAGTTCCAATGGGCATAGCAGGAGTGTGTTTAATTTTGTTCACGTTGCTTCATCCTCGTTTACAGATAAATAAACCAAAAAAAAATGAAATTGTGGCAGAAGACCGCTCCCCCGAGTTGTGAGCATGCGAGAAAGAATCTAGATTCACATGCGGTCGGATATTCAAATTTTCTCGGCTTTCTAATCTAAATAACAAATTATGACCGAGGTAACTTGGATGATTAAATCTGAAAAACGTGAGATAAAACAAGGTTCGGGTGATGCTATGGCAGCAGCATTTGAACTTGTTGCAACTCCTGCGATCTTCGGATTTCTAGGATGGCTTCTAGATAGAAAACTTGAAATCTTTCCAATATGCACTTTGGCATTTGTAGCTGTAACTATCACTTATGCTTCGTGGCGTCTTTATAAGCAATTCACCCTTAGACTCACCCAAGAGGCGGAACAGCGACGAGAAACTTGGTTGCTGGGAAGTGAAAATGTCGATTAAACAGAAAGCGAAAGAAGAAATAGTGGAAAGTGTCTCAGAGACTCCAGAGAAGCGCATAGCTAATCACTTAGCTTTAAGAGCCTTATGGGTCTCTCCTTTGTTTCTAATTCTTTCTGCGATTGGTTGGGGTCTGGGTGGAATCGTTTCTGCTCTCCTGGCTCTAGTTCTTGTAGCTTTCAATTTTTTGGCCGGTGCTGCAATCATTACGAGAACTGTAAAAATTTCTCTTAATATGCTTTATGGATCAGTTCTAGGCGGTTATGTCGTCCGATTGGCAATATTGACAGGAGTAGTTATGTCAGTCCGGTCCTTTGATTGGTTTAAAACGGTTCCTTTTGCTATGACTCTTCTAGTGACACACTTAGGTTTACTCGCTACAGAGACACGTTACATATCAGCTTCTTTGGCTTATCCTGATTTAAAGCCAACTAGTTCAAAGGAGATTCGCTAATCGTGAATGTTTTTGCTTTGGAATTCCCGCCTGTCAGCCATCTTTTTGAATGGCCCGACATAATTTTCTCTGATTCTTTGTTTGCTGTAAATAAGACAGCTCTTATATATCTCGCTGCTGTCTTAATAACTTCTGCGATTTTTCTTACTGCAGGTCGGCAACGAGGTTCGCTAGTACCAGTTGGGGTGCAACATGTGGCAGAATCAGGAGTCAATTTTGTAGAAGAGTCAGTAGTAATGGAGACGATCGGGCCAGAGGGTAAAAAGTATTTACCTTTTTTGACCACAATGTTCTTTTTCATACTTTTTTCAAACATTTTTGAGGTAGTTCCAGGAATACAATTCCCCGCAAACAGCAGGATGGCTGTTCCAATTACTTTAGCTTTGGTCGTTTGGGTGATTTATAACTTTGTGGGCGTAAGGGCTCAAGGTTTTGGCGGCTATTTGAAGAATTCTTTATTCCCTCCTGGAGTACCTAAAGCTTTGTACCTAATTGTTACTCCGATCGAATTAGTCTCCACTTTTGTAGTTAGGCCATTTTCATTAGCCATTCGATTGTGGGCCAACATGGTCGCAGGTCACCTTCTATTAGTAACATTCGCAATACTTACCCAGACCTTATGGGATAACGGTTATATAGGTGCTGTTGCGCCTTTTTCAATGCTCATATTAATGACAGGTTTTGAGATTTTGGTTTCTGTTTTGCAAGCCTTTATCTTTACTATTCTGACTGCCGTTTATATCGGTGGTTCGATGCACGCAGAACACTAGATCGCCCACCCATGGTGGACCGAAGACAATAGAAATAATTCCGACCGGACATTCCGGTTGGTCAAAATAGAAAAACAGGAGAGAGAAGTGCTGAACATTTTGGCGCAAGCTGCAACTGAAGCCGGTGAAATGGTAGAAGGTCTAAAGGCAATTGGAGCTGGCCTTGGATATGGCCTAGCTGCTATTGGACCTGGAGTAGGTATTGGAACTGTAGTTGGTAACGCAATCTCGTCTATGGCTAGACAGCCAGAGTCTGCAGGTATGGTGCGAACGACGATGTTCTTGGGAATAGCTTTCACGGAAGCTCTTGCCCTCATAGGTTTCGTTGTATTCATTCTACTTTTGCCGTAGAAAACTTAGGTATCGAAAGGAAGTCTAAATTTATGAGACGAAAAGGAATCAGACTTAGCTTTTCGTTGCTTTTTGCAATGGCGGGACTGCTTTTTTTCGCAGGCCCAGCCTCAGCATCAGGTGAGAGTATTGGAAGCTGTGTTGTAGAGAAACTTGAACACATAATGGAAGAAGGGCATCATGATGATGGACATCATGATGCTGAACATCTTTTCCATTCTCTTCACGCTGAAGAAGGTGCAACAGAAGAAGAAAAGAAAGCGGTCAAAAAGAATGAAGACAAACTCGAGAGTTGTCTTGAGGCCCCCAGCCCGATAATCCCGGAATTAAGTGAGGTTATTTGGGGAGGTGGAGCTTTCTTAATTTTATTTGTGGTGATGGTCAAGAAAGGTTTCCCAGCAGTGAAAGCAGCGATGGATGCCAGAGCAGACAAGATCCGAGAAGATCTGGATGCGGCAGAAAAAGCCAAAACGGATGCACAGAGTGTTCACGCCGATTATGAGGCACGTTTAGCTGATGCGAAAAATGAAGCATCACGCCTAATCGACGAAGCTAGAGGAGCAGCTGATCAGGTGCGTTCAGATCTAGTAGCAAAAGCAGAAGCTGACATTTCTGAGATGAAATCGAGAGCCGCTAGCGAAATCGAAGCATCAAGACAGCAAGCAATTGCAGATCTAAGGGCAGAAGTGGCAGGAATAGCTCTTGGGGCTGCTGAAAAAGTAGTTCAAAGCAGTTTGGATGAAGACGCTCAACGAAGACTTGTAGATCAATATATTGATGAAGTGGCTGGTAGCTAATAATGGCTGATAATGCAATTACTGGTTACGCTGATGCTTTGTTCGCCGTTGCGGCAGCCAACGATGTTTTAGCCACCGTTGAAGACGAATTGTTTAGATTCTCACAAGCGTTAAGCTCAGACGAGAATCTTCAAGCAACTTTGAATGATTCGTCTCTGCCAGTTGATCGCAGACAACAGATTGTCGAAGACCTTTTAGGAGGCTCGGCTAGCTCAACCACTAAGGCATTGGTGTCGATGATCGTCGCTTCAGGACGGTCTGCACGTTTTTCTAACATTGTTGATGCATTTATCGAACGCAGCGCGGCTTCTAGAAATAAAACGGTCGCTACAGTTCGTTCCGCAGTTGAACTAGATGACAACCAAAAAGACAAATTGGTTACGGCTTTGAGTGGAGCTACCAACAAAGACGTAGAAGTAAAAGTAGTGATTGACCCGTCTGTAATAGGCGGGTTAGTTACAGAGATTGGTGATGACATTATAGATGGCAGCGTCCGTCGCCGTTTGAACCAACTTCGAGAGAATTTCCGGTAGGAAGAAAGTAATCGAGACGAGAGAAAAATATGACTGAATTGACAATCAGCACCGCTGACATAGCTGCATCAATCCAGAAAAACCTTGAGGGTTTTGAACCTGGTTTAGAACAAAGCCAAGTGGGACGGGTGCTTGAAGTAGGAGATGGCATTGCCAGAGTCTCAGGTTTGCCCGATGCGGCAGTAAATGAGTTACTACAGTTTGAGAGCGGAACCTTTGGTCTGGCTCTCAATCTAGACGAGGATTCAATTGGTGCAGTAGTCCTTGGTGAAGTTGATGACATCGAAGAAGGTCAGACGGTTCGTGCCACCGGTGACATTCTTTCCTTACCAGTTGGTGATGGCTTGTTGGGACGTGTAGTTAATGCTCTTGGAGAACCAATTGATGGCAAAGGTCCGCTCACTAATACAGAGCCAAGGCGCATGGAGATTCAAGCTCCAGGAATCATGGGGCGTAAACCTGTGCATGAACCAATGCAGACAGGAATTAAGGCAATTGATTCATTGGTGCCTATTGGGCGCGGTCAACGAGAACTCATAATCGGTGACCGAAAAACAGGAAAAACAACCATCGCTATTGACACAATTATCAATCAGGCAGGTCAAGGAATGAAATGTGTCTACGTGGCCATTGGTCAGAAAGCCTCTACTGTCGCACAAAACGTTGCAGTTTTGGAATCTTACGGGGCTATGGACTACACAGTAGTGGTTGTTGCACCCGCGTCAGACCCTGCTCCTTTTAAGTATCTTGCACCGTACGCGGGTTGCGCGATCGGTCAGCACTGGATGGATAATGGCGAACACGCTCTAGCTGTTTATGACGATTTGTCAAAACAGGCTGAAGCTTATAGACAGATGTCTCTATTACTCAGGCGTCCCCCTGGTAGAGAGGCATACCCAGGAGACGTTTTCTACTTACACAGCAGACTTTTGGAGCGCGCAGCTAAGCTAAGCGATGATAAGGGCGCAGGTTCCTTAACAGCCTTGCCGGTTATCGAGACTAAAGCTGGAGATGTTTCCGCTTTCATTCCTACTAATGTGATTTCTATTACAGACGGTCAGATATTCCTACAAGACGACCTCTTCAAATCAGGTATAAGACCAGCAATTGATGTAGGTATTTCCGTTTCTAGAGTTGGTTCTGCAGCTCAAGTAAAGGCAATGAAAAATGCAGTAGGAACTCTAAAGTCGGATTTGCAGCAGTTCCGTGAACTTGAGTCTTTCGCAGCGTTCGGATCTGATTTAGATGCAGTTTCTCAGGCTCAACTCGATCGAGGATACCGATTAACAGAGCTGCTGAAGCAAGGATTGAACTCACCCTTGTTAGTTGAAGAGCAAGTAGTTTCTATCTGGGCTGGTACCAGGGGTCATTTAGATAATGTCGAAATCGCTGATGTAAGTAGGTTTGAATCAGAATTACTTGACTGGTTTAGGACACGTCATGGAGCGATTTTGAGCGAAATACGTGAATCAGGAAATATAGGCGATGAGGATGCTTTCGAATCAGCAATTGCAGCTTTTTCAGAGCAGTTTGAAGGTACAAATCCTACTCAAGATACGCCAGATGCAGAGTTTGCTGATACGGATTCGAACATAGTTGATGCAGATACAACTTTGCCTGAGGAAGATATTTCGGAGGCCTAGTGAAAACTATTTTACTAAGTCGACAAGTCGTTGGAATTTCCGACGTGGTAAAGGATTACTAATGGCTGGCGGTAAAGAGAGAGTTCTGCGACGCCGTATAGGCAGTGTTCAGAACACAAAAAAAATCACGCGGGCTATGGAGTTAATAGCGGCGACTAGGGTAGTAAAAGCGCAGCAGAGGGCGCGTTCAGCTAAACCTTATGCAGAGCAAATCACCTCAGTAATCGAAAACCTTGCAGCAGGCGGAGCGGAAGTTGATCATCCATTATTGAGAAAAGCAGAGAAAGTTAGCCGCGTCGGAGTTGTAGTAATTTCTTCAGATCGGGGATTAGCAGGACCCTATAATTCTTCAGTAATTAGGGCGGCAGAGAGACAAGTTCAAAATGCACGTTCAGAAGGTGCAGATTATTCTTTAATTGTTATAGGAAGAAAGGCAAGAGATTATTTTGCTTTTCGAAACTTCAATATTGACTCTTACACCGAGGGAATAAGTGATAATCCCACATACGAGGATGCACGCCGTATTTCTGAGACTGTTTCAGAAATGTTTTCAGAGGCAAAAGTAGACAGAGTCGAACTTGTTTATACAGAATTTTTGAGCATAGGCAGTCAGAAAGTTACTGTTCGTAGGTTCTTGCCACTCGAAGATACAGAAGTTATTGCGAGTGAAGGCGGAGGTGATTCTAGTTTGACCACTGCTTTTGAATTTGAACCATCACCCGAATCAGTTTTGGAAGCTTTACTTCCGCGTTATGTGGAAGCACGTCTTTTCGGAGCGTTATTAGAGTCAGCAGCTTCAGAACATGCAAATCGACAGCGAGCTATGAAAGCCGCTACAGACAATGCAGAAGAATTAATAATTAAACTTTCTCGTGAAATGAACCAAGCTCGCCAAGATGCGATCACCACTGAGATTATGGAAATTGTGAGTGGAGCTGAAGCTCTTGGTTCGGATAGTGAGAAGTCTAACGAACTGCTGGATCTTGTTGGATCAAGCACAGAAAATAACAGTTAAGCAATAGGAAGAAATCAGGAAAGATTATGACAACAACTGATCTTAAAGATGGTCGAATAGTAGGAATTGCTGGGCCGGTCATTGATGCCGAATTCCCTCAAGGGGAGTTACCGGAAATCAATACAGCCTTAGAGTTTGATGTTGCTGTTGATGACAGCAGTATCACCATTGTTGCAGAGGTGGCACAACAGATAGGTGACAGCCGTGTTCGTGCAATTGCAATGAAACCCACCGATGGACTTACGCGCGGAACAGCTGTGCGTAATACGGGAAAAGGTATAAGTGTTCCTGTAGGTGATGACACTCTGGGGCACGTTTTTAGTGTTACGGGGGACGGATTAGATGATCCCAATGCCGGCTCCGGATCTGAGCGTTGGGAAATTCATAGGTCGGCACCTTCCTTTGATTCTCTTGAACCAAAAGCACAAATGTTTGAAACGGGAGTAAAAGTAATAGATCTGCTTACGCCTTATTTGCAGGGTGGAAAAATTGGTCTTTTCGGTGGTGCTGGAGTGGGCAAAACAGTTTTGATTACCGAAATGATTAACCGTGTAGCTACTAATCATGGTGGTGTTTCAGTTTTCGCGGGAGTAGGTGAGAGAACGCGTGAGGGAACAGATCTTTTGCTTGAAATGGATGAATCAGGTGTTCTAGAGAAAGCAGCTTTAGTTTTTGGTCAGATGGATGAGCCACCTGGCGTGCGACTCCGTGTTGCTCTTTCAGCGTTAACTATGGCCGAGTATTTTCGCGATGAGCAAGGCCAAGACGTTCTACTTTTCATAGACAATATTTTCCGTTTCGTTCAAGCCGGTTCTGAGGTGTCAACTCTGTTAGGAAGAATGCCATCAGCTGTGGGTTATCAGCCGACGTTAGCTGACGAGATGGGTGAATTGCAGGAAAGGATTACTACAACACGTGGTAGGTCCATTACTTCTATGCAGGCAGTTTATGTACCTGCTGATGATTACACCGATCCAGCTCCATTTACTTCATTTACACACTTTGATGGCACGACAGAGTTAAGTCGAGACATAGCGGCACTAGGCATCTACCCTGCAGTTGACCCACTTGCATCTACTTCCACGATTCTTACTCCTGAAGTAGTGGGACAAAAGCATTATGACACTGCTCGTAGAGTGCAAGAGATACTGCAGCGTTATAAAGAACTCCAAGACATAATTGCAATTCTTGGTTTAGATGAACTCTCTGAAGAAGACAAAATTACAGTTTCAAGAGCCCGTAAAGTTCAGAGATTCTTATCACAGCCCATGAATGTCGCAGAGATATTTACAGGTTTGCCCGGTGTTACTGTCCCAGTTGAAGAGACAGTTGATTCTTTTGCAGCATTAGTAGATGGTGAACTCGATGAACTTCCTGAGCAGGCTTTCTTGAATGTCGGCGGAGCTGAAGATGCGCAACGTAAAGCCCAAGAATTAGAAGCCTAAGAACATGACTTTTCAGGTAGAACTGGTATCCCCAGAGTCGATTTCATACAGTGGTGAAGCAGAAATGATAATTGCTCGAACTGTTGAAGGTGGGGACATAGCTTTTCAACCAGGACACGTTCCATTTATTGGCGTTCTTTCAGTATGGTCAGTTGAAGTTATACGACCAGACGGCGAAAGGGATGTCTTCGCTGTTCACAGAGGTTTTGTGCAAGTAGCGGGAACAAAAGTAAGCATTTTGTCTGATGTTTCTGAGGCAGCCGATGAAATTGATATTGAAAGGGCGCGTGAAGCTCGTTTATCTGCACAGGATCTAATTTCGTCAGATAAAGATAACGAAGAAGTTCTCGCGTCGTTGGAAAGGTCTGAAGTTAGACTTCGCGTGGCTGGATCTGAAGTATAAAAAACCCTTACTAGATTTTATTGTCTCTAAATATCCTCAATATCATCCAACCTGTGGTGTGCTTTAATAAGCCTCACAGTCCCAGATTTAGATCGCATAACAAGAGATTCAGTATGAGCCATTTCAGTCGAATATCTAACGCCTTCAAGAAGGTCACCATCTGTAATGCCAGTAGCTGCAAAAAAACAGTTATTACCTGACACTAGATCGTCAAGATCTAAAATTCTTTCCAAATCGTACCCTTGTTCTTCGGCAGCTTTTCTCTCTTTTTCATTACGTGGCCATAAGCGTCCCTGGAGAGACCCTCCCATGCATTTCAACGCTGCGGCCGAGATAACTCCTTCAGGTGTACCCCCGATGCCAAAAAGAACGTCTGCCCCCGACTCAGGCCATGCGGTAGAAATTGCACCGGCCACATCACCATCCGAAATTAGGCGTATTCTTGCACCAGCTTCACGTACTTCAGAAATTAGCTCTGAATGCCTATCGCGGTCTAAAATTACGGCGGTTAGATCTCTGACAGTTTTATTTTTGGCCTCTGCAATTTTTTGAAGATTTTCAGTAGGAGATTTTGCTAAATCAATTGCATCGCAACATCCAGGCCCTACAGCAATTTTCTCCATATATACACAAGGTCCAGGATCAAACATTGTTCCTTTATCGCTGACAGCAATGACTGATATTGCATTTGCTCTTCCAAGCGCCGTGAGTGTTGTTCCATCTATCGGGTCAACTGCAATATCTGTTGCAGGGTCATTACCGTTCCCGCAGCGTTCGCCATTAAAAAGCATTGGTGCTTCGTCTTTTTCGCCTTCGCCAATAACAACTATTCCATCCATGTTTACGGTGTCCAGCACACGACGCATGGCGTTTACAGCCCCACCATCAGCGCCTTCTTTGTCTCCTCTGCCCATCCATCTAGCTGCTGCCATTGCTGCAGCCTCAGTTACTCTTACAAGCTCTAATGCGAGGTGTTTGTCTGTGGTTTTAACTTTTTTACTCATTAAATTCGACGTTAGCGCCTTGGGGAAGTTCTTGTGCATTTAGCTCAAAGGATTATCGGCGGTTTAGCGTTCTAACGGAGAAAGGTGTCAGGATAAGAGAATGAAGTGGGGAAAAAGGCAAACTGAAAACGAACCAAACGTGCACCCTGAAGTGGTTAAAGAAGGAGAAAAGATCAGGTCAGATTCAGATGCTGAAATTGAATATGAACTACATGAATGGGCAGGTGAAACTCGTTTGGTGTTGGATCAACTTCTAATACTGAATGAAGTTCCTCATGTTTGGCAGGGAGCTACTTTGGTAGTTCGAGAAGAAGATGAGGAAGCAGCGGACCAGTTGATTGAAGAAGCAGAGTCAACTTCCTTACCAACGCTTGATACTGACGCCGAAACAATCGAGTACGAAACAGCAGGATGGTCAGATTCAGAGCAAACTTCGTTTAGTTCTTTGTTAGTTCGTTTAGGTATTCCTTATGAATTTAATGATGAGGGAGGTCTTGTAGTACAGGCTTCTGATGAAGAGGCCATTGAAACCGCTCTTGACGCGTTTCAGGTAGTTAATGATGAGCGTCCTGAACTTGATGGTTTGGATGCTAATTCGCTTTTGACAGAAGTTTTTGTTTCATGCGATCGTCTTAGACGTGATCATCGAGATGATTCAGGAGTAGGCGAAATATTGCGTTTGACTCCCATTCTTGTGGAGCATCGACCCCCTTTTGGAATTGAAGCCAATCAGTGGGATGAAATCGGTAAAAGAGCGATTGATTTAGTCGAGTTATTGTCGGAGGGGTCAGGGGATGAAGAGGAAATAAAATCTCAAGCTAATGGACTTGCTGAAATCTTGAGGTCTATGACTTAAAAGGCAAAGTCATTAAAGTCGACTTTTTCAAAAAATAGACTATTTCAGAATTAAGGCTTTCCAGAGGGAACGATAGTTGGGCCAAATAAGGTCAGATGAAATGTACCCGTCTTCCATAAGTGCTTGATCTAGCAGGGGAAGATTTCTGTAGGGAACCAACATGTCAACATGATGGGCTAAATGGTAGCCAACGTTTAAAGGAACAAAGAAAAAATTAGCCAGACGATTTTGTCTGATGTAATGGGTGGTTCTTCGCCTGTCTGAAGATTGAGTCATTCCACCGTGTTCAGTGATTGCCCGAATTCTATTTAGAAATTGATACACACATACCCAAGGAAGAATCCAAAGTAAAAAGTACATAGCTAAATTGCTAAAAATCCAGAACAAAGCGACGATCATTAACTGACCGGAAAGAAAAGAAACAGTTAAACGCAAATGTCTTAGATCATTTAGCCTTTGGAATCTAGGTCGTAAAATCCTAAAAGCTGAGATTCCACTCAAATCCCTTAACAATTTCCTACTCATGGAACTTTTGGAAATCGGATAGAAGCTATAAAGGACAAAGTCTGGTTCCTGTGGGCCGAATTCATCTCGATGATGCCTGATATGACCTATTCGATAGCCATGACTTCCAGAACCAAAAGCTAACCAACCGATAAGACGTATGCCTATCAAATCATTAATTTTCTGATTAGAAAAAAGTAAACGGTGAGCTGCTTCATGATGAATTATGAAAAGTCTATTTTGCGCTATGCCCATACATAAAATTAAAAAAATCCAAATCAAGGGATGGCTGTAGATCATCGATACCCAAACAATTAAAGGAGGTAATAACAAAGACAGTATTACCGAGAAAGAGTTTTTAAAGTTTGAAATTTTTCTTAGTTGATCTCGAAAAGCCTTTTTTGGTCTTCCATCCGGATGCAGGCGGTTACTGCCAGCAAATTCTCTAGAAGGTATGACCATTCCACCTGTCATAGACTCGATCATTTCAGCATGTGACAGATTTTCTTTCATAAGAAAATGCTATCTATTAATGGTGAGTAGATTCCACTAGCTAGTTGAAACATCAACGTATGATCAACAAATGGCTTCTCCATCAGGACTTTTGTTGACCCATGGCGCAGGAAGTGATCGAAATCATTCGATTTTGGTAAGCATTGAAAAAAAGATGACGCCATTGCCCGTCAAGAGAATCAACTTCCCATATAGAAAAGCAGGCCGTCCCTTTCCTGATCGAGCCCCCAAGCTAATTAATTCAATCGTCAAGGCATCTGAATCAATGAGTAAAAAATACGACTTGGAAGCATCTAAACTTCTACTAGGAGGAAGAAGCATGGGTGGTCGCATGTGCTCAATGGCTGTTGCCGAAGGTCTTCCGGCTATCGGATTGATTCTGATCAGCTATCCGTTGCATCCTCCAAAAAAGCCGGAGAATCTCAGAACAGAACACTTCGACCAACTAGACATTCCATGTTTATTTATCTCCGGTGATAAGGACCCTTTCGGATCAAAAACAGAGTTTAAAAAACATTTGAAAAAGATCAGAGGCCCCGTAACAATTAAATGGTTCGAAGGAGCTCGTCACGATTTAGCGAATTTAGATGAAGCTGTTAGTGAAGAAATAAAAGCGTGGTCAGCTTCTTTATAGGTGTTATTAACTCTCAGAAATTTTCGGACTGATATCCCCAGGATTTAGATCTTCAAGTTCAACTCTCGCAGTTTCAGGAAATTTACTTATTACTAGTAATGCCGCTAAAAGGGGACCAGCAGCAACAAGCGCGAAAGCGTGGCCATAGTTGTCAAATAAATCAGTCATATACCCCACTAACAAAAGTCCTGAAGCGCTTCCCAATACACCAAATGCGACAATGACCCCATTTGATTTGGCTCTCTGTTTTGTTGAAAACAGCTCGGGGCCATACACGCCTAATGCAACTGTAAGTGATCCAAGTACAGCTCCGAATAAATGACTAGCCCACATCAAAAATCCCGAAGAGTAATAACTAAGAACAATAAATACTGTTCCACCTAAAAGCCCTGATGTAGCAATTTTTTTTCTGCCATGAGTATCAGCGAAACGCCCAGCTAGAAATATCGCTATCCCAGCTGGAGTCGAAGTTAGAAGCCAGTAAGCGGTTATTCCAGAAGCAGAGTACCCCCTGTGTTCCCTGAGAAAATCATTTTGAAACTGCGAAGCGGGAGCAGCAAAGATTAAAAGCAAAAAACCAACACCAGCCAACAATGCAAGTCGCTTGTTTATAAACCGCTCTTTCCCACCTTTGTTTTCGACTTTGAGAGCTTCAGACACAACAATTTTTGAATTTGCTTCATAACGCAGTGACTCTGGCAAATTTTTACTGATTCGCATTAAAGCTGGTAAAAACAGGAGAGGCACCAAGTACACGATTCTCCACCCTCTTTGATTTAAATCAGCAATTGGCAATACCCAAACAGAAATCCCTGCCCCTAAAGCAGCAGATAACGACAACATACTCACCCCATAGGCTCGGGAACCTTTTGGCAGTTCCTCAGCTGCAATTACTCCTATCAAAATTCCCATTCCTGTAGTTAAGCCACGCGCAATTAACTGAGTGCTTCCAAGGAACCAGAAGTTAGGCGATAAAGAGCCTAAAGCTGTACTCAATACAGCGAGTATCAGCGTGAGTAAAAGAATATTCCTGCGTCCCTTTTTGTCGGCAATTACAAGAACTCCAAGGGAGATTAAAACTCCGACACGAATAACCGCAAGCGTAATTCCTTGTGCCGATGAGCTGTGGTTAAATTCATCAGCTGCAAAAGTGATTGTTTGAGTTATTACTGAACCCAGATATCCGTCGATTACTTGAATGCAGGCGAGTATTCCCAGGATCCTTGCGGAACGTTCATCTAAACGATCGGGGGGCGCCCACCAAGGTTTTGATCTTTTAGGTAAGGCTTTACCAATTAAAAATGAGAAAAATATTCCCCAAAATGGAATCGAAAGTCGCCAAGAAAAGCTTTCTACAACTTTATTAACACCTTTGGCTTCAGTTCTAACACTTAGACGCCTTTCATAGCTAGAAAAAGGACCATGGAGCAATTCGTATTTGTCGTCACCAACAAATTTTTCGGCCATTAAGTCATCGCGCGGCTCACGTAAAGCAGCTAAACCTTCATCATCAACCGTTTTAGTTATTTTTAGGTATTTGTCTCGCTTAAACAAGATTTCTCTAGTTTCCTTGTATCAAATTAAATGTTTTTGCTTGAATAATTGCATGTGAACGCAAACTGCGTCGACAGCGAAGCATACTTAAATCGTGACAAGTAACTATTCTTCCTCTGAATTTGGAACAACTTCTTCACATTACGAAGAAGGTTCAGCTATTCGCGTTCAGCAGTCAACAGACTTATCTGGAACAGTTAGGGTTTCTGGAGCAAAAAATTCAGTACTAAAAATAATGGCAGCGTCATTATTAGCACCTGGTCAATATGTACTTAACAACGTTCCACACATATCAGATGTTCGATGGATGGCTAACTTGTTGGAAACAATGGGCGCTTCAATTTCGCACCAAAAAGATGTAATGCGAATAGAAATCCCTCAAGAAATGATCCCAATAGCACCATATGAATTAGTCGAGAGAATGAGAGCTTCCATCGTCGTTTTAGGGCCGTTATTAGCAAGATTTGGTAAAGCAAAAGTATCTGTGCCAGGCGGTGATGATTTTGGACATAGACCTATAGATATGCATTTAAAAGGTTTAGAAGAGATGGGAGCCTCGTTTACTAGCAGCCATGGGTATATAGAAGGTGAGGTAAAAAAACTAGTAGGAGGCAAAGTATTACTTAACTTTCCAAGCGTTGGCGCTACAGAAAACCTACTGATGGCAGCAGTTTTAGCCGAAGGCAGAACAGTTATAGAAAATGCCGCACGTGAACCCGAAATAGCAGACCTAGTAAATTTTCTTAATTCTATGGGAGCTCAAATAATTGGAGAAGGGACTTCAACTATTCAAATTGAGGGAGTGGATAATTTGTCACCTATCGAACATACCGTCATACCAGACCGGATTGAAGCCGCAACCTATATGGCCGCCTTAGGGATGACAGGAGGTCAAATAGTTATAGAAGAGGCGCGACTGGATCATATGGAGATGCTTGTTGAAAAATTGAATGAGATGGGTATGGAAATCGATCAAGTTGATGGAGGAGTCAGTGTATGCGTTTCCAAAAGGTTGAGATCGGTGGATCTCGCTACATTGCCATATCCCGGTGTCGCCACTGACTATAAGCCTTTTATGGTTGCTCTCTTATCGATTTCAGATGGAGTAGGAATCGTTACAGAAAACATTTTTGCCGGAAGGTTCCGTTATGTCGACGAATTAATCAGGATGGGTGCAGACATAAGAGCAGAGGGACACCATGCCGTTGTTCGAGGAGTTGAAAGGCTTTCAGGGGCACCTGTTAGAGCCCCCGATATAAGAGCAGGAGCAGCGCTAGTTCTTGCAGGGTTAGCAGCAGAAGGTGAGACTTTCGTCGGAACTGCTAATCATATCGAACGTGGTTATCAGAATTTGGTAGGTAATTTGAATTCTTTAGGAGCAAAAATAGAGTTAGTCAATCGTCAGAATCCATAGAATTATTTTCTGCATCAAAATCTGATTTTTCATCTTGACTCATTTTCTCAGCCCTACGGTTAGCGGCCCTTAGAAGCCATGCCATCAAGCCCAACGGTGCTACAACAAGAAGAATTTCATCCCACCCGCCTTGATGACCGAACATAAAATGTATGAATTTCACCATTTAAGAATATTGTCAATCTTGCAGAAGTGGGTGTAGTCAGCCAATACTCATGCGAAACTATAGATATGACAAATGTTTCATTAGAAGAATCCGATAGAGACCTAGAGACCCTCGTCAAAGAGGTAATAGAACTCATTAGACCGGCGCTTCAAGCGGACGAAGGTGATGTCGTATTGCATGAGGTGAACGAAAATACTGGGGAAGTTACTGTTGAACTAATTGGTGCATGCGTAAGTTGTGATGCGTCAGATCAAACAATGAAAGCTGGGATAGAGAGAGTTTTAAAAGAAAGAGTTCCAGAAATAACCTCAGTGCACAATCTAGGAGAAGCTATTGCAGATGAAGGAACAGCAGTAACTCTTTAAGGAAAAATGACCAACAAAAATTGTTATTGGCATCCTGATCGATATGCCGGAGTCACTTGTCAACGGTGTGAGCGTCGAGTTTGTGCCGAATGTATGCATACCGCTTCCGTCGGTTTCCATTGTCCGGCGTGCATAGCGCCTCAGAGCATTAATCATGGAAGGAAACGTATATCAGCGAGATCTTTCGCTCGAGGTGCGAACGCTTCCGAACAGTCATTAACTACGAGAACACTTATAGCAGTTAACTTGTTTGCTTTTTTAGTCACTCTTTTTAGGGGAGGGTCACTATCTTCAGGGGGGGGAGATGTGACCATCGACTTCGGTTTAGTTGGATACGGTCGAGTTCTTTCCGCATTCTCAATTGATTACGTAGGTATCGCAGAAGGCGAATGGTGGAGAATGTTTACAGGGGGTTTTCTGCATGCAGGATTCATACATCTGGCATTCAACATGTTCCTATTGTGGATGTTAGGTAGTCAACTAGAAAGACTATTAGGGCCAACAAGTTATTTAATACTCTATTTTGGTTCCCTATTGTCAGGAGCTTTAGGGGTTATGTTGCTCGACCCTCTCGCTTTAACTGTTGGAGCCTCAGGAGCTGTGTTTGGACTAATGGGAGCAACAGTTGTCTATCAACTCCGACGAGGGGTAAGTCCTTGGTCAAATGGAATTGGAACTCTATTAATTATAAATCTGATCTTTACTTTCGCTCGACCCAATATTTCAGTTGGAGGCCATTTGGGAGGGCTCCTAGGTGGGTTGCTTATTGGGTGGTTAATTGACGAGATGAACAAAAAACGCATAGCGGGTTATCTAAGTTTTCTTCTCCCATTAATAATCACAGTTGCTTTAGGGTTTTCATGTCTCTGGGCATCGAAATATTGGTATGACCCAATATTGGGTTGATGCATCTAAGACCTTTCAGAAGTTTCGACGAGATGTTTTAGTCTGAAAAGATTTTTCTTCCAAATTTTTATTAGTACAGGTTTTGCAAAAAACTCAGTAACTCTTCCGCCAAAAAGAAGAGGGAAATCCAGTTTCTCTTCCCAAATAAAAAGTGTTTTCCCATCCGAGTTTTTTTCAAGAATGAAACTACCTGTTCCCTCTACAAGACCTTTGTGTCTAATTGTCAATGTCTGATTTGGGGTCCATTCGGTAATTTGCATCTTGTCAGTTGTTTTAAGTGGACCTACCTTTGTGTCACAATCGAAAGTAACACCGATACCTTCAGTTTGCTCTGAGGTAATTCTTATGTCAGAAGCATCCGCCATCCACTCAACATGCGTCTGAATATCTGAAATAGCGTTCCAAACCACTTCTGGTGAAGCTTCTATCTTTTCAGTAATTCTTATAAACATAGATCTTAATTATGCCAATTTTTTGCTTGCAAAACAGTTGCCTTTAACCTGAAAGAATGGATATATATCTCGATCATGCCGCTAGCACACCTGTGCGAGAAGAAGTTATCCAGGCAATGATGCCATGGCTTACGGAGCATCCGGGCAATCCATCTGGATCTCATCGATTAGCGCGAGAAGCACGTAGAGCTATTGATGATGCGCGAGACCATCTAGCCTTGCTAGTTGGAGCAGAACCCGGGAATGTAATTTTTACAAGTGGAGGGACTGAATCAGATAATTTGGCGATAGACGGCATACTCGGTGCCAAGGGTGGTCAAGCACTTTGTTCCGCAACTGAACATCCTGCAGTGTTAGAACCTGTTAGAGAGTCTGGCGGGATCGTGGCACCCACAGATGACACTGGAAGAGTTAACCTTGAAAGTTTGGCCAATCTTCTAGACTCATTCGCAGACATTTCCATAGTCTCTGTAATGATGGCGAATAATGAGACTGGAGTAATCAATGACATCAACACAATTGCTGATTTGATATCAGAGAAAACACCAGAAACTATGATTCACACAGACGCGGTTCAAGCTACTTCATGGTTAGATATCGCGGAAACCGCAAAAAAAGCACATTTAATCAGTCTTACTGGACATAAATTTGGTGGTCCTAAAGGTGCAGGAGCTTTAATCCTAAGAAACGGTGTTAATTTAGCGCCTGTAATTCGTGGGGGAGGACAGGAGAGAGAAAGACGCAGTGGAACTCAAAATGTTCCTGCAATTGTGGGACTTGGAGAAGCAGCACGCTTAATGCAAGTTGAACGATTAAAGATAAATGAAAGAGTTACCAGACTTAGAGACAAATTAGAAAATGGACTTATCGATAAAATTAGTGGGGTAAGCCGAACGTTGCCAAAAGGAACCCCTAGAACACCTGGAATAGCGCATCTGTGTTTCAAAAAGATAGAAAACGAAGCTCTACTTTTTCTTCTAGAAGACAAAGGTATTTACGCTAGTGCAGCTTCATCATGCGCTAGTGGGGCACAAGAAGCATCACATGTCTTACAAGCAATGGGGGTAGATCTAAAAACAGCCGGAGGTTCGATTAGATTTTCACTAGGCCAAACTACAACTGAAGAAGAGATAGATAACGCGTTAATAGCCGTTCCTAGTGCGGTTGAACAATTAAGGGAGTTTGAAAAATGACAAAGGTAATGGTTGCCATGTCAGGAGGAGTTGATTCATCAGTAGCAGCCGCTCTTGCCTGTGAGAACGGGGATGAAGTAGTTGGTGTGACGCTTAAACTTTGGGGAGGAGAATCCGATTCAGGATGTTGTTCCGTCTCAGATGTAGATGATGCAAGAAGAGCTGCAGATGCGCTAGGTATAGAACATCATGTTTTTAACTTGGGAGAAGACTTTGATGAATATGTAGTTGCCCCTTATGTTAAAGCTCACTCAGTAGGTTTAACTCCAAACCCATGTATTGAGTGCAACAGGCACATCAAGTTTGATCGTCTGTTAAACAGGGCAAAAGCACTTGGTTTTGAAAAAATAGTTACAGGTCACCATGCTCGGATAGTAAAACAGAAAGATAAAACTTTCCGGATTGCAAGAGCGGCAGATGAAGGAAAAGATCAGTCTTATGTCCTTTACATGTTAAATCAAGAGCAGATTTCTTCACTCCACCTACCAATCGGCGAGATGACTAAAGATCAAGTCAGGGAGAAAGCAAACAGTTTAGGACTTAGGGTTGCAACGAAACCTGACAGTCAGGATGTCTGTTTTATTACACGTGAAAAGGGTAGAGCAGACTTTCTGAGACAGAGAATCTCTTTGACCCCAGGAAAAGTAGTAGATGAAAATGGGTCCGAAGTGGGCCAAGTCGAAGCAATAGAGTTAGTTACTATCGGACAGAGACGGGGCATGCTTCTAGCAGGTGGTAAAGAACCAAGGTACGCGAACAACATTGATATCGAGTCGGCAACAGTGACTGTAGGAAACACCGATCAACTTTTAGTTAATCAAACAGAATTTCGTGACCCTTTCTGGTCTTCAAAAAAGGTAGAAGGTGAATTACTCGTTCAAACGAGTGCACACGGGAAGCCAAAATTAGCGAATTTAGAAGACGGTTTACTTGTTTGGAAAGAAGCTCACTCGAGAGTAGCTTCAGGCCAGAGTCTTGTTTTTTATGAAAAAGATCAAGTCATAGGTGGAGCAATTGCCATCTAATTGAACTCACAGACCTCGTTTGTGAGCCTCTGCCAGCACAGCATTAGGTCTCGCTGGATTTATCATAAAGTTTTCTACAGTTGAGCTTTCATTGATGATTTTCCTAGTTCCTTTTTTCAACATCATCGAGAGAGGAGTAAAGCATCGTATTTCCAATGACAAGCCGAAAGAGTTTTGACTCAGATCTAAAGCATCAGTTTTGGCTTTTGCGGGAGAAAAATCTGCTATTTGATTCCTAGGTATAAGAGTCGGATCTCCAACAGACAAATAGTCATGTAAGAGTACTCCTGCTGGAACTAACACAACCCAACGTTTTCCTAACCTATATATAGCATTTGACGCTATTGCTGAAAGAGGAAACCCACATAAAGTGACCACTGCGCCAAGTAAAAAATTTTTGTTCAGTAATAGAAGTGGACCCAAGGTTAAACCAGCTAAAAAAGTAAGCCAAGCTAAAGGCCCAAATAAAAGTAACACAGGGCCGGGTGCTCTAAGAAGAAAGCGACGTTCATCGCCATAAGAAGCTCCATCTGAAAATCTGTCTCCCAAAGGTGCTGAAATAGCGACAGAAGCTGCGACTGCACTAACTGTAAGGCCAACGATTCCGGCAACTGAACCACCAGTTTCTAAAGCGCTCCAGAGACTAAGAGCCGCAGCAGCAGGTGCTCCTATCCTGATTATTGCTAAAGAAACTGGAGTTGGAAGTAAAGTCGACAAAAGTATTAAAGCCCAGAAAGCCCAAAGACTAATAGAAACTGTTGTTCTTAAAAGCAATTCGAAGTCATTAAAGCTATCTGCAAGAGCTGGGCCGCAAAATAAAGGAAGAGACAGCCAAATAACTCTCATAATTCCGGTAGTCACAGACTCGCTACGCCTTCCAAGGGTGTCATTAAACAAAAGTTTCACAAAGAGCAGACTAGAGGGTTTCTGTACCGTCACGGACTAATCGTGGGTCAACGGTATTATCGAACTGTGGTTAAAGGTAATTTTTCTGATAATGAGAACAATAAGAAAGTCTCATCGCGTCTAAAAGAACTTGGTGAACTTATTAGATTTCACAACGATTTATATCATGGGAAAGGCGCTCCGGAAATACTTGACTCCGATTTCGATCTACTCTGGCGAGAATTGCTTGATCTGGAACAAAAGTACCCACATTTAGTTGATCCAAATTCACCCAGCACAACAGTGGGCAGTAGAAACAACACGCCTTTTGCAGAAGTCAAACATCGCGTACCAATGCAATCATTAGACAATGCATTCGATAAAGAGCAACTTAACTCTTGGACCGACAAAGTCCAGAGACGCTTAGATAGTGGACAAAAAATTTCTACATGGGTTTGTGAATTAAAGTTTGATGGTCTAGCTGTTTCTATACGTTACGAGAGAGGTCAATTAGTCCAGGCAGCCACGCGTGGAGATGGAGTTATCGGAGAGGACGTCACAGAAAATGTTTCAACTATTGCTGATGTCCCGAAAACTCTCGGTAAAAAAGCTCCAGAAATTTTGGAAGTTCGAGGTGAAGTGTATTTAGGGATAGAAGCATTTGATTCTCTTAACCGCTCGCGAGAATCTCTAAACGAACCGACTTTTGCAAATCCACGTAATACAGCAGCAGGTTCACTTAGGCAAAAAGATTCGAAAGTGACCGCTTCTCGTAACCTCTCATTCTGGGCTTATCAGACAGGGGAGACTAAAGGTTTATCTGAGATAAGCGGACATTTTGAAACTTTGCAGTGGTTGAGAGATTTGGGCTTTCCCGTTAATGAGCATGCTAAGAAATTCACTGATTTCGATGAAGTTACCTCATTTATAGAAAACATTGAAAAGATTCGTCATGACCTTGATTATGAAATAGATGGAGTTGTAGTTAAAGTCGACGATCTAGCTTTACAGAAACAGTTAGGAGCTACAGCAAGAGCGCCACGTTGGGCAATTGCGTACAAGCTTCCACCCGAGGAAAGAACAACTCGACTAATTGATATTGAAGTTTCAATAGGTCCGGGGGGACAAGCAACCCCATTCGCTAAATTAGAGCCCGTTTTTGTGGGCGGGTCAACAGTAGGCACGGCAACTCTTCATAATGCCGATCAAGTAAAAGAAAAGGATGTAAGACCCGGCGATTTAGTAGTAGTCCGCAAAGCTGGCGATGTAATACCTGAAGTTTTAAGACCAGTTATAAGTGAAAGGCCGGCGAGTTCGCGTCCTTGGAAATTTCCAACTTCTTGTCCAGCTTGCAAAAAACAATTAGAACGAAGAGAAGGAGAAGCTGCAACTTTTTGCAATAACTATGAGTGTCCGCGGCAAATTCGAGGACGAATAGAACACTTTGTGTCACGAGGGGCAATGGATATTGAAGGTTTTGGAGAGCAAAGAGTTGACTTGTTCGTTTCAGAAGGTTTGATAAATGATGTTTCTGACATATTCCGAATTGATTTCAAACGTATTTCTGAAATGGAAGGATTTGGAGAGTTATCTGTTACTAATCTTAAGAATGCAATTGAAGAAGCTCGGTCTAGAGATCTAGGCAGATTATTGTTTGCCTTAAGAATTCCGCATGTAGGAACAACAGTTGCTCAGCTAATTTCAGAAAATTTTCAAGATCTTGAGGCATTAAAAAAAGTACAAATGCAAGACTTGGAAGTTATTGATGGATTGGGACCAAAAATTGCTGCAAGTGTTTTTGAATGGTTTACAAATGAACGTAATGGTTATTTAATATCGAGACTTCAAGATTTGGGAGTTAACCCAAAATCTGAGACGACACTTTTAAGTGACGAAGACACAACTCTGTCAGGTATGACGATTGTCGTAACGGGCAAGTTGCAAGGTTTAAGCAGGGAAGAAGCTCGTAAAATTATAAAAGAAAGAGGCGGCAAATCTCCAGGAAGTGTTTCAGCTAAAACAACTTATCTGCTCGCTGGTGAAGGAGGTGGGTCAAAACTAGACCAAGCAGAGAAGTTTAATGTTCCGGTTATAGATGAAATCGCTTTTGAACACTTGGTTATAAACGGCGATATACCGAAATAAATTTTTACCCAATAACTCGAAAACACCAATTTAAGTTCGATCGTCTATCTGGTGTTTGAACTTCCCAATAGGCAATTGAAGCACAAATATCTCCAGCAGGTAACCGATCAATTATTTTTCCAGTTTCAGGTCTAAAAACGACCGAATTTAAACCACGTTCAACTCTTTGCTGGTCAAGGGGAATCTGGGTATCCCCAATGCTGATAATCTCACCCGTCCAAGTGGGTGAAAAAACAACCCCTATATTTGTTTGAGCTATCACTTCGTCGCCGCGATTCGGTATTAGCTCTAAGACTCCGGGATTTGAGTTCAATACGATGTCGTTATTATCTCCATCAGCAACTAGTCCGGCTAATACAAGTACCGCTATTCCAATGGCAAGAAGAGAACAGATAATAATTGAGTTGCGACGCGTCACATAGAAAGGCTACCTAGAGGTAACCTTTCTATGTGGTAGAAAAACGAAGAGATTCAGGATCTTTTGGAAGAGGAAGTTCTTGGAGTCCTCAAAATATGTCTGGACAGACATTTGGCGGACGATACAGACTGCAAAATATTGTGGGAACCGGCGGATCTGGTTCTGTGTACCTCGCAATTGATCTGAGCCTCAATCGTCAAGTAGCAGTAAAAGTTCTACACACCAAACTTGCACAATATCCAGGATTCGTAGAGCGATTTAAATCAGAAGCCAAGATCGCCGCTTCTCTTACAAGCTCCCACACAGTGCGAGTTTTCGACTGGGGAGTTGACGAACAGGCCTATCTCGTGACCGAATATCTAGGAGGTGGGAGCCTTAGAAGTATTTTAGATAGTGGAAGAACTCTCAGCCCTTCACAAATACTGCAGATAACCCTTGAAGCATGCAGAGCTCTTGATCATGCTCACGCTCAGGGCATAATACATCGAGACCTCAAACCTGCAAATCTTCTATTTGGACAAGACGGTCATTTACGAATTGCCGATTTTGGACTAGCAGCTGCATTGGCAGATGCAACTCAAGCAGAAATTTCCAATTCTGGACCTCAACTGGATGAATTAGGTGGTTTGCGCGGATATGTAGGTACTGCTCGATATGCATCACCTGAACAGGCCAGCGGACTTACCTTGGGAGTGAAATCTGATATCTATTCTTTGGCCTTATGCATAGTCGAAGCATGCACGGGGCATCTTCCATTTGTCGAGAATACAGTTATTGGAACTTTAAGAGCGAGAGAAGGTCAAGATGTGCCAATCCCTGAAAGTTTGGGTTCTCTATCACCGATAGTTCAAAGAGCAGGTTCGGCTAATGCAGAAGAACGACCGAATGCTGGGGAACTGGGAAGAATGTTGATTGATGTTGCAAGTAACATGTCCCGTCCCGAACCTTTACCTTTTGTTGGCCCAGGAGAGATAGGAGCAGCTCCTTTGTCAGGTGAAGAACCTATAGTGCCTTCAAGTGTTTCTTCTCCACCAGACCCTCCTACAGAACGAATGCAAAGGATCCCAGCTGGATCAGAGCCGGAACGGGTTGAATCAACAAAGCCGCCAAGACGGCGTTTAATTAATGCGGCATTAGCAAGTTTGTTAGTAGTCGGTGTGACAGTCATTGGGGCTTTTATATGGGAAGCAACTAAAACAGAATCAAGAACTTTGCCTCAATTAGTAGGTTCTTCAGGAGACAGCGCACGGGAATTAATTGTTGCTTTGGGATGGAATGTGGAAGAACGCTTCGATCGCCTTGACAGCACAGTTGAAGGAGAAGTACTAGCGACTGAGCCCATTGGAGGAACTGCTTTAGAAGAAAATGAGACCGTAGTTTTAGTTATTTCTCTTGGTGCGGAACGTGTTCAGATACCTACTGACTTAGTAGGTAAGAGTCTCCCAGGTGCAGAAAGACTGATACAGTCGGCTGGCTTGAAAGTAGGTGAGATTTCATATTCTTTCAGTGAAACCATCGATGCCGGAATGATCGTAAATGTTCTTTCCCCTATGACTGAATTGCCACTCGGGGGAAGTGTCGATTTGCTTGTCTCTGATGGAAGAGTCCCAGTGGTTATACCAATTGGTTTGGAAGGTCGCGAGGTGTCCGAAGTTGAAGCGGCATTGGAAACTTTAGGATTGATGACACGACGTATAGGCGTAAGGGACGAATTTGTTCCCAAAGGTTACGTAGTGGCTTTTGAACCTCCTTCTCAAAGTTCTGTTAGAGGTGGTTCGGAAGTCGAAATATTGATCTCGACTGGCCCCGAACCGCGTTCCATCCCCAATGTGATCGGACTTTCAGTTGAGGCAGCAGAATCCAGATTAGCTGCAGCTGGATTTCGTTCTGTTTCAATTGATGGACCAGCCGATGGTTTAGTAACCAGACAAGAACCCCCCGGTACTGCTTTAGGGCTTCCAGAAACTCCCATCGAATTAATCAGTGGATAAAAGTCTTGTTTGACGATATGTCCTCTACCCTCTGAACTGTGGTTGAAAGAATTTCTCGTGAAGAGGTTGCCCATGTGGCACGTTTAGCTCAGCTTGCGTTGAGTGAAGATGAGTTGGATGCTTTTACTTCTCAGTTAGCTGCTGTTTTAGATCATGCAGCTGACTTAGAAGCTTTGAACGTAGATGATATCGAACCGAGCACACACCCATTCCCCCTTAAGAATGTTCTACGTGTTGATGAGCCCGGTGAAGGTTTTGAAATCGAAGAAGTCCTTGAAGGGGCACCAGAGGTAGAAGAACACCAATTCCGAGTCCCTCCGATTCTTGGAGACTCATAGTGGAAGCAACAGAAATAGCAGAAAAAGTTTCGTCCGGTGAAATTAGTGCTCGAACAGTCGTCGAGCAACATATTGAAATTATTAACGAAATTGAATCTGATGTTAATGCCTTCAATCTTGTAACCGCTGAGAAAGCTTTGATCGATGCGGATGAAATAGACTCAAAAATTGCTTCAGGAGAAACTTTGGGACCTTTAGCAGGAGTTCCAATTTCGATTAAAGACAATCTTTGTACACGTGGAATTGAGACGACATGTAGTTCGAAAATTTTAGAGGGCTGGAAACCACCTTATGACGCCACAGTGATTGAAAAACTTAAAGAAGCAGGAGCAGTCATCATAGGTAAAACCAATTTAGATGAATTCGCTATGGGTTCTTCAACTGAGAATTCTGCTTTTGGACCAACTAGAAATCCGCATAATTTGGAGTGTGTCCCAGGAGGTTCATCAGGAGGTTCCGCAGCAGCTGTAGCAGCAGGATTTTCTCCTCTTGCTCTGGGAAGCGATACAGGGGGGTCTATAAGACAACCAGCTGCTCTTTGCGGGGTTGTGGGAGTAAAGCCGACATATGGAAGAGTTTCCCGGTATGGTCTCGTAGCATTCGCTTCAAGTCTCGACCAGGTCGGTCCTTTTGCCAATACAGTTTCAGATGCTGCTTTAACTCTTGAAGTTATTAGCGGTCATGACCCAAGAGACTCAACTTCAATTCCAGAAAAACCACTTGATATTTCAGGATTTTTAGACCAAGGAGTCGAGGGTATGAGAATAGGAGTGATTGAAGAACTCTCTGGGAAAGGTTTAGGAGGGATTTCGCAGGACGTGATTTCGCGAGTTGAAGATGCCATAAAAGTTCTTTCTAATGCAGGAGCAGATGTTGAACCAGCCTCGGTTCCAGCTTCTATTTATGGCCTGTCCGCTTATTATGTGATAGCACCTGCGGAAGCGTCTTCTAATCTTGCACGGTACGATGGGATACGTTTCGGTCCCAGAACAGAAGCAGCAACCACTGCAGAGACGATGACAGCTACCCGTACAAAAGGTTTCGGTGATGAAGTTAAACGCCGCATCATGCTTGGAACTTATGCACTGTCAGCTGGATACTACGACGCCTATTATGGCAAGTCTCAGAGAGTAAGAACACTAATAATGAATGATTTCGCAAAAGCTTATGAGAAATTTGACCTTCTTATAAGTCCCACCGCACCGACTACGGCTTTCCCTTTAGGGGATAAGACTGCGGATCCTATGCAGATGTATTTGCAGGATGTATGCACAATTCCTTCGAATCTTGCAGGGCATCCAGCCATGTCAGTTCCTTTCGGTTTCGGAGCGGATGGAATGCCTGTGGGGATACAAATTCTTGCTCCAGCTATGGCCGAGCGAGAAATGTTCCAAGCTGCAAAAATTCTTGAGTCTGAAAGTGGTAATGGAATTGAATAGTCCTGATATGAATGACTGGGAAACAGTAATTGGGTTAGAGGTTCATGCAGAATTAGCCACTAAAACTAAGATGTTTTCATCAGCGCTTAATTCTTTTGGTGGAAAACCTAACAGCAACACTGATCCTGTTTCTCTTGGATTGCCCGGATCTTTACCGGTATTGAATGAAAAAGCAGTGGAGCTAGCAATAAGAGTGGGTTTAGCTTTAAATTGCGAAGTACAAAAGTCAGTGTTTGCACGTAAGAATTATTTCTACCCAGATATGCCTAAGGCCTATCAAATTTCTCAGTTTGATTTGCCTATAAATAAGGAAGGTTGGTTGGAACTTCCTGACGGACGTCGAATAGGAATTGAGAGAGCCCATCTTGAGGAAGACACCGGAAAAATAACTCATGTAGGGGGTGGGGGGAGAATACACGAAGCTTCTTATTCTTTAATCGACTACAACAGGTCAGGGGTTCCTCTTATCGAAATAGTTGGAGCACCAGATCTTCGAAGCCCTGATGATGCAAGAGACTATGTTTCTGAATTGCGTTCAATATTGGTAACAATTGGTGCTTCTGATGGGAAGATGGAAGAAGGTTCTCTCCGCGTTGACTGTAATGTCTCAGTCCGTAAAAAGGGGACAGAAGAGTTTGGGACGCGCTGTGAAATCAAAAATATCAACTCTTTAAGATCCCTCGGAAGGGCTATCGAGTATGAAGCTAAAAGACAGATCGAAATAATTGAGTCAGGTCAAAAAATTGAACAACAAACACGTCATTGGGATGAAGCTGAAGGCCGGACACACAAACTGCGATCTAAGGAAGAAGCTTTTGATTATCGTTATTTTCCAGAACCTGATTTAGTATCAGTTGAACCATCTGAAGAATGGATAAGAGAGATTTCTGGATCTTTACCTCCACTACCTAGAGAGCGAAGACACTTACTGGCAGAGGCAATTGGAGTTGAACCAACAGAAACATCTTTGATAGTGCAGCGAGATTTGGATACTTTCGCTCTGGAAGCGATTTCCTCCAACGCTAATAAAAATCGTGTTCTAGTGCATTTAGAGAACAATCTTGCTGATGGAGTTGGTGAGCTGACACCGGAAGCGTTTGCATCTCTCACAGTTATGGAAACAAACGGCGAGTTAACCTCAACACAGACTAAAACAGTTCTAGCGGAATTAGTTGAAGCCGGTGGAGATCCCCAAGAGGTTGCTAAGAGTCACGGTTTTGAATCCATGGACAATTCTGAATTAGAAGAAATAGTTGACCGAATTATTTCAGAAAATTCTGATGACTGGCTTGCTTTTATCAATGGAGATGAGACTGAAAGAAAGAAAAAATCAGGTTTTTTCGTTGGGTTAATAATGAAAGAGACCAATGGTCAGGCTGACGGCAAAATAGTTAATCAAATTTTAAATACCAAATCTAAAAACTAGCTTCCTAATTTCTGCCAACTATTACTTCGAAAACGAATATATAAAGTACAAGAACGAAGCAACATCAGAATCCAAATGGATCCCCAAATCCAACCAATTCCGAGATCTAATTTGACTGCTAAAAGCATCAAAGGGATTGAAATAACTGCCGAAAGGCTCATTGCTTTTGCAAGGAATCGTTGATCACCGGCACCTATCAGTATGCCGTCCAGAGCAAATGCCACTCCTGATAATGGGGCCATAGCCGCAACATGTAGAAGAAGAAAACTTGTAAGTTCAATTACTGCAGTATCTTCAGAAAAAATTTCTGCAAAGGGGGTATGAAATATTGCAAGAAGTGAACCTGTCAACACACCTATTCCAGCTGACCAGAGAATAGCCCTTCTGCCCATTTTGCGAGCTTCATCGGCATTGCCCGATCCTAGAAGATTTCCTATCAGTGCTTGTGCTGCAATCGCAATAGCATCCATTGACATGGCAAGAAAAAACCATGCTTGGAACCCCACTTCATGTGCCGCAACATCAACATTTCCTATACGAGCTGCCATGGCTGTAGCGACAATAAATGAAGTAGTTAGTGAGAGATTTCTGATCAAGAGCTCACTTGAACTTTTTAAAAGTTTTATTAAAATTATAAATTTTGGTTTAAGGGAAATTTTGTATATGCCCACGGCTTGCCAAATCCATCCCAAGTAAATCAAAGCACCGACCCATTGAGAAATAACAGTAGATGCTGCAGAAGCTCCTATTTTTTTGTCAAAGCCATAGATGAGGATTAGTTCTAGACCAAGATTTAAAAGAGCAGTTCCTATTGCAACCCATAGGGGTCTAATTGTGTCTTTAACTCCGCGTAAGTAACCTACTCCCGCAAGCATTATCAACATTGCCGGAGCCCCGAACATGCTGACACGTAGATAAATACGAGCTTGATTCAGCAGTTCCCCATTAGCCCCTAAAAGTTTTAGTAGAGGATCGGCAGTAAAATATCCAAAGAACGCAATTGCAATTCCAAGAAAAAAAGCTAACCATAGGCTTTGTATTGCTTGATTTGAAGCTTTTAATGGTTCACCAGCTCCAGTAAGCCTGGCGACTGTTGCAGTGGTGCCATAAGCCAAAAAGAAACAAAGTCCATAAATCAATAGCAGGGCAGCCGACGCAACAGCTAATCCCCCGAGAGGCAGGGTTCCTAAGTGGCCTACAACAGCGGTGTCGGCTAATAAATACAATGGTTCGGCTACAAGAGCACCCAAAGCTGGGATTGCCAGTGCTAAAAGTTGTTTATCGCGATCTGGGATGTTGATGATGAAAGTCTAAACCTATTCAAGTCGCCAAACCATCGATTTGAGCCCTACCCTTCATGTATGAGTGAAAATAAAGAAATTGATATAAAACCAAGGTCACGAGAAGTTACAGATGGCGCTAGCAGGGCACCAGCTCGTGCGATGTTGCGTGCTGTAGGTATGGGGGAAGAGGATTTTTCAAAAGCGCAGATTGGAGTAGCTTCATCGTGGAATGAAGTTACACCGTGTAATTTGCCGTTGGATGCACTTGCAAAAAGGTGTAAAGAGGGTGTATCTGACGCTGGTGGATTTCCTATGGAATTTACAACTATTGCAGTAAGTGACGCTATCTCCATGGGTCATGAAGGAATGAGGGCGAGCTTAGTGAGCAGAGAGATTATTGCTGACTCTGTTGAAGCCGTCATGCATGCCGAAAGACTTGATGCATTTGTTAGTTTTGCAGGTTGCGATAAGTCATTACCCGGGATGCTTATGGCGTCAGCACGCATAAACCTTCCATCAGTTTTCGTATACGGAGGTTCAATAATGCCGGGGGAGCATAATGGGAAATCTCTTGACATTGTGAATGTTTTTGAAGCGGTGGGAGCCCATGCGGTAGGTGATATTGACGATGAAGAGCTGCTTTCCATCGAGCGAGCCGCTTGTCCCACCATGGGGAGCTGTGCAGGAATGTTTACTGCTAACACGATGGCTGCTGTAGGGGAGGCACTGGGTATGTCATTACCAGGATCGGCATCTGCAGCAGCAGTTGATAGCAGACGTTCAGATGTGGCATATGCAAGTGGGACTGCTGTGATGAAGTTGTTAGAAGCCGGCATCTACCCCCGCGACATAATGACTCAAGCAGCATTTGAAAATGCCATCGCGGTAGTGATGGCTCTAGGTGGGTCAACTAACGCTGTCTTGCATCTTTTGGCAATAGCTTTTGAAGCAGGCGTAGATCTTCAATTAGAAGAATTCAACCGTATTGCCGAAAAAGTTCCACACCTTGCAGATACGAAACCACATGGCCTTTATCACATGGTTGATATAGACAGAGTGGGCGGTGTCCCTGTGGTTATGCAGATGCTTTTGGAGGAGGGTTTGATCCATGGAGATGAAATAACCGTTACAGGTCTGACTGTTAAAGAAAATTTAGAACTTCTTGACCCGCCAAAGCCTGACGATGATGTAATTCATTCTTTTGATAATCCAATACACGACATAGGAGGAATAGCAATACTTAGAGGTTCCTTAGCGCCTGCCGGAGCCGTTGTGAAAGTTGCGGGAATAGATGTTGACAGGTTTGATGGTCGAGCCAGAGTGTTTGATGGTGAAGATATGGCTATGGAAGCGGTTTTGGGCGGGAAGATAGAGGCTGGTGACATAGTAGTGATCCGTTATGAAGGTCCTAAAGGTGGTCCAGGTATGCGCGAGATGCTTGCTATTACAGGTGCTATGAAAGGTGCCGGCAGAGGGAATGATGCAGCTCTAATCACTGATGGCCGATTTTCTGGTGGGACGCACGGTTTTTGTGTGGGGCATGTTGCTCCGGAAGCAGTTGACGGAGGCCCGATAGCTCTTGTGGAAGAAGGTGACCGAATTGTTATAGATGTTCGTGAACATTCAATTGAACTTCTAGTTGACGAAAATGAATTAGAAAAACGTCGAAATGAGTTAAAACCCTTTAAACCGCGTTATGAGTCGGGTTTCTTGGCTAAATATGCGCGATTAGCGGCAGGAGCGGACCAAGGAGCTGTCACTAAGGCATAAAAAGGGTTGTTTGCTATTAGCTTCCCAGCGATACTAGATAGGTGCGAGAATTTTTCGTAGGTGTAGTAGTTATTTAACGTGTACCCGCTGAGGGTGCACGTTTTGACCTCCCTAAGGGAGGTCAATTGTTTTTAATCAAGTTTTTATATAAAAAAGATTTAATCTGAGAAAAAAATGACCAGTGAAAATATAGATGGCGGCAAGGCTCTAATTAGAGCTCTTGAAAAAGAGGGTGTGGAAGTTATGTTTGGGCTTCCTGGCGGAGCGATACTGCCCGTGTATGACCCGATTATTGATTCAAACATCAGACACATACTTGTCCGTCATGAACAAGGTGCTGGACACATGGCTGAAGGTTACGCCCAAGCAACCGGCAAGCCTGGTGTAGCGATGGTGACTAGCGGCCCGGCAGCTACGAATATTGTCACACCTTTATGCGACGCGTATTTGGACTCAATACCATTGGTGGTAATTACAGGACAAGTACCTTTAGCTGCGATTGGTACTGATGCTTTTCAGGAATGTGACACCACTGGGATCACTATGGGAGTTACAAAACATAATTTTCTCGTCAAAGATGCACAAGATATTCCAAGGATAGTAAAAGAGGCATTTCACATAGCGACTACAGGTCGGCCTGGTCCTGTGCTGATTGATGTACCCAAGGATATTGTTGACCCTAAAAATTCTAGGTCGCAACTTAATTGGGTTGATGACCCTGAAATGGATTTGCCGGGCTATGAACCGGAAAAAAACTTTGACCTGTCTGGAATAGAGAAAGCTTTAGAACTAATACAGAATTCCGAGAGGCCAATTTTCTATGTTGGAGGTGGGATCCTTAAAGCAAGAGCAGCCGAAGCCCTAAGAGAACTAGTAGAGATTACAGGGATCCATGTGGTAACAACTCTTATGGCTAGAGGAGCCTTCCCCGATAGTCATGAGCTTTGTTTAGGAATGCCTGGAATGCACGGAAATTATACGGCTGTTACTTCCATGCAAAAAGCCGATTTGTTAGTAGCTTTGGGTGCTCGTTTCGACGATCGTGTTACTGGCAAGGTCGATGGCTTTGCACCAGATGCAAAAATAATTCATGTAGACATTGACCCTGCAGAAATTGGAAAGGTTAGAAAACCAGATGTAGCTATTACTGGTGATTGCCGTTTAGTGATCGAGACAATGGTTGACCTGCTTAAAAAACAGGGAGTTGCTTCAACAGATCGTTCAGAATGGAAATCGAGTATTAGTGGTTGGCAAGAACGTTTTCCTCTTACATATGAAAACTCTGAACCTGGAAGCAAATTGAAACCTCAATATGTTATTGAGCAACTTAGAGATTTGGCCCCTGATGACGCAATCGTTGCTTCAGGAGTTGGTCAGCACCAAATGTGGACCAGTCAATATTGGAATTTTGATAGTCCATATACATGGATAAATTCTGGGGGATTGGGGACAATGGGGTTCTCGATACCTGCCGCGATTGGAGCAAAAGTAGGAAACCCTGACCGGATGGTTTGGGCAGTTGACGGAGATGGGTGTTTCCAGATGACAGCTCAAGAACTTGTAACTGCAACAGTTGAAAATATTCCAATAAAAGTCGCGCTACTCAATAATTCGTACTTAGGCATGGTCCGCCAGTGGCAGGATATGTTTTACCAAGAAAGATATTCAGAAGTATTCCTCTCAGAGGATGTACCAAATTATAAGGCATGGGCAGAGTCAATGGGTTGTGTCGGTATTCGAGTTGACAGTCCCGAAGAAGTCCCAGAAGCTATAGCTAAGGCTAATGAGATTGAAGATAGATCAGTTGTAATAGACTTTCGAACCGCAGCTGAAGAGCATGTTTACCCTATGGTCCCTTCAGGTCAAGACAACTCTTCAATTGTTGTTCCTCCATCTCAAGAAAGCCAAGAACGGTGAAAAAGAGTCAACCAAATTACAGAACTTTAGTTGTAACCGTCGATAACAAGTTTGGCGTTTTGGCACGAGTTAGCGGCCTTTTTGCCCGTCGAGGTGTAAATATCAAGTCTTTGGCTGTTGCGCCTACCGATAAAGCAGAATTTAGTCGTATAACCGTTGATCTTGACATAGAGCTTGAATCCGTTTCCTTGGATCAAATAATAAAACAGCTGGACAAACTCATAAATGTTGTTGAAATACGGGCTTTAGATCCTGATAAATCAGTCGAAAGAGAATTGATGATCGTTACAGTCAAAGCTGAAGCTAGCCAAAGAGATGAGTTGGTTGATCATTTAGACAAAGTCGGAGGAAAGGTGCTAAATATCGGAACCGAAAGCATGATGCTCTCTTTGGTGGAAACCTCATCCGTGATTGACGATTTTGAATCTTTTTTAAGCAATTTTGGCATAGTTGAATTACAACGAACAGGTCGCGTTGCTCTAGATTCGTTGTAAATGCATAAATCTTAAATATTAGAAGAAAAACAATTAGGAGAAATTCGTGGTAAATATTTATTATGAAAACGATGTGAATCGTTCGGCGATATCAGATCGGAAAGTAGCAATTTTGGGCTATGGATCACAAGGCCATGCTCACGCTTTGAACCTAAAAGAATCCGGGATTGATGTATGCGTGGGGTTACGCGAGGGCTCTGGTTCTATCGCAAAAGCTGAAGAAGCTGGACTTACAGTTCGTTCACTTTCTGAAGCATCAGACTGGGCTGATGTAATAATGCTTTTGCTGCCTGATACAGACCAAGCGGCAATATACGAAGAACACATTGCTCCAAATTTGAAAGCTGGAGACGCCATTGCTTTTGCCCATGGCTTTAATATCCGATTTGATCTGATAACACCGCCTGATGACGTAGATGTCATCATGATTGCCCCCAAAGGGCCAGGCCACTTAGTTCGCAGAACATATGTTGAAGGTGGAGGAGTGCCTTGTCTAATTGCTGTAGAGCAAGACCCGACGGGTGGAGCAAAAGATCTAGCCATAGCTTATGCAGATGGACTGGGAGGAGCCAGAGCAGGAGTTATTGAAACGACTTTCACAGAAGAGTGCGAGACGGATCTTTTTGGAGAACAGGTAGTTCTTTGTGGCGGAGTTACTGAGCTAGTTAGAAGTGCTTTTGACACATTGGTTGACGCGGGGTATCAGCCTGAGATTTGTTATTTCGAATGTCTTCATGAATTGAAGTTGATCGTAGACCTCATGTATGAACAAGGTATAGGAGGTATGCGTTATTCAGTTTCTGATACTGCCGAATACGGCGATTTGACTCGTGGCCCTCGAGTGGTTGATGACCATGTCAGAGAAACAATGAAACAGGTGTTAGATGAAATCCAATCTGGAGCTTTCGCAGAAGAATGGGTAGCAGAAGCACATTCTGGTAGGGAAAACTTTTACGCTTTGGAAGAAAAAGGACGTCAACATCGTATTGAGCAAGTTGGTTCTAAACTTCGTGACATGATGCCATGGATTAGTGCTGGCAAAGTATCTGTGCAAGATGCATCAGGTGGTCAAGGTTAACGAAGTTGCTTAAAGTGTGAAAAATTGAACAGAGATGAAAATGACTGGGAAGAACTTAGTCGTCGTGCAGCTTTTGTTTCTCATAGGTTGATCGGTTGGATTTATTGGGATCCGAGGGCTATTGCAAATTATGAAGCACTTGGAGTTCCCAATGGATTTGGTTATTACGTTTCTACTCGTGCGGCTACTTTAGGAGAAGCTGGAAATAAAGCAGTATCTGCATGTTTTTACTCTATACACCCGGATTTTATTAAAGTAAGCCTTGATAACTGTCGTGAATATACAACTTTCGAAAAAGCGGCAGCAGCTCGAGATGCTGCGGTAGCTCCTGGTTTAAAGGAGCTAACACCAGAAATATGTGAACCTTTAGCAACAATGTCCCCAACTCTTTGGAAAGCGGCAGAAGAGCTTCCTGTTTCGGGCCGCGCTTTATTTGCGTCGTTATTGGATTGGCCACGCCATGAAGATCCACTCACATCAGCTTGGCTTGCTGTTAACGCCATTCGTGAGTGGAGGGGTGATACCCATTGGGCAATCATGACAAGCGAAAATATTGACGGCACTATGGCGGGAATTCTGGATAATGCCAAGCATGATTATGACGACCAATGGCTTCCACGAAGCAGAGGTGCAGATGATGCAGCAATTAGTCTCGCATTCAAAAAGTTGACAGAGCGTGGTTTAGCGGATGGAGAAAAAGTTACGACTAAAGGTTTGGAATACAGGGAAGGGCTAGAAAGAAAACTTAACAACATAGCAAGTGCTGCTTGGCGTAATCTTGGGATTGATCAAACCACTCAGTTTCTCGAGTTGATAGAACCAGTAGGATCACGCTACATGGATCATATAGATAAAACAGCTGGGTCAAAATGGATGCCAGCTGGACGAGAAGCTAAGAGCAAGTAGTTCTGATCTTCAGCTCATCCGCTGAACTATCATCGCCATTCCTTGTCCGCCCCCAACACACATGGTTTCAAGTCCGAATTCTTTATCTGCGTCTTCCAGTCCATTTATAAGCGTTGTCATTATTCGAGCACCTGTCATTCCAAATGGATGACCCAAAGCTATAGCTCCGCCATTTACATTCAATTTGTCATGGTCTATTCCAGTTTCTTCCGCTGAAGGAATAACTTGCGCTGCGAAAGCTTCATTTATTTCGACGAGGTCTATGTCACTAATTGCCATACCGGCTCTTTGTAGCGTCTGGTTAATTGCATCAATTGGACCTAACCCCATCACCTCTGGATTTAGGGACGAAACTCCAGAAGCTACAATTTTCGCTAACGGCGTTACTCCTAATTCTGAAGCTTTTTCTTCACTCATTACAACTACGGCAGCAGCACCGTCATTCAAAGGACAAGCATTACCAGCAGTAACAGTGCCATCAGGGCGGAAAACAGGGTTTAACTGTGAAACATTTTCATATGTTGTTCCAGCTCTTATTCCATCGTCAGCTGTCACGACAGCCCCATTCGGAACTGTGTAAGGGGTGATCTCACGTTCAAAAAATCCTCGAGCCGCAGCGGCTTCTGCGCGATTTTGCGAACGTACTCCCCATTCGTCCTGATCTTTACGCGAAACTCCCTTACTTTGAGCCACGTTTTCGGCAGTTTGTCCCATTGCTATATACACATCTGGCAAACCTTGGGGTGGAGTCCAAGTATCTACTCCTTCTCCGGTTCTTTCAGCGGTTCGAGTCTCGGCGTCTTTAAAAGAGTCGTTATGCGGCCCGGTATCAGAAGCGCCAAACTGGTAACGACTGACACACTCGACACCTCCGGCAACAAACACGTCTCCCTCCCCAGCCTTAATTGCGTGAAAGGCCATACGGATTGTTTGCAAAGAAGATGAACAGTACCGGTTTACTGTCACTCCGGGAGCATCTATACCAGCCAAGAGACTTGATATGCGCGCAATGTTATAACCTTGTTCTCCACCAGGTTGACCAGTTCCCCACAGGACATCTTCAACCAAATCATTTTGAAGTTGTGGAACTTTGGAGAGGACATCTTTAATTATAAAAGCTGACATATCATCAGGTCTAGCTTCTGCCAGACTGCCTTTATTTGCTCTACCTATAGGAGTTCTTGAAGTTGCAACTATTACAGCGTCTGGCATTATTAACCTCTCAATTTGTTATTAAATCTGCCGAGATCCTAACCGGCAGAAACAGACCTTGTTTATTTTTGCATAAAAACTTTAATTAGTGCGCCTTACCAAAGTCAGTCCGTCACCGACCGAAAGCATCACGGAAGAAACTCTGTCATCTTGATAGACGTGATCATTGAAGTTTCGAATCGAGATAGTGTCGTCGTCAGATACCTCTGGATTAACTACTCTGCCTGACCATAAAACGTTGTCGATTGCTATTAGTCCATTTTCTGACAATCTAGGCACAATCTGTTCGTAATATTCTAGATAACCACCCTTATCTGCATCAATGAAAGCAAAATCTATTTCCATGTCATCAGGCAAATTAGCCAGAGTTTGTTTCGCAGGTGCAATGACAAGCTCGATTTTTTCATCTACACCTGCCTTTTCCCAGTACTCACTAGCTACAGAAGTCCATTCTTCAGAAACGTCGCAACATAATAGTTTTCCATTCTCCGGTAGGGCGTTAGCAATAGCCAAAGATGAATAACCAGTGAAAGTTCCTATTTCAACGGCAAATTTGGGTCTGATCGCAGCAACTAACATGGAAAGAAAAACGCCTTGATCCTGAGCGACCTGCATGGCAGAAACTCGCCCTAATCTAGATGTAGTTTCGATAAGAGATTTTTGTATCTCATCAGGTTGAGAAGTGTGATCCAGGATGTATTCAAAAAGTTTTTCATCAAGAAAAAAAGAGCGGTGGTATGTATTCCCGTCCGAAATGTTCGAATTATTCTGCATATAGTTTTCTATCCTTGATATTTACTGATAATGGATTACTAAAGTAGTAAATGCAGAGGTTAGTAAAGAACTTTTAAGCATACTCAAATGGGCTTAGGGAGAGTGATGACGAAAATAGACCCGGAAGAGCAATGGAAATTGCTTATAGGAGGCGAGTGGGTAGAAACTGCAGGAACATATCCAGTGCAGAATCCTTACACCATGGAGATAGTAGGTCATGCACCGGAAGCATCCCTGAGTGAGGCAACTGATGCAATGGCAGCCGCAAGAGATGCATTAGGCGACTGGAAAAATACATCGATAGATCAGAGATGTTATCTACTCGGGAAACTTGCAGATGTGCTTGAACAGAAAGCCCCAGAGTGGGTTGATTTGGTTCAGGCGGAGACTGGATCAACTATAAACATTACAGAAACTTTGCAAGTAGCGGGAGGGTTTATAGACCGTTTCCGTTATTACTCGAAACCACAACGAATAGATTTATCTGAACTTCCCGTTAAACAAGGTGCAACTGCACTTGGGCCTGCAGGTCTTTTGGCTGCATCTGTGTACCACCAACCAGTTGGAGTAGTTTTATGCATCACGCCCTACAATTTCCCTCTTACTAACGTGGCAGGCAAAATAGCACCAGCCCTAGCAATGGGTAATACCTGCATCATAAAACCCGCGCCACAAGACCCTTTGGGAATTTTGAGACTGGGTGAAGCCATAAATGAAGCCGGTTTTCCTCCAGGAGTCATAAATATTGTTACTTCTTCCGGCCCTGAAGTTCCAGCGGCGATGGTTGCATCAAAAGATGTGAACATGATCAGTTTCACTGGATCGACCTCTGTCGGTAAGTCAATCTACGAAAGTGGCGCGTCAACTATGACACGCGTTCTCATGGAGCTAGGCGGTAAAGGTGCTCTCATTATGACCGAAGACGCCAGTATAGATGGAGCGATGGGAGCCATAGCAAGTGTTTGGGGTTTTCATAGTGGCCAGATTTGCACTGCACCCACACGAGTCATTTGTCATCGAAATATTTACGATCAAACAGTAGAGACTCTCGAGGCTGTAGCGGGAATGCTAAAGATAGGAGACCCCTTGGAGCGTGATACTCTAGTGGGCCCTTTGATTTCGGAACAGCAGAGAGACAATGTTGAAAAATTCATTTCTTCTGGCGTCGAGTCTGGAGCCAAATTGGTTTGCGGAGGAGAAAGACCTGATGAACAAGGTTATTTTGTAGCACCAACACTTTTGGCTGATTGCACAACTGACATGCACGTTGTTCGCGAAGAGGCCTTTGGGCCAGTTGTTGTGGTGATGCCACATGAAGATGATGAAGAAGCGATTGCAATGGCCAATGACTCTGACTACGGCCTATTTAGTTACGTGTACGCGGGGGACACTGCTAGGGCTCATCAGATAGCTAAAAGTTTGGAAAGCGGAAACGTCGCTCTTAACAGTATCCAGCCCCACATGGAAGCACCTTTTGGGGGATTCAAGATGTCTGGAATAGGTCGAGATCGTGGCACATGGGGTTTAAAGGCTTACAGCGAAATTCAGGCGATTTCTTGGCTGGCTTAATTTATAAAGCCCGTTCGGAGACTTGGGAAGCTATGGTCACTATTGTGGCCAATACAGAAAAGAGGAGCAATGCTTGAAGTAGGAAACGAAGCGCCGAAATTTTCAGCACTTGATCAAGATGGCAACACACTATCTTTGGCTGATTTTTCAGGAAGCTGGGTTTTGTTTTGGTGGTATACAAAAGCATCCACACCGGGTTGAACGATCCAGGGTCAGGGGCTCCGTGATAGAGTCTCAGAATTTTCAGATCTAGGAGCCGTAATAGTTGGTGCCAGTTTCGACACAGTAGACGAACAAAAGAAATTTTCTGAGGAACAAGAATTTTCTTTTCCATTAATAGCTGATCCTGAGAGAAAAATAGGGGAGCTTTATGGAGCAGCTCGGCCTGCGGACGACCCAGCTGTAGCTTTTCCCTTGAGAACTAGTTTCTTAATTTCCCCTGAAGGGTTAATTGCAGCTATTTGGGATCAAGACTCAATTACAGATTTCCAGACACATGGTGACGAAGTTTTGTCGGTAATCCGTTCACAAAGCTGAGAACAGGAGCTGATTTGATTCTTCCACTAGAAGGACTTTCTGTGGTCGAAGGCTCAGCTTTTGTTGCCGCCCCTTCGGGAGGAATGACATTAGCCCAGATGGGCGCTGAGGTAATCAGATTCGATCAACTCGGCGGTGGGATCGATTACAAACGCTGGCCTCTTACGGAAGATGGGATAAGTCTTTATTGGAATGGTTTAAACCGCGGAAAGAAATCAGTAGTAGCAGATTTGCGAGCTCCTGAAATACAAAATTTGCTATCCGAACTCATAGCTACTTCAGGAAATTTTTTAACCAATTTCCCTTCAAAAGGCTGGCTCAGCTATGAAAAACTTTCTGAAAAAAGGTCTGACCTAGTGATGGTGTCGATCACGGGAAGTCATGACGGTACAACAGCTGTAGATTACACAATCAATTGTGCAGTTGGGATTCCGTCAATAACGGGCCATGCGGACGATCCTCGTCCTGTCAATCATACTTTGCCTGCTTGGGACCTTATCTGTGGCCAAACTGCAGCATTAGGTTTGGTTGCGGCTGATCGATATAGAACACAAACTGGGAAGGGACAGTTGGTAAGCCTTGCTTTGTCAGACGTTGCGTTAGCTGCGGTTGCATGGCGAGGAGACCTTACTGAAGTTGAGTTAGGTGGAATGGAAAGGGAAAAACTCGGTAATGATCTTTATGGAGCATTTGGAAGAGATTTTCTGAGTCGTGATGGCAGACACGTGATGGTTGTGGCTATTACGCAAAAACAGTGGGATGGGCTCTTAGAAGCAACTCAGACCCAACAAGAGGTTTCTCTACTATCTCAAAGACTCGCTCTTGATTTTACGGATGAAGGTGCACGTTTTGAGGCGAGAGAAGAGCTTGCAGATTTGTTTAATCCATGGTTCAAAAACTTAACCTTAAAAGAAATTTCTGAACGGCTTGATAGATGTGGAGTGTGCTGGGGTCCTTACAGGACCTTCAGGCAAATGCTCGAAGAAGACCCTAGGTGTTCAACGGAGAACCCAATGTTCTCCAAAATTGATCAACCTGGAGTAGGAAGACACTTAGTTCCTGGGTCGCCTTTATCCTTCGGGGGTCCATTAGCAGATGATCGAAATGCTCTCAAAGCGCCGCTCTTAGGAGAACATACCGAACAAGTTTTAGCTGACGATTTGAAGCTGAGTTCAGTTGAAATAGGAAATTTAGCCGATCACGGTCTTATTTTCACTGTTTCGTGAGTGATTTCTAAGCTCCAAAAGTCACGAGTCTCCAATCGAGAACATTCGATGTTTTAGTACCTTTGATGCAAGAAACCTCAGTTTTTATTGCACTAATTTTGCCATTAGTTAAAGTTTTTTGATCTAAGAGAGTGTGCTGAAAAGACAGAACATCCCCTTCATGTACAGGTCCTAAGTGGTCGCAAGACTGCCAACCTAAAACAGTAGCGTTTCTTGGCAGAAGCCGGTTCAAGGACGCTTGAGCGAGGCCTATAGTATGGCCACCATAAACGAGTCTTTCGCCGGTTGGTGAAGTACCTGCATCGCGATGAACAGGAGCTTGGTTCTGTGTTAGACGAACCAATTCCATTGCATTGCTCACTGTGTCGCACAGGTCATCAATTTTCTTCTCACCAATAGCCCAATCCTCTTGATTTTTTAAGCCTAAGGATGATAGATCCCAAGACTCGGGAACTAAAGACTTCCAGTTGTCTAAAACTATTTCTGTTTCTACCGCTCCAAGGTTGTCGCAGTGCCCTGGAAGATTTTCAGGATTGCGCGCTTTGATCATCGCACACCTTTCATAATCAACCACAGTTGAATCATCATCTACACAAGTGGTCGTTATGCCAAGCAGCGCAAGTCCTCTAGGAGATCTGTCTTTTCTGAGAGTTAAATCTTTTAAACCTTTAATTACTACTTCGGTGTGAAGAGTCTCCCCTTCGAAAACAGGTCGTTTGAAAGAAACTCCGCGGTAGAAAAGATTTGCTATTACCTGTTTTGTAGCAACAGTGCTTTGTCCGATTGAAAAATGCATTAATAATCCGGGATTCACAATACGTTTTGACACCCCAGTTATTTTCTTGGCTAATGGAAGACTGAGAGAAGTTGGCAAAGGATCCCCACAAATTGACTGGTAAATCGCTATTTCACCCGATGTGATAGTTAGATCAGGAGAAGGAGGAAGAATTTGACCCGGTATCAAATCATCAAAATACGTCGCTGGAAGCTTTTCACTGTTGGATGTTTCACTCTTCATCTAATGACTATGGCACGCGTTTCACTTGATGTCATCTCGATAACAGCTGGATATTAAAAAAGTTCATGTAAAAATAGAAACACTATCTGTTTTACAGATAGGTAATTCTGTAATTATTATTGCAAACCTCTGTTCAAAACAGTTTGGATTACCTAAAGTCGCGCGCTCGGGGTAAAACTCCGAAAAGTAGAACGGAGGAGGGCCGGTCTGCATGACTGATATAGCTACGAACTTTTTTATTGATTCAAGAGTTCTAATCTGGATGAAAGATGCCTTGTGTCAAGGGGAGAGCAGTTTGTTCTTTGCACCATTTGCCGAAAGACCTGAAGCAAGAGTTAGGCGTGAAGCAAAAGCTAAAGAGATTTGTGCAGATTGTGAAGTGCAAGTTGATTGCAAACAATATGCTCGTGACAATAGAGAGTTGGGTTTTTGGGGCGGAGAATCAGAAGCAGAGAGAGCTACTGCAGGATTCGCACCGACCACACCGATAATAGGACGAAGACAGGTAGCTGCGGATAGAGCTGCTGCTGCCCTAGCCGCCGCCGCAGCAGCAGGACGTTAAATAAATAGAATAAATTAGTTTCTATTAAATCGAGCTGAAAGAACTATCGGAAAGATTCCAACAGCAACACAAATTCCTGTAGTTAACCATGAGCCACCGGACATATGAACTATCTCAAAGTAGTCACGGCCAAACTCGCTCAAAAGAACAGAAACATAAGACAAGCCCATAAATACTGCTAACAATAATTTCCAAGGTTTTATAGGCCTACTCACAACGACAAGAATTCCAAGACCAAGGCATAAAAGGGTAGCTGTTGCAGCAGTTCTAGCTTCAATCAATAAAACATCCGAACGCCTAACAATTTCATAACAGACAAAAGTTGCTATTGCAGCAGAGATGCCAGCAGGGATCGAATAACGAAGAACCCTTTTTAGAAAACCTGGCTTAACCAGTGAACTATCAGGAGCTAAAGCTAAGAAAAAACCAGGAAGCCCTATAGAAAAAGTTCCTATAAGCGTTAATTGTTTAGGTCGAAAAGGAAAAGGAACACCGAGTATTCCTACGAGCGCAGTCAATAGAACAGCGTAAGTAGCTTTTGTTATAAAAAGATTAGAAACCCTTTCTATATTATTAATAACTCTGCGTCCTTCTTTAAGAACGCGTGGCAATATTTTGAATTGATTATCAAGCAACACCAACTGAGCTACAGCTCTACTAGCTGAACTTCCTGACCCCATAGCGATCCCCATATCAGAATCTTTTAAAGCGAGAACATCGTTCACCCCATCACCTGTCATGGCAACGGTATGACCCTTGTTTTGAAGAGATGAAACCATTGCCCTTTTCTGGTGAGGTGTAACACGCCCAAAAATAGAGGTATTTTCAATGATTTCATCCATATTTTGATCTTCTGATAATTCTCGGGCATCTAATACCTGGGCATTAGATGAGACACCAGCTTTTTTAGCTACAGCAGCAACAGTCGCGGGATGATCACCCGAAATAACTTTTAACTGAATACCTTGACCTTGAAGGTAGCTAAGGATCTTTTGTGCATCTTCTCGCAAAGTGTCTTCCAGAAAGATCAGACAAACGGGACTTCGATTTGTAGGTAAGTCATCTGTTTTGTCAGCAGGATCATTTGACCTAGTAAGAACTAAAATACGTTTCCCCTCATTTGCTAAAATTTCCACACGATTACGATTTTTTTGATCGTCTTTTTGAAGGAGAATTTCAGGAGCACCTAAATGAAATATTCCATTCTCACCGAAGTTACACATAGCCCATTTACGCATTGAAGAAAAAGCTATTGAGTCAATTAGGTGCCAGCCAGGGTCCGGAAATTGTTCACCCACGGCAGCGAGTGTCGCGTTTGGTGAAGGGTCAGCAGCTACCATCGCCCCTAGCGCATCAGAAGGATTAGTCCCATCGAGAGCCTCAAATCCCGTATAAGAAATTTCTCCGGTTGTGATAGTCCCAGTTTTGTCCAGACACAAGACATCGACACGAGCCAACATTTCAACTGATGCTAGTTCTTTGCATAAAGCTCGGTGTCTAGCCAAAGTGACCACACCAGTGATGAAGGAAAGACTTGTAAGTAGAACAAGTCCGTCGGGAACCATCGCAACTGCTGAAGCTACGGTCCCGCGTAAAGCTTCCTCCCATAGATCTTCAGTAGCTAAAAGTCTGAGAAGTAAAAGACCTACAGAAGGCGGAATGATTATAATCAACCAACGCAGTATTGTGTCTACCCCGGAGCGCAAGTCACTATCGACAAGTCTGAAACGTCGAGCTTCTTCAGCCAAAGCAACCGCATATGAGTCAACACCTATACGTGTAGCCCTGTAATGACCAAACCCAGCTGATACAAAACTCCCGGATAAAACCTCGTTTGAGATATTTTTCTCGATGGGTTCAGATTCACCAGTTAGTAGAGACTCATCGACCTCTAAACCAGCAGAATGTGTTAATTCGCCATCTACAACTATTTGGTCACCTGGTTGAATTTCAATCAGATCATCAAGTACAACTTCAGAAACATTAATTTCTTTGGTAGTCCCTTCACGAATCACGCGTGCTTTAGGAGCTGATAGAACAGCTAACTCCGTCAAAGTTTTTCGGGCTTTTAATTCCTGAAAAATTCCGATGAAACTGTTAGAAAAAATAACTCCTGCAAATAAAGCATCTCCTGGGAAACCTGCTACCAATATGAGAATTAGCAGGGTCCCCATAATTCCATTGACAGGAGTTAAAACATTTGCTCTCAAAATTTGTTTAGTGGTACGAACAGGAGCATCAGGAACGTTGTTTACTTGACCTTTCTCTATCCGTTCAGCAACTTCGGTCTCCGTCAGGCCTTTTGGAGAGTCTAAAGAGTAATCAGCACTCATATATAAATATTAGGTGAGAGAACTAGCTATTTGATTGTTCAAAGTGGTAACCATCTGTAGTCATTGTCAGCCTGTGACGTTCTCCGGGCGTATCGGGATCGGTTTTTTCATAACCTGCGTCTCCAAACCACATTGCTACTGGCCCTTTCTCTGATTGCGCTATATGCGTTTCATAGAATATCGGGTCATTGGCGTCAAGGTCATTTAAAGCATCTTCAACATTTGCAAAAGAAATAAGACGATTCAAGGTCACCCAAGTGGGTGGTGCTAGTTCTATCTCACCGGCATCACGCAAATTGATGGCCTCATGAGGACGAAACCAATTATGTTCAATGATTTCAGAATCATCAATGGTGACTTCATCACCATCCAGTAGCTTCGTTGCGAAAAAGTACGTAGAAAATCTTTTAGGAGTTATAGCTGGTGGAACCCAATGCGAAAACCAAAACAAGTTTTCTTGGGAAACAGAAATTGCTGCTTCTTCGAGAGTCTCTCGCGTAGCAGCATTCGTTGCCGTTGCTAATTCATCAAGAGACCCATCGGAATTAATAACCTTGTCAGTTTCATCAATTTTGCCACCAGGAAAAACCCACATACCCCCAAAAGCAACTTTGGAATTTTTTCGAAGCATCAAAAGTTCAATACCGGATTCTGAGTCTCTCATTATTACAACAGTTGCAGCAGGTATTAGATCACTCGTTCCTCGCTTCTCATGATCTGTTTCCCATTTTTTGTAACGACTTTCATCACGATTATTTGCCAAAAAAAGTTATTCCTGTTCTTCTGAGTTGCCTCTAGCGAGATCGCCGAAAGGAGATCTGTCGAACCATAGAGTTTCTTCGACAAGTTTCTTACTTTTCCAACCTGAGTCTGATCGGATTAGTTCATGACGATATTTTCCACCTACAAACCAGATTTCTCCTTCTTTTAGACGCATTGGATTATTGAAAAGTGCAACAACATCAGCTTCGTCTTCTTTTTTCTCTAACACTTCGATGTTGGTGACGAGATGTTGAGACATTTCAAACATATCCAAAGCCTTTGATAAAAAAGAAACGGTTTCCTCCAAATTGCCAACTGATCCACCCGACGATGAGTAATCGATGTGTGCATCTGCTGTGAACAAGGTTCTATAAAGATCCCAATCTCGAGTATCCACAGCACGCGCATAGCGCGAGAAAAAATCTGTTATCTCAATTTTGTCAACAACATGTTCAATGTCCATAAGACGCTTTCTAGTTACAGGAATTAAAACCCTTGAAACTTAAAACCTTTACCTGTTATAGCAGTAAAACTTATTTGACATGATGTTCTGCCAGGCCTGCCATTCCATCCATCCAAGAAATTTTGCATGGCCCAGTGATAGATTTTCTGAAACTTGGATCCGCTGCACCTCCTGATTGACTACCAGGGACATTTTCGTATAGGAGTTGTGGAGTTTTATTCAAGAGAGAACCGAAAAAAGCACACCAGTCTTCAGCGGTCACAACTTCATCTCCGCACCAGTTCACGATGGTAGAGGGAGTTGAAGCAGCTTCAAGGAGATTTGAGACCTGATGAGCGAGATCGGTCTCATGGATGGGGCTATAAGGAGAAGGGGCGGAGTCTCTGAGTATTATCGGTTTATCAGCTGCTATTGCTGCACAGTGATATTTTGGCAGGCCCCCATTCTCGCCATAGCTCGCATTAATTCGAGCGATAGTAGTAGGAAGGTCAAGAACTCTAGACATGGTCCTAGCAACTGCTTCTTGGCTTATTTTAGAGATTCCATAAGTAGGAGAATGGGTAACAGTTGAATCACCCAGTGGGTCACTTTCTTGGTATAGGTGCCAAGAATTTTCATTTGGTTTGTAAACAGAGTTTGTTGAAGCTATTAATACAGATTTAGCGCTGCGACAATGTTGCATCAAGATTCCCGTCGCTTCAGCATTATTCGAAATTGCCAAATCATAATCAGCTACTGGGCCTTGAAAAACTGCAAAATGTATTACATGATCGAAATCTGTTGGGAGAGTCCCGTAGTCTTTCGAATTTAAATCGAGAGTAAAAGTGCGAACGCCTAATTCTTCTACACGTTCTCTGTTCTGTTCATTAGTAAACCGGGCAACCCCCCAAACTTCATTTTTTTCTGCTAAGAAACGAGCTAACGGAAAGCCAATTTGGCCTGTTACACCTGTAACGAGGATTTTTTTATCTGATAGCATTCTCCGACGATAGGCCGATTGGGTCACCTCCGATAGTGTCGCCGCATAACTTTTAGTAAAAAATACAGTAGGGAGGAAAAGTGGCTGGTCATCTTTCAGGTAAAAACATTGCAGTAACAGGAGCTGGAAACGGGATCGGACGTTCTGTCGCCATTCTTTGCGCAAAAGAAGGAGCGAACGTAGTTGTTGCTGACTATGGCGTAGAACTAGACGGTTCTGCTCCTTCAAGCGCCGTGGCTGATGAAGTTGTAAATCAAATTAAGGAATTAGGTGGAAATGCAATTGCTGTAGCTGGTGATGTTTCAGAATCAGAAGTAGGCCAACGAATAGTGGAAACTGCCATTGAAGCCTGGGGCCGAATTGATGGAGTTGCATGCGCTGCAGGAATTCTGCGCGAAAGAATGCTATTTAATATGACAGATGAAGAATTCGATGATGTCGTAAGAGTTCATCTCAGAGGTCATTTCAACGTTTACAGAGCAGCCTCTGCTGTAATGCGTAAACAAGAAGGAGGTGGAAGCATCCTTGGTTTTACCTCAGGAGCTTTTGTTGCTTCAACAGCCCAACCAAACTATTCAGCTGCAAAAGGTGGAATCATATCTCTTACAAAAAGTGCGGCTTTCGCTCTAAAGAGATATGGGGTGAATGCAAATTGTATAGCCCCTGCTGCAATGACCCGAATGTCAGAAAACGTTCCTTTTGAAATAGAAGCAGGAGCACCAGAAGATATTGCACCATTAGCAGCATTTTTACTTTCAGACGCGGCTAAAGATATAACAGCACAGATATATACGTGCACAGGAAAGCGAATAGCTGTATGGAATCAACCTGCTGAAGTGAGGGAAATGACTGCTAACGATGGAGAAGCTTTTACATTCGAGGAAATAGTTGAACGATTAGATAGAGATATAGGCGTCGAGGAACTTCCATTGTTCGCAGATTTGGAGAGACGGATGAAAGAAATGGCTGAAAAGACAGAACAGGACAATGCTTAGTTGATCTAGGATCTGATTATGGCAACTAAAACTCCTCCAAATTATGTTGAAAGTCACAATCTCTTAGGAGAGAAAGTAGTGGTTGTAACCGCTGCTGCGGGAACCGGAATCGGTTCCGCAGTTGCAAGACGTTGCATTGAAGAAGGAGCCAGTGTAATTATTTCTGACGTTCATGAAGAAAGACTTGAGGCCACCTGTGATGCATTAAGCGAGATCAATGGAGAGAGACCTCTTTCAGTGTTGTGTGACGTAACGAAAGAACAACAAGTCCAGAATTTGTTTGACAAAACGATAGAAGAATATGGAAAACTCGATGTCTTAATCAACAATGCAGGTCTAGGAGCTCAAAGCTTGTTAGTTGAAATGGATGATGAAGAATGGTTACGAGTTGTCGATGTGACACTAAATGGAACAATGCGTTGCACAAGAGCAGCATTGAAAAAAATGCAGGAGAGAAACACAGGAGTGATAGTAAATAACGCTTCAGTTTTAGGATGGCGTGCACAAACGGGCCAGTCTCATTACGCGGCAGCAAAAGCAGGTGTCATGGCACTTACACGATGCGTAGCTATCGAAGCAGCGGAATATGACATACGAGTTAATTGTGTAGCACCGAGTTTGGCTCTGCATCCAAATCTTTCAAAGTCTAGTAACCAAGAGTTAATAGATTCTTTGATAGAGCAAGAAGCCTTAGGACGTGCCGCTGAGCCCTGGGAAGTAGCAAATGTAATGGTTTTCTTAGCTAGTGATTACTCTTCCTATATGACAGGCGAAGTAATTTCAGTTTCAAGCCAGCATCCTTAGATTTTTTACTTAACTCTCCACTCAGCTTTCATTCCTAAATCAGGCTCCGCTGAGACAACACCAATCCGAGCAAGATCCAGTAGATGTGCGTATACAGAA
>QCLO01000007.1 GCA_003214465.1 Acidimicrobiales bacterium AG-414-N20 | reverse complement strand
TTTCTAATTCTTTTTAATCAACGACAAACTTTGTCATTTAATGCTGCTCTAGCAACAGCTTCAGCAACTTTGTATGGGACAGATTTATTAAAAACTGAAGGAACAATGAAATCAGGATTCAAATCATTTTCTTCGATCGAGTCAGCTATAGCTTTTGCGGCAGCTAATTTCATATTTTCAGTAATCTGAGTTGCTCCTACATCTAGCGCTCCACGAAAAATTCCGGGGAAAGCCAACACATTATTGATTTGATTCGGATAGTCGCTTCTTCCAGTTGCCATCACAGCTGCCAGACCATCAGCTTCCTCCGGACGAATTTCAGGATCTGGGTTAGCCATTGCAAAAACAATAGGATCTGAAGCCATATTACGAAGATCACTTGCATCAATAAGTCCTGGTCCGCTCAAACCTATAAAAATATCTGATCCTTTGATCACATCGTTCAAAGTACCCATTTTCCTGTCCGGGTTTGTGTTATTAGCAAACCACTCCTTTGCAACATTTAAATTTTCACGCCCCTGATAAACAGCTCCGGCGCGATCAACACCCACTATCTCTCCAACTCCTGCGCCAATTAATATCTTTCCCACAGCGACTCCAGCAGCACCCATGCCAGCTATTACAACTGATTGGTTTTCGATCTCTTTACCAGTCAAACGAAGCGCGTTCCATAGAGCAGCGAGAGTAACAACTGCTGTTCCATGCTGATCATCGTGAAAGACTGGGATATCAAGAGCTTCTTGTAATGCTTCTTCAACTTCGAATGCTGCTGGCGCAGCGATATCTTCAAGATTTATTCCGCCAAAAGAAGGTGCAAGTTTTTTGACTGTTTCAATAATTTCATATGAATCCGTTACGTCTAAACAAACTGGAAAAGCATCTACTCCAGCAAACTCTTTAAATAGAAGAGCTTTTCCTTCCATTACAGGCAAGGATGCCTCAGGTCCTATATCGCCCAAACCAAGCACCGCTGTTCCATCGGTAACAATAGCGACTGTATTTTTCTTAATTGTCAGTTCATGGACTTGAGATGGATCTTCATGAATAGCCATACAAACTCTCGCGACTCCCGGGGTGTAGGCCATAGAAAGGTCGTGATTGTCAGAGATTTCTGCCAAAGGTAAAACTTCAATTTTCCCACCTTTGTGCATTTCAAAAGTTCGATCATGCCAAGAAAGCAAATCAACGCCTTCTAATTGTTTTATATGTGCAATTACAGAATCTACGTGTTCCTCGTCCCTGCAATTTATTACAACGTCATTCGTTAAAATTTCACCCCGAACGTCAAAACCGCCCATTGAGACGATATTCGCTCCAGCTTCGCCAACAGCTGTAGCAAATCGTCCCAAAGTATTAGGGACATTTTGAAGTTCAACTTTTACATAGATTGAATAGGCAGCAGTTGGTAAATACGGCATAAGGCTTAAGCCTACGAGCAGTATTGGGGATAAAACTATTGATTTTCGTAATCAAAACCTAATTCGGGTGCTGACACTAATGCATGAAAAGAAATTCCTTCTTTTTTAGCTTCTAAAGCACAACTTCCACCACGATCAACGACAGCAAGAATCATCACAGGATTCCCACCTAGCTCACGTACAACTCTCGCAGCTTCTAGAGGAGAAGTTCCTCTTGTGACAGTGTCCTCACAGATAACCACCCTGTCATTTTTATCCAAAGCACCAGCAAGTCGGCCTTGAACACCGTGATCTTTAGACTCTTTTCTAATACTAAAAGAACGAAAAAACTTGCCTCTGTTAGCTGCAATAGAGGCAACTCCAAAAGCAACCGGATCTGCTCCAGCAGCCAGTCCACCTATCGCTTGGATGTCATCGGGTATTGCTTCTATGGCGGCTTCAGCTACCAATAGCATCCCCTCAGGTCTACAAATTGTCTGTTTAGCATCGCAAAACCAATTACTTTTACGGCCTGATTTTAAAACAAAGTCGCCTTCTTGAATCGAGAACTTTTTCAAATGAGCGATCAATTCATTTTTATCCATAAAGCGAAGTTACCTTAAAATTTCGACCTGATGAGAACCTTCGACTATCTCACCTATCACACAGGCCGGTTTTTTTTCTTTTTTCAATTCTTCCAATACTCGATCTGTTGAATTCGGAGGTGACCATAAGTAGTTTCTGAGAATCAATTTCATAAATATCTCGAACTTTTCCCGAATGCACATGAGGCAAATCAATTCTCAAAAGATGTCTCCTTTTAAATAATAGATTCTGGTTTATATGAAGCGGCAAGGGGTCTGTGTGTAACTATGTCAGCAATTTTTTCTATTACTAACTGAACTTGATTTGAAGCATTACCAATCAGGACTGTCCTTTGGCTAAATAGTTGATTCATTTCTCCTTCATTTAATGGAAAACGGTCATCTGAATCAAGAAGTTCAACAAAACTAGGACCCTCTAAACCTTCACGCCTAGAGATAGAAGACTTCTGAGCATGTTCACTTATAATTTCATGGGCAGTTTCTCTACCAATCCCTTTTTGCACCGCTGCCACTAAAAGCCTTGTCGTTGAAAGATACGGAAGTTCTTCCAACAACTCTTTCTCAATAACCGCTGGAAATGAACCAAATTCATCAAGCACAGTTAGAAATGATTGAAATAATCCATCGATCGCAAAAAATGAATCCGGTAAAGCTACTCTTCTAACCACAGAACAACTCACGTCCCCCTCATTCCATTGATCCCCGACTAAGCCTCCTAACATTGATAAATAACCTTTTAGCACCAATGAAAGACCATTAATTCTTTCAGAAGTTCTGGTGTTGGTTTTATGAGGCATGGCTGATGACCCCACCTGTCCCTGTTGAAAACCTTCTGAAACTAAGTTATTTCCAGCCATTAGTCTGACTGTTTTTGAAAAATTTGAAGGCGCACTTGAAATATGAACAAGTGCAGAAACAACTTCAAAATCCATTGATCGGGGATAAACCTGACCAACAGAGTCTAAAACTTTATCAAAACCCAAAATTTCTGCTACACGGTTTTCAATCAAACTCACTTTTTCATTATCCCCTTCAAATAGATCTAATAGATCTTGTTGAGTACCGACTGGACCTTTCAAACCGCGAAGAGGAAAATTAACTAATAAGAAATTTGCTTTATGGTAAGCATTGATAAGTTCTTCAGCCGTATTCGCAAAACGTTTACCAAGAGTCGTCGGCTGTGCAGCAACGTTATGGGTTCTACCAGTCAACATGAGTGAAGAATTCTCAGCAGCAAGACGACCTAATCTGCTTAATGAAGCGACAACTAAATCAAGAACTAAATCCAAACTTTTCTTAATTTGTAATTGTTCAACATTTTCAGTCAAGTCTCTAGAGGTCATTCCCTTGTGCGCATGTTGGTGTCCAGCTAACTCAGAAAACTCCTCTAATCTGGCCTTAACATCATGACGAGTAATTTTTTCACGTTTGCGAATTGAATTTAAATCAACGGATTCAATGACTGATTCATAATCTTCAATTACCTGGTCTTCAATTTCAATACCAAGTTCTTTTTGGGCTTTTAATACTGCTACCCATAGCTCTCGTTCAAGAATTATCCGAGATTCAGCCGACCAAATGTCAACCATTTGCTGGCTCGCATAGCGGCTGGCGAGAACATTTTCCACAATCAAAACGAGGTCATTCTATCTTGCTGACATTTCATTGACAGGTTGAGTAGTCGAAAAAGATATACCTGGATTTCCTGGGGCTACAAACACTTCAGCTGTTCTTGCAAGCACATGAGCCAACGCGTGCTCTCTTCCGCCTGACCCAACAACACAAACCTTCATTTAACCTCGTTATTTCTGACGTCTGAAATATTGATGGCGTCCTGGGCCTACCCCAACTAAGTCGACCGGAATATTTAAAGAATTTTCTATAAAATTCAAATAGTTTTCAGCTTCTTTTGGAAGTTCCGATCTGTTTTTAATCTCTGATAAATCACACTTCCAACCTTTAAATTCCTCATATATAGGAACTGCCTGATTCTGTAAAGACTGGTTATGCGGTAACCAATCGTGTCGTTTGCCCTCAAATTCATAAGCAACACAAATTTTTATTGAATCTAAATCATCTAGAACATCTAATTTTGCAATTGCAAGCTCAGTTAAAGAATTAACACGACAGGCGTAGCGAAGCATTACGAGATCTAGCCAACCCACACGACGTCTACGACCTGTATTAGTTCCGTATTCATGACCAACGTCAATAAGATGATCGCCAATTTCATCAAATAATTCAGCCGTAAAAGGTCCAGCTCCAACTCGTGTTGTGTAAGCCTTAGTTATCCCTATTATTCGATCAATATCAAGTGGACCTACACCAGATCCAGTACAAGCTCCCCCTGAAACTGGATTGGAAGAAGTCACAAAGGGATAAGTTCCGTAATCTAAATCAAGAAAAGTGGCCTGAGCTCCTTCAAGCAATATACGTTTTTTTGCACTTAACTCTTCGTGGACCAAATAAATTGTGTCGGCTATGTGTGGCACTATGCGTGGTGCAAAATCATCCAAATATGTTTTAGAGATTTCAACCGGATCCATTGGGGAATGATTAAAGACTTGAGTTAAAACACCATTGATATATTTCATCGTTGCTTCTAATTTTTGTCTAAAAATATCACGATCAAGAAGATCTTGAACTCGGAGACCTATTCGTAAAGCTTTATCCGCATACGCGGGGCCGATACCACGTTTAGTTGTGCCTATTTTTTCATCGCCAAGATTACTTTCATAAAGTGCGTCTAATTCTTGGTGATAGGGAAGAATCAAGTGGGAATTTCCACTTATACGCAAGTTTTTTGTACTAACTCCACGTGATTCAAGATTATTCATTTCTTCAATCAGAACACCTGGATCGACTACAACTCCATTACCTATTATTGGCGTTACATGCTCTGACAAAATTCCACTAGGAATCAGCTGTAAAGCAAAAGTTTCTCCATCTACTACCAAAGTATGGCCTGCATTATGACCGCCCTGATAGCGAACAACCATCGACACGTCCTGAGCGACTAGGTCAGTGAATTTACCCTTACCTTCATCACCCCACTGTGTTCCTACAACCACTGTTGCAGGCATATAAATCCTCCTAGATAGGAATAATTACTTGCTGATCTTACCTTTATTCTTCTGGTTTTTTTTAGCATTTTTTAAGTGCAATAAAATATTTGTCATTAGAAGTTAAGTCACTTGAACTAAAGATTGTCTTTTCCACATGCCTTGTGGAAAAGTCTCTAATACCCTTTCAGACAAAGGGGCTAATTGTGGAATGAAACCTGTTTGTAACCTTTTTGTTATGAAATATTTTTGAGATTTATTTGTAAAACTGCAGGTCAAGGCCTTTTCTGCTGCCTAAGTAAAGTAACGCTTTGTTTTATGGGTACAAGATCTCTGCGATACTGACGATGCACTTCAGTAACTGCCTCAGCGATTTGACTTTTTGCCATTTCAAGTTCTCGATTCAAACGAATTACTTCAGCTTCAAGTTCTAAAATACGCTTAACTCCTTGAAGATTTAACCCCTCAGCAGTTAAATCTGCAATCCGTCGAAGGAGTCTTATATCAGTATCGCTGTAACGACGATTTCCTCCAGCTGTTCGAGCTGGATCAAGTAATCCACGGCTTTCATAAATACGAAGAGTCTGGGGATGCATTCCAGATAATTCTGCTGCAACTGAAATTACATAAACTGCTTGATCTGGTTGTGGTCTTTCCATATCAATTTTCCCCTGTCTGAGCGGTAAAACTCAACTCAATAATGACCTTAGCTTTATTAATCATCGCATTAATCCTTGGGCGTTTTTTTAGACATAACATCAGCTAACTCCTCAATAAGTAAAAGTTCTTTGTCGCTTACCTGTGTTGGGATTTCAACTTCAACTGTTACCAAAAGATCACCAACTTCTCTTGGAGTAGCAACTCCGCCTCCTTTAACGCGAAATGTTCTTCCATTTGGTGTCCCAGGAGGAATACGCAACGTCACTTTACTACCTTCTAATGTGTCGACTTTTACCTCAGACCCAAGTACAAGCTGAGGAAAAGTAACTCGGGTGACAACGGTCAAATTTTTACCTTCTCGTCCAAAAAGATCATGAGGTTCTACCTGCACGATTACAAATAAGTCTCCAGACCCCGCAGGTCCAGATTGACCTTTACCTTTTACGCGGACTTTTTGACCATTTTCGACACCAGGAGGAATCTTCACTTTTACAGATGTAGATCCTTTCCCGTTTTGATTTCCTAGGGTCAAAGTAGTAGTAACACCGTTTACAGCATCTAGAAATGAAAGAGGAAGGGTGGCTTCTATATCTAGACCTCTTTGACTCCCCCTACTTGGTTGATTTCCGAAGAAATTCCCAAAAATCTCACTTATATCAAAAGGTATTCCACCTGAATCAAACCCATTAGAACCTGAATTGAAACTAGATCCAAGTGGACCTAAACGCCGCAATTCATCATATTCAGAACGTTTTTTTTCATCTCCAATAACGTCATAAGCAGCAGAAATTTCCTTAAATTTGGTTTCGGCTTGTTGATCATCCGGATTCGCATCTGGATGAAGTTTGCGTGCAAGTTTTCTATAATTCTTAGTGATTTCCTTAGCTGAAGAATTCTCTGAAACGCCAAGAATTTGATAGAAATCTTTTTCCAGCCAATCTTTCTGAGCAATCACTTAATATCTCACAAACCTATTTAACCACGTACTTTAACCATTGCGGGTCTAAGTATTTTGCCTTCCCAGAAATATCCCTGCCGCAACACTTCACTTACTACCTGTTCCTCTTCATCTTCATTACCGGGCTCATGCGAAACGGCTTCATGTATAGATGGATCAAATTTTTCCGAAACTGCACCAACAAGTTTTAAACCCTCATTTTCCAAAGAATCTATTAGTGCTTTTCTAATCGCCACCACATCTTCAGCCCCATGTAAAACAGCTGCATCACAAGCATCGAGAACAGGCAGAAGTTTCTCGACTATTTCTCCACGTGCGAAAGTACGTGTTTCACTTATTCGTTTCTTTGTTTGTTTTTGATAATTATCAAATTCAGCCTTAACGCTTTGCAAAAGGTTTAAAAATTCATCACGTTCTGACAAAATTTCAGCGAACGATATTTCATTCGGAACAGCAAAGTTGTTGCCCTCTTCGGTAATCTCACCAGTTTTAGATGAGTCATCTGTCTCTTCGCTATGTTCTTGATCTGAGTTGTTTTGTAACGTTTCTTCCGTGGATTCAGAAGAAAGACCATTCTCTTTTTGTTCTTCTGGATTTATTAAGTTCACTGTTCTTCAACAATTTCAGCGTCAACTACATCATCATTTTCCGAACTCTGAGATTCTGAATTTTCTTGAGCAGCAGACTCATAAATTCTTTGTCCAAATTCTTGACTAGCTGTCATTAAAGCTTCTGTAGCAGTTTTGATTTCTTCAATATCATCACTGTCTAACAATGTTTTTAGTTCAGTTAGTTTTTCCTCGACAGTGTTTTTTTCTTCTTCTGAAATATTTTCTGCTTGGTCTGTAAGCATCTTTTCAGTTTGATAAACAAGATTGTCTGCATTGTTTCGAATTTCAGCTTCTTCACGACGAGACTTATCTTCTTCAGCATGCATTTCAGCATCCTGAACCATCTGATCGATCACATCTTTATCCAAAGCTGATTGACCAGTAATTGTCATGGATTGTTCATTATTTGTGGCTTTATCTTTTGCTGAAACATGAACAATTCCATTTGCATCTATATCAAAAGTCACCTCTATTTGAGGCATCCCACGCGGCGCGGGGGGTAGATCAACTAGTTGAAACTTTCCTAAAGTTTTATTGAATTGAGACATTTCTCTTTCACCTTGTAAAACATGGATTTCAACCGATGGTTGACTGTCTTCGGCAGTTGTAAAAATTTCAGACTTTTGTATAGGAATCGTTGTATTGCGTTCTATAAGTTTTGTCATTACACCACCCTTGGTTTCTATTCCCAACGACAATGGTGTTACATCAAGTAGTAGAACATCTTTGACTTCACCTGCAAGAACCCCTGCTTGAACAGCTGCACCAACTGCTACTACTTCATCAGGATTAACATTCTTGCTTGGTTCTCTACCTGAAATCTCTTTCACCAAATCAACGACTGCAGGCATACGGGTAGAACCACCTACTAGTACTACATGATCTATTTCACCCTTACCCACATCAGCATCTTTAATCGCTTGTTCAAAAGGGCCGCGACATTTTTTCAATAAGTCTGCAGTTAGCTCATGAAATTTTGCACGCGTTAATGAATAATCCAAATGTAAGGGACCACCATCTGTAGCCGTGATAAATGGAAGATTTATTTGCGTTTGCTGAACTTGTGATAATTCTATCTTTGCTTTTTCAGCTGCTTCCTTAAGACGTTGGGTTGCCATTGGGTCAGAAGCCAGATCAACACCATGATCGTTTTTGAAAGAAGTCACCAACCATTCGATAACTGCTTCGTCCCAATCATCTCCACCCAGATTTGTGTCGCCATGTGTAGATTTAACTTCAAATACTTGTCCTTCTCCGTCAATCCCCACTTCAAGAATAGAGACATCGAATGTTCCGCCTCCTAAATCAAAAACCAAAATTGTTTGATCGGAGTTTTCTTTGTCTAAACCATAAGCCAAAGCTGCGGAGGTAGGTTCATTAATAATTCTTAAAACATCTAAACCAGCGACTTGTCCTGCCTCTTTAGTTGCGGTTCGTTGAGCGTCATCGAAGTATGCAGGAACGGTAATAACAGCTTCAGTGACAGGGGTTCCAAGATAAGACTCTGCATCTCGCTTTAGTTTTTGGAGCGTTCTAGCGGAAATTTCTTGTGCTGTATAACTCTTATCATCGATTTCTTTTTTCCATGTAGTACCCATGTGTCTTTTAACAGATCGAATAGTTCGATCTGGATTTGTAATTGCTTGTCTTTTAGCTACTTCACCTACAAGAACTTCTCCATCTACTGAAAAAGCAACGACAGAAGGAGTTGTACGTGAACCTTCAGCATTAGCGATCACGACCGGATCACCACCTTCGAGGACACTTACAACTGAATTAGTTGTTCCTAGATCGATTCCTACAGCTTTACCCATTTTTTTCTCCTGAATTTTTATGATTTTGTTAAAAATAAGCTCTTATCTTATATAATATATGTATCATTTTCTATGTCATATCTACTATATAATCTTTAGTGGGGTAATAGCAACATTTGATTATAGTTTTTAAGTATTGTGTAAAAAAGAGAAAAAATGGTGAGTTTATAGATGCCAACCCTAATTCTGCTTCGGCACGGCCAAAGTGAATGGAATGAACAGAATCTTTTCACGGGATGGTACGACTGTGATTTAACGGCTACAGGAATAAAAGAAGCTATCCAAGCAGGGGAGATGCTTCTTCAATCCGACTTAATACCTGATGTGATACATAGCTCGTTACAAAAAAGAGCAATTAAAACAGCTGAATTAGTTAATAAAAGCATTAACAAAAAAATACCGATTTATAAAAATTGGCGTCTAAACGAGCGCCATTATGGCGACCTAACCGGACTAAACAAATCAGAAGCAAAAATAAAATTCGGTGAGCAAAAAATTCAAGAATGGCGCCGGGGGTACAATACGCCTCCACCTCCTATAAGGCCTGAGAACCGTTTCAATCCAAAAAACAATGAAACGTACAAAGATTTGAATGAAGAATTAATTCCATTAAGTGAATGTTTAGCAGATGTCATGAATCGCTTACTTCCCTATTGGTTTTCAGATATTGCGCCTGAGCTTAATTCTGGGAAAAAAGTTCTTATCGCTGCGCATGGAAATAGCCTCAGGGCACTTTGTAAACATCTAGACAAAATCGGAGATGAGGAAATCGTAAAACTCAACATACCAACAGGCATACCTTTCATTTATGAACTAGACGACGAACTAAATCCAAAAATGAAAAAACCTGTTTCAGAAAGAGCAATTGATAAAAAAGCTGCTTTGGCTCGCACTGAGTCTGCGGAAAATCAGAAACACTAAGTGAACCCTCAAAGAATGGTCTTAAATTTATAATTTATCCAAAATAAGTAAAATTATTTTCTAGACTAAAATCATAAGAGCTGTTTGTACATCAAAATTACATATCAGTCAGATACAAGATAGGGTCATCAAGTCATGAAAAAACCCAGCATGCGACCACATCACGCGATCATTGGACTAGGTGTTTTAATTGCTCTTTTCACGGCACTTTCTGGAGTGGCAGCATCTATTTTTAAATTTCACGATGACTCTCCAATAACCAGGGAGGTCTTTGAAAACATACCCGGTTCAATAAAATTTGCTTTCTATTTAGTGACCTCTTTAATGCTTATTTACGGATCTGTTCTTTTCGCTAACCGCGTTAAAAACTGGGAAAGAGGAACGCCAGATAATCGTTCTACTAACAAAAAAAATGCTAAAGCTCGTTTTTCAGATTTCAGAGCTGGCGTTTACATGCAGACCCTGTTACGCGAACCAGCTGCCGGCATAATGCATTCTTTGATGTACTTCCCTTTTCTAATTCTTCTCGCAGTCACAACCACCCTTGAAATAAATCATCAACTTCCAGAAAGTTTAAAATTTTTACACGGAGATGTATACCGTGCCTATACAGCAGTTGGCGATATCGCAGGGGTGCTTTTCCTCATTGGTGTTGTTTGGGCTTTGGCCAGAAGATACGGACCGAAGCGATTTAGACCATACAGAATAAGAATCAAATCAAAACCTGAACATGCCGTCGTATTGTTGATCTTTTTATCTATAGGTGTAACCGGTTTTGGTGCAGAAGCTTTTCGAATAGCTCTTGTTGAATCAGACGCTAGAACTGCAGAGACCTGGTCACTCATTGGGTATCCATTGGCAAAAATTATTGACACTTCAGACTCTTTGACAAATAACGTGCACGGTTGGCATCAATTTTGGTGGATTTCTCATGTGCTTTCGTTTATAGCCTTTTTGGCTCTTCTTCCAATAACAATGCTTAGACACATGTTTACTTCCCCATTAAACATGTACTTAAAGGATCGAGACCGACCTAAAGGTGCGATGAAGCCGTTACCCGATCTTATGGAAACCGAATTGGAAACTTTCGGAGCTTCAGTAATCGAAGACTTCACATGGAAGCAATTACTCGATACCGATTCCTGCACTATGTGCGGAAGGTGTACAAGCGTTTGCCCAGCTCATGCAACAGGAAAGCCTCTGGATCCAAGAGAAATAATTCTCAAAACCGGTGAAGTAATGGCTGCAACTGGCGACCCAGCTGTATCACCACCCATTGGAGTTGACGCAGAAATTTCAATTTCAGCCAATTCAATGTTTGAAAGAGTTACACCCGAAGAAATTTGGGCTTGCACATCTTGCAAAGCCTGTGACGAAATATGTCCTGTAAATATAGAAATCCTCGACAAAATATTGGATATGCGACGCTACCTGTCGCTAATGGAATCAAATTTTCCTACGGAATTAGGCAATGCATATAGATCAATGGAAAATTCGGGCAACCCATGGGGATTGTCTCAAGGTTCAAGAACCGAGTGGATTGATGACTTGGAGGGTGTTGAAGTAATTGATGGTGGTGAACCTCTCGAAAGTGAATTCCTCTATTGGGTCGGTTGTGCTGGCTCTTTCGACGATAAAAATAAAAAAGTTTCCAGAGCGATGGCTCAACTGTTAACCATGGCAAAAGTTTCCTTCTCGATTCTTGGACCTTCTGAAATGTGTACTGGTGACCCAGCAAGAAGATCAGGAAACGAATATATATTCCAAATGCTGGCTGCCCAAAATATAGAAACTCTTAATTCAATGGGAGTCAAGAAAATCATCACTCAATGTCCTCATTGTTTCAATACGTTAGGAAATGAATATCCACAACTTGGAGGTCATTACGAAGTTGTACACCATTCTCAATTACTTGAATGGTTAATTGACCAAGGAAAGCTTGACATGACGGACGCTGAATTGAATGAACGACTCGTTTATCATGACTCATGTTATTTAGGTCGCCACAATGATGTATATCAGGCCCCAAGAAAAGTAGTCGCCAGTATTGGAGGTCTTGAAGTTGTCGAAGCGGAACGACAAGGAACAAAAGGGATGTGTTGTGGCGCTGGTGGCGGAAGAATGTGGATGGAAGAAGACACAGGTAAAAACATAAATGTAGAAAGATCCCAAGAATTGCTAGCAACAGGGGCAGACAGAATTGCTACAGCATGCCCATTCTGTTTTGTAATGATTGATGACGGAGTTAAGGGAGAGGGTGTAGAAGAAAATGAGGTAAAAGTAGGAGATATAGCAATCCATCTTCTAGAAGCTCTTCAACCAAAAGAAGATAAAGCAAAATCTTTAGAAACTACCTCACAGGGAAACAACGAAAATAATTAAAAATTTTCCCAATATCTGCTTGCTTTTGGCCCTTCTTGACCCCTGTATTTAGACCCAAGGTCTGAGGATCCATAAGGCCTGTCGGCAGCAGTGGTCATTTTTACAAAAGAAATCTGACCGATCTTCATGCCGGGATAAAGAGTAATTGGCAAGTTAGCCACATTCGAAAGTTCCAAAGTCAACTGTCCATCCCAACCAGCATCAACATAACCAGCTGTTGAATGAATTAATAAACCTAAACGGCCCAAACTTGATTTTCCTTCCAATCGAGCTACTAAATCATCCGGTACAGACACTCTCTCCAAAGTGGACCCTAAAACAAATTCACCCGGATGAAGCATAAAGGGGTCATCGCCACTAGCTGAAACCTCTTGAGTCAAATTAGATAAATCTTCTCGAACATCTATATGCCCTAAAGTGTGATTCTTAAATACAAGAAAACGGTGATCCAGATGAAGATCCACTGATGACGGCTGCAAACAATCTTTATCAAAGGGCTCGATAATAATTCGCCCATTCTGAATTGCTTCAAGAATTGACCGATCAGAAAGAATCATGATTCGAATAATAAACTAATTAGACAGAAGTTAAGCATTACCACTCCATGGATTTTTAGAGAAAAAATCTCTTATAAGCGGTTCGTAATACTCTAATGAGTTTGATTTATAAGAAGGGTCAAATGCCGGTGAGTCATATTCAGCACAAAATTCCTCACAGTACTCATAGTGTTCATTTTCATTAAATGCATCTCTTGCATTACGATTCCCTCCTAGATGGTGCCAAAAATAGTACCCCTGAAAAACTCCATGATTTTTGACCATCCAATGATTAGCCGGAGAAACAAAAGGTTTAAGAATCGCCGCTGCAACATCGGGATGATTATAAGGAGTTAACACATCACCAACATCATGCAATAGCGCACAAACAATGTATTCATCATCACGACCATCTCGTTCAGCTCTTGTAGCAGTCTGAACACTATGTTCTAATCGATCTACAGGAAATCCGCCATAATCATTTCTCAATAATTCAAGCTGTTCAAGAATTCGACCTGGTAGAGCAGCCTCCAATTCACTTCTTTGAGACATAATCAACTCCCAATCTTCTTTTGTGGAGTCAGCAAAAGAAGTAAAAGCTGCCCTTGGTGCGTTTTCAATATCAGTCATTAGGCCTCCACATCTGCACTGGAAATCGTAGAACAGAAAATCACAAAATGCTTGTTGAACGCACTTTTTTAAGAACAAGTTTCAAAATCTACTAAACGCCAGCAGCTCAGCTCTCAACTGATGCGAGGTTCGATTCTCAACACGCACTCACACTATATTTATTTTTCTGGATAAAAAATTTAAATCAACTACTAAGGTTTTAACATGGATTTAGAATCAGGATCATCAATTGAAAGTTGTGACTACCACACAGCTGGCGAGCCATTCAGAATAGTTGATGCGGGTCCGATGGAAGGATCAACTGTCATCGAACGTCGATCATGGGCAGAAGAAAACCTTGACGATCTTCGAAAATTCTTAGTCCATGAACCTAGAGGACATGCCGACATGTACGGCGGTTTTATTGTTCCCCCCGATGATTCAGGTGGAGATTTAGGAGTTGTTTTCTTTCATTCAGACGGATTTAGTACTGCATGTGGACATGGAACAATTGCATTGGTGACTTGGGCAATAGATAGCGGGTTTATTAAATCAAAAACAGATCATCTTGAAGTCGTGATTGACGTGCCTTCTGGAAGACTATTTACAAAAGCCAAAATACTTAATGGAAAAGTCGAAAGTGTCACTTTCATTAATGTTCCTTCTTTTGTAAGCGCTAAAGAAGTAAAAATAGATACGGCATTTGGACCAATAATTTTAGACGTATCTTTTGGAGGGGCTTTTTATGCTTCAATCGAAACTAATCAGTTAGGTTTAAATACAAATTCAAAAGACTTAAACAAATTAATTGAAATCAGTAAAGAGATTAAATCGAAAACTCAAAATCTGAAGTTAGCTGAACATCCTTCAGACAGAAGACTGTCAGGAATATACGGTTCAATCTTTTATGAAACTCTGGAGGAAAAACCTCTAAGACAACGCAATATAACCATTTTTGCAGATGGACAAGTCGACAGATCGCCATGTGGTTCAGGTACTTCCGCACGACTTGCCTTGCTTCATGAAAAAAACCTTATAAAAACTAATGAACCTTTTTTTAACCATGGAATTGCAGGTGGAATGTTCAAAGGGCAAGTAATCGAAACAAAAGAAACTGACATAATTACATCTATTGAAGGATCTGCTTATTGCTGTAGTAAGAGCTCTTTCTATCTCGACCCGCGTGACCCAATCGGCATGGGATTTAAACTGAAATGAAAGAAATTCGTCACTACTCCGCTGATGAAATTTTTTCATTTGGTATCAAAAACACTATTTCTGCTCTGCAAAATAGTGGTGTAAATAACGACGAACCTATTCCTAGAGAACATATTCCTCTAAACCCAGGAGAAGATTTTCTCTTGATGCCCGCGATTTCCCCAACTGGTATAGGAATAAAATTAGTCACAGTAATGTCGCAAAATCCAACTATTGATCTTCCTCTTGTTCATGGCTTCTATCTTTATTGCGACAAAAAAACCGGTGTTCCCAAAGCTACTTTTGATGGTTCGGCTTTAACCACGCTTAGAACACCTGCAGCATCAGCAGTTGCAACAGAAATACTTGCAAAAGAAAAAGTCAAAAATTTAGGAATTTTTGGTACAGGAGTCCAAGCACGTAGTCATATTGAAGCAATGCTTTCAGTTCGCCCAGAAATTGAACAAATTTTTATTTCTGGAAGAACACTGGAATCAGCTGAAAAATTTATTAATTCTTTAAATATAAAAGATCTAAAAATTAATATAAGTCCCCCTAAAGAAACTGCTGCCTGTGATTTAGTTTGCTCATGTACAAGTTCTAAAACACCAGTAATTCCGACTGAATCAGTTAAACCGGGAGCTCATCTGAATTTAATAGGATCTTTTTCTGATGAACAAAAAGAAGCAGATTCAAAGTTAATACAAAATGCGGAAATTTTTGTAGATCATAGAACGGCTGCTAAAGAAGAAGCTGGGGAACTCATAAGTGCCGAAATTGAAGAAAGTTGGTCGTTCGACCAGATAATAGGAGACTTTTCACAACTGATTCAGAAAAAAGTAGGTAGAAGTTCCGCAGAAGCTATAACACTTTTCAAATCGGTTGGCCTTGCCAGTTGGGACCTAATTGTTGCTGAAACGATCTATAAAGAAACAAATTCGTAAAATTAAATTTTCCCACTGTGCTTAACGGGATATGACGTGGAAAAATAAAACTTTACAGAAACGGCTGAAAATGAAAAACGATTCTTCAAAATCTTCAGACCCCGTTAATGGAGATCAAACCAAACTGTCTTCATTAACTTCAGTGGTTATTGATGAGGAGGAGCGTCGAGCAAAACAAAAAGAATCAGAAATAATTTTTCCAGATGACCTTTTACCAGGCGTTAAGTCAGAAGGAATTAGCTTTAAAAAAGGTCTGCGACTCGGCGGCGGAGCAGCAACATTTTTTACTCTCGCGCTTTTATCAGGGCTAGAGGAACTTCAAACTGCAGCTATAAATGTCTTAGCTCCAGATATAAGAGACACATTTAATGTTAGTGATGGAACAATTACTTTCATAGCTAGTTCATCAGCGGCCTTTGTTGTATTGGGTTCTCTTCCAATGGGTTGGATGGCAGACCGATTAAGAAGAGTTCCGATAATTGGCTGGGCCAGTTCAATTTTTGCAGGAATGGTTTTCCTATCAGGAATTGCAGTTAATGCATTTATGTTCTTCTGGGCAAGGTTTGGAGTTGGAATTGCAAAAGCAAGCACAATCCCAGTTCACAGTTCCGTAATTGCTGATACTTACCCGATCGGCATACGAGGACGACTCGGTTCATTAACTGGGATCATTAATAATGGACTGAGAGTCACCAGCCCAGTTCTAGTAGGAGCGATAGCCCTTGCAGCCAATGGCTCAGATGGAATTGATGGTTGGAGATGGTGTTACTACCTTCTCGGAATACCTGTTGTAATTATTGCTTTATATTCGTTTTTCTTAAAAGAACCAGAAAGAGGAAAATGGGAAAAAACTGACGTTCTAGGAGAATCTTTCATTGAAGACAAACCTTTACCTATCTCAATGGAAGCAGCATTTTCACGATTGCTACAAATAAAAACAGTTAAAACAGTCGTTGTCGCTTTTAGCGCACTTGGATTTGGTCTTTTTACGGCACCTGTTTTAGAAAATCTTTTTCTGGAGGACGAATTTGGATTAGATGCATTTGAAAGAGGAATTAGTGGAACAGCAGGAGGAGTTTTTGCTGTTATAGCTCTTATATGGGTAGGTCCAAAATTTGATCGTCTTTGGAGAGAAAACCCTACTCGAACTCTTCATTTAATTGGCTTAGGAATAGCTTTAGCTGGAATACTCAAACCAGTTCAATTTTTTATGCCCAATGTTGCCTTATTTGTGATAGCGGGAATACCTAGTCTGATTCTCCTAACTGCTTCTTTTGCAATGGTAAGTCCTATTTTGCAAGCAATCGTTCCATACCGATTACGTGGCACTGGTTCAGCTTTAGTAACTCTCTACATCTTTTTTATAGGTGCAACAGGTGGAGGACTGATTTCTCTTCTTTTCACAGATACTTGGGGACCGCGTATCACCGTTATAGTCCTTACTCTTCCCTCTTCAGTAATTGGCGGTTGGATAATGTACCGAGGTGCCAAATTTCTAAGAAATGACCTTTCATTAAACGTTCAAGAATTATTTGAAGAACAAGAAGAACAACGTCGTAGATCTAACACAAACGAAACAATCCCCGCACTACAAGTAAATAACGTTGATTTCTCTTATGGCACAGTACAAATTCTTTTCGATATTTCACTAGAAGTAAATAAAGGTGAAACACTCGCACTTTTAGGAACAAATGGGGCTGGAAAGTCAACTCTCCTTAGAGTCATTAGTGGTTTAGGAGTTCCAAAAAGAGGTGTAGTGCGACTTAATGGTCAAACAATCACTTATGCCTCTCCAGAAAGACGAGCAAAGTTAGGAATCCAACAACTCCCTGGAGGATCAGGGGTGTTTAGTGACATGACGGTTAATCAAAATCTAATTATGGGTGCTTACATTCATAAAGACAATAAAGAAGATGTTAAAGAAAGAATTGAAAAAGTATTTGAGCTTTTCCCGGAACTACAAAAACTACAAAAACAAAAAGCAGGGTCACTATCAGGTGGTCAACAACAAATGCTCTCACTTGGGCGCGTTCTACTTCATGAACCAGAAGTTCTTCTTATTGATGAACTTTCTCTTGGTCTAGCCCCAACAGTCGTTCAAGACCTCTTAAATATTATCGAACGCCTTCAAGAGAAAGGTCAAACAATGATTGTCGTAGAACAATCATTAAATATTGCCCTTTCAATTGCTAATAGAGCGGTTTTCTTAGAAAAAGGACAAGTTCGCTTTGAAGGTTCGGCTCAAGAACTCGTCGAACGTGATGATTTAGCGCGTGCCGTTTTCCTTGGAGATGAAGGCGGTTGATGTGACTAGATCCCTAGAAATTGTTCTATCCGAGTCACCACAAATACTCGCTGTATGGACCACCCGCCAACTTTGGTTTGATGGATTAATTAATGGAATGGTTTTCGGCTTACTGGCTCTCGGAATAGTACTAATTTATAGATCTACACGTGTAATAAATCTTGCAGTAGGCAATATGGGGCTCCCTGCTGTAGGGCTTATGGCACTAATGGTCATCAATTATGGCTTTCCTTATTGGATAGCTTTACCAATAGCTCTACTAGTGGGAACTTTAGTTGGATCAATTATAGAACTTGCCATAATTCGTCGACTATTCACCGCCCCAAGAGTAATAGTTTTAGTTGCAACAATTGGAATAGCTCAGCTAATGCAAGCCGTTTTGGCCGCGTATCCAGATATTGAAAGTAAAAGAGGAGTCAGATTTCCAGTTCCTATTTCTGGAAAATGGAACGACGTTTTTGGTCTTCGAATTACTGGCCCCAAATTAACAATCCTTATCGTTGTACCCCTTCTAACACTGGCTCTTTCTTGGTTTTTAAATAAAACTATTTTTGGACAAACTGTGCAAGCCTCTGCAAATAACGCTGACCTTGCAAAATTATCTGGTATAAAACCGAAAGTAGTTTCACTTTTTGTTTGGACTGTAGCTGGCACACTTTCAAGTGTTTCTCTTCTTCTTCTATCAGGAAGCAGAGGATCCCTAACAGGAATAACAAATCTCGGGCCAAACACTATGACCAGAGCTTTAGCAGCTGCGGTTATAGCTGGTATGTATTCATTCCCCCGCGCTTTAATTGCAGGAATAGCGATAGGTATTGCTCAAGCTCATGTGCAATTCGTTTTCCTGGATCAAGTAGGCCTAATAGATTTCATACTTTTCTTAGTAGTGGCAATTGCAGTCGCATTCCAAAGTAGATCTTCGACTGCAGAAGAAACTTCTTTTTCTTTCAGCCCACGCAGAAAACCCATTCCAGAAAGACTTAACCAATTTTGGTGGGTTAGGAATTTGTCTTCCCTAACTCTTACGGTGTTATTTATTTTTGCCATTGTTCTGCCATTTATAGTTACATTGCCTTCCCGACACCTTCTCTACGCAAGTGTTCTGGCATTTGCAATATGTGCCATTTCACTTACTGTTGTTACGGGATGGGCGGGTCAACTATCTCTTAGTCAAATGGCTTTTGCCGGTATTGGAGCACTTGCAGCTGCTGGATTTAATCGCGGATTAGATTTCGGAGTTGGTTTCGGCGAAAAATGGCATCTTTTTTCAATCTCATTACCTAAATTTCCATTTTTAGTTTCAATGCTTTTAGCAAGCCTGGTCGCCGGTATCTCAGCTGCAATCATTGGACTAGGAGCATTAAGAGTCAAAGGTCTCCTCTTAGCAGTTTCAACTTTTGCTTTTGCTCTAGCAGCATCACAATACATTTATAGACGTCCTGTTTTAAGCGGTGGATACAACCAAAGTGTTCCGTTTCGCCGCGGAAGTCTCGGGCCAATCGAATTAGCTAGCCAAAGAGCCTATTATTTTCTCTGTCTTGGAGCCCTGGTTATAACACTTTTCCTAATAAACAAAATTAGAAAAAGCGGTGTGGGTAGATCAATAATTGCTGTTAGAGAAAATGAAAATACTGCTGCTGCGTACACTGTAGTTCCCCATAGAACTAAATTAATTGCTTTTTCTTTGGCAGGGTGTTTAGCAGGACTAGGAGGTTCACTCCTAGGAGGCTTAGTTCAAAACATCCCTTTCACCGAACGATTCTTCATGATTAGCAATTCACTTAAGGTTGTCTCAATGGTTGTCATTGGTGGTCTTGGAACACTAATGGGCCCAGTCATTGGATCCATGTGGGTTATAGGATTACCAGCAATATGGCCAGAAAATGATCTTGTTCCTCTTTTCACATCAAGCATTGGACTTCTCGTACTTCTTTTATATTTCCCAGGTGGACTCGTACAAATTGCTTATTCAGCACGAAATTCTTTATTGAATTGGGCTGAACAAAAACTCGAAACTACTCCGGTTAAAACGACTACAACACCGCCTACTTCACTAAAGAAAAATATTGATTCCCACCCAATATCAGGAACTATTTTGGAAACGAAAAATATTTCAGTTTCTTACGGAGGCTTAATTGCAGTAAATGCTGTAGATATAAAGGTAAATTCTGGAGAAGTCGTGGGGCTAATCGGGACTAATGGTGCTGGTAAATCAACACTTATGAATGCCATAGGTGGTTATGTCCCTTCAACCGGAAACATCACTCTATTAGGAGACGATGTCACGCAATTAACACCTGCGAAACGAGCACGTAAAGGTTTGGGTAGAACCTTTCAAGCCGCTCAACTGTTTCCTGAGTTAACTGTTAGAGAAACTGTCCAAGTAGCTCTTGAAGCAAGAAATCGTGCACGTCTTTTACCAACCGCATTATCTCTTCCGAATGCCACACGTAATGAAATGAGTAAAACTAATCAAGCTAACGAATTAATTGACTTTCTTGGACTAGGGAGATACGCAGACTCTTTTATAGCTGAACTTTCTACAGGTACACGGAGAATAGTTGAATTAGCTGGCCTTTTAGCTTTAGATGCGAAAATGCTCTGCCTTGATGAACCAACTGCGGGAATTGCTCAAAGAGAAACTGAGGCATTTGGACCACTTCTTAAGCAAATTCAAAAAGAACTTGGTGCGTCAATGTTAGTAATAGAGCATGATATGCCTATGATAATGGCACTTTCTGATCGCGTTTATTGCTTAGAAGCAGGAACCGTAATCTCAGAAGGTGAGCCATCTAAAGTACGAAACGATCCAATAGTTGTATCTAGTTATTTGGGAACAGATGAAAGAGCGATTAGTCGTAGCGATATCGAATAATTACTATTCCTCGCCATCGCTACCAGACCGACCATCTAATAGATCTTTCCTTATTTCAGATTTTGGTTTTTCAGCAACAACCTGATTTTCTACTTCCCTGACCCAAACTGTTCTTTGGGGGAACGGTATCTCTATACCATTTTCGTCAAAAGCTTTTTTCAGACGTGCTCTAATTTTCCTAGCCGTGGACCACTGCTCCCCTGCTTCAGTTTTTACAGCTAAACGAATAGAAATAGAATCTGCTCCAAAGTTTTGAACACCCCAAATTTCAGGTTCTTCGATAATCGTTGCTGATTCAAGATTTTCTTTCCATAATTCATCTGCAACTTCTTTAATAACACTCGCTGCTAAATCAATGTCTGTGTCGTAAGCAACGTCAACGTCCAAAACAGATCGGGCCCAAATCTGTGAAGAGTTACAAACTCTACGAATCTCACCATTGGGCACAACCCAAACTGCACCATTTACATCCCGAAGAACCGTTGTCCTTAATGAAACCCGCTCAACCGTTCCCGATGCATCACCTAAATCAACAAAATCACCTTCTGCATACTGATCCTCTACAAGTATGAATATTCCCGCAATAAAATCTGATACTGCAGACTGAGCTCCGAAACCAACAGCAAAACCTACAATTCCTGCACCAGCTATTAAAGGCCCTAAGTCGAATCCAATCTCACCTAAAGCCAACAAAACTCCCAAACTGTAAGTAGTTAAAGTCGCAAGAGTAGTGAGTAAACCTCCTAATGTCTTAGCTCGTTGACGAGACCTTTCTGCTCTTTCTCGATTTTTTTGTAGACGCGCTTTGGCTCGTCTACCAACTCGAGCAACCAAAGCATCAGATTTTTCTTCATCTTCTATTAGAGATCTTTCTTGAACAAGACGACTTACAACCGTGCTAATGGCTTTTTTTAATATTCGGTTAGCTATATAAGCAGCTACAAGAATAAATAAAATCTTCAAAGGTCTTTCAACACCCCAGGCAGCTATTTCAGTCAAACGCTCATTGCCTGAAACATCCCAAATCCACTCACATACAAAACTAGGTTCTGAGCCACAAGCATCTGTTAATCCCGATGCGTCTATTTGAGCAATAATGTGCTCGAACATTAACTTCACCTCCACAATGGCAACAAATTTTAATCAATACTGAACTACAAAGTAATTCAACCAATTAATCCCGCGAAGGACCAAACTGCAACAACCAAACCAACAATTATGTAAACAAAGCTCCTCCAAAAAGGTGCTTTCCTTAAATGTTTATCATCCTGCTTTTTAGGCGGATTCAACAAAGCAGTTAGATTCCCTATAAACATGGCTCCACCAAATGCTAAAAGCAACCATTCCAACAAATCCTCACCTAAAAACACGATTTAATTTAAAAATTCCCTAGTTCATTTACCGAACCAGCTTTTTGCGCAGAAGAATCAGGTTCATCAGATCTTGAAAGGTCAGCAAACTTAGTGAAATTAGGCATATACGCTAAACGAACTCTTTCAACCGGACCATTTCGATTTTTAGCAAGGTTTATCTCAGCAATCCCCATTTCATTACTCTCGGGATTATAAATTTCATCGCGATAAATAAACATTACTAAATCGGCATCCTGTTCAATAGAACCGGACTCACGAAGGTCAGAAAGCATTGGTCTTTTGTCTTGTCGACTTTCTAAGCTTCTTGACAATTGCGAAATTCCTATAACCGGGGTTTCTAAATCTCTAGCCAAAAGTTTGAGTCCTCTACTTATTTCAGAGATTTCGACCTGTCTGCTTTCAGCTGCAGACCTACCTGTCATCAATTGCAAGTAGTCGACAACGATTATTCCTAAATTCCCTATACGGCTTTTAAGGCGCCTAGACTTTGCACGTATTTCCATTATTGAAACGCCTGGATTGTCATCAATGTAAATAGGTGCTTCATCTAAATGACCAATACCTTTATTGATCCGAACCCAGTCATCATCATTCATCTGAGCATTAACTATTTTTTGAGAGTCAACTCGAGCCTCAGCACAAAGAATGCGTTGGGTTAGCTCCAACCGACTCATCTCCAATGAAAAAATTAATGCGGGATTATTTGAAACAGTTGCTATATGAGTTGCGATATTAAGGCCCAATGATGTTTTACCAACAGATGGTCTAGCTCCAATTATTATTAAATTGCCTTTCTGTAAACCAGAAGTAAGTTGATCAAGTCGCTTAAAACCAGTCGGGACACCTGTTAGTCCTTTACCTTGTTGCCTTTCTTCCATAGCGTCTAGGGTCTGATCAAGAAGGTCGCGCATTTGACCCATAGAGTCATTAATTCTTCCTTGTGCCAATTGATAAACAAGGTTTTCGGCCTCATCTACAGCCTTAGGTACATCTTCAGGTCTGCTATAACCAATTTCTGCCATTTCGTTAGCGGCACCAATTAATCCACGAAGTGTTGCATGTTCTTGAACAATTCTGGCAAACGAGGAAGCCGAAGTGATCGCTGGTGTCACAGCTTGGAGATCCAATAACGTTCCAGGACCACCAATACCTTCAAGCAATCCGGCACGATCTAAAGCATCTGCAACCGTTACCGGATCAGCCGGTTCACCTGTTGCGTAAAGACCACAAATTGCATCAAAAACGTGAGCATGCGAAGGCTTATAAAAATGTTCTGCTGAAGTTACTTCAAGCGCATCAGCAATCGCATCTTTAGATAAAAGCATCGCACCCAATAGGGAAGCTTCTGCTTCGATATTGTGTGGCGGAACTCTCGCTCCGGTCTTCCCTCTTTGAGATGAAATGGGTAAAGAAGAAGGTTCTTCTAAATTACGCCAATCTTCTTCAATTGCACTCAAAACTCATCCTCCAAATACTTCACACAAGGTTCCACTTTGCCACTATTGACTTGTGGAACGCCAGAGGAAAACCCCAAAAACATAGGGGAAAAGTAGTCTTTTTAAGTGGATCAGTCTGTGGATTAACTTGTGGAATAAACACAATCTATGGGGAAAACTTTAAACGTCACCTTGAACATCAACAGTTATTTGCATTTCAACCTCAGGATGCAAATTCAAAGTAAATTGATGTGTCCCAATTTCCTTAACAGTCTCGCCAGAAATATCTTTACGATCAATTTCGAGACCAACTTGATCCTGTAATGCTTGAGCAATTTCTACAACCCCTACAGAGCCAAAAAGCTTTCCAGCTTCAGAAGCATTAGCAGAAATTTGAATAATAATTCCATCTAGTCGAGAAACTATTTCTTCAGCATCGGCTTTATCTTCAACAGCTTTTAAAGCACGTTTCTTTTGCATAGCTTCTGCTTGAGCAGTAACTCCAGAAGATGCCACAACAGCTAACCCTCTAGGCAATAAATAATTTCTTGCATGGCCGCGTGCGACGTCTACAATATCTCCAGTTCTACCCAAGCCATCTACATCCGCACGGAGGAGGATCTTCACAATTCTTCCCCTTCATCAATGTCAAGAGTGACTTCATTCTGAATATCTGGCGAAGCAGTAAACGAATCAACAATTTCCGGATTCTCTTCTATTGAAGAAATCTCGGATGATGATTCAAAATCGTCACCTTCAGTGCCAGGAGGAGGCGCGCTAGGTTGAGGAGGTGGACCCGACGCTCTATCAGAACGATCATTTTCATTTCTTCTCTCTCGCCTTTGAGTTGTAACTGCCGCTTTGTATGGCATCAAGGCCATCTCACGCGCATTTTTTATCGCTCTTGCAACAGCTTTCTGTTGTTGAGCATCATTTCCACTGTTATGACGAGCTTTGATTTTAGAACGCTCAGATAAAAACTTGTTGAGTAAATCGGTGTCCTTATAATCGACATACTCTATTTTCCCAATCGTTAAAGGACTAACTCTTTTTCTCCTCAAACGACCATTTTTTTCATCAAATTGAGGACTTTTAAATTCTTTGCGTGCCATCAAAAAGGTTCCTCTTCTGTCATAGGCGGATTATTTCCAGAACTTGAATCATTCATGCTGGTATTTTCCCCACCAGCATCTCCACCTCTAGATTCATTACGGGTTACATCAACTGTTGACCACCTTAAACTAGCGGCCACTTCATCAGCTATAAGTTTAACTTGGTTCCTCTTCTCACCTTGTTCAGTCTCCCAACTGCTCCAATCAAGTCTCCCGTATACAATCACCCGAGTTCCTTTTGTAATTGATTCAGAAACATTCTCAGCCAAACTCTGCCAACAAGTAACTTCAAAAAAGTGAGCCGTTTCCTCACCGTCTCGATTACGTTGATTCCACGCTACTCCAAATCCACAAACTGGTAATCCACTAGGCGTAAAACGCAACTCTGGATCACGAGTTACATTTCCAACAATTGTTACCGTATTATCAAATGCCATATCTACTCCAATTCAAATTGCTAGTTAAGCAGTTGTACTCTCTAAAAGACCGCGTTCAACAGCCTCTTCGTCTGGAAGACGAATAATTTTATGTCGAACTATTTCACTTCTATCTGCCAACCTAAGAAGACGATCAGTTGAATCGATATTTGCTGCTTGGGTAGCTATCTCAAGAACAACATAAAATCCTTCCCATTTATGATTGATCCGATAGCTAAACTTACGTCTGCCCCATGGCTCTGTATCTTTCGACGACACAACTTTTCCATCTTCATTTTCGACAGCCGAAGCAATATTGGATAAGTAGCTTGAAATGGCTTCTTCATTAAGATCGCCATCAAAAATAATCATTAATTCATAAGCCCGCATAACAGGCAATCACCTCCTACGGTTCCGAACAAACCCTTTGATTGTTCAGAGCCCCTATTGGGGCAGGGGAAATACATTTTACCCCTATTAAAGACAAAATAAGGCTAATCCCAATAAGTAAGTTGATAAACAATTTTTCCACATATACACATATTGCTTAACAGGTGTGACAAAAAATATTTATATAGCGCCATAAAGTCCAAGCTCTTCTGAGGTTTCAGAGCTTAAACAATAAGATTCTTCTTCTGATGGGAAAGAACCGCTTTTAACATCAGTTACAAATTCACGTAATGCAGAAACACCATCTACGTGAAATTGAGCATAACTACGGACAAATTTTGGAATAATTCTCTTTTCAAGACCTAATATGTCATGTAGAACAAGTACCTGTCCATCACAATCCGATCCGGCACCGATACCAATTGTAGGAACATCAACAGAAGAAGTAACCATTGAAGCAACTTGAGATGGAACGCCTTCAAGAACAATAGAAAAACAGCCAGCGTGTGCCAAAGCTTTCGCAGCAGATACTAAATCCAACGCACCTTTGGTATCACGTGCCTGTACTTTAAATCCACCCATTGAATTTATTGATTGAGGTGTTAGACCTATATGTCCCATAACAGGAATTTCAGCAGATAATAATGCTTCAATCATGGGGATTCGACTTCGTCCACCTTCAAGTTTTACTGCATTTGCACCTGCTCTAATAAGTTTTGCCGCATTACTAACTGTCTCTTCAACAGAAATGTGATAACTAAGCCAGGGTAAATCAGCAACAACAAGTGCTGAAGGTTTGGTTCGTGCTACAGCAGCAGTGTGATGAGCAATGTCATCAACTGTTACTTGAAGCGTGTCTTCATAGCCTAAAACGACCATAGCTAATGAATCACCAACAAGGATCATGTCAACGCCTGCTTCATCAACCATGCGCGCGCCAGGGGCATCATAAGCAGTAATCATGACTATGGGTTTAGACCCGTAAGCACGTTTTTGTTCACGGATAGCAGGAACAGTAGATTTCGACACCACAAACTCTCCTTTTCAGTCCAGCGCATACAGCTGCCGGCAGGAGTTCATTTTACCAATAATTTAAAATTAAAGACTTTGATAGTTTTAAAATTTATTTTCCACCTAAAGATGCAGTTCTTACAAGATGATTCCAACCACAATCAGGACATACTTCAATGACGTAAGCTGAAAGGTGTGTTTTTCTATTATCAAGTCTCTGAAGCTCTCCTTTGGTAGAAATACAACGACCATGAGCGGGCAATCTCGGACCAAAAACATAAGTTACATAATAAATTTCACCTAATTCACAAATTGGGCAACGCTCTTCAATAGCAGCTCCACAATGAATAGCATTTCGTTTCAGCATCGATTGAGCATCACACAAAATTTCTTGCTCAATTTCTCCATTTTTCCAATAATCAATCACTGTTTGTCGCGCAAGTCTGTATTCAACATCAGCAGCACGCTCCAAAAAAATCAAATCCTCTTTTACAAGGTTGCTACCTTTATTAGAAAGTGGAAACTTTTTTGTTCTTACTGAATACATGAAAACACAATAGTCATTTAATTGATTAAAAAACTTGCCGGAAATATATGAAACAATTTATTTTCCCCACCGTGCCAAAACCATTTCTCTTTCTTCATCAGCTGAAATAGGACCATCACGAAGACGTAATTCTTTAAGCCACCTTAAGATTTCACCTACTAATGGACCGGGTTCTAAATTGAGTAAAACCATCAGTTCTTTCGCTGTTAAAGACGGTTCAAATGAAATTAAGTTTTCTCTTGATTTTAAACTCTCTAATGAATCTAAAAAATCTTTCGCATTTAAGTCCGAAGCCTCAATTAGATTGATGGACTCCTCAACATTCAACTGATTTAAATCAAGTGAACGACGAATCTCTTCATCGGTCCATTTTACACTTTTTGGGCCATTGGAAACCAAGTTCAAAAAATCCACAACATTTTCGATTAACCGGCTTTCTTCTCGCGACATCCTGAGTCGATGCAAAGACTCTTTAACTTCCTTTTTTGAAAGACCTTTAAAAAAGATGGAAAATCTTCGAACAGGATCATCAAGTGGTAACCGTGAAAATATTTGATTTAAATTCTGATGATCTAAATTAAGTTCGAAAGAAAGTATCTTTGACAGCAAGTTTACTTTTTCTAAGAACTCAAAACCTTTAGTAGGGTTTTCTAAAGAAAGAAGTTTTAAAACCTCTTCTCTTATTCTTTCAGCTGAAACGATTAAAATTCTTTCTGCTAAATCTTTTGCAGTGTCAACAATTTCTTGAACTGGTTGCAATTCATAACCAGCAGAGAAACGAGCAGCTCTTAAAATTCTTAAAGGATCGTCATTAAATGACTCAGAAGGAGATAACGGAGTTCTTAAAATCTTATTTTCTAAATCAGACTTACCGTTGAAGGGGTCGAAAAAATTCCCGCTATCTAATTCAACAGCCATTGCATTAACTGTGAAATCTCTTCGACTTAAATCATCTTCCAAATTCGATGAAAAAGTTACTGAAGGCTTTCTAGAGGAGGTCGCGTAAGACTCAGATCTATGAGTTGTTATTTCCATTCTTATTTCACCAATTCTCAAGCCAATTGTTCCAAATCTCTCACCTTGCAACCAGACTGCATCAGCCAAAGGTTCAACTAAAGCACGGATTTGATCAGGAGTAGCGTTAGTTGTGAGATCTAAATCAGGACTTTCAATTTTTTGGTGTATAAAAGAATCACGAACAACTCCCCCTACCAAAAAAAGAGTATGTTGCTCGTTAACAAATCTTTCCGTAACGGGACTAATTAAATTTCTCAAACGATCAATAATTTCGTTCACAAAATCACCCCATGCGACTTTGCGACCCTATTTACAACTTCTACACCTGGTCCATCTCCTGTGGCGGATTCGGGTCGTGAATTAATACCCATTATTGAAGCAAATGAAGCAGTCACAGAATCCGTCAAAGCTTGAAGGTTGTAGCCCCCCTCCAAAAAGAAAATACACCTATTTTTTGGTGCCAAATTAAACAAATTTAAAGTCAAATCAGCAAAATCTCCTGAAGTCAATCCCATATCAGTTAAGGGGTCTTCTCTATGAGCATCAAAACCTGCAGAAACTAATATCCAATCTGCCTGAAAGTCTTCCACAAGAGGAACGACAATTTTGTCTAATGCTGATCTATATGTACTTCCAGTCGCTCCTGGTGGAAGAGGTACATTTACCGTAAAACCTTTCCCTTCTAGTTCACCTATCTCCTCCTCTGACCCAGTGCCTGGATACAAAGGCCATTGATGAATTGAAATCATAAGAACACGAGGGTCAGAATAAAAAATTTCTTGCGTCCCGTTTCCGTGATGAGCATCTATATCAATCACAGCAACTTTCTCACCTTTCGCTATTAGAGAAGCTGCGGTAATAGCAATATTATTAATCAAACAAAACCCCATAGAGCGATTGGATGTTGCATGGTGTCCTGGTGGTCTAATTGCACAAAATGCAGTTTCTGCTTGAGTTTGAATTAATGCTTCAACGGCCGCAAGACCTGATCCTGCAGCTAAACGGGCTGCATCCCATGACCCTTTACTAATTCTAGTATCAGGGTCCATACGACCCCCACCGTTGGCATCTAAAGCTTCTAAAGCTTTAATATGTTCAATTGGATGGCACCTCAAAAGTTCTGTCTCTGTAGCAATCCGTGGTTCAATTCGAACTAAATCATCACCCAAAAAAAGATTATCTAAACCTTTCCATACTGCTTCAAGACGTGCAGGCGACTCAGGGTGTTTTTTTCCTGCAACATGTTCAAGAAAACGCTCATCAGTCAAAAATAACAACGCCACTTAAAGATCGTAGTTCGAAGTTCTATCGATATAGGGCCCTTGAAAATAAGTCTTAAAAATTTCTCTTACTAAAAGCACCTAAAAGCCATATTCTGTAAGTATTACGAAAAATCTGTTTTTAGCTTTAAAAGGTTTTATAAAGAAATGCTTTTACGTGTCTATTCTCGCAATAGTTGCTTTTATTCTCTTTCCAAACACAACAGCACATGCACAAAATGAGGCGAAATATCTCTCCTTGCTTGAACAACCGGTCTGGTCAGAAAATAATGACTCGTTCAAATTAAATCTTTCAATTAACCATCTGAATGAAGGAGATTTAATTGAGATATACACACTTCAAAAATTAAACAGAGAATCACTAAAGGAAAGTTTCATTTCCAAAACCTCTGAACCTACAACAGATCCATTTCAGATAATTCTGACCCAAGAACAAATTAAATCTAAAGAAATTACTATCGAATTAAATACAAATGGTCTTACAAATAATTCTGTTTTTTCTGAACCGGGAACAGTAAGCCCTCTAGTCATAAAAAGCTATAACTCAAATCAAGAAAATTCTGAATCTTTAGTTTTTCCACTTATACATTTACTTAAGCCAGAAAAACTAAAACCTATTTCTTTAGCATTTATTGCTGAAATAAATGCTAAACCACCACTTCAACATGATGGAACCTACATTATCGACGGAGACGCAATTAATCAGTTAACTAATCTGGTCAACGCACTAAAAAGTAATCCTGAAATAAAAATCGCAATCAGTTTGCCACCAGCAACCCTGTCAGGTCTTTCTAAATCAAAAAACCCAAAAGATGAGCTTTTACTAATAGAGCTTAAAAATTTAGCAAAAACTCAATTACATGTTATTTCTTCCCCTTTTGTAACAAGCGACCCTGAAGCATGGCGATTTATTGATCGCTTTGAAACTTATAACGATCTTCTAAAAAGAGGAGATCGTCAAATAACTAATCAACTTCAAATAGAACCAGATCGTTTGTTTTCTTTTATCTCAAATAGTGCTGTTATAGAAACTCTTAACGCTCTAAATAAAGTTGGCATTAAAACTTTCATTACGGAATTGTCTCATATCGACCCCAAACCAGAACAGAAAATAAACCCTTTTATTACTCTAAAAGGAAACGATGGAAACGTTTTTAAAGTTTTTATTTTAGATGAAACAATAAATTTCTATTTAACGAAATTAGAAAATAAAAACTTAGACATTCAATTTCTACTAGCTGACCTCTCTTTGCTTACTTTAGATGAAACGAAAGAAGAGAAAAATCTCATAGTAAAAATTCCAAGTGATATATCTGAAAATCTTCTGAACCAATTTTTCACAACTTTGCAAAACTTTCCTAATATAAACATAAAAGCACTTCCCGTTCTTATTAATCATGTTGAGAAAAATCAAGAAATTGATAAAACCAAATACATTCTTTGGAACAAATCGCCGCAAGATATTTCCAGCAGAGCTCCAAATCAAAACCTAGCAAAAGCAGCAATTAAGGCTTACTCAGAAGTCATAGGAAAACCTCATCCAAATACTTCTTTTCTTTATGAGCTTCTCGATACAACTTCCGCTAGTGAACTAAACGAAAATGATACATCGAAATATTTCACGACTATTTATGAGGAAATAGTCAAAGTAATTGATGGATTCACAAGCCCTGAAAACCAAAACGTTAGACTTACAAGTAGAAAAGCAGAAATACCTTTTACTCTCCAAAACAGTCTAAATCATGACGCAAATGTAGTACTAATACTTCAAAGTGACGGACGTATTAGTTTTCCTGCAGGTCAAACTTTAGAAGTCAAACTAAATCCTGGTACGAATAAAATAAAGATACCTGTAAGTTCTCGTGCATCCGGTGATTCGCAAATCCGTATAGGAATAAGATCTCCAGATAAAGAACATCTTTTACAATTAGACTCAAATACGCTTTTAATAAGAACAACTCGACTATCAGGTGTGGGAATTTTACTTTTTGTTAGTGCTGTTTTTTTTCTCGCATTCTGGTGGTTGCGTTCTAGACGACTACGATCCAACCATAGGCAGGAGGAAATATGAAAATCAGAATTGTTACAGATAGCGGAAGCGATCTTTCTGATGAAGAAGCTTCAAACTTAGATATTTTAATTGTCCCATTAAGCATCAGATTCGGCGAAGAAGAATTAATTGACCGTGTTGAACTTGGAGCGGACGAATTCTATAACAGAATGCATAACAGTGAAGATGTTCCGCAAACTGCTGCACCTTCACCTGGCGCGTTTAAAACAGTTTTTGAAGAATGCTTTGAACAAGGAGCTGAAAGTGTTATTTGCATAAATATGTCAAGCGATCTTTCTGCAACAATCCAAGCAGCAGAAACAGGTGCACGTGAACTAGATGGTAAAGATATAAGAATATTTGACAGTAAATCTGTTACAGGTGGATTGGGCACAATGGTTTTAGAAGCTGCAAAAGCTTCCAAAGACAATCGTTCGGTTGATGAAATACTCACGCTTTTGGATGACTTGCGTTCAAAAACACGCGTATACGCCGCTATAGATACTTTAGAAAATCTTAAAAAAGGTGGAAGAATTGGTAACGCCCAAGCTTTGCTTGGCAGCATGCTTTCAATAAAACCACTTATCGATGTTAGTAGCGGAATCGTTGAAGAAGCAGGAAGACAAAGAACAAGAAAAAAATCTCTTTTATGGCTTCGTGATAAATTGGCTGAATTTGAGGGGAATATTGAGAATCTAGTTGTAATGCACGCCAGAGCTGAAGACTTAGATGAATTTCTTAACACACTTGAAGGGCAAATAGATCAAACAAAAATACGTGTAAGCGCTCTTGGTCCTGTTGTGGCTAGTCATGGTGGACCGGGTGTAATAGGTATCTGTTTTACTTTAAAAAACTAGTAAAAATTAAATGAAAACTAATAAAGAAAATGAAAATTGGACTACTTCAATTACAAACAAATTTATTAAAGCAGTTTCACAATTTCGTTCATTCACAACTGATCCAATAATTTCATCATCTAAATGGATTATTTATGGGATAGCAATATTGCTTTGTGTCTTTGTAGCAATAATTTTTTTCGTAATAGCTATTTTTAAAATTATTGACTATGTAATACCTGGAGGATCTTGGTTAGCATTTATTTTCTTAGGTTTATTCTCTTGTATTTTAGGACTTCTCATATTAAAAAAAGGGCAAAGCAACAAACAGTAATCATTCGTTAAATGGGAAAACAAATGTCAGATAGCCACAATAAAATAGTCATAATAGGATCCGGACCGGCCGGTTTAACTGCTGCTATTTATTCTGCACGTGCTGAATTGAACCCTTTAGTTATAGAAGGGGAACCATCATCTACCGGAGATCAACCAGGTGGACAATTGATGCTTACAACTGAAGTAGAAAATTTTCCTGGTTTTCCTGATGGAATTTTAGGTCCACAATTAATGGCTGATATGAAAGCCCAAGCAGAAAGATTCGGCGCAAAATTTTCAACAAGAAAAGTGACCAAAGTGGACTTAACAAAAAACCCTTTTGAAATCTGGATAGGTGATCCAAATGAAGATTCTCCAACACATACTGCCGAAGCATTAATTATTTCAACGGGAGCTCAATCAGTGATGTTAGAAGTTGAAGGAGAAAAACGACTACTAGGACATGGCTTATCAACATGTGCCACATGTGACGGTTTCTTTTTTAAAGACAAAAAAATTGCAGTTGTAGGAGGAGGTGACTCTGCTATTGAAGAAGCGACTTTTTTAACAAAATTTGCCAGTGAAGTAACTGTGATCCACAGGAGAGATGAATTACGAGCGTCGAAAATAATGCAAAAGAGAGCTCACGAAAATCCAAAAATAAATTTTCTTTGGGATTCTGAAGTAACAGAAATACTTGGTTCAAGTTCTGTTGAAGCTGTAAAAATCCGAAATACAAAAACTCTTGAAGAAACGCAACTTGATTTAGAAGGAATTTTTATCGCTATAGGTCACACGCCAAACACTTCACTTTTCATAGACAAACTTTCAATAGATGACTTGGGATATATAGAGACAGACCCTCACAGCTCAAAAACAAATATTGACGGAGTTTTCGCTTGTGGCGATGTCCAAGATCATAAATACAGACAGGCTGTTACTGCTGCTGGATCAGGATGTATGGCAGCCATTGACGCAGAACACTGGTTAGAAAACCATTAAATTTGAACCAAATAAAAAAAATCCTAAAGGTGTACGCACTAAGCATCTATAAGGTGTAAAAATCCTTAAATAACTAACTACCCATGGAGAGAATAATGAGTGCGGCTATCACAAATCTTTCAGAAGAAAATTTTGAAAGTGAAATTAATTCAGCTAATCAACCAGTCCTTGTAGATTTTTGGGCCGAGTGGTGTGGACCTTGCAAAATGATTGCTCCTATTTTGGAAGAAATTGCTGATGAACAAGAAGGAGTAATAAAAATAGCAAAAGTAGATGTTGATAACGCTCCTGAATTAGCACAAAAATTTGAAATAATGAGCATTCCTACTTTGATTGTTTTCAATAATGGAGAACCTGAAAAACGTTTAGTAGGCGCCCAAGGAAAACATCAACTGTTAGATGCTTTATCAGAGTTTATTTAGAAAAATTAACCCAAGAAAAATGTTGTGCAAAACGAAAACACTTTAGAAATTGGGGATACCGGAAATGATGTTTTTTCTCTACAAATACGTCTATCAAATTTAGGTTTTTCTATAAAAAAAATTGAAATAACTAAAAAAGAATTTGGTCCCGACACTCAAGAAAAACTAAAAGAGTTTCAAAAGTTAAGAGGACTTAAAATAAACGGTGTTTTAGATGAAACCACGCTAGCCGTTTTATTAGAAGCAGCATTCAAGTTAGGCAATAGACAGTTATATCTTCAATCTCCAATGCTTAAAGGGGATGACGTATTAGATTTACAAACCCAATTAGGAAAATTAGGTTTTGATGTCGGAAGAGTTGATGGAATTTTTGGACCTCAAACAGTTAATGCCTTAATTGATTTTCAAAAGAATTTCGGACTTATAGAAGATGGCATTGCCGGACATGAAACAATTAGAAGTCTTCAAAATATAAAAAACCGTGAGACTTCTGGTACGCAAATTTCCAAAATAAAAGAAATTGAAAACTTAAGAATTCAAAACACCGAATTAAAATCACGCCACTTGGTTGTGGGCCACTTTGGTAATAGCGCAACTCTAGCAAATGCAACAGCAAGAATGCTTCGTCAAAAAGGGGCAAAAGTAATTGACTTAAATAATCCAGATGAGGACATTCAAGCTAGAACAGCAAATGGATTTGAAGCTGAAATGTACCTAGGAATTTATATTGAGAATGATTCTTATTGCACAGTCAGTTATTTCAAAACAAAAAACTCTCAAAGTGAAGGTGGTTTTCGTCTAGCATCGCATTGTTCAAAAGCAATTAAGCAAATAATAAATGTGAAAACTTCAACTAATGGCATGCAAATGCCAATATTAAGAGCAACAAAAATGCCAGCTGTCATTTGCTTTCTCGGACCACCTGGAAAAGTCGTAGAAAACACAAATGAGATAGCTAAAGGTTTAGCTGAAGCTATTGCAAATTGGTTTAAAGATCCTTTAGAATTTGCTGAATAATTATATATTAGAAAGAATAATTATTCTAAAATGCTAAATATCCTTTGTAAATCTTCAGAATCTGCAAACTCAATTAATATTCGCCCTCTTTTACCTTTAGAAATGACAGAAACTTTAGTATCGAACCTTTCTGATAGAACATTTTCTACTTCAAGATAAGCAGCTTCTTTAACTGAATTACCCAGAATTGATTTTTCCTTGGTTTCAAATCCACTTGCATCTTGTATGTCACTAACTATTGCCTCAAGTTGACGCACTGAAAGTCCTTCTGAAATTATCCTTGATGCTAATTTTTCTTGAATTTTTCTATCACTTAAACCAGCTAAACACCTAGCATGCCCGGCACTTAAAGCACCATCAATTATCAATCTTTGGACATCAGAAGAAAGGTGCAAAAGTCTTAAAGAGTTAGCAATAGCTGGACGACTCCTTCCAACCTTTTCAGCAACTTGCTGTTGGGTCATACTAAATTCATCCATGAGACGGTGATAAGCAACAGCCTCATCAATTGGATTTAGATCTTCTCGATGAAGATTTTCAATAATTGCTTGTTCAAAAGATTCAATATCTTTAATTCTTCTAATAACAGCAGGTATAGACGACAAGCCGGCTCTTCTTGCTGCCAGCCATCTTCTCTCTCCAGCAACCAACTCATACCGACCATTTAACTCACGTAATAAAATCGGTTGAAGAACACCAACCTCTTGAATAGATGATGTTAATTCTGACAACTTATCATCATCAAAAACAGTTCTAGGCTGATAAGGATTCCGCTCTATATCAGCTAAAGGAACCTGCCTTAATTCACTTCCAAAGGCCGTTAAAGTATCTTTTTCTCCTTTGTTTTGCGAAATTAGACTTGTTTCCTGGTCGCTTAGTGAATCTGGAATCAATGCAGACAAACCTTTTCCTAACCCAGTTTTTTTACTCATTTAAAACCTCCCTTGCTAACTCTTTATAAGCAATTGCACCTCGCGAAGTAGGATCAAAAACCGTTATTGGTTGACCATATGAAGGGGCTTCAGAGAGACGAACAGATCTAGGTATTATCTGTTTGCAAACACGGTCACCGAAATATTCTCTAACTTCATCAGAAACTTGTTTTGATATTTTTGTTCGCGAGTCATACATAACTAAAACAATTTTTGATATTTCTAACTCTGGGTTTAAATTTGATTTAACCAAATCAACATTCCCTACAAGTTGTCCTAAACCTTCTAAAGCGTAATATTCACATTGAATTGGAACTATCACTTCACTAGCAAAACACAATGCATTCACGGTTAAAAGACCTAAAGCTGGAGGACAATCAATAAGAATAAACTCATAATTACCAACAACATCATCTAAAGCTCTGGCGAGTCTCTGTTCCCTGCTAAAGACTGTAACAAGCTCAATTTCAGCTCCCGCCAACTCCAAGCTTGAAGGTAGTAGATCAAGATTTTCTATCCCAACATTAAGAATCGCTTCAGATGCGGTTTTTTCTTGAATAATCACTTGATAGATAGAAATGTTTAATTCTTTGGTTGAAACTCCTAAACCTGTTGTTGTGTTTGACTGTGGATCCAAATCTACAATAAGAACCTTTTTACCACTTTCAGCAATGGCAGCACCTAGATTTATTGTCGTTGTTGTTTTACCAACACCACCCTTTTGATTAGCGATAGCAATAATTCTTGGACTTTTTTTGTGGGGTGATTCACCATCATTTTGAGAAGTAATCGACATTGCTCACAACATTACCTAATAAGCAAAAACAAACAAGTACCCTTTAAAAATTAGTGTTTCACGTGAAACAACGATTTTTTATGTTTCACGTGAAACCTAAATGGTCTCATTTAACTAAAAGTCTTAAAAAACTGGGCTTTTTACCATTCTGTTAAACCGACGGGGATAAATTTTAGGACATTTACCATCAAGACAAAAAGCTCTGTACCCTGCTGAACCTGTATGCCATTGTTCTTTTTGTTTTAAACCAAGTGTATTTAACCCGTCTGGTGGCCATCTGTTATCATTTTCAATTGAATTATCAGAAGGTGGTTCACTTACTATAAATAAGCCATCTTCTCTCAAAAAAGGTGTTGCACATTCTGCTGTAATTGCGGGCGGTCCAAAACTTCTAGCGGTGACAAGTTTTACTTTTTCTCTGTATTTGCCCCGACTTAGCTCTTCAACAGAACACTTAACAACTTCTACCCTTGCATCTAGACCAAGTTCAAAAACAGCTTTTTTTAAAAAATCACACCTTCTTTCACCGCGATCAGTCAACAACCAAAAACAGTTGGTAAAAGTAGATAAAACTAAACCAGGAAGACCACCACCGGTACCTAAATCAATAGCTAAATCTTCATTTTTAAGATTTTTTAGAAAAGAAGAGTTCTCTTCTGAAAATAAAAATCCCTTACTGTGTTCAATGCCCTCTCTAGATGCATTAGCTGTTAAAAACCCTTCATTAACAGCTAAATCAAGAATTTTTTGAAGTGTTATATCACTACATTTCATCTACGATTATTACTACATGACGATCGTAATCTGAACCTTCTGAACGTGTTGTAACACCTTCTACATCAGAAACTGCATCATGAACAACTTTCCTATCCGAGGCATTCATAGGGTCCAGGGCTACTGAATTTCCATCTTCTAAAACCTCATTTGCTTGATTTACTGCAAATTCAGCCAAAAAAGTCCTTCTTCTTTCCCGGTACCCACCAATATCTACGGTTAATTTACCCTCAGCTTCACCATCTGAAAGTCTCTGAATCATGGTGTGTGAAAGCTGCGTGATTGCGCGCACTGTTTCACCTCTAGGTCCAATAGCTAGTCCAAGATTTAATCCTTGTGCCTGAACAACAGCACGATTATCTTCTATAGAGCTAACAACGCGTGCCTGTAAACCCATTTTTTTAAGCAAACCTGTTACGAAATCTTCAATGATTTCCGATTGTTCTTCAAGATTCATTTTATTTTTTTCCACAGTCTCTCTGGCTTTACTACGCCTTTCAGAATCTGTTTTAGAACTTCCTTTCTTATCAGATTTGATATCAGTATCGCGCCTTTTTCTATTGTTTGCCGCATTCTTATCGGTTTTATTATTATTAGTACTCTTTTTATTACTTTCCTTTTGTGTATTATTTTTTGGATTTTTCTTAGAATTAGTATTTCTGTCATTTCCTGACTTATTACTATTCTTTCCACCTCTACTTTGGTTTTTATTTCTCGAACGACGATCAAATGTAGGCTTCGTGTTTACTGGCTTTACTCTGGCCCGTAAGCGCGCTTCTTTCCTTTTTAATCGAAATAGAGAACTGCTTCCTTCTTCTATAATCTCAAACTGCATGTCATCTTCTGCAATACCTAGACGATCTAATGCTCTATCTTTAGCCTCATCAACGGTGGACCCCGTTGTTTCGATCCACTCCATAATTATTTCCTTTTCTTTTTCTTACGTTTCTTTTGACTTCGCGGCACATTTGTGCCTGAAGGCGTGATTCTTCCCGAATTTGCTGGTTTTTTATCAACTGGACCAGTGTTTTTAACTTCCTTATTTTTTTCTTTTTTCCTTGATTTAACAGTCTTTTCTTCATTTAAATGAGAATTATTCTCATTACTTCCTGCTGTAGTTCGCTTTCTTTTAGCTTCTGATGAAGAAACTTTATCTATTGACGCTTTAACATTCTTTTTCTCTGTATTTATCGGTTTTTTTGCACTGTTTTTAGAAACATTTTTTGTGCTTTTTTCTACCGTTTCACTTACCACAACACTTTCTTTGGCTGCATTTTCACCATAAAACTTTCTAGTTATATACCCCTGTTGAATAATTCTGTACAAATTAGAAATAACAAAATAGACAACAAGAGCAGCATCAAAACTAAAAGAAATAACAGGGAGAAAAAATGGCATTATTTTAAATATCATCTGCTGTTGAGGGCTAATAGCAGCTTGTTGATTTCTTCCCCTTATTTGTTTTTGTTGATACCAAGAAGAAACAAAAACTAACAAAATCAAAATAAAATAAGGAACTGACGCGACAAACCCATCAGAAAGAGCATCACTTGCTGATCTCGCGAGATCCACACCCCAAGAAACCATTTCCTTCTCTCTACTTAAATCATTAAATAATGCACTTTGATGATCTATGTAGTCAGGGTAAAAAACTTCCAGGCGTTCAGGTGGAACAGAAATTTCTTGATTGAAACTACCTACTACCCATCCTGCATGCTCACCAATATTAGAAAGGCGTCTAGTTAATCCACGAATAACGTTATATAAAACAAGAAAAACTGGTGCCTGAACAAAAAGCGGTAAACAACCTGAAAGAGGATTGACGTTATTAGCTGTATAAAAAGCCATAACCTCTTTATTCATTCTTTCTTTATCGTTTTTGTATTTATTTTGTATTTTTTTCAACTCTGGTTGAACATGCTGAATCTTTATCATTGAACGAGTTTGCTTAAGTGTTAAAGGAGTTAAAATAACCATTATTACTAGTGTTAACAGGGTTATAGACATGCCATATGAAGGCCAAAAGTCGTAAAACCAAGACAACAAATTTGCCAATAAATCAAACATTTATTCGCCTTTTGTTTTCAGGAACATAATCCATTCCATAACCACCCCAAGGATTACATCTAAGAATTCTTTTAACTGAAAGAAAAAATCCCTTAAAAAATCCTTTTTTCTCGAAGGATTCAATCGCATAACTTGAACATGACGGGAAAAACCTGCATGTACTTGGTCTTCCAGCAAAAATTTTCTGATATCCGTTAATTAACAAAACCATTATTTTAACAGCGAAACTCGTACTCTCTTGTTCTGAATTTGTTGAAGAAAAGCTAATCATTGTCTTTTCTTAAACTTTCAATAATTTTTTCTAAATTATTTTCTAAACAAACAAAACTTTTGTTTTTAGCTGCAGGAAAAACTCTTATCAAGTAATCACCTTTTGGAACTAATTTATTATTTGTAATCATTTTTGAAAAAGCCTCTCGAAGTCTTCTTTTGATGCGATTTCTAACAACTGCACCACCAACAGATCGACCTACAGCAAATGCGACTCTAATACCAACCGAAAAGTTGTCAGCTGGCTTGAAAACAACGCTCAAACATCCTCGTTTTACTGTTTTTCCATTTAAACGAAGATCGTTAAAGTCACGCTTATAGTGCAAACGACCTATCAAGCTGACAGCCGGGCGCGACCCTTCTGCCGACGAGCTTTAATAACAGCCCTTCCAGCTCGTGTTTGCATTCTGTGTCGGAAACCATGTTTTCTTGATCTCCTTCGATTATTTGGTTGAAAAGTTCGTTTCATTAATTTAACTCCTGTTTAAACCCACATTTAGTAGAAAAATATGCAAGTTATAACAAATAAAAATCTTTTATTTTTTTAGCGATGCCTGTTTATGTCGCGTTTAATAAACAGTACAACTATTGATCGTATGTCGGAGCGGTCTATACGCCAACCGAACTGCTAACACCAAGTAAAAAAATTCAACTGTGTAAAAATAATTGCTTTTATACACAGAGAATAATTAGATGTAAAAACGCAGAAAATATTTATTGAACGCCCGCTTTGTTGATAAGTACCCCTGTAATGCTACGTTTTCCGATTTAGTAGCGCGAAAGAAAATGTTATTAAAAAGCAAAATTTTGTATCTTTCTTTCCACATAAGAATCCACACCTGTGGATAATACAAGGAGAAATTTTGGAAGACATTATCGAAGAAAATGCAACATTTTTATGGGAATCTTGCGCTACAGCAATTAAGTCTCAAGTATCTGAAGTTGTTTGGCAGGTTACTTTTAGCTCGGTTATACCAGTTGAAATAAAAAACGATCATCTTGTAATTCAAGTTCCAAGCACAGTAGTTAGAGACAGAATAGAAGGAAGATACAAAAAACTCATTTCAGAAACACTTTCAGAAATAAGCGATGATCAGTTTAACATTGCCGTCAATGTAGTAACTGAACCTATTTCTCAACAAATAGAAGAAGTTGAAGAAAATGATGAAGGTTTTGTTTTACAAAACATTGAAGAACTTGAAGGCGATTTAATGCTTACAACGTTGGGTGAAAACCAAGACAGTAAAAACCTGAACAATGTTTCTTTAACACAAGAAGAAAAACCTTCGGGAACTAAGACTTTTAAATACACATTTAACGAGTTTGTTATAGGTTCTTCAAATAGATTTGCTCACGCTGCAGCCCTAGCTGTAGCTGAAACCCCTGGACGTTCTTATAATCCATTATTTATTTATGGTGATGCTGGCCTTGGTAAAACACACCTTTTACAAGCAGTTGGAAATTATGTAGCTGATCATTACAAAAACCATGAAGTTCGCTACGTATCAAGTGAGACTTTTATGAATCGTTTTGTTGAAGCTATTAGAAACAAAACTCTTCCTGAGTTCAAACAACACTTTCGCGAAATCGATGTATTGCTTGTAGATGACATTCAGTTCATGGAAGGAAAAGAGGGTCTTCAAGAAGAGTTTTTCCATACTTTTAACACTATTCAACAAGCTGGCGGCCAAATTGTCCTATCAAGTGACCGGCCGCCTGACTCAATTCCAACATTAGAAGATAGGTTGCGTAGTCGTTTTAAAATGGGACTTGTTACAGATATTCAGGCACCAGACCTTGAAACCCGCTTAGCGATTTTAAGTAAAAAAACAGAAGAAAGCCCCAGTGGAATACATGTTCCTGATGAAGTTTTACAATTCATTGCAGAAAATATTACAGAAAACATTAGAGAGCTAGAAGGTGCTCTAACAAGAGTTTCTGCGTACGCAAACCTAAACCATGAACCATGTACCAAAGCTCTTGCAATAACGGTTTTGGGTGACCTAATTAGTTCAAATGCACCAAGACCAATTACACCAGAATTAATTTTTGAACAAACAACAGAAATGTATGGCTTTTCAAAAGAAGAATTAATTGGCGGAAGCAGAAGACGACCTCTTGTAACAGCAAGACAGGTTGCTATGTATATTTTTAGAGAATTAACAGATTTAAGCTATCCAGGTATTGCTAGAGAGTTTGGTGGACGCGATCATACAACAGTCATTCATGCTGTTGAAAAAATAAAAGGTTTAATGGCGGAAAGAAGAGAAATTTATGATCAAGTAACTTCTTTAATTTCAGCTTTACGTGATAATAAATAACTTTTCCACAAAAGTTTTTTTTATAATTTTTTGTTGTGGACAGCTGTTAATTAACAGTGGATTATGAAATACTTCATGACCTGCAAAAATAAACCTTTATCCACAATTCACAAGACCTATTACATCTACTAAGTTAAGAAAAAACAAAGAAGTTATAAATGAAATTCAAATGTGAAAAAGAACTTTTAGAAAAAACATTTTCCCTAGCAAGAAGAGCAACACCAAATAGAAGTGGAACAAATCCAGTTTTAGCAGGTCTTTATGTTGAATTGAAAAAAAACAAACTTGTTGTTTTAGGTAGCGATTTGGATTTAACAATTCGCATAGAGCTGACAGTGGGAGGGGAGGAAGACGGCAAAGTTGTAATTCCTGGAGCGTTATTATCTGACATAATTAGAGTTTTAGAAGAGGGACAAATTTCTTTTGAAACAAAAGAAGATGAAATACAAATAAATAATGGTAAATCAGAATTTAATTTAAGAACTCTTCCTGTTGATGAATTTCCAAAGTTTGAAGAGCCAGGGGGAAATGAAGCAACGATAAACACCAAAAGTTTATCTAATGCATTTGAACAGGTTGTTAAAGCTGCAAGCATGGACGATGCAAGACCAATTTTAACAGGTGTTTTATTAGCGGCTGAAGAAGAAGGACTTAGACTCGTTGCAACAGATTCTTATCGTATGGCAATAAGAGATATTCCTGGAACTGAAATTCTTAGTAGAGATGAACTTGTATTAGTTCCATCCAGAGCATTAGATGTAGTTAAAAGAATACTTAATGAAGATAAAGAATTAACAGTTGTTTTAGGGGAAAAAGAAGCAGTTTTTAAAATTGGAAACATAAATATTGTTACAAGATTAATTGAGGGAGAATTTCCTAATTACAAAGGATTAATACCAGAAAAAAATAAAAATAAACTTATTATTAATCGTGAAGAAACCCTCGCCGCGTTACAAAGAGTAAAACTTCTTGCAAGGGAAGCAACACCAATCAGGCTAAGCATGACAGATAAAAAAATCGAATTATTAGCAATCGAACAAGACATTGGTCAAGCAACAGAAACAATTGACGGTAATTATTCTGGTGAAGAAATCACAGTGGCATTCAACCCAGATTATTTAATTGATGGATTAGAAGTAATTTCAACAGAAGAAGTCTCATTAGAAACAACAGATGCATTAAAACCTGCGATTTTAAAAGGTCTAAACGAAGAAAATTTTTTGTATTTATTAATGCCAGTTAGAGTTTCATAAAATGTTTTTGAGCCAATTATGGCTAACAAATTTTAGAAATTATGAAGAAGCACACCTTAATTTCCATCAAGGAATAACACTTATAACTGGAAATAATGGTAATGGCAAAACAAACCTGCTTGAAGCAATTGCATGGTTTGCGAAAGGTAAATCTTTTCGTAACACACCAAACGAGGCTCTTGTTTTACAAAACAAAGAAAAAGCGATATTAAGAGCTGAAATTTTACATAGTAAAAGAAAAACAACATTAGAAGCAGAAATTAATTTTTCTGGAAGAAACCAACTGCAAATTAATGGAAAAAAAGTAAAAAGCAAAAAAGACTTACAAGAGAAAATCAAAACAACAATTTTTGGACCAGAAGATCTGTCTTTAATTAAAGGGGGACCGGGTGAAAGAAGAAACTATTTAGATGAATTACTTATTGATCTACATACAAAGAATCAATTAATCAAAACAAATTTTGAAAAATGTTTAAAACAAAGAAACACTTTACTGAAACAAGCTAAAGGTAAAACAACAAATGAAATTGAAGCAACACTTGATGTTTGGGATGAAAAATTTGCTGAAAGTGGACAACAACTTGCTAACGAAAGGAAAAATCTTTTAGAAACACTTAAACCTGAAATTGAAAACACACTTAAAAAATTTACGAACAATCGAGACATGGTTCTATTTGAATATGAACAATTTTGGGAAAATGACAAATTAATAGAAGCATTACAGATAGAAAGACAAACAGACATTCGTAGAGGCATAACTACAATAGGGCCCCACAGGGATGAAATTGCAATAAAAGTAAACGGTTTATTAGCTAAAAGTCACGCATCTCAAGGAGAACAACGTTCTTTAGCTTTAGGTTTGCGTCTTGGTGGACATGAACTTGTTAAAAAAACAACAGGAAACGAACCAATTATTCTTTTAGACGATGTTTTTTCGGAGCTGGACAGTACACGATGTCAAACTCTTATTGAATTACTTCCCAAAAAACAAGCTGTTTTAACTACAACAGGGGAGTTGCCAAGTGGTGTAAAACCAGATTATAAATACCACGTGGTAGAAGGAAGCATTAACAGCAGTGAGTAAAGATCCAATTCATTTACGTTCTGTATTAGAACAACTGCTTAAAGATTTTGGAACACCAGAGATTAAAGTTGTTACTTCCGTTGTTGACCAATGGCAAGAAATTGTTGGGGTTGATTTAGCCAAAAAGGTATCTGCTGTTGCCGTTAGTGGTTCTGAGTTGATTGTTCAGGTAGATGATCCTGCTTGGGCTAGTCAAATAAGCTGGTTGGAAAAGCAACTTTTGGACAAAATTGAGAGTCTTGTTGGAGAAGAAAAAATCACTTCAATCAGAGTTAGAACGACAATTAAATAGTTAATTTAAAATGAATAAATTAAAGCTTTTAGATGTCGTTTTGACACCCTAAAACACTCCATAAATGCTATGATGGTCAAGTTGTGTTATTACCCTCTGACCTGCGGTTTTATCTTAAAAAACGTATTATTTTCCAAGTAAAAACTACTGTTAAAAATGGTGTTAAATGAGTAGTTCAGAAAATACTTACAATGCATCTCAAATAACTGTTTTAGAGGGTTTAGAAGCAGTTCGTAAACGCCCTGGAATGTACATAGGATCAACAGGCCCATCTGGACTCCATCATTTAGTTTGGGAGGTAGTAGACAACTCAGTTGATGAAGCAATGGCAGGGCACTGTTCAGAAATTGTTGTAACAATATTGCCTGATGGGGGTTGTCAGGTAAGTGATAACGGAAGAGGTATTCCTGTAGGAAAACACCACCAAGAGGAAGACATGTCTGCAGCTGAAGTTGTTTTTACAAAACTTCACGCTGGAGGAAAATTTGGGGGCGATGGATACAAAGTTTCCGGGGGTCTTCATGGTGTGGGAATTTCTGTAGTTAATGCTCTTTCTGCAAAAGTAGAAGTTGAAATTGACCGAGATGAAAAACGTCACTACATGGATTTTTCTTCAGGTGGAAACTTGGTTACAAAACTTTATGAAACCGGTGAAGCCCCACAAAGCAGAACTGGAACAACTGTAAGGTTTTGGCCTGATTCTGAAATATTTGAGGAAATAAACTTTCGTGCACAAACTCTTTTAGAAAGATTTCAAATGATGGCTTTTTTAAACAAGAGTTTACAAATAACTTTTTCAGACTTACGTGAAGATGCGATAAACAAAGAAGAAGTTGTTTATAAATATGACGGTGGAATTAAAGACTTCGTTGAACACGTGAATGCAAGTAAGGAATCACTTTTTCCAAAAGTTGGTTTTTTTGATGCGGAGGAAGAAGAACAAGAAGTCGAAATTGCTTTTCAATGGAACACCGGGTTTAACACAGACGGGCTTCATTCTTTTGCTAACGGAATTAACACAATTGAAGGTGGAATGCATGAAGAAGGATTTAGAACAGCATTAACCGGCGTTATGAATCGATATGCAAAAAAGAGAGGATTAATAAAAGACAAAGACGACAACCTGCAAGGTGAAGACATACGCGAGGGACTCACAGCAATCATTAGTGTTCGTTTAGGTGAACCACAGTTTGAGGGGCAAACAAAATCTAAATTAGGAAATGTGGATATTCGTTCATTGGTGCAAAAAACCACAAATGAAAAACTTTCAGAGTGGCTCGAAGAACATCCAGCAGAAGCAAAAATTATTTTACAAAAAGCAATTAATGCACAGCGTGCTCGTTTAGCAGCTCAGGATGCAAGACGTTCAGCGAGACGCAAATCGGCTTTGGATGGCGCCGGAATGCCTGAAAAATTAAAAGACTGTTCCTCACGTGACCCCAGAGAATCAGAAATATTTATTGTTGAAGGAGACTCTGCAGGCGGTTCAGCTATTCAGGCTAGAGACCCAAGAACAATGGCTATTTTGCCACTTAGAGGAAAAATATTAAATGTTGAAAGAGCGCGTGCTGATCGGATGTTAAAAAATTTGGAAATTCAAACTTTGATTCAAGCTTTAGGTGCTGGTTTTGGTGATGATGAGTTTGACCTGGAAAAAATTCGGTATCACAAAGTTATTCTTCTTTGTGACGCAGATGTTGATGGAAGTCATATAAGAACACTTCTTTTAACTTTTTTCTACCGAAAAATGAAACCTTTAGTTGATGCTGGACATATTTTTATTGCTCAACCGCCTTTATTTTCAACAGTTGTAGGTAAAGAAAAAATTTATTTAAAAGATGAAAATGCGAAAACAAATTTCTTAAATGAAAAACCAGATCATAAAAAAGAATTTCAACGCTTAAAAGGTTTAGGAGAGATGGATTTTGATGAACTTTGGGATACAACAATGGATCCCACGAGAAGGAGTCTTTTACAGGTAACAGTTGAAATGGGTGCTGTTGCAGACGAAGTCTTTTCAACACTAATGGGAGAAGATGTTGATAGTAGAAAAAAGTTCATACAAACAAATGCTCGCGACGTTCGTTTTCTTGATATCTAATGTCTGACGAAATTAATGACGCAAATGAAAGTGAAGTTTTAGACGAGGATTCTTTGGTTGGTTCAATTCAGCCAATTGCAATTCAAGAAGAGATGGAACAATCTTTTCTTGATTACGCGATGTCTGTAATTGTTTCGCGAGCGTTACCCGATGCTAGAGATGGTTTAAAACCTGTACACAGAAGAATTCTTTGGGGTATGTATGATCTCGGTGCAAGACCTGATCGACCAACAATAAAGTGTGCTCGTGTTACCGGTGAAGTAATGGGTAAATATCATCCACACGGTGATCAGGCCATATATGACTCTTTGGTAAGAATGGGACAAGCGTTCAGTCTTAGGGATCCTTTAATTGAGGCAAAAGGAAACTTTGGTTATTCTCCAGACGATTCTCCTGCTGCTCCGCGTTATACAGAGTGCAGGCTTGATCAAAGAGCAATTGCATTACTCGATGGGATAGATGAAAACACTATTGATTTCATCGACAACTATTCAGGTGAGTTTAGAGAACCAGAGGTTTTACCCGCAAGACTCCCCAACCTCTTAATTAATGGTTGCCAAGGAATTGCAGTTGGTATGGCAACAAATATCCCTACGCACAATTTAGCTGAATGCATAGATGCAACAGTTCACCTTCTTGACAATCCTCAAGCAACCATAAATGAATTAATTGAGATTATTCCTGGACCAGATTTTCCAACAGGAGCCTTAATACTCGGTAAAAGCGGGATTAAAGATGCCTATTCAACTGGACGAGGATCAGTTCGTATGAGAGCTAGAACTGATATTGAAGAAAATGGTAGGACTAATCGAATTGTCGTGAGTGAACTTCCATATCAAGCCAGCCCTAATCTAATAATGTCAAAAATTAGGGATCTTGTTGATGCAAGAGAGATAGAAGGAATCGCAGATATTAATGATGAATCTGCAAAAGGTGTAGTTCGGATTGTTATTACTCTTAAAAAAGATGCACCAGCTTTGGTAATACTCAACAATTTGTATAAACGAACGCCTTTACAAACAACATTTTCTGTCAATGCTGTGGCTTTAGTTGATGGAGTTCCTAGAACATTAAATCTTTTTGAACTTTTACAGGCTTACATAGATCATCAAATTGTTGTTATAAGAAGAAGAAGTGAACATCGTCTTTCTAAGGCACAAGATGAGGCTCATATCACTGAAGGTTTAATTAAAGCTTTGGATCGAATAGATGATGTAATCGCTTTAATTCGAGGATCAGCAGATCGTTCTGAAGCTAGAGCAGGTTTAATGTCAGAAGAGTACGGGTTTACTGAAATTCAAGCAAACCATATTTTAGATATGCAACTAGTAAGACTTACGAGACTTGGTAAAAGCACACTTCAAGAACGAATGGAGGAATTAGCTTTAATAATTACTGATTTGGAATCTATTCTTTCAGACGAAACAAAAATTAAAGGAGTTATAAAAGAAGAACTACTTGAATTGAAAGAAAAATTTTCAACACCGCGTAGAACTGAATTTATACCTGATCCAGGTGAACTCGACATTGAAGACCTTATTGATGATGAAGAGTTAATTTTTGCTATGACATCTGCTGGCTATGTAAAAACAATGGCTTTATCTGACTTCAATGCGCAAGGGCGCGGGGGTAAGGGAGTAACTGGAGCAAAGCTAAAAGATGAAGATGCTTTGTCGCATATGATTCACACAACAGCACATGCATATTTATTGTTTTTTTCTAACAAAGGGAAGGTTTATAGACTAAAAGCACATGAAATTCCATCTGCTAGTCGTACTGCAAGAGGAACATCAATTGTAAATTTATTACCCCTTAATCCGGATGAAAAAATTCAAGCAGTTGTTGATACAAGAGATTACGAGACAAACAGATTCTTATTCTTTGCGACTAAAAATGGCAGGGTAAAGAAAACGTTATTTACTGCCTATGACTCTTCTTTAAAAGCAGGTCTTATTGCCATAAAGTTAAACGAAGGTGATGAATTGGTGAGTGTTGTGCCCACGAACGGTTCAGATCACATCTTTTTAGTTTCATCTTTCGGTCAGACATTGAGAATAGATGAAGAAAACATAAGACCCATGGGTAGAACTGCTGCAGGAGTAAACGGAATGAAATTCAGAACCCATGACTATCTGGTTTCTTGTGCTGTTTCTAAGGAAAAAGCGATGTTGCTACATTTAACAACAGAAGGATTTGGAAAACGTACTGAAATTGAAGAATTTTCTGTAAAAGGAAGAGGTGGTTTAGGTGTTAGAGGAATTAAAACCACTGAGAGTAGAGGAACTGTAGCTGGATCATTAGTAGTGAAAGATGATGACGACATTCTTGCTGTTACATCAAGTGGAAAGATTATACGATTAGGGGTTTCAGAAATTTCTATTCAGGGCAGAGACGCTACAGGGGTAAGAGTAATGTCGCCTGGAGAAGGTGAGATAATAACGGCAGTTTCACCTGCGCCGACAGATACAGAAGTTTAAAAAGTGCCCAAAAAATTGTTTATGTTGAAGCGACAAGTTTGATTGCCGTCAGACTTCTAAACTGTAACTGTGAGTGAAAAAGAAGACGAGTTTTTCGATAATAGTGAAAGCAAAGATTTTTCTGTTCAAACTATGACTACCCGATTCAAAAAATTGATCGGTAGATCTAGCGAACCTGAGAAAACTAGAGAGTCGTCGATAGTAAAACACCCAGAAGAAATTATTTGGGATTCTGGACAAAACGCATCACGTAGTGAGTCAAAATTTTGGAACTCAATCAAGGGAAGGGAAAATAAATCCGGTTATAGAGTTAGAAAAGTTAGAAGGGTTTTGCGCCATATTGAACCCTGGTCTGCATTAAAAGTTGGATTAATTTTCTATACATGCATTTGGGGGTTGTCCACGATAGCAGTGAGGATTCTATGGAATACTGCTGAAGATGCCGGAACGATAGACAAAGTCGAGTCTTTTATTGAAGACCTTTTTGCACTTGAAGTATTTGAATTTGACTCTGAACAAATATTAAGGATTTTCTTTTTAGGTGGTCTTATTTTGGTAGTTGGTGGTACAGCTATAACCGTTGTTTTGGTTGTTCTATTTAATTTGATTAGCGATCTTACGGGTGGAGTTAGATTCACAATGATTGAAGAAGAAACTGCAGTTCGTAAAAGAAAACTTAAATCAGATGACAATATTTATGAAGAAGGAAAAAATCCACCAACATGATGCGTAACATAGTCTTTAACTCTTAAAGTAAAACACTTAAGATTTGCATTTATTTCTAGGGCCCATAGCTCAGTCCGGTTAGAGCGCACCCCTGATAAGGGTGAGGTCGCTGGTTCAATTCCAGCTGGGCCCACGTATGAATATTTTAAGACGAGCTTTAGCGGCAATAATGACCGCAGCTGCAGTTGCTGGAGCTCTTAGTTTCCAGAAGGAACCTGGTGTTGAAAAAAGAACAGGTGGATGGAAAAAAATTTCTAATTTTGGTAATGAATAGTGCGCGCACTTGTTATAGGCGCTGGTGCGGTAGGAGCTAAGGTTGCACAGCAACTTTTATCATCAAATGCTGTAGACAAAATAGTTCTTAGGGACACTTCACCCGAGAAACTGGTATTAGCTTCAAAGAATCTTGGTAGTCGAGTGGAAGTTGAACATTTCCCCTTTTCTCAAAATATGGATGCAGATGTCGTAGTCGTGGCATCACCTAGAGGTACGCAATTAGAAGCAGTTAAAAAAGCAATTACTTTAAGGCGCCCAACAGTTGTTGTTTCAGATGGTTTATCTGAAACGGTGTCGGTATTAAATTTAGGAAAAGAAGCTTCTGAGTTCGGGGTTCCCGTAGTAGTAGGGACAGGATTTGCGCCAGGCTTGAGTTGTGTTTTGGCTGCTTATGGTAAAACGTTTCTTGAAGAAACTGAAGAAATTCATGTTTCTAAAATGGGGACTGGAGGTCCTGCTTGTGCTTTAGTTCATCATCGTTCACTAAGTAGGATGTCTTACGGTTGGCGTGAAGATAAATGGGATAAAAGATTAGGGGGATCTGGTCGGGAACTTTTGTGGTTTCCAGAACCTGTAGGACCTCAAGATTGTTATAATGCTGCATTGTCAGATCCGATGCTTTTACATAATGCTTTTCCAGAAGTGTTGAGAATTTCAGCAAAAATGGCTGCAACACGACGTGATAGACTTACAGCTTTTTTTCCAATGTTGACTCCACCTCACAATGAAGGAGGAATTGGAGCAATAAGAGTCGAAGTGAGAGGGAGTAAGAGCGGTGTTCAAGAAAATATTGTTTTGGGTGTTTCTGAACACCCAGCTTTAGCTGCGGCATCTGTTACAGCTTTAACTGCAGAATATCTTTTAAAGCATAAAATTAAATTGAATCATATGTCTACACTTGCGTTACTAGTAGAACCAGCGGAATTTCTTTCTGATTTAGCTGCAAGAAGTATTGTTGTGGAAATTTTTGAAGGTGATAAAACAACGGTTTAGAAAAAAATTATGAGCATATTTAAAAAACAATGGATAGTTATGGCTTTATTGGGAGTACTTTCTGCGGCTGCACTTATTTCTTGTAGTAGTGGGGAAAGTGAACCTATAGAAATTTCAACGGAGAAAATGTTGGAAGAAGTTGAATATTTGGTAATAACTTCACGTGAACATACTGATGAAAATGTTGATTACCCAACCATTCCTCCTGTTGGGGGAGATCATTTGGGTATATGGCATACATGTGGAATTTATAAAGTCGAATTATTAGATGAAGCGGCAGTTCATTCCTTGGAGCATGGGGCTGTATGGGTTACTTATAAACCAGAAATTGAAAAAGAAGAAATCATAAAATTGACAACAATGCTTTCAAACAGATCAAAAATTTTACTTTCGCCACATTCTGGACAAATTTCTCCAATAGTAGCAACCGCATGGGGTAGACGACTAGAGATAGAAAGCGCAAACGATTACAGACTTAATAAATTTGTCGATCTTTTTGTAGATGGGGAAGCTGCACCCGAAGCAGGAATAACTTGTGACAGGGGAATAGGCAGACCCCCGAACGATCCTTACGTGCTCAATCGTTAACCAAATTAATTAAAAGAGCATGAAGTGCAGGATTTGAAGCTAACGCATTTCCACCGTTAGCAGTTTCAACATTTTTAAAATCGGTAAAAACACCTCCCGCTTCAGGAATAATAGTCAGCATTGGAGCGACATCCCATGGGTTAACAATTGGGTCAACCATGGCATCAACACGACCAGTCGCGACTAAGGCATAACCATAAGCATCACCCCATGTCCTAACAGTGGTTTCAGATTCTGATAAGGATTCAAAAAAAGATAAAGAATTCCAATAATCAACACCACTTGTAACGACACAACAACCATCAAGAGTTTCAGTGTTTGAAACATGCACTTTTTTACCATTAGCGAAACACCCCAAACCGCGTCCCGCCCAAATACATTCATCAATAGCCGGAAGATTTATAACTCCCACTGCAGAACCATTTTCATCTTCAAAAGCAACAAGATTAGCAAACAAAGGAACACCGTTAATAAAAGATTGGGTTCCATCTATTGGGTCTAAAGTCCATGTTCGACCAGAAGAACCAACCACATTTTCTTCTTCCTCCCCGATGATTGAATCTTCAGGAAAAGAATCCGAGATTCTTTTCCTTAGTAAACTTTCAGCGCCTCTATCGGCTTGGGTAACAGGAGAACCGTCTGATTTTTTAATGATTTCTAGATCTACGTCGTTAAAAAGAGACAATGTTAACTCGCCTGCTTCTTTGGCTATTGATACAGCGAAATCAACTAATTTTTGTTCTACATTCATATTTTTACCTGAAAGATTTTCTACAAACACAGTTTACGAAGTGTTCTAACTGAGATTTGTTTATTAAAAAACAAACTCGCTAGTACCGTGTTTGGGATGGAACATTCACAGTTAGGAAGAACAGGATTAAACGTCTCAAAGATTTGCTTGGGAACCATGACATTTGGGAATCAATGTGACGAGAAAACATCTCACGCAATTCTTGATGAAGCGCAAAGTAAAGGAATTACTTTTATTGATACAGCCGATATGTATCCAGCTTCAGGGAAAGAAACTGTAGGTGACACAGAGAGAATCATTGGTAGATGGCTTAAAGGAAAACGGGAAGATATTGTTTTAGCTACAAAATTTTGGGCCCCAATGGGTTCTTTACCTTGGCAAAGAGGTTCAAGTAGAAGGCATATTTTTGATGCAGTTGACGCTTCGCTAGAAAGACTTCAAACAGATTTTATTGATTTGTATCAAGTTCATTTTCCTGACTATCAAACCCCTATCGATGAAACAATTGGAGCTTTGGATGATTTAGTCAAAATGGGCAAGGTGCGTTACTTGGGTTGTTCGAATTATCCTTCTTGGCTGCTTGCCCGGTCAATAGGTAGAAGTGAGACACTTAATTTAGAAAGATTTGAATCCGTGCAGCCCCGCTACAATCTTTTGTTCCGTCAAATGGAAAGAGAATTATTTCCATTATGCGAACACGATCGGATAGGAGTTATACCTTATAACCCTCTAGCTGGAGGTCTTTTAACAGGACAGCATGAAAGAAGCGCTCCACGAGAAGGTTCAAGGTTTGCTTTGGAAAGCGATCAGGGGAAACGTTACAGGGAAAGGTATTGGCGAGATGAGTTTCATGACACTGTTGAGCAAATCAGGCCAATCGCTGAAAATGAAGGTATTTCTATGGCTCAATTAGCAGTTGCATGGGTTCTATCGAAACCATTTGTTACTTCTCCCATTGTCGGAGCGACCAACCCGGCACAACTTGACGATGCAATAGCTGCTACTGCTAACCCGCTTTCAGAAGATGCAGTGACGCAATTAGATGATCTCACTAGGAAATATCGAGCTGGAGATGATGAACGCTAATAACTTATCATTTGTTATTAGGAGTAATTAATGGAACAAGAAAAGCGTTGGATGGAACAAGAAGTTGATTATGCGGGTGTGGTTGGTGAGAACGTAGAGATATTAACCCGAAATCCAAAAAATTATTATCAAGTAATCGCGGATATTGAGAATTGTGAAACGGTGACAATCGATGGGAAACTCTTTATTCCCGAAACAAACAAACCGCTTCCTTTAGTAATAATCGTTCCAGGGAGTTTAGGGGTAGGACCGAATCATAAAGCACATGCCGAAACGTTAGTTGGTGAAGGTTACGCAGTTTTTCTTTTAGATCCGTTTGGGGCTAGATCCGTAAAGTCGACTATTGAAAATCAGACACAATATAGTTTTGCTGCGTCTGCATACGATCTTTTAGTTACGTATCAAACATTGTCTCAACATCCTTTAATAGACGCAGAAAGAATTGCGGCTCAAGGACACAGCCGGGGTGGCTCAGCGGTATTGACGGCTTCAATGCGAAATTTTGCTGATCCGATTATCGGTTCAGATAGTGGTTTTGTTGCTGTTTACTCGGTTTATCCGTGGTGTGGTCATCAATTCAAAAATTCTCAAATTGGCGACACCCAAGTTCGAGCAATTGTAGGAGAAATAGATAACTGGGTTTCAATTAAACAAATTGAAACCCAAATAGAAGCCATCAATAGAAATGGCGGGAAAGCGGCTATGCGTATCGTTGATGGGGCGCATCACAGTTTTGATCGCTATGAACCCGTGCATCATATGCCAGAAGCTCGAGTGGCGCCAGAAGCGCCCATACTGTTTTTAGAAGATAGTGGAAAGATGATCCATCCAGAAACAAAACAAGGAGATCCAGATTTAGTTGATTATGACATTTTCGTTCATGCAATGAAACAAGGGTATGGCCGATTAGGAGCGGATATAGGCGGAATAGATGATCAGCCTGAAATATTTAAGAAAGACATGCTCAAGTTTTATTCTCAGCACTTAATTTTGGAAGAGGCAACGGGTGAGTGAAGGGGTAGCAGGTCTTTCAATGTATGACTGGCCTGAGGTTCAAAAACACAACGACGAGCTTTGGGAGATGATCGTTCAAAGTTTGAAAAAACGAAACATATCAGCACCACAACATTTGGCACGTGAAAAAGACCACTATGAAATTTGGTTAGCTACCGATCTTCTTATCGGTCAAACATGTGGACTGAACGCTATTCGTGAACTGCAAGGAAGAGTCGAAGTATTAGGTGCGCTTGACTATGGATTAGAAGGCTGTAAACCGGGACAATATCGGTCAGTCATAGTGTGTCGCGCAGACGATAAAGCTCAGATAGTTGAAGATTTCGTTAACAAAACCGCTGCGATAAACAGCGATGATTCATATTCTGGTTATGGAGCGCTACTCGCAACTGTTAACTCGTTTGTTGAAAAAGGAAAGTTTTTCGAAAAAACTATAATTTGTGGTTCGCACCGTCAGTCAATGAAAGCGATAGCAAATGAACAAGCAGATGTCGCAGCGATAGATGAAGTTGTTTGGAATCTAGGGTTCGATTATGAACCCGCAGTGGATCGTTTAAGAGTCATCGGAAAAACCCAACCAATGCCTGCACCACCACTTATAACCAACTGGTCTAACAATTCACTACGAAATGTTTTAAACGAAGCTTTAGAAGAAGCAGTTTCATTGTTAGACGAAACAACTAAATCAGCCTTACAACTGTACGGATACAAACTTATGAAACTCGATGACTATGAACCGATTTTAAGACAATTAAATGAAATTAATAATCCGCAAACAATTCTCGGATTTAACTAGTAAACGACTTGAAAATTGAGGTGAAAGCTGCGCGCCTGGAGGGAGTCGAACCCCCGACCTTCTGATCCGTAGTCAGACGCTCTATCCAGCTGAGCTACAGGCGCTTTTGCAGGAGTTTACGGTCAACATTAGTTTTCCGTTCACTTCTACGGTCTTAAATTTTTGCGGAGAGGGAGGGATTCGAACCCTCGAAGAGCTATTAAGCCCTTACTCCCTTAGCAGGGGAGCGCCTTCAACCTGACTCAGCCACCTCTCCTAACAATCTGATGCTATCGGGTGACAGAGAGGCAGAGAAAGTAACGGTAGGATCATTTACGGAGGGTTGGCAGAGCGGACGATTGCGATGGTCTTGAAAACCATTGATCCTCACGGATCCGCGGGTTCAAATCCCGCACCCTCCGCCATCAGTTTTTAAACTATTTACCAATACGACCACGAAGTTCATAAAGCCACGAATCAGCTTTTTCAGATTTAACCGTTGCTTTATCCGAAATCAAATTTTCATCTCCAGCAGCAGGATAAGAGCCCAAAAATTTAACCGAACCATTTTTTACATGAAGATTCTTTAGACAATCAGCAACAACTTCATCAGAAATATGTCCTTCAAGATCTATTAAAAAACAATAATTGCCCAAACCTTTTTTTGTAGGGCGTGACTCTAAACGAGTCAAATTAAGGGAACGCGCAGCAAACTCTTGAAGAATTCCCAACAAACTTCCAGGCCGATCAGCATCTTGAAAAACAACAATAGAAGTTTTGTCATAACCAGTAGGACTTGGAACACCATCGGCAGCAACAAGAACAAAACGGGTTTCGTTATCCGAATGGTCCTGAATCCCATCAACCAATATTTCTAATTCGTAAGCATCAGCAGATCTTTCAGTTCCAATAGCAGCAAAAGTATCTTGTGATGCTTCAGAAACCTGCTTAGCGGCATCAGCCGTAGAATTAGCTGCTTCTGTTACTGCATTAGGCAAATTATTGGACAACCAATCTTTACATTGAGCAATTGCATGAGGAAACGATAAGACATTCTCAATTTCATCCAAACTAGTGCCAGGTTTGACAAGAAGATTCAATTCAATGCTTGAAACAACTTCACGTTGAATTAATAAGTCCGCATCGAAAGTCAGAGTATCTTGAGTAATGTTTACACTGCCTTCAATCGAGTTTTCAATTGCCACAAAAGCAAGATCAACCTCATTATTTGAAACCTGTTTAAGCGCTTCAGGAATCGAGGCAACACTAACTAATTCCAGTTCCCTTAAATCAGTTTGATTTAAAAGAGCCTGTTCTGTAAATGTTCCCGAGGGACCCAAATACGCAAGACGTTTATTTTCACTCACACAATAAGGATAGTGAAGTATCTCAAAATGGATCGAACAAATTAAACAAGACTTACTAAGCGTTCAAAAAATGAATCAAAACTCTCAAATTTCCGTACCCTGTTAATGTGAACCCAGATACAGAACGCCTTTATTTCAAACAACTCCTTTCAGGAAGAGATTTTGGGAATACTGACAATTTGGCTAAACAAATGGTCAATTTTGTCTATCTAATAGGGGATCGAGAAACCGGTGAATCAGTAATAGTTGACCCTGCATATGACATAGATGCTTTACTTGAAATACTTGAAGAAGATGGCATGCAATGCAGCGGTGTTTTAGCTACCCATTACCACCCAGATCATGTTGGTGGATCAATGATGGGCTATGACATTATCGGAGTTAAAGAATTATTGGAACACGTTTCAGTCCCTATCCATGCTCAAAAAGAAGAAGCTGAATTCATAACTAAAGTCACTGGTATTGAAAGCAAAGATGTAATGGAACATTCAAGTGGCGACATAGTAACCGTTGGTGAAATAAAAATCGAATTAATACACACACCGGGTCACACACCTGGTAGCCAGTGTTTCTTAGTTGAAAATCGACTTGTAGCAGGCGACACTCTGTTTTTGGAAGGTTGTGGAAGAACTGATTTGCCGGGTGGAGATCCAGCAGCTTTGTACGACAGTTTGCATAATCGATTATCAAAAGTTCCAGACGAAGCAACTCTTTTCCCAGGACATTTATACTCGCCTGAACCAATGGCACTAATGGGTCAAACAAGACAACAAAACTATGTTTTTTTACCACGTTCTGAAGAACAGTGGTTAACAATGTTTGCTGGCTAATATAAGAATTTCAAGACGGAGGATTTAATGTTTAAAGCTTTACTTGCTGAAAAAAATGAAGAAGAAATAAATGTAGAAATACGTGAACTAAGTAACGAAGATCTACCTGAAGGAGATGTGTTAATCGATGTTGAGTTTTCAACGATTAATTACAAAGACGGATTAGCGATTACAAATAAATTACCTGTAATACGTTCATGGCCCATGGTGCCAGGAATCGATTTAGCTGGAACTGTTTCAGAATCAGAACGTGATGACATACCAGTAGGCAGTTCTGTTGTAGTTAACGGCTGGGGTATAGGTGAAGACCATTGGGGAGGTTTCAGCCAGAAAGCGAGAGTAAATGGTGATTGGACAGTGCCTCTTCCGGAAGCTTTTACCACTAAACAAACTATGGCAATAGGGACAGCTGGTTATACGGCGATGCTATGTGTGCTCGCTTTAGAAGACCATGGGGTGATACCAGACTCTGGCCCAGTTCTTGTAACAGGTGCTGCAGGAGGGGTAGGAAGTGTCGCAATCAGTATCCTTGCGAATCTGGGATATGAAGTGCATGCTTCAACAGGAAGAGCTGAAGAAACTTCGTATTTGCAAAATCTTGGAGCGGTAGAAGTTATAGACCGTTCAGAATTATCAGAACCTTCCAAAAGACCTTTAGCGAGAGCGCAGTGGGCGGGAGCAGTTGATGCTGTTGGTAGTCATACACTTGCAAATGTATTGACGACGGTTATGGATGAAGGTTGTGTCGCAGCATGTGGAAATGCTCAAGGAATGGACCTTCCAGCAAGTGTTGCCCCATTTATCTTGCGAGGAGTCACATTACGAGGCGTTCATTCTGTCTATGTTCCCAGAGAAAAACGAATTACAGCTTGGGAGCGTTTAGCGAAAGATCTAAAAATAGAACATTTAGACGAGATGACTAAAACAATTAACCTCGAAGAAGTAATTGAAACTGCAAATGAGATAACTGATGGACAAATCCGAGGCAGAACTGTAGTTGATTTAAACAGTTAATCTTTGTGCGCGAAGGGGGACTTGAACCCCCACGTCCTTTCGGACACAGGAACCTGAATCCTGCGCGTCTGCCAGTTCCGCCACTCGCGCTAGAGACTTTGAAAAGGTTAACTCCATCTTCTTACGCGTCCCACAAATTTTTTGTGACTAAAGCTATCTGTCAATCCGAAGTAACATTTAGTTAAAGAGAATATTGTCAAGTTCTGGTTTCAAAATGTCTAAAAAAATAAGAGAAAATTCCTATATAAGTGCGGCTGGAGCTACGCACATTGGTCAAGTAAGACAAACGAATCAAGACAATTTTGCTTCACGTGCAGGAATACATGTGTTAGCTGATGGCATGGGTGGGCATCAAGGTGGTGAAGTTGCCTCATTGGAAGCAACTTCAACAATTCTTGAAAGCGGGAAAATCGATTCAATAGCAGACATGGTTAAGTCTGTTTCGAAAGCAAATCAGGCGATTATAAAAAGATCTAAAAAAGACGAAACTCTTCTAGGAATGGGAACAACCGTTTGCGTTTTAACAGAAATTTTAGGAAGTGATGGAGAAATAAAAATTGCTATTGCGAATGTTGGAGACAGTCGCGTGTATCGATTAGGAGGGTCCGAATTAACACAAGTAACACATGACCACAGTTTGGTTGCTGACTTAGTAAGAGCAGGTGAGTTAACACAGGAAGAAGCCTCTCGACACCCTCAACGAAATATTTTGACTCGAGCTTTAGGAATTGAACAAGACCTTGTTATAGATACATGGGAATTAACTCCAGTATCTGGCGATCGATATTTACTTTGCAGTGATGGATTATTTAATGAAATAGACGACGACAAAATCGCCGAGATTCTCATGGTTGATGAAGATTTGGAAAAAATCGCGCAAAATTTAGTTACTAACGCTTTAAAAGCAGGAGGAAACGACAACGTAACTGCCCTAGTTTTGTCAGTTAAAACAGAAACAAAGCAGGAAAACGAAAGTTGGTTTTTAAATGAAATGGTTCCATACCCAGCGTTTAAACCTTTACTTAATCAATCCTTTGATCAAGAGATAAGAAATTTTGACTGGAAACCAATTGCAATATGTTTATCAACTTTGTTTTTAATCGTTTCTGTGTTTACTGCAATAGGTTTATATGCGAGAAATGGTTGGTTCGTAGGTGAATATAATGGTGGTGTCGCAATTTATAAAGGTCAACCTCAAGGGGTTCTTTGGTTTGAACCTACTGTAGAAAGAAAAACTCAAATTTCGATTCTGGATTTATCAGAGGAAACGCGACAGATTGTCGTTGAATCAATTTCAATGGATTCTTTTGAAGAGGCAGAAAGATTTGTGAAAGCGATAAAAAATTAACAATAAAAGTAAATATTTGATACATACACAAACTCAATTAGATAAGTAGAATTATTTTCTGTGGCCAATCAAGAACCAACGGTCTTCAATGACCGTTATGAACTTCATAGACAAATTGCGAGAGGCGGAATGGCCGATGTTTTTCTCGCTCGCGATTTGTTACTCGATCGACCTGTAGCAATTAAAGTTCTTTTCGATCAGTTTTCTAAAGATAAGCAATTTGTAGAGCGTTTTCGAAGAGAAGCACAAAGAGCAGCTAATTTAAACCACCCAAACATAGTTAGCGTTTTTGATTGGGGAGAAGAAAGTGGCACATATTTCATCGTTATGGAATATGTAGAAGGTCGAAGTTTGGCAGAAATAATTCGAACTGAAGGCTCTATACATCCTGATAAAGTCGCTGAAATTTCTTCTGAAGTTGCCGCTGCTCTTAGTTTTGCTCATAGAAATGGAATAGTTCACCGAGATGTAAAACCAGGAAATGTATTAGTAGCCCCAAATGGCCACATAAAAGTTGCAGATTTTGGCATTGCTCGAGCACTTGCGAATGTCCAAAGTGAATTAACTCAAGCGGGAACAGTAATGGGTACAGCAACCTATATCTCACCCGAACAGGCTCAGGGTATAGAAGTTGACCCGAGAAGCGATCTTTATTCCTTAGGGGTAATGATTTATGAAATGTTGTCAGGTCATCCGCCATTTACGGGTGAAACACCTGTAGCGGTTGCTTATCAACATGTACAAGATAGTCCTATTTCGCTAAGAACTGCAGGTGTCTCTGTAGCTGAGTCGCTTGAAGCGGTAACAATGAAATTACTTGCAAAAAATCCTGTGAATCGCTATCCAACCGCAGAAGATTTAAGGAGCGACCTGCGACGTTATCAAGAAGGAGCCCATGACTTGAGGCCAAGTAATCCATCTGGGGTTACCGGTAGAACAGTTAAACAACCCACTCATGTTTCTCCCCAGTCCAAAAAAATGAGAGTTCGACGAGATGACGGATTTAGAAGAACAGCTCTTTTCACAGTTTTTATGGGTATTCTTTTGGTTGTTTTTGGGTACCTAGTGGTTCAATTTCTTGACACGATAGGAGTAGAAGACAGTGATGATAACCCTGTTCAGTTAAGCATGTCGGAAGTGCCAAATTTAATTGGCACGCCTCTTGATGAAGCAAGAGAAATTCTTCGAGAGGCGAAACTAAGTGTTCAAATGGACTATCAAACCAATATTGATTATTCGGAAAACACAGTTTTTGATCAAGAGCCGAGAGCTGGAGCAAAACTTGAACAAGCTGAAACTGTCAGATTATGGGTGAGTAAGGGAACTGGGCCAATGACACTTATAAAAGTTATTGGTGACTCTGTTGGAGATGCTGTTCGAGATTTGGAAGCAATGGGATTAAGAGTTGATACTTTAGAGCTTGAAGATCCAGTGCAACCAGCAGGTCAGGTTATCGATCAGAACCCTGTAGCTGGTTCAGAAATAACACCTGGAACGAGGGTTATTTTGTTTGTTTCAAAAGGGCCTGCTGTTGAACAAATTCCTAGCCTTGAGAACCGTCCGGTTTTAGCGGCAATGAATATAATTTCACAACTTGGATGGCTTGCTTCTACTTCTGAGGAACCAAGCGAAACAATTCCTGCAGGATTAGTTATAAGAACCGAACCTCCCGCCCAGAGCAAGTTGTCTCCGGGAAGCAGAGTGGAAATCATTATCTCATCGGGTTTACCCGTAATGACAGTTCCTTCAGTTACTAGCTTGCTGGAGGATTCAGCTGTTCAAATTCTTGAACAAGAAGGTTTTCAAATAAACCTAATAGAAGAATTATTGCCTAGTGAATCAGTAAATGATGGAAGAGTGATAAGTCAAAGTCCACAACCAGAAATCGAAGCTGAATTAGGAACAATTGTGACAATAGTTATTGGCAGATCAGAGATAATCCAGCAAGATTCAGTTTCAGACCAGAGCCCTTAGTCATTTTTTGACGTTTAGTAAGAAATTATTGATCAATTTATGGCCATAAGAAGTAAGTATCGACTCGGGATGGAATTGGAGACCATAGATTTCAAACTCTTTATGTTTTAAGCCCATTATTAAACCGTCATCTGTTTTTGCTGTTATTTCTAATTCAGCCGGAAAAGATGTCGGATCTACTATTAATGAATGGTAACGAGTAGCTTCAAACGGTGATTCTATATCTTTAAAAAGCCCTTTTTCATTATGCGAAATTAATGACGTTTTGCCGTGCATAACTTGAGGCGCATGGACAGTTTTTCCTCCCCATGCTTCTCCGATGCATTGATGTCCTAGACAAATTCCTAAAACGGGAATTTTTCCAGCAGCCCATTTAATAAGATCAATAGAAATTCCTGCTTGTTTAGGTTTTCCCGGGCCGGGACTTATCAAAATAGCATTAGGAGCGATGTTTTCTATTTCATCAATTGTTATAGCGTCATGACGTTTTACAAGAGGCTCGACTTTAAGTTCTCCTAAATATTGAACAAGGTTGTAAACGAAAGAATCATAATTATCAATAACAAGCACTTTAAAACTCATAATCTTTAACCTAACTGATGAAAAACGATGCGATTGCAGATTTAATGTCTATCATCACACAATGAGCAGTCCACAAAAAAAACGTATAGAGGGTGGTCGTGTAACCCCTAGGGGAACTTCCGATGTACCACGGAAACCCTCAGCAAAAACAGAAGAATCTCCTAAATGGGTACCAATCTTGATGTTTAGCCTTTTAGCAGCTGGTGTTTTAATTATTTTCTTTAATTACGTCGGGTGGTTACCTGGAGGAACAAGTAATTCATTTTTACTATTAGGACTTGGTTCAATTTTGGGTGGAATAATTACAGCAACTCAATTTCATTAAAATTCTTTAATTTATGTAATTACATAAGTGTTATTAACACACAGCTTTATACACATCCTGTGGATAACTTATAATTATTCTTCTTCAATAATGGGTTCCATATCTTCCATACAATGTCTAGGAGGTTCAGGATTCTCTTCTGCTGCAGCAGTCATTCGAACTTCTGCACCGCATAATTCACATCTGTATAAAAGTTTCACCTTTCTTAATTCTCCAGGAGGTGGAGGTTCAGGAGGTGGGGTAGCCAAAGATTTAAGGATAAAAACTCCAATTTTTATTATCAAGAAAGCAATAGCAATAGCAACAACAATTTTAAAGAGAAACATTGTTTAGAGCCTACTAAGGAGAAGTTCTTAAATAGCTAGGTTCCTTTCTATGGTAGATTGTGCAATTGGGTCTTTATTAGACGATTAGAAACAGAAGGAAAATGGAACTTTTAACAGAGGTAAATCTCGTTTTATTTATTTTCAGACTTGTAATTGGATTAACTATTTTTGCACATGGATGGAACAAGTTTTTTGGAGGCGGACGGATTCCTGGCACAGGAAGATGGTTTGAAAGTATTGGAGTTAGGCAAGGGAAACTAAATGCGTATTTGGCAGCTTCAACAGAACTTTGTGTTGGGTTCCTTCTTTCGGTGGGATTATTCACCACATTTGCTTCAGCTGGTCTAATCGGTTTAATGGTTGTAGCAGGATGGACAGTTCATAGAAATAATGGTTTCTTTATTATTAAAGAAGGTTGGGAATATATTTTTGTTCTCGCAGTTGTTGCAATGACGATAGCAACACTAGGTCCTGGCAAGTGGTCGCTAGATAATGCATTTGATTTAGCAAGTAAACTTGATGGCTGGGCTGGGTTCTTTATTTCACTTCTTATGGGAGTAGGTGCAGGACTTGCTCAATTATTTATTTTTTACCGGCCAAAAAAAGTTTTGTAATTATTTGTGGAGCTGGCGGGAATCGAACCCGCGACCCCCTGCTTGCAAAGCAGGTGCTCTAGCCAACTGAGCTACAGCCCCAGAGGTATCCAGCGTAGAGCAGAGTTTTCAATATCCCTTGCCAAAGAATGAATTAAGAAGCCATTGGCCGACCAAAAGGTAATTCGGATTGCCACTTTGCGAGAAAGACTTCAGCTCTTTCACACGCTCCGAGTAAAGGTCCATCATCATGATCAATGATTTCATCAACTATTGAAGACAAAGTTTCTTCAGTCAGATTTTTATCATTTATTAGCGGGCCTGCTGTTGTGATGAAATCAGGCAAAGCGAGTATTTTTCTGCGTTTACAGACTGCAACAGCACGGGTAGTTACAGGGAGAGCAGAGGTGGGGGCAATCACTGAAAAAGAAAGTTTTTCTGCAATTTCATGATCGATCACACCCATTTTTGATCCGCAAAAAAGAATGTCTGCTTTTTCAGTAAATGGATTTTCTGAGTGGATGATTTCAATTCCTTTTTTAGTAAGTTCTTTTTCTAAAACAGAACTTAAAATTTTGTCATCTATCACAGCGGTACTTGCATCTGGTTTTGCAGTTAAAGCACTTATAAGAGTTCCTATTGCTAGAAGTTGTAATTTTTCTTCAGGGTTATTGTCGGCAGTGTCTTCTGATGTAACTCCAAGACCTGCAGTGAAGGAGAATTTATTTTCCCATTTGCTGATTTCTTCAAAAAATGTTTTTATTGCTTCACTTTTTTCTTCTGGTGGAGTGCTTATTCCAGCAGAAACACCAGTTTCTTTTAAGTTCAGAGAAGCGAGTGCATATGTCATCGATCTTGCTAAATCTTTTGCTCCCCCTTGAAGAATTTTTTTTGACGCTCTCAAGATTCCTCGGCCAGGAACGCCCTCAAGGTCAACGGCAACAAAAGCGTTAATTGATTCAAGTTTTTGAATTTTCATTTCAATCTTCGTTTAATGCTTCGATAATTTTTTCAACTTGCATTTGGGTAGAGGTTAATCGTTTCTGGCATTGCTGTAGGAGCTCATTTGCCCGTTCAACTTTTTTTGCAAGCTCATCTATATCTATTTGATCAGATTCGAGGTCATTAATAATCTCTTGAAGTTCTTCCAAAGCTAGGGAATAAGTAATTTCATCGTTTTTATCAGTTGTATTTGGTTCTTTTGTCATTTGACTACTTCGTTGATAGTGCTTTTAACAGTACCGCCTTCAAAAATTGTTACGATCTCGTCGCCATTAAAAAGATTGTTAGTAGATGAGATTATCTCACCGTTTTGTGTCCGAGTTATTGACCATCCTCTTGCAAGAAGTCGTTTAGGGTCTAAGACTCTTATTTGGTCTTCAAATACATGCAGTTTGTTTATATTTTGTTGAATAATGTTTGGGACCGCTATTGAAACACGTTCTTTTATTCTTTTTAAGACTTCATTGGAGTTTGTTAAAGAAGCTTTCGCAATGGTTGCGGTTCTTGACTGTAAATTGGAATGGTTTGATTTAGCTAGAGTTAGCTTGTTGTGCGCAAGGTTTACGACATTGGTTTTGACTGAAAGTATTTTTTCTACAAATTCATTAACAGTTCCTATCAAACCTATAGCACATGCTGTCGGAGTTTTATAAAAAGTGTGTGAAACTATATCCGCAACACTTTGATCTATTTCATGACCAATTCCAGTAACAATTGGAATTGATGAATCAGCAATTACTCTTGCGAGGCTTTCTGAATCGAATGATAGAAGATCGCTAGTGGAACCGCCTCCTCTAATTATTGCTATTACATCGGGTTTATAAGAGGCGACTATTTGTAACCCCTCTTCTATATCAGCAGCTGAACCCTCTCCTTGCATTTTTGTGTCTCTTGCCAAAACATTGAAAGAAAAACTGCTTTTAAGTAACTCGTCACAAAAATCAGCGTATGCAGCTGAACCAATGCTTGTTATCAGGGCAACAGTTAGAGCAGGGCTTGGAATTGCAAGTAGTTTATTTTTTTCTATTAGGCCCTCTTCCTTTAACTTTTGCAGCAGCTTTTCTTTTTCTTGAGCAAGGTGTCCTAAAGTAAATTGGGGGTCAACTTCGTGCATTATTAGTTGCAATCTTCCTCCTGGGGGCCAAAAGTCTAGATGAGCAAGAATTTTTATTTGCAAGTCATCAGTAAGAATTAATTCACTTTGCCTTTGAAGATTTTTATCGATTTCCAAACGTTGTCTTTTCCATAAAGCGACACTGAATTTACCCATCGGCTGTTCGCCCTGTTCTGACGTTGGATCTATTAGGTCAAAATATGTATGCCCAGATTTTGCGACAGTTCTGAAGTTAGATATTTGTCCTTCAATCCAAAATCGGTCTGGGAACAGATTATTGAGTCCTTCTTTTAGAAAGTTTCCAAGTTGTAAAACGCTGAAGGATGGAACTTCATGAACAGAAGACATGAAATTACATTACTAATTACATAGTTTTTTTGAAAGTTATATGTTTAAGCAATGGTTGGAGTCTCAAACTGTAAAAAATCAGAAATATTGCATTTTTATTGAAAATACTGTCGGGTTTGGCAGTTTGTGGGCTTGAGTGAGATCCTTGTTCTGTAATTTTTTTAACTAATTTGTGTCATTTGCTTTTTGGCGGTGACAAGGAGGGAAATATTGTGAATCGTAAGATTCTTGCTGTACTCGGTGCTTGTTTGGCTTTTGCGCTTGTGAGTTCTAGTTGCGGTAGCGATAGTG
>QCLO01000006.1 GCA_003214465.1 Acidimicrobiales bacterium AG-414-N20 | reverse complement strand
AATACGTACAGCACCTATATCAACCTTCTTGAGGGTCGGATACGGTGCAGGAGCGGCTGCTTATCAGGTCCTCACAGACATGTTGGCGCATGGCCATGATATTGATGATAATGCATCTGTAATCGCAGCTTTCGCTGGATTAGAGAATCAGCATGTTGTCGGTCAAGGACCAACTACTTGTACAAATAACACCGTTGAATACCCATCAGTCTGTAAAAAGACACTTACATTCGTTAAGTGGACAGGAACTGAATGGGATCTTGGTGAATTTGATGGCAAGATCTTAAACGTGGGTGATATACAAGCCCGAGTAGCAAACGGACAGTTTGCAAGAACTGAAGAAGGTTAAAACTTTTTAACCTAAACGTTAAAATTTGTGTTGGGGCGGCCCTTTATGGGTCGCCCCAATGCTTTGTATACGCACATTTTTGTTATTGTTCTAAGTTGTAATTATCACAGAGGGGGGCGGTTTTAAAGTGGAGCTTTTGTTTGGGCTTTTTGCTGGTCTAGCTTCAGGATCAGTTTTCGCCCTTTTGGGAGCCGGCTTAGTGATCGCATACCGTGGTTCAGGAGTAATTAACTTCGCACACGGATCAGTTGCTGCTTATGCCGCTTTTACCTGGGATGAACTGCGAGATATGCCGGGTCCAACAGGCATTGGAAATGAAGGTGGTTCCATTTATTTGCCTTGGTTTGATCCCATACCAGAATGGGGTTTTTTAAAAGCTCTCCATATAAATAACCTGCCAGTCGAAATTCATATCATGACTGATCCACCCGCTTGGCTCGCAATGATTATCACACTCATGATGTCAGCCTTTATAGGTTTACTCATGCACTTCCTTGTTTTTCGACCTCTGCGCAACTCACCCATGCTCGCCAAAGTTGTGGGATCAGTCGGAATCATGCTCTATTTGCAAGCGGTAGCATTACTTAATTTTGGGAACAGCAACCGAGCAGATGATGGTTTCTGGGTATTCAACTCGACATCAGAGCCAATCACTAATTTTATAGGAATGGATAAAAATCTTCCGAGATCAACCCCATATCTTGCGGTAGCAGCACTAATAATTGGATTTGGCGCATGGGCTCTTTACCGTTACACCAGATTTGGACTAGCAACGCGAGCAGCAGATGAAAATGAAAAAGGTGCAACTCTTCTAGGATACTCTCCACAATTTTTAGCAGGTCTCAATTGGGTTATTTCTTCAGTTCTTGCTGGTCTTGCTGGAGTTATTTTTCTACACAAGACGATGCCAAACCAATTAAATCTTTATGTCGTATCCGCTTTAGCAGCAGCTCTAGTCGGAAGTCTTACATCAATTCCTGGAGCTATCGCAGGAGGCTTGGGATTGGGAGCTTTTGCAAGTATGGGAGTAAGTGCAACCAGCTATGAGTGGTGGCCAGATTGGTTGCCTGTTGATGGAGTTCGTGCATTTGCTCCAGTGCTTGTTGTAATACTCGTTCTTTATTTCCGAGGACACAAATTGCCTATCAGGGGAACTGTGGGTCTTGGCAGACAGCCGCGCGCGCCTGCAACTAAACATCCAGTAGTTGGAGTTGGAGTTGGAGTGGTGATTGCGCTTGTAATGTCGAATATTTTTATATCGAAGTGGGAATCAACATTAACTATGACATTGGTGGCAATTTTAGCCATGTTAAGCCTAGTAGTCCTTTTAGGTTTCTTAGGCCAGATCTCTTTAGTCCAGTGGACTTTGGCCGGTATTTCTAGTTTTGTGTTAATTAGGCTTGCATCAGATGGCGTAAAAGTGAGACCAATGGACTTTTTCGTTGTGACAGGGCCGGGTTGGCCTGACCCCTTAGCTGCTTTAGGAGGCGTTGTTGCTGCGGTCCTTCTTGGATTACTGATAGGTATACCCGCGCTCAGAATTAGAGGTGTGCAACTTGCTGTTGTCACTCTCGCGTCAATAGTAGCTATCGAGGATCTTCTAATGCGCAACAGGCCAGTAATGGGCACAGCAGCTCACACTATGAACCCGACTCCAAAGCCCGAATGGTTTGGTCAATATGTTGGAGCATTAGACGAAAACTCCAATCAGACTGATTACTGGAAATTCACTCTTTTTGCAATAATCGTTACTGCTCTAGCTGGACTTTTTGTAGTCAATTTAAGACGAGGTGTTACAGGTCGAAGATTTTTAGCCATTCGCTCCAACGAACGAGCTGCAGCTGCAGCGGGCGTCAATGTTGCGCGCACAAAAATGCTTGGATTTGGAGTTTCATCATTTTTAGCTGGGCTGGCCGGAGTCTTAATTGCTTACAAAATGCCAATGGTCACGAGCGAGTTCTTCAGTCCTTTTGTAGGCCTTGCAATGATAGCTTTCGTTTACCTAGGAGGTATCACAACAGTTTGGGGGGCAGTTCTTGGCGGAATGCTGGTAGGTGGCGGTCTACTATCGGAGTTCGGTTCGCTTCATTTCGAAGGCATCACTCAGGCCTATATCAATGCGGTAGGAGGAATAGGTTTGATAGTCAATGCAATATTAACTAGCGGTGAAGGAATCTCTCTTTTAGTAACAAATCAAGCAAAAGCTCTAGTTGCATCGATGAGAGGTACAGATACTCAAGAAAATCATGCTGACGAAATAGTTTCAACTGAGAAGGAGAGCGTATGAGCAATCTTCTTGAAACGAAAGATCTAACCGTAACATTTGGTGGTTTAAACGCGAATGATCATGTAGATATAGAAGTTACACAGGGATCCTTTGTCGGACTCATAGGTCCTAACGGAGCCGGAAAGACGACTTTTATTGATGCAATAACAGGCTTCGTTCCGACTTCAGCAGGATCAGCAATTTTCAATGGTCACGATCTGAGCGAACTCAAACCCCATGAACGAGCTCAATTAGGGCTAGTGCGCACATTCCAATCTTTGGAACTTTTCGAAGATTTAAGTGTAAGAGATAACTTGCTTGTCGCTGCTCATCCCACCTCCTGGTACACACTCCTACTTGATGTACTAAGAATGCGACAGTCTAATGACGAAATAGAAAAACGAATCGAGTGGGCCCTTGAAGTAGCTGGTTTAACAGGGCTAGAGGAAGAATTGCCCACAGATTTGCCCCATGGGCAAAGAAAACTTGTTGGCGTGGCAAGAGCTCTAGCAGCTCAACCTAATTTGGTCTTATTGGATGAGCCAGCAGCTGGTCTAGATACTGCCGAAAGTAATGCTCTTGGTGGGCATTTACGAGGCCTTCTTGATCATGACGTGACTGTTTTTCTAATTGATCATGACATGGGGCTTGTTTTAAGCGTATGTGACTATATATATGTTATGGATTTCGGGAAGATTATTGCAGCCGGAACCCCAGAAGAGGTACGAACAAATCCAGAAGTAGTAGCGGCTTATTTGGGCGAAGAAGCTGGTGAAGCACAAGCTCGTTCAGCCGAAGAATTGCGCGGCATGTCAGACACGGCAGGTGAGTGATGAATCAAACTACTGAACAATTACTTTCGGTCGAAAATTTGGATACCGGTTATGCGGGTGTGCCAGTTGTGCGCGACTTGGATATCTATTTAAACGCAGGCGAAGTAGTCGCACTTCTCGGTCCAAACGGAGCTGGTAAAACAACAACCCTGCTGACAGTTTCAGGAATAATTCCACTTTTAGGTGGAAGCATAAAAGTTCTTGGTGAAAACGTAGATTCAAAAAATCCCCACAAAAATGCTCGTCTCGGCTTATCACACGTGGCAGAAGATAGATCTCTTTTCTTTAACTTAACAGTTAAAGAAAATCTTCAGCTCGGTCTACGCGGTGACAAAGAGTTGCAAGAAGAAGGAATGGAAAAAGCACTCGAATTATTGCCAGCATTGAGACCCTTAATGGATCGCCGTTCCGGTCTCCTTTCGGGCGGAGAACAACAAATGCTTGCAATGGCAAGGGCATTAGTCTCGAAACCTAAACTTTTATTAGTCGATGAAATGAGCCTTGGTCTTGCCCCAATAATCGTAGAGCAACTACTTCCCATAGTTCGTAATATTGCTGATGAAACTGGAGCAGGAGTTCTAATAGTTGAACAACACGTGCACCTAGCTTTACAAGTGGCTGACCGGGGCTACGTAATGAACCATGGTGAATTAGTAATGTCAGGTTCAGCATCTGAACTTCTGGAATCGAAAGATCTTCTTGAAGCAAGTTACCTAGGTGGCGAAATAGATCAAGAGGCGAACAGTGATGACAGCTAATAAAATTCTTTCAGCTGTACGCGTCGGTTTCGCAGTTCTATTTTTGTGGTTGGTTTTAGCCGGTAATTGGGTGAATTTGAAAAATGAAAGTTTCGGCGTTTTCGACAGTCATGGAGGAGCTGGCTTTGGAATAGTTGCGGTAGTTTTAGGAGCTCTAATGCTTCTTATTTCCCTGACTCTTGCAGCAGAAAAAGAATTTACAATTAAGCCACTGGCTATGGGAGGAAATCAAATTCTTTTAGCCATGGGGTTTGCCTCATTCACAACAATTTTAAGTTTCCTAATAATCGTCCACTCAGGATCTTTCCGTGAGCTAGGCCAGATCAGAGGTGCTGGATGGGGAGCAGCTGGAGCTGGATTAGTCGCGTATTTTCTACCTCAAGCAGTAATAGCAGGATTTGGACTACTAGGGGCTTCATCTTCCACACCAACAAATCAATCAGATAAGCAGAAAATTGGATTTGTTGTTCTGGTTTCTGGAGCCCTAATTGCAATAGCTCCATTGCTTCAATGGTTCAAGACAGAAGAAGGAGCTTGGACTGGTTATGAACCAGGGGCACCAAGAATGGGATTCCTACTTTTGGCTTTTGGCGCAGTGATGGGACTTGTAGGTTTCATGCGTTTAAGGTCAAAAGGTTTAGCAGAGCCTGGAGGACGGTTATCACACCCTCATTTACAAACAATTGTTTCATTGTCCGTTATATCACCACTTATTGGATGGTTGATCACAGCAGCTCAGAGGGACGATATGTCCGTAGGTGTTGGAGTATGGATTGGGCTATTAGCTGGAATGATGCTTCTTGGCATATCAGTGTTTGAATTAACTAAAAGAGAAGTGACAGCTTCTTAGTTCAGATTTACTGGGATACCTAGATCAATAGGAAACTTTTCTCTTCCACGGAGTATTATCCGAGAATTAAACGTTGGTTCGTCAGTAATTGCAATTTCTGGAAAACGCCTTATCAGTCTAGTAATAGCAATTTCGCCCTCCATTTTAGCTAAGGCAGCACCAAGACAATAATGAACCCCACTACCAAAAGAGACGTGCCTAGCAGCATCTTGTCTTTTGACATCAAGAAGGTGGGCTGAGTCACCCCAGAACCTAGGATCTCGATTGGCGCTTCCCAGAGCAGTTAAAACTATTTCCCCAGCTTGAACATGGATACCTGATAGTTCCATATCTTCTAAGAGTTGCCTTCCTGAATTTTGTACAGGGCTATCGAAACGCAAAAGTTCATCCGCAATTGTGGAATCAATAGAAGGGTCGTTTAAAACTAACTTAAATTGATCAGGATTGTTTAGAAGAGAATGAGTTCCATTCCCGATTAGATTTACAGTCGTCTCATGGCCAGCTACAAAAAGAAGTGAAATCATTGAAATCAGTTCTTGTTCGGTAAGACCTTCTCCACCTTCCTCAACGGCAATTAAATCACTAAGAAGATCATCTCCAGGGGTATTACGTTTCCAAGCAAGAGCTTCAGTTAAATATTCGTTTAATTGAGTACCACCCCAAATAGCTGCGTCTACCTGTTCCGGAGTTATATTCGGTTCGAGAGTTTGCACTAAAGTTTGTGACCATTCTCTAACATTTAGCATGTCGGCATCTGGAAGACCCAGCATTGAATGTATGACGACAAAAGGAACCACAAAAGAAAAATCTTTTATTAGGTCGATTTCTCTTTTTTCAGCTAGTTGATCAAGTAAGTCGTCTACGAGCTCAGTTGTTACATGACGCATTTTTTCAATACCACGAGGCGTGAAAGTCCTTTGAACTAATTTGCGAAGGCGGGTATGTTCGGGCGGATCAAGCATAAGTATTGATGGAGGTCTGTCCATAGATGATTCCTGTAGTTTTTTTATGTGCTCAGGCATTTCAATAATTCCGGCACGGTCACGTTCGACGGAAGTATTAGGATTCCTTAAAACTTCAAACACATCATCAAAGCGTGTGACAACAAGATTCCCAAACGCTGTTCGGTGAACAGGGTCTTGATCACGTAGCAGTTGATACTGAGGGTAAGGGTTTATAAGAAAATCTGGATCAAAAGGATTCCAAGACGCTTCCACAAGTTGCTCTGTTTCTGCATCGATATCATTTTCTTGTTTCATTTGCTACCTCAACAGTAGTTCAGTTAGAGAAGTCGCCCAACTTTGTTACCCGATCGTATCGCTCCTTCGATATATCCGATACTTTCGGCATCACCAATAATATGAGTTTCAACTTCTAAATCGGTAAATTTCTCAATCAGTGTTTTATCCGCTTCTACTCCATCCGCAAGGATTACAGAATCAGAAAAAATCTCGAATTCCTCGGCATCTTTTACGCAAACAACAGAATTCTTATTAATTTCAACTACTTCAACACCATTATGTAATTCCACATTTGAAGAAGTTATTTCGTGCAGCGTCCTCCAACGTCGTGGATGTGCCATTTCGGGTGCCATAACAGGTTTTTTATCAACAACTGTCACTAGTCTTTTCCTCTCAGACAGAAAGTGTGACAGCTCTATCCCGACTAAACCACCGCCAATAATGGTCACTCGTTTACCCAATGGCATCCAAAATTTTGAAAGAATTCTAATTTTTTCTATATTTTTTAAGATGCCGAGTTTTTTAGCGATCTGCAGGAAGAAAAAGTTAGATTTTCTCGAGTTTTCATGACGGTATAAAGACTCTGTACCTTGCATTAAACCTCTTAGTTGGTCTCTCGACAAAACATGGGGAAGGTCTGAACCTTTAATACCGCTTTTAGAGCTTCTCGACCCGGTGGCAATAACAACAGCGTCAGGCTTCAAAGACATTATTGACTTTCTATCAGCGTGGAAACCTTTTCTTATTTCCACTTCACTATCTTCTAAAACCCTTTCAAACCATTTTATTAGATCTCCATTTTTAGGAGTAGTAAGGGAAGAAAATAAAGCGGTACCGCCCAACTTTTTCATTTGTTCCAAAAGGGTTACTTTGTGCCCTCGGCTAGCAGCTATTCGAGCACACTCAAGACCTGCAGGCCCCCCGCCCACTATGACAACATTTTTTGATGTTTGTGGAAAGGCAATTTCTGCTTCGTAGTTGCCTAATCTTGCATTTACTGCACAAACAGGCTCACCATTCCAAAAATTTTGTGCCACACATACAAAACAATTTATACACGGGCGGATTTTTTCTGGAGAATTGTTGATTAGGTTATTAGGCAATTCAGGGTCGGCGAGGAGCTGTCGACCCATTGCGACAAATCCGCAACTATTTTCGGCAATCAACTTTTCACCATCTTCAGGCTCGATACGACCAACAGCTATAACTGGAATATTTACAGCAGACTGAACAGTTTTCGCCAGATGACTGTATTGACACTTTTCCCACGGCAAAGGTCCTTCAGTAAAGCCCACTCCGGTTCCAGACGAAGAAATTGCGGAAACGTGAATAGCATCTGCTCCAGCCTTTTCAGCTATAACTGCGGTATTAGAGGCTTCTTCTAAAGTGATACCGTTTTCGAGTCCGTATTCACGGCCGTCTATTCTTACAACAATTGCGAAGTTGCTACCGCATTCTTCTCTAATCTTTTTAACTATTTTGCTTAACAGTCTGGTTCTATTTTCTATAGAACCACCCCACTCATCTTCACGCTTGTTCCAAGCTTTTGAAAGAAAAGTTGAAATCAAATAGCCGTGCGCTGCGTGAATTTCAATACCGTCAAGATTTGCCTTTTTAATCCTTAAAGCTGCTGAAACAAATGCTTCAATTATTTCTTCTAATTCTTCGACTGAAGCTGCCTTGAAAGTAGGAAATTTGCCTTCTGTGAGAGTGGCCATTTTTATCAATTCTTCATTTGTCGTGTTATAAGTCATGCCTAAAGTGTCGAAAGAAGGAATTGGGAGAGAGGGAACTAATACAGGTACATCACGAGAGATGTCTAGGCCAGATATTCTTCCGTGATGACAAGCTTGGACGATGATTCTTGCACCATGCTTATGAGCGCGTTCTGCAAGTTTTTTGAGTCCTGGTATTGCTTCATCACTTGCGAGAGAAGGTTGATGTTTAGATGTTGCTCCGTCAGGCCATTTAACGGCTGAGGTCTCAAGAATTAATAGTCCTGCTCCGCCTTTTGCTCTATCTTCATAATGTTGAAGTGTTTTATTACTGATCAAACCATCTTCAGTGCAATTGTTTTGGTCCATTGCAGGCATGACAATTCGATTACGTAAAGTCAAAGGGCCTAAAGTGCCTTCGGACAGAAGTCTGGGAAATTCTTTCCGCATATCTAATTTTTGCGCATTTATGAAGTTAAAACCACTAGGGGGCAAAAAATTAGACTAAACGTCCTATAGCTTTTGCACGCCAAGCTTCAGTTGATTCAACCGCATTAAAAGTGAAGCAGTGCACTCCTGTGATTTCAAGTTCTTTTGCATGATTAGAAATTGGGACTATTAATTTGTTTGGGTTGTAGCCGCGTGGAGAAAGAAGTTTAAAAACTGTTTTTTTGTTTTTCTTCAGATAACGGCTGGAAACACCAACTCCTAAACGAAGAGAAATATTAATCAATTTTTTCATGTCTACAGCTCCTGGAAGTCCAAGATGGCAAGGGAGTGTTACGCCCGTTTTTCTACAATTTCTTAGCCAATTTGAAATAGTTTCTGTTTCAAAACACATTTGAGTAGCCATGTAGCCTTTTAGGCCACTTTCGTAGATCATTTCCTGTTTTTTCAGCAAGGAGTCGGCTAGCGCAGATTCAGGAATTGAAGGATGCCCATCAGGGTATGAGCCGATTCCAACAGTTTTAATTTTGGGATTTTTGTCTAAGAACGAACGAAGCAGGCCAGGTGCATCAGTAAAAGGTCCGCGTTGATCAGCATCTCCGCCGATAATAAAAACTGTTTCTATTCCTAGAGCTTCGATACGTTTGACAATTTGAGTCACGTGTTCTTCGCTCTCAACCATTCGCGCTGCAAAATGGGGGATGGTTGAGTGACCTTTGTCTAAAAAGTTTTCACAAAGCTCAAGAGTTGCTTCAATGTCTTTGGCAGGTGAACAAGTTATAGAAATCGTAGATGATTGAGGTAGGTATTCTCCTTGTTCGTGAACATTTTTTAATGGGATTAGCTCGTAGGTCATTTCCTCAAGAAGTCTGAGCTGAGTGGATTTATTATTAGTCTTATTAGTTAATTTTTTTTGATTAGATTTCATTCAACTAAGTCCAACAATCTCACCGTTTTCGTCAATGTCTATACCAGCTGCTGCCGGAGTTTTGCCCAGTCCAGGCATTGTTCTCATTTCCCCGCAGATCGGATAAACAAAACCAGCTCCAATTGAAGCTCTGACTTCTCTTACGGGCAAAGTCCATCCAGTTGGTGCACCTTTTAATGATGCATCTGAAGAAACGGATAGATGTGTTTTAGCTATACACACTGGGAGGTTTCCAAAACCATTTCCGGTGTAGGAGTCAATTTGTTTTGTAGCAGCACTTGAAAATTCAACATTTTCCGCTCCGTAGACTTTAGTTGCAACAGTTTTTATTTTTTCTTTTATGTCCATTTCATCTGGATATAAGACTGAGAAATTAGTTTTTTCTTCAGTGGCTTCAGCCACGACTTCTGCTAATTCGCTAGCACCCACTCCACCTTCTGAAAAATGATTAGTTATTGCACATCTAGCTCCACACTCTTCAGCTATTTCAGCGATCGCTTGCAGGTCTGCATCGTGATCTTCGGGGAAACGATTTATTGCGACGACCGGGCTAACTCCATGGATTCGAACATTTTCGATTTGTTTCCGTAGGTTTGCTCCACCTTCGTGTACTTCTTCAGGGTTCTCGGCCAATAGATCTTCAGGCAAAGGCTTTCCTGCGACGATTCGGTGATTGCCCGAATGGGCTTTTAGCCCTCTTACTGTTGCGACCAAGACAGCAGCATCTGGAGCCATTCCTGAGTAGCGACATTTTATATTGAAGAAACGTTCTGCTCCCATGTCTGCGCCAAAACCCGCCTCAGTTAATAGGAAGTCTCCGGTATGTATTCCTATTTGATCGGCGATGATTGAGGAGTTGCCTGTAGCAATATTTCCAAATGGTCCGCAATGCACTAGAGCTGGGGTTCCTTCGAGTGTTTGCATAAGATTTGGCTTAATTGCTTCTTTTAAGAGGACCGTCATTGCTCCGGCAACCTCAATGTCATCAGCTGTAATCGGAGTCATTGTTTTGTCGTATCCGACAACTATTCTGCCCATTCTTTCTCTTAGGTCCGTTAGGGAGGTACATAGAGCCAAAGCAGCCATTACTTCCGAAGCAGCGGTAATGTCAAAACCGGTCTCACGTGGGATGCCGTCTAGACGGCCACCTAGTCCAACCATTGTGTTTCTCAGGGAGCGGTCGTTTATATCTATTACGCGTCTCCAAGTGATGTTATGAATATCAAGTCCGAGTTCGTTGCCGTGAAAAAGATGGGAGTCCAACATGGCAGAACACATATTGTGAGCTGCTGTGACTGCATGCATATCGCCAGTCAGGTGTAGGTTGAAAAGTTCCATAGGTACGACTTGTGCGTATCCTCCGCCTGCAGCTCCACCTTTAATACCAAAAGTAGGCCCAAGTGACGGTTGACGTATAGCTATAGTTGCTCGTTTTCCTATATGGGAAAAACCTTGCCCCAGTCCAACAGTTGTTGTTGTTTTACCTTCGCCTAAAGGTGTTGGTGTTATGGCAGTTACAACCACGTATTTCGCTTTGGGTTTATCGGCCATGGCGTCGATTGCTTCAAGTTTTATTTTCGCGGCACCTTCTCCGTAGAGTTCTAGAGATTTTTCTGGGATACCTGATTCTTTAGCTATGTCTGTCAATGGTTTTAGTTCCGCTTTTCGCGCAATTTCTAAATCTGAAGGAAAAGGCATTATTGCTACCTCGCTGGAATTCGATTTATAAGATGATTTATTTTAACTCTTATACCACAAAGCGGGAAAGATTCCCACGATGTGGGATACTATGCGAACTCGTCTGGTAATTCATCTTTTCTTTTTGCTATGAAATCAAGCATGGCTTCATCTATTGATTCATCAAGGGGTGGCGGTTCATAGTCATTTAGCATTTTTTTCCAAGTGGTGTTTGCTCTTTGAGCGGCATCCAGACTTCCTTCTTCAGACCACTGTTCGTATGAGTCATTGTTTGCTATATCGGAGACAGCGAAAGCTGTCTCGAAGTTTTTCAGAGTGTGTTCAGAACCTAAGAAGTGTTGTCCAGGCCCTGTCTCTTTAATTGCATCTAAAGCTTGTCCATTTTCAGAAAGGTCGACGCCTTTTACGAAACTTGCAGCTAAACCACACTGATCCGCATCAATAATAAATTTTTCGTAGCCCATGGCAAGGCCACCTTCGAGCCAACCAGCTGAATGAAGCATGAAATTGACACCTCCTAAAATAGCTGGAATGAAGGTAGAGATACTTTCAGAAGCTGCTTGTGCATCAGGTATTTTTGAAGCACAAAGATTTCCTCCAGAGCGAAAAGGCACGCCCAAACGACGTGCTAACGCAGCCACTGTGTACAAGATGAGAGCGGGTTCGGGTGTACCAAAAGTTGGTGCACCCGTTTGCATGGACATTGACATTGCGAAAGATCCAAATACGGTCGGTGCCCCAGGATTAACCAATTGGATAAAGGTCATACCTGCTAGTGCTTCTGCAAGAGTTTGAGCTGCTACCCCAGCAACTGTTACAGGGGCCATAGCTCCTGCGACTATGAACGGACTAATAACTGTTGCTTGATTTGAACGAGCGTAAACCTCTGCCGCTCCGAGCATTGATGCATCCCAACACATGGGTGACGAAGCATTAATAAGGCTTGTCATTACTGTGTTTTGCTTTAAGAACCCATCACCAAAAACCATTTCGGCTAAAGCAACAGAATCTTGAGCCCTTTCGGGTGCAGTAACTGAACCCATAAAAGGCTTGTCACTATATTTCAAATGTGAATAAACCATATCAAGGTGTCTTTTACTGACAGGTATATCTACAGGTTCTACAATAGTTCCGCCTGAATGGTGGAGGTGTGGGCTCATATATGCGAGTTTCACGAAATTTCTAAAATCTTCGATATTTGCGTAACGACGACCATTATCTAAGTCGAATGCAAAAGGGGATCCATAAGCTGGCACAAGTACAGTTGCGTCTCCCCCAATTTGAACATTATTAGAGGGGTTGCGTGCATGTTGAATGTATGAAGAAGGCGCAGAGTTAGTTACTATTTCCCTGCACATACCTTTAGGAAATCGAACACGTTCTCCATCGATAGTTGCTCCAGCATTTTTAAACAATTCCAAAGAAGAGGGATAATCACGAAAATCAATTCCTACCTCTTCAAGAATAACTTCAGCATTGTTTTCAATTATTTCAAGACCTTCTTCTGACATGATTTCATAGGGTGGAATAGTCCGGGTTAAATAAGGAGTTGAACTAGTTGTTGTTTCTTCTCGGGCGGCTCTTCGAGCTTCCCTTCCCCCTGCTCTTCTACGTGAAGGCTGATCTGTCATTTAATTTCTTTCTCTAGTACGTCTATTTTTTCTTTTAGGTTTTATCGAATCGGTTTTTTGAGGTAAATCTACATATGAACTAAGGAACGGGTAGTCAGCACTTTTGTGAGGTATAGCCATAGCTTCTACAAAGTGATCTTGAAAAGCAACCTCTGTCGCAATTTCAATTTTTTCAATCTCATCAACTAAAGTTTGGATTTCCTTTCTTGACGACTTAGAAAGTAATGCCATGACAGCTCCAGAACCTGCAGCGTTACCAACTGAAGAAACTTTTTCTTTTTTGCAATCTGGTATCAAACCTAGAATTGTCGCTCTAGTGGTATCTATATGACTACCAAATGCACCTGCAAGCTGTATTGAATCAATTTGATCAGTTTCCAAATAGTCCATTAACAGTCTTACACCGGCATAAAGAGCTGCTTTTGCTAGTTGAACTGCTCTCACATCATTTTGCGTTACAGAGATAGTTTTTCCTCCATCAGGAGACTTGTATAAGACATATGAAAAAGTTCGACCATCAGGTTCTATATATTCAGAAGTATTTGTTCCTTCGCCTCCTATAACCCCATCTGCAGTCATTAATTTAGCTAAAAGCAACTCAGCAACTACCTCTATTATTCCCGAACCGCAAATTCCGGTGACTTCGGTTTTCTTGGTTGCATCCGAAAAACCTTCTTCATCAGACCATGGCTCTATACCTATGACTTTAAAACGAGCTTTTCCATTTTCAGGGCTTATCCTCACCCGCTCTATAGCTCCGGGAGTAGCTCTTTGGCCACTACTTATTTGAGCGCCTTCGAAGGCAGGACCTGTAGGACTTGATGCGGCGAGTATTCTTCCTTTTCCAGCTAAAAGAATCTCTGCATTTGTACCAACATCCACTACTAGATTGATTCCATCTGCTTTTTGAGGTTTAGTCGCCAAAAGCACTCCTGCAGTATCAGCTCCGACATGACCGGCTATGCAAGGAAGTACATGAACTCTGGTTGCAGGATTGGCTTGAATAGACAAATTATTAGCAGTTGTATCTATTGCTTTGTCCTCGAACAAAGTAAATGGTGCAACACCCAAAGGAGTTGGATCATAGCCTAGAAATAAATGGTGCATTATTGGATTTCCAACCAAAGTGATCTCAAAGACATCTTCGCGATTAGTGTTTGAATTGTCACATAACTCACCGACAAGGTCATTGAGCGAATCTTGAACCACTTCTGTTAGCTCATTTTCAGCACCTTTATTCATCATCACATATGAAACTCTGCTCATTAGATCTTCCCCAAAACGAATTTGCGGATTCATAACTCCGGCACTCGCTAAAACTTCACCCGATAGAAGGTCACATAAATGCCCTGCAATAGTTGTTGAACCCACATCAATAGCTATTCCAAATATTTGATCTTTAAAGCCTGGCCAAACTGCAACTAATGATTTTCCGTCTCTAACTACTGCTGTATAAGTTCCATCAGAAGCAGGCAGATCATTTTCTTCAATTTCGTTGGTCAAGTTACTTAAACCCCATTGTTCTTGCAAGGAGAGAAATAGCGAATCAAAAGAATCGGTATCAATTTCCTTTTCGATTTCTACAAAATGTAAAGAGATCAAAGGTTCAATAATAAGGTCACTGAGATCCACCGTTTTTCTAACAATCTGTTTATGTATATGGCTGTCCGGTGGAATATCTATTACCAGATCTCCAAGTATTTTTGCTGAGCAAGCAAGCCGTCTGTTTTCCCCAACCTCTTTATGGCCCTTGTAGTTGACCTCCAAATCACCAGGGGTGCTGATGTTGTCTTCATGTGCATTTATTTTATGTTTTGCAAACTCACCGAAAGCTGGTTCGATTTGACAGCGACCACAAATGCCACGACCTCCACAAACTGAATCAAGATCAACCCCAAGTTTTCTGGCTGCTTCTAGAAGGGTTAGACCGTTTTCAAAGTAGTCGCGGTGACCAGATGGAGTAAAAACTACAAGACTTTTTTCTTCATTGCTTTCCATAGGATTCGATGTTTCTTTTGGTTTATATTTAACTTCTTCTGCGCCCACTTCTTCTTGTTCTAGCGGATGCATCTGGGTCTCGGTTTGTTTCTATCCATGATGCACAATTTGCATCTTGTCCAGAAAGAACATCTGCAGCTTGAATAGCGGTTTTCACTTCATCATGAAGGGGATTCATGATAGCGGAAGTCATTCCATGCGAAATAGCCATAGATAAAAAGGCTCCTGTAATAGCATGGCGATTGGGAAGTCCGAAACTTACATTAGAAGCGCCACATGTTGTATTTACGCCGAGTTCCTCCCTCAGCCGCCTGACTAAAGTGAAGACTTGATTTCCCGCATCTGCCATAGCACCTATGGGCATGACCAAAGGATCTACCACGACATCATGGGCTGGAATCCCATGGTCTGCAGCCCTTTCGACTATTCGTTTCGCGACCATAAATCTTATGTCAGGGTCTTCAGAAATTCCCGTTTCGTCATTAGAAATCGCCACAACAGCTGCTCCACTAGTTGCTACTAAAGGTAGAACCCTTTCGAGAACCTCTTCTTCACCAGTCACTGAATTAATTAATGGTTTTCCTTCATATACAGATAAACCTGCCTCAAGAGCCTCAATGATTGATGAATCTATGGAAAGAGGAACATCAGTAACTGCTTGAACAGTTTTTATAGCCTTTGCGAGTAAAGCAGGTTCGTCTGCAAGAGGTATTCCAGCGTTTACATCAAGCATGTGTGCACCTGCTTCAACTTGAGCGACGGCATCTGCTTCAACTCGACTAAAATCATCATTCTTCATTTCTTCGGCAAGAAGTTTCCGACCTGTCGGATTGATTCGTTCGCCAATCATCACAAAAGGCCGTCCAAAGCCAATAACTACTTCTTTCGAAGCTGAGCTAATTACCGTCTGAGTCATTTTTCTCCTTTAGGTAATGGTTTTCTCGTCATCACCTTCAACACCACCTTGCTTTACAAGTATTTCGAGTCTCTCAGCAGGATAGTTTTCTTCTATTTTTGTAGCCTCTTTTGCAACTGCTTCTGCCATATCTCCTTCGCAGGCAAAAGTTTTTCTGTTCCATTGAGCAATATAGCTATCTGTATCAGTTAAACCTGCCACAGCTGCAGCGCGATCAATCGCATGTTGAAAGCGTGCTTCTAGAAGTGCTTTCTCTCTTACACGTCCCTCTTGAGCGGTTACCTGGGCTGGTATATCACGCCAGTAAATAGTGATTAGTTTCGGAGGCATTTAGCTCAACTATTTTCTGAAACCAAGTCATTTAATTTAGACTTGTTCTGATTTTGGCTTAATAAAATTATTTCAGGCTCTAAATCGCCATAACCAGTTTTTTTAATAACCAATTCTAAGTCCAACTTTTTTGCAGCTTCACGAGCCAAGTTTTCGAGTTCAGGGTTGTCGGTTTGTGCTAAATAAACGACTTGAGTGTAATTACCAAAGTATTCATCTAGAAGTTCTGGATGAGTATCTAGCCAAAGAGCTTTTATCACTAATCGTTCAAAGTGCTTAACTAGAAAATCTGTCAAGTAAAAAGAGCCAATGTTGTTTTCTTGAAGATCTGCAAAGTTATCTCTGCCTGCAAAAAACTCATAACAATGAGCCCCTGAAAGCCTTTTTAAACCAAATTTTTCACAAACTTTGTCAACTTTCCCACCAGTTCCACAGTCTGCATAACCTACGAAAATTTCGTCATAGTCAGTCGAAGTTTTCAAAATTCGCTCCTCTAAAGCGGCAGGAATTTTATCCGGAGAGTTGTGGTAAGAAGCAGGTAAACATTCGACTTCTATATGTTCGAGATTATTTATAGAAAGAACCTCAGAGAGCTCGCGTACGAGTGCACCGCAAGCAATTATTAGAGTTCTTTTATGAGGCGGCATCGCTTGGTCTCAGCACAATTTGGGAAATTAAGCAGATGCGAGTGCTCGACGCTCGGCTATTAATCTTTGTGCTGTATCAGCAGCCACAGCTGCATCACGGCAGTATGCATCAGCACCTATAGCATCACCAAATTCTTCATTTAGTGGAGCACCACCAACAATTACAAGATATTCCTCTCTTAAACTTTTTTCTTCGAGAGTTTCAATAACTACCTTCATATAAGGCATCGTTGTTGTTAAAAGAGCAGACATGCCAAGAATGTCAGGTTTGTGTTCATCTAAGGCACCAAGAAATTCTTCGACGTCTGTATTAATGCCCAAATCTATAACTTCGAATCCGGCGCCTTCAAGCATCATTCCTACGAGATTCTTGCCAATATCGTGAATGTCGCCTTTCACTGTCCCAATTACAACTTTCCCAATAGGTTCGGCTCCTGTCTCTGCTAAAAGAGGACGAAGAATAGCCATCCCTACCTTCATTGCATTTGCAGCCAGAAGAACTTCAGGTACAAACAAGATTCCGTCACGGAAATCTTCTCCAACTATCTTCATTCCAGCTACTAAAGCTTCGTCAAGGACTTTTTTCGCATCCCAATCTCTGGACAATAGAATTTCGGTTCCTTCACCTATTTCCTCACCTAATCCGTCATAAAGGTCATCATGCATTTGTGCAACTAAATCTTCGTTAGAAAGACTTGATAGATCTATGTCGTCAATTTCAGACAAGTCATTTTCTTCGCTCATTTGAACTCCGATCTGTGATCAAAAACCTTATTTTCCATTATGCGGGAAACCCCTATATCCTATAAATCTAACAATTAATGACACGAAGATCCATCTTTGTCTGTTTCTTCCCGCATAGCGGTAAATTAATTTTTTTCCATAAATTGAAAGGGCTAAATGTCGAAAGTCCAAAGTATTGATAGGGCTTTTTTACTTCTGCAGGAATTAGCAGAAAAATCAGGCGGGATAAGCGATTTGTCGCGACGAGCGGGTCTGCCAACTTCAACAGTTGCGCGTCTGCTAAATGCACTTGAAGATTCAGAAGTTGTAGAGAGAATTGATGATGGTTATGAGTACAGACTTGGTCCAAGAATTCTTCAGATGGCAACTAAATCAAATAAAGATGAAACTCTTTTAGCTTTAGCTAGACCTCACATGGTTCATTTGGTGGATCAATTATTTGAGAACACAGGTTTATCAATACCGTCAGGATACGAGGTTCAGTATGTTGGGCAAATCAACTGTGCTAATCCAGTTCAAATACGAGATTGGACTGGAACTCGTATTCCAATGCATGTCGTTCCATCAGGCCTAGTGGTTCTAGCACATTGGCCCAAAAAAGCTGTTAAGGGATTTTTAGATAGAAAGCTTGATCGCTATACGCCCAATACCGTAGTTAACAAATCTGAGATTATGGAACGTTTGGAAAAGGTTAAGGAAGATGGTCATTGCTGGTGTTTAGAGGAGTTCTCAGAAGGCATAAATTCAGTTGCCGCTCCAGTTTTTTCTGAAGACGGGAACATTTTAGGGGCATTACATGTTCATGGCCCGAGTTATCGATTTCCTGTTACTTCTATGAAAAAAATTGTTTCTGATCTAGTAATTACACAAGCAGAAAAAATGAGTAAAGAGCTGCAAAACAAAAAATAAACTAATGCCGAATCGAATGTATACCCGATTAATTAGGTAACATTTCACGTCCGGATCATTAGGTTTTTGAAAAATTTTAAAATTTATTTTAATAAATTGTTCCGAAGTTAATTAGGAGTAAGAGTGAGCGATTTTCCTGAGAATGCAAAAGTAGTAGTAATAGGAGCCGGAATAGTCGGCAACTGTTTAGTAGGGCATTTATCCGATTTAGGGTGGACAGATATTGTTCAAATAGATAAAGGACCTTTGCCGAACCCCGGTGGTTCAACCGGCCATGCGTCAAACTTTATTTTTCCAGTTGATCACAATAAAGAAATGGCTTTTTTGACAGCTGAATCACAGCAACAATATGGAGACCTTGGTTTACAAAATGTTCCAGGTGGAATAGAAGTAGCTCGCGATGAGGTCCGTCTTGAAGAATTCAGGAGAAGGATGACGTCAGCTAAAGCTTGGGGTATTGAGTCTGAGTTATTAACACCTGATCAAGTTAAGGAATTAGTTCCTTTTATCAACGAGGAAATTATTATCGGAGGATTTTACACCCCTGGTGTTTCTGTTGTTGATTCGTTAGAAACTGGAACTCAAATGAGATTAAGAGCTCAGGATGGTGGGAACTTAGAAGTCTTCGCAAATACCGAAGTTTTGGATATAGAAACAACTGAAGATCAGATCGGTATTAAAAAGGTAAGTGCTGTAGTTACTAGCAGAGGTCGAATTGAGGCGGAATATGTCGTTATCGCCTGTGGAGTTTGGTCAGATCGCGTAGCAAATATGGCGGGAGCGACAATTCCTTTGACACCAGCCGTGCATCAAATGGCTGATGTCGGACCGATAGATGTACTGGCGGAAACCAATAATGAAATTGGTTATCCAATTGTTCGTGATATGGATACTTTCTGTTATGAGCGTCAGACGGCAGGCTCAATGGAAGTTGGTTCATATGCTCATAGGCCAATACTTCACCATCCAGATTCAATACCATCTAATGAAGAGGCAGCTCTATCTCCAACAGAATTACCACTTAGCCAAGATGATTTTGACCCCCAGATGGAACAGGCGATTGAGTTAATGGACATGCTAGGTGATGCGGAAATAAAATACGCGATTGATGGTCTCTTGTCTTTAACTCCGGATGCTATGCCGGTACTAGGGGAAACAGTTGAAGTAGAAAACTTATGGTCAGCGGCGGCCGTTTGGGTTAAAGAGGGGCCGGGAATAGCTCAACTTGTTGCAGAGTGGATGACATATGGATATCCACATCTTACTGATCCTCATGGTTCTGATATAGCTCGTTTATATCCCGAAGAGCGAGATTATGAACACGTCTGTGCACGTGCCTCCGAACATTTCAACAAAACTTACGGGATTGTTCATCCTGGAGAACAGTGGGAAAGCAATAGAGGAAAAGCAAAAAGTCCTTTTTACTCACGAGAAGAAGAATTGGGAGCAGTTTTTTTCGAAGCACGTATCTGGGAACGTCCGCAATGGTATGAACACAACGCACAATTAGTTGAAAAGTATGGAATTCAGGAACGCGAAACAGAGTGGGACAGTAGGTGGTGGTCTCCCATAATTAATGCGGAACATTTGGCTCTTCGAGAGAATGTAGGAATGGTTGACCTAAGTGCATTTCAAATTTTTGATATCACAGGATCGGGTGCCATTGAATTCGCCGAATATCTAGCAGTTAATAAAATTGATGTCCCAGTAGGTAGGGCTGTATACACACCTTGGCTTACACAAAATGGGGGTTTCCACTCGGATCTAACCATGATGCGTCTTGGAGAAAATCATGTACGTGTTGTTACTGGCGCTTTTGATGGCGGTCGAGATTCTTTTTGGATGCGTAAACACATGCCGAGAGACGGTTCGGTAACTGTTGTAGATAAAACCAGAGAGATTTGCACAATAGGACTATGGGGTCCTAAAGCACCAGAAGTTTTACAGCAGTTAACAAATCTGGATTTATCTCAAGAGGGTTCTCCATACGGTCATGTGATTGATGGAGAGGTTGCAGGAGTTGAATGTAGCCTTTTCCGAATTTCATACGTAGGAGATACAGGATGGGAAATTTACACATCTTGGGAAGAAGGACCAATTTTATGGGATGCACTCTGGGAAACAGGTCAAGAACACGGGATAGTTCCAGTTGGCATTGGCGTTTATGGTCTCACGGGCAGAATGGAAAAGAGTTACAGGTTGATGGGCGCAGAACTTGAATCTGAGTACAACCCAGTTGAAGCCGGTTTAGCAAGACCAAAAGTAAAAGCAGCTGATTTCATTGGTAAAGACGCTTACTTAAAAATGCGTGACGAAGATCCAGCTGCCATTCTTTGCACTCTAACTGTTGAAGATTTAACTGATTCGCAAGGAAGGAAACGTTATATGCAGGGTGGTAATGAGCCAATTCTTACCCTTGATAATGATCGTATTGTCGATTCAAAAGGTCGAGTTTCACGAGTTACAACAGCTGGAAATGCCCCATCGGTGGGGAAACATGTTTTGATGTCATATCTTCCTCCTGAATATGCGGTGGAAGGGACCAAATTACAGGTCATGTATATGAATGAGTTTTTTCCTGTGGAGGTTGCAGTGGCAGGATCTGGAGGAATATTTGATCCAGATGATTTAAGGATGAAGGGCTGATCTGAATTGAAAATTCTTGTTTGTGTTAAACGAGTGCCAGCACCTGGAGCAAGAATAAATGTTACAGAAGATGGATTTGAAGTAGATTCTACGCATTTGGGATTTACAACAAGTCCTCATGAAGAGTGTGCTGTAGAAGAAGCAGTCCAAATAGCAGAAGTTCATGACGGTGAAGTTACTGTAATAACACTGGGGCCTGAAGCTGCTGAAGAACAACTTAGATATGCCGCAAGTGTTGGTGTTAATAATTTGGTTCTTTTGCCTATAGATGAAGTCGACTGGGATCCACAGAGAACAGCGGATGCATTAACTAAGGCAATTACTGAAATCGAAATTTCAGAAGGTGCATTTGATTTAATTCTCTTCGGTAACGAATCAGCAGACTCAGGAGGTTTCCAAGTAGGTATACGTGTTTCGCATCAGTTGGGAAGACCAATTGTTAATGGAATTAAAAATATTGAAATATCAGATAGTGAAGTAGAAGCTCATAGAGAAATTGATGGTGGATTCGAAGTATATAAATTGCCACTACCGGCAGCTTTAGGTGTCAAAGAAGGAATAAATTTGCCTCGGTACCCGACAATGAAGGGTCGGTTGGCTTCAAAGAAAGTAGAACTTAAAACGTTAGAATTTTCAGCCGAAAACGGGGGCCAAAAAAGAAGTAAACTTCATCGTCCGCAAGAGCAAGTTAGCGAAACAGTTATTTTAGGAACAGGCCCCGAAGCAGCACCTGCGATTGTTGACCTTTTAGAAGAATTGGGTGTACTCCAATGACACTTTTAGTTCTGTGCGACCATGATCGCGGTGTAGTTTCAGATTCAGCATATGAAGCTTTAACTTTTGCAAAACCTATTTCTGATAGTGAAAATATTTCCTTACAAGCAGTTCTTATTGGTCAAGGAGCTGAAGAAGCAGCCAAATCGATTATTTCTTTTGGCGTCGAGACAGTAAATATTGCGACCCATGAATGTTTAACCGATTATGGGCCAGAGATTTGGGGCGAGGCGGTAAAACAGATTGCAAATGAAAATGCAGCAAAAATTATTGTTTCTTGCGGCACTGATCGGGGCAACGAAGTTTTAGCCCATGTAGCCGCCCGTTTAGAGATGCCATTTCTGGCTAATTGTCGAAACATTCAAATAGAGGGAAATTCATCCTCAGCAACAAGAATTCAGTGGGGTGGCTCACTACTCGAAGACGTAACATCAAATGCAGAAGTACAAATATTTTCAGTTGAACATCATTCGACAGATCCTCAACCTCTGTCCGCTTCTGGAGATGGGAGAATCGTAAATTTCGAACCTGATTTAGATTCTCAGTTAACAAGGACACTTGTAGTAGATCGCGTTGTGAGAACACATGGGATTACGTTAACCACTGCACCAGTCGTAGTTGGTGGAGGAAGAGGCGTTGGATCCGCAGAAGGATTTGCTTCACTTGAAGAACTCGCAGAAGAAATTGGCGGGGTGGTAGGTTGCTCACGTGCTGTAACCAACAACGGTTGGCGCCCTCACAGCGACCAGGTAGGTCAGACTGGAACTCGAATTGCACCAGAAATTTATATTGCCAGCGGTATTTCCGGAGCAATTCAACACTGGGTAGGTGCAATGGCAGCGAAAAATATACTTGCAATAAACACTGACCCTGAAGCAAATATGGTTACTAAAGCAGGGTATGCAGTTTTAGGCGACCTTCATGAAGTGATACCAGCTATTACGGCTGAACTTCGCAATCGTCGAAACTCTTAGCCAATTCAAACTTTTATTGAATGTTCTTTTCTCTATTCATATTTCTAACGAATACACCGGATCGCGGTTTAGGCATTAGGTAAGAAGACTTGGGTGGCATTAACTCGCCTGCTTCTGCAACATCCATTAGATTTTTGACGTTCAACGGGTGCATGATAAACCCCACCCATGAATCCTTATCACACCTATCTTTAACAACATTTACCCCTAGTGGTCCTGGTACGTAATCGATTAATTTATGAGTTCCAGGATTAACAACTCCAAAAATAGGAGAAAGTATGTGTTTCTGTAATCTTGCAACATCAAGTTGATCAACCAAATTCTTCTCATTAGATTTGGGAAGAATCATTCGGTAGCTTTGACCACCTAAATATAACCCAACTTCCCCAAGTCTCTCAGGTGAAAAATCGTCCGATTTTTCTATTTCACAGACTGAACTAATTGCTTTCAATAGTTCATTACTACTTCTGCCTTCAATGTCACCTACTCTTCGATGAAAGGGGAGAACCAACATTTCATCATCGGGAAAAAGCACCGCAAGCGTAGATTCTAAATATTCATAATGGCTAGTTGATTTTTTCAGAGCTTCTTCGGCGGCAGCCATTCGATGATGTCCATCAGTTATATACAAGGTTTTACCGTTTACAAGCTCTGATAGTTCCTTTGCTGTTTTACCATCAACTCTCCAAATAGTTTGTTTCATTTCACTATCTTCAGTGATCAGAATTGGCTTATTCAAAGTGCAATTATTTATGGCTTTATCTAGTTGCTCGTCATTCTTATATGTCAGAGAAATTGGACTTGATGAAGCTCCAACTGTTACGAGGTGACGTGACATCAGATCAGAACGTTCAGGTCTAACTTTCTCATGCTTAAGAATTTGAACACTTTCGCTGTCTACAACTGGGACTAAGCCAACGATTCCTGTTTGTGAATGAATGTTTCCTTTGTAGGGAATATCGATTCTGTAAATAAAAAGAGAAGGCTCATCAAAAGCCTGATAAACGTCAGCTTTGTAAAGATGATCCATTGCCTTCTTACAGTCATTTAGGAGTTCTTCGACATCGTTGTGTTTTTCTACTGGTAGATCTTCAAACGATCGGGTGACATTTAGGAAACTAAACGTATTTTCGGAAATAATTACTTGTCTTTGTTCAGGAGTATAAGAATCGTATGATCCGGTAGTCACTTTTTCTACCCACTCAGGTTTGATAATAAGACCTGGAAATCCTCTTAATCTAGGCATAATTAGCGGTTACTTGATTGGACGTGAATAATGTGATCTATTTTGGTCAGATTAGTAAGTGCTGTTTCTGAGACGTCGCCTGAAACGTCAATAATTGCCAGTGCAGCTTTCGAACCTTCGAAAATTTTGTTTTCCATTGTTTCTACATTCAGATCTTCGTTTCTTAGGATCTCGAATACTTCAGCTAAAACTCCGACCTTGTCATAGTGTCTGATAGTCAGTGTCGAGGTTCCCACGCGTTCTTTAGCTATGTTCACACAGTTGATTACATTTCCTTCGCGAAATGCATCTATAACTCGAATTGTTTCTTCTACCGTTGCGTTTTGTGCTTGTTGAGTAGAGGCGCCTATGTGATGGGTTCCTATAACGTTTGGATGTTTAGCTAGCTCAGACGAAAAGTTTCCAGTGCCGGAAGTCGGTTCATTGCAAAAAACATCCAAACCTGCTCTGATATTTTTCTCGTTGATGGATGATATTAGGGCAGCCTCATCAACAACTTCTCCACGACTTGTATTGATTAGGATCGAGTTGGGTTTCATAAGTTTCAAAAAATCTTCGTTGACGAAATTTTGTGTTTCAGATTTGCTTGGAAGATGTATGGAGATCACATCAGATTCACTAATTAATTCTTCAATAGTATCGACGAGTTTGACACCATTTGAGCGGATTTTTGATTCTGTTTCAGGTTTTCGTTGAGCTTTTTTTGCAATAACTGTTATTCCGAAAGAACGAGCTCTTTCGGCTACTGCTAAACCAATTTCACCTAACCCCACAAGCCCAAGAGTTTTACCAAATAGACCCTGAGCATCACTATAGATTTTTTTATTCCATCTGCTTTCTTTCAGGTCAGCTGTAGCAGATGGGATATGGCGATCGACTGCAATCATAAGTCCCATCGTTAGTTCTGCTACAGCGATTGAATTTGTTCCGGGTACATTGCATACGTAAATTCCCGAATCAGCTGCTCCTTGACAGTCGATTGTGTTAATTCCAGCACCTGAACGAACAACAAGTCCAAGACAGTCAGATTTGTCGAAAACCTCAGAAATTACTTTTGTGCTTCTAACTACAAGAATTTCGATACCGGAGATTTTTTCTGGGATCTGTTCAGCTTTCAGATCAGGTTCGACGATGCATTCATAGCCCTTTTCACGAAGGACTTCAATCTTGTCCTGTGGTAGTTCATCAGCGATAAGAATTTTCATTTTTCCTCCTCAGTGCGCTACAACCGGTTATAAACGGGAAGTAGGGACCCTTGGGATCAATACCAGTCTAATCGTTATCCAAGATTTTCTAAATAAATTTTTTATTTATCTATTGCGTGGGAGGCCTAGATGCCTTTCAGCGATGTTATTTCGGTTGATTTCACTCGTTCCTCCATAGATCGTTGTAACTGGGGCATGACGAGCGTCATAGTCGATCCACCCAGACGCTGCGGCATCTTCTGCACCAAAACTTAAAAGACCTTCGGCTCCTGCCATTTGTTGGAACCAACCAACTACTTTTTGGTACTCTTCTGATGCATAAATTTTTGCCATTGAGCCCTCCACTCCCGGCATTCCTCCGGTTGCAGCTATCCATGCTGCTCTTAGAGTTAGTAGTTGTCCTACTTGGTTAATTATGGCCGTCCGCGCTATTCGTTCTCTCATGAGAGCATTATCGATCATTAAGCTTTTGTTTTCAGAGGGTGTAGTTTCAGCCCAGTTAAGCACATGTTTTAGAAGTGGGACTGCAGGGTTTGTTCCTCCCATAACACCTCGTTCTAGTGCTAAAGCAACCCCCATTACAGACCATCCATCATCTATTTCTCCTAAACGCCATTGGTCTTCCACTTCTACATTGTCGTAAAAAGTCGCATTGGTTCTTTCTGAAGCCATAGTTGCGACAGGTTGGATTTCAATTCCTGGGGTATTCATTGGGACGAGAAACATTGTCATCCCTTTATGTTTTGGCACATCAGAATTAGTACGAGTTAATAAGAGAACCCAGTCTGATTCATGAGCCATAGTTGTCCACATTTTTTGCCCATTTATAACCCATCTATTTTCGATTTTCTCAGCTTTAGTGATGATGGAAGCAACGTCTGATCCGTAATCTGGCTCGCTGTAACCGAGGCAACAATTATGTTTCCCAGTAAGTAATTTGTTAAGAACTTCCTCACGGTGAAATTCTGTTCCAACAGCATTGATGACGCCAGCAACTAGCATGGTTACTGCTAGTCCATCATATGGCGCACCGGCTTTTTCGAGTTCATTGAAAAGAAGATACAACTCCACTGGGTCGCGATCTCCATAACCTGGCACTGCTCCTGCTAGTAAACCCTCTGCGGCTAGGGACTCATTAAAACTTTTGTCATTGAACGTCCCTGTTTCATGCATTTTCAAAGTAATTTCAGAAGTGAGATTTTCACTAATAAATTTTTTAACTTGAGACCGGAAATCAATTGCTTTTTGTGAGAGTTCGAAATCCATTATTTAACCCCGTTATCTTCTAGAAGAAGATCTGCTAGAAGAAGACATTCATCTGAAGGGCTATTAAGAATTTGAGACCAAGCTCTGGCTCTGCGATAAAAAAGTTGTATGTCGTATTCTTCTGAAAAACCGTAACCGCCATGATAATGAAGGCCGCGATCAGTTGCTTGCAATGAGGTTTCTCCTGCAAAGATTAGAGACATGGATGAGAGAGTAGCAAAATCAGAAATTTCATTATCGGTCAAATTTATTTCTCCAGTTATTTCCCTATCTCCTGCCCATGCTGCTTTATTTACTAGTAGACGAGCTCCATCATATAAACCTGGTAAATCTGCTAGTCCATGCTGAATCGATTGAAAACTACCAATTGGTTTTCCAAATTGATGTCGCTCTTTTACGTAGTCAACAGTCATTTCGATTGAACTACGAGTTATACCAACAAGAAAAGCTGAAATTAGAGTTTTCCATTCGTTCAAACCTCTCTCGAAAACTTCAGTCGCTTCAGTTCCCTCTGAAATAACAGTCGCACCGTTAATTCCTCGGTGAGCGATAGGAAGGTCGCCATGATTTGGTAGGGATTTATTAGGTGGTTCATCATTAATTAGCAGTAACTTGTCTTCATCTAAAGCTATTAATCTGTTTGCTATAGAACCTGTTGGAACTGATTTAGCCACACCGTTTTCTACTGGTCGAATTGCAAGACCTGCCAAAAGGGTTCCAGTTAAAACTTCCGGTTCTAGTGAGTCCAGATTTTCCAAAATTCTTGTTGCCACTACATGATCAATAATGGGAAGAGGTGCAATTTTAGCTCCAGCTTCTTCGGCGACAATAACAAGGTCAGATAATGAAGCACCTCCACCAGCGGGTAGTGAAACTCCCATTCCAGGGGCTCCGGTTTCTGATAGACGCTCCCATGCTTTTGCATCAAAGCCTAGAGGCATAGAATTTCTGGCACTTTCAGGTCCAGTTTGTTCGGTGAAGAAACTAGAGAAAACATCCTGAATAGTTTCTTGATCTGCACTCATTCCAAGGTCCATAGATAAATCTTATCTAGGCTCCGTTAGTGGAATTGCATGGGGAGTAGATAGTGTCCGCTTATGGAACAAATAATCAAAGGCTCAGAAGGTATCGACGTCGAACAGATTGACGCTCAGATAACAATTACTATTGATCGACCAAATGTAATGAATGCTATGACAACTCAAATGTTTGCTGATTTTGGAAGAATTTGCAGAGAAGTGTCTCGAAGTGAAAGCGTGAGAGTCGTTGTCATTACCGGAGCTGGAGGAAACTTTTGTTCGGGCGCTGATGTTGGTGGGCAAGGAAGTAAAGCGAACTCTGAAAAAAAACAGGTGCATATAAAGAATATGAGGCAGATTAGCGAGTCAGTCTTGGCTTTAAATGAAATCCCACATCCTGTGATTGCAAAAATAAGCGGTATAGCTGCAGGGGCTGGCATGAATCTCGCCTTGGGTTGCGACATTCTCATTGCCTCGGAAACGGCTAGATTCTCAGAGATTTTTGCGCGTAGAGGATTATCTATTGATTTCGGTGGTTCTTGGCTTTTGCCAAGACAAATAGGTTTACATCGTGCCAAGGAATTAGTTTTGTTAGCCGATGTAATAGATTCTGCAGAAGCCGACCGGATCGGATTGGTAAATAGAATAGTTACTGAGGAAGATCTTGACAGTACCGTTCAAGAGCTGGCTGATCGTTTGGCTTCAGGACCGCCAATTGCACTTTCAATGAGTAAAAAATTGTTAAATGCTGGGATTACTTCTTCTTTAAGTCAGTCCCTTGAAGCAGAAGCGCAAGCGCAATCAGTTAATTTTGAGACTGAAGATATTAAAGAAGCTGCAATAGCATGGCTTGAAAAACGTCCTGCAGATTTTAAAGGTCACTGAATTTAAGAAGTTAGATTGTTTTCTGAGGGAAACCTGGACCTTCTCGATCTCGACCTGACATGTCAGCATTTAACCTTGCTTGTTCCATCAAAGTTTTAACCACATCATTAAGTTCAGAAGGTTCATCACCTTGAGTTTCGCTTGGACCAAGATGCCATCCTTCAGCAATACCAAGTTTGTCACCACGGATGTCGAATACACGCCCAGTTACATTCTGAGCTTGTTCGCTGCAAAGCCAGGTTGCAATTAGAGCAATCCATCTTGGTGACATCGACTCACGAATTTCATCACTAACTCCATCAGTTCCTCCCATTAAAGGTTCGGTAAGACGAGAGATTGCTGTTGGAGCTAAACAATTAACGGTTACTCCATATTTAAAAAGTTCCTGTGCTGCAATAACACTAAAAGCAGCGATTCCAGCTTTAGCAGCACCATAATTAGTTTGACCTACATTTCCGTAAATACCTGAGGGTGATGAGGTGTTAATCACACGGCCGAAAGTTTCACCACCTGCTTTAACAGATTCTCTCCAAAAAACTGAAGCATGATGAGTAGGGGCAAAAGTTCCTTTCAAATGAACGTTTATTACTGCATCCCAGTCATCTTCAGACATTGAAAACAGCATCCGATCTCTTAGAATTCCGGCGTTATTTACGAGTATGTCTATTCGACCCCACTTATCAATTGCCTCTTGTACCATCGCTCCCGCGGCATCAAAATCTGCAACATTACAGCCATTAACTATCGCTTCACCACCCATGTCTACAATCTCATTTACTACTTCTTGAGCAGGAGTAAGATCTGCGCCGTGTCCCGATTCATCTCCTCCGAGGTCATTGACTACTACTTTTGCCCCTTCGCTAGCAAGCATAAGTGCATGCTCGCGTCCTATTCCTCTACCAGCACCAGTGACAATTGCTACTCTGTTTTCGCAAGATTTATTCATTAATGACCTCCATTTATTATTTCTATTTGCTGACGATACAACCCATTATGAAAAATTCGTTTAAGAATTTAAAGTCTTTCAAATTTTTCGAGATCGAGTGTCCAGGCAGAAAGATTTTCATAACCATTTTTGGTTATTAGAACTTGATCTTCTAGTTTCACTCCTTGGCCACCTAAGCGTGATCCAACATAAGCTTCAACAGTTAGCACCATTCCTGGAGTTAGAACCCCGTCATACCCGTATTCTTCCCAAGAATCTCGGAAAACAATGTCTGGATATTCATCACACTGTCCTACACCATGAAATAGACATGAATAGTGACGATACTCTTCGACTGGGGGCGTCCAAGATTTATGGGTTAGCTCATGGAAGGTTGTGCCAGGCGTAAGTAATTCCATATTTTTGTGCATTTGCTCTACAGCTAATGAATGAACGTCGCGCTGTTGCTTATTTGGTTTAGCGTCACCGCAGATCCAAGTTCTTGAGATATCGGTCATCATTGAGTAAGGACCAACAAAGTCTGTGTCGAAGGCTACAAGATCACCTTCGTTAATAACATTACTGCTTGACTCTTGGAACCAAGGGTTCGTTCTTTCCCCTGCTGAAAGTAGTCTGCATTCCATCCATTCCCCTTGACGCGAAAGCATCTCTGACCACATTCTTGCCCAGAGTTGGTTCTCGGTCATGCCTGGTTTCATCGCTTCAAATGTTTTCTGACAGGCGATACGAGTCGTTTCCACAGAGCATCTCATCGCATTTATTTCATCTTCAGATTTAATCATTCGAGCTGATTCCATAATTTGCGTGCCTTCAATTAAATCTAAACCTTCTTGTTGAAGGGATTGGGTTCCTGCAATAGTTGTGACGTCAACCGCTAAACGATGGTTTCCACCTCCGTAAGTTTTAATAAGGTCAGCTATTTCTGAAGCGAATTTTTGTGCCTGTTCTTCAACTCGATCCCCTGCAGCAAAATAGAAAAAAGGTCTTGCAGGTCTAACTTCATTCACCAGATGGTTGTGTGCAGATAAAAATTCGCAGTTTGGATAATCAAATTGAATAAGTGGGCCGTCTGTTGCCAAGAAAACATATCTAGAAGGGTTGTGGGTTATCCATAGTTGCATGTTTGGCGAATAAGTTGCGTACATCTGATTCATTGGATCAAAAAGTAAAATCCCTGCAATGTCGGCTTTTTCTAGTTCAGATCGAATTCTTTTTACTCTGTACTCCATCATTGATTTTTCATCGGGTAGTGAAAGTTTGGCTTCTGCCCATTCACTGATTGCAGGTTCACCAGGACCAAGTACCATTCTGTGTCCTGTGGTTGAAGCCTTACGTATAAGTGGATCGTTAGGATCTTCAGGAATTTTGTTATCTACTCCCATAAATTTTTTTCCTTAGCTACGCATTCGTGACCCTTCAGGATCGAACAATGGTTTATTTATTCTTTTTGCTTCACGAAGTGTTCCTAAAACCTCTATTTCAAATCCTTCATCTATATCTGAAAGCTCTGATGGGAGGTAGCCAAGAGCACATGAAGCTTTAGACCAATGTGCATATCCTCCTGAAGTAGCCCAACCTACAACATTTCCGTCATGCCAAATTGGTTCATCGCCGAGTACATCAGAGTTCTCAGCATCAATGACAAAGGCACTGAGTTTTTTCTTTGGTCCTTCTTTTAATAAGGCAGTAAGTGATTCTTTACCTACAAAATTTTCTTTATCAAATTTTACAAAATTATTTAGTCCAGCTTCTAGAGGGTCGTAAATTGGTCTGTATTCAGTGGCCCATGAGCCAAAGTTTTTATCAAACCTCATACTGTCAAGAGCGCGTAGGCCGAAAAGATTCATATCAAATTCTTTTCCTGCGTCAGTGAGAAGTTCATAAAGTTGTGACTGTAGTGAAGAAGGAACCCATATTTCGTAACCAAGGTCACCAGTAAAAGTTATTCTTCCTACTAGAGATGGAATCATTCCAATTGACATATTTTTGATGTCCAAGAATTTGAATTTTTCAGATGATACATCTTCGTTCGTTACGGAACTTAAAAGGTCTCTGGCGGAAGGACCTGCAATTGACAGGCCAGTCATATCATTACCTATTGGCCTGTAACGAATGGTTGGGTTGTCGATGTGGTCAAGGAACCATCTCTGGTGATAACCCTCTGCGACTCCTGAGCCAAACAGAATGAATTTTTCCTCCTCTGTAATCTGATCAGTAAGAGCTGCCACAGTGAAGTCTCCAATAAGTTTTCCTGATTCATTTAGCATCGGAGCTAGGGCTATTCGACCATTTTCAGGAATTTTGTTTGTTAGTAGTTTTTCTAAAAATTCTCTTGAACCAGCCCCAGTAAATTCATGTTTTGCAAAACCTGTTATTTCCATAAGTCCGACATTTTCGCGTACACCTTTAACTTCTTCAGCTACTACTGGGAAAGCATTTGAGCGTTTAAAGGTAACTTCTTCTATAGGTTCTTTGCCAATTTCTTGAAACCAAAGGGGGTATTCAAGTCCGTATGCAGCACCCCAAACGGCATTTGCTTCAGTTAGTTTGTTGAAGATTGGTGATGTATGAAGTGGCCTGCCTGCTGGTAACTCTTCGTTAGGGAAACTTATCTTGAAACGCCTACTGTAGTTTTCTATTACTTTTGTCAACGTATAGCTAGGTGTAGTCCAATCGCCAAAACGTGAAACATCCATTCCCCAAACATCAAAACCCGGGTCGCCAGTAGTAATCCAATTCGCCATAGCCAGTCCGACGCCTCCACCTTGGCTTAAACCGGCCATCACCCCACAAGCAACCCAGTGTCCTCTTTGTCCTCTTATGGGGCCGATTAAAGGGTTTCCATCAGGGGCGAATGTAAATGGTCCATTGATAACTTGTTTGATCCCAGCATCTGCATAAATGGGGAAATGTGAAAAACCTAATTCGAGAGAAGGGGTGAGTCTTTCTAGGTCAGGAGTAAGGAGTTGGGCACCAAAATCCCAAGGTGTTGATTTGGTTTGCCAAGGTACACATGCTTGTTCATAGGTTCCAAGTAGAAGGCTTTTACCCTCAGCTCTTAAGTAAATTTCTCCGCTAAAGTCAATGACTCCTCGACCGTGGCCATCACTTTCTTCAAGCCATGGTTCAATTTCAGGTAGTTCTTCAGTTAGAAAGTACATATGTTCCATTGCTTGAACTGGCAGTTCGAGACCACACATACGGCCTACTTCTCTAGCCCATAAACCTCCGGCATTTACAAAATTCTCACAATTTATTGTTCCCTTGTCTGTTAAAAGGTCCCAAGTGCCATCAGATTGTTGGGAGATTTCTTTTACCCATGTATTTCTTTCAATTTCGGCACCCAGAGATCTTGCTGCAGTTGCGTAAGCGTTTGTGACCCCTGAAGGGTCGACATGTCCACCTACTGGATCCCAAAGAGCGCCTACAAAATATTGTTCTTCTAGAAAAGGAACAAGGTTTTTTGCTTCTGAAGTTGAAATTATTTCTGTTTCCATGCCCATGTATCTACCGCGAGCATGAGCCATTTTTAGCCAATCCATCCTGTCTTCATTATCCGCCAACATCAGTTCGCCCGTTAGATGGATCCCACAATCGACACCAGTTAATTCTTCAAGTTCTTCATATAGCTTTATTGTGTATCTTTGAAGGGCAGCTACATTCGGATCCCCATTTAGAGTGTGCATTCCTCCGGCTGCATGCCAAGTGGAACCAGCTGTAAGTTCTTTTCTCTCCAGAAGTACAACGTCGGTGCAACCAGCTTTAGTCAAATGGTAAAGCACGCTACAACCGACAACCCCTCCGCCTATGACTACTACTTCAGCTTTGTCTTTCACTTTTTACCTTTCTTAATAGTCAGTTGGAACTCCACCTTCAGCAACCCTTCTTTCAAGATATTCATCTAGCTCGGCACGAATATCTTCCTCCATGGGGGGTTCTTGGTGTGAGTCAATTAGTTGTTTTGCTAGCTTTTCAGCTCTTTGGTGAGCTTCTTGACGACCGGACTCGTCCCATGATTCATAATTTCTCCAGTCTGAGACCATTGGACGAAAATGTTCGGTCTTATAACGTTCTTGGGTGTGTTCTGAGCCAAAGAAGTGACCCCCAGGACCTACTTCCGCAATTGCTTCAACGGCTAGAGTGGAATCGTCAACAGTGACAGGTTCTAGCATTGAATTAACCATGCTTAGAACATCTGAATCTATAACCATTTTTTCATACGAAGCGAGAAGACCACCCTCTAGCCAGCCCGCTCCGTGGAGTAGAAGGTTTACACCACCCATAATTGCGCCCCATATAGAAATAACACTTTCATACATTGATTGGGCATCGACACTGTTTGCAGCGTTCACATTAGATGACCGGTAGGGAAGACCATAACGCCTAGCTAGTTGACCTCCGATCAAACAGGCTTTCCAGTATTCGGGTGTTCCAAATGCTGGTGCCCCAGATTGCATGTCGACATTGGAAGTAAAACCCCCATAAATAACAGGTGCTCCTGGATTAACTAGTTGTGTATAGGCAACTCCCGCTAAAGCTTCGGCATTTTGCAAAACTAGTGCTCCGGCAACAGTTACTGGAGCCATAGCACCTGCCAACGTAAAGGGAGTGATGCAAATAGCTTGATTTCGTGCAGACATTTCTTGAATTCCGTGAAGCATTACTGTGTCATATCGCAAAGGTGTACTCGCATTAATTACTGAAAAAATTGAAGTTTCTGAGTTGAAAGTTTCCTGATCTACGCCTCTAGCGATCCGAGTGATTTCCATGCCATCAATGTTTCTTTGTCTTCCGAGGCTGTAAACGAACGGTGGTTTGTCTGAAAGAGTTACAGCGTCATGAGTTGCATACAAATGTCTGACAGAAGCATGTATGTCAGTTGGTTCTACTGGATATCCAGCGGTGGTATGGAGACAGTTAAGCATTTGAGTCAATTTGATCAGATTACGAAAGTCTTCTCTATTGCCGTCACGTCGATCACGTCCTAAGCCAGTCACGAAAGGAGGGCTTGCCACTGCGGTATAAGTGATCCATTTGCCGCCCATAATAAAGTCTCTTTCAGGTGTTATTCCATGGATGGTGAATTCATTAGGTGCAGTGGAAATAAGTTCCGCAATCATTTCCGGATCGAATCTGACTTGTTGGTCTTTAACAACTGCTCCAGCATCTGCTAGCTGTTGACAAGCTGTTTCATCTAGAAAAGCAATTCCAGTTTCTGAGAGAACTTTAAGAGAAGCTTGGTGAATCGATTCTAATTCATCCTCAGAAACTGCTCGCAAAGGTTCGAATCTGTGCTGTGGCTGAATTGAAGAAGGTTGTTGAACACTATTTGAAGCTTCGCCTCGCCTTTGTTTTCTGCCGCCACGTCTGTTTTCATTTGGCATTAGAAACCCAAAATCTTTGCGCAGTCATTTTTTAAAACCGTTTCTTCCTGAAGGCGGATCGTAAAGAGGAGTTAGTTGCAATTCTTCTCCGTCCCAAGGGTTAGCTGCAGCGACATTTTCATTTAGTACGACGCCAAGGCCTGGCTCCTTGGAAGGTATTACCATCCCATCAGAAAATTCAATAGGCGTTTCGAGAATCTCAGCATGAAAACCAGACCAGTCTTCAATTGACTCAAGTATCAGAAAGTTCGGTGTGCATGCAGCCAGTTGAATATTTGCAGCAGCAACAACGGGACCGCAATAACAGTGAGGTGCTAGTAAAGCTTGTTTTACTTCTGCGATTGAAGCAATTTTTTTACCCTGCAGAATACCTCCACAACGGCCTAGATTTGGTTGGATTATTGAAGCTGCATTTGACTCGAGAAGTGCTGAAAATTCACTAGCTGTTGTGAGTCTCTCTCCGGTTGCAACTGGAATAGAGGTTCCGGCAGCAACTCGTGCCATTCCTTTAACATCATCAGGGGGTACAGGTTCTTCGAACCAAAGAGGGTCATATTTTTCTAAGACTCTCGCGAGTCTTAGAGCGCCCGAAGGTGTGAATTGACCATGGGTGCCAAATAGTATGTCAGCTGCTGTTCCAAGAGTTTCACGAAGAGCTTTTACCATTGATTCACAAAATTCCAATTCACTTGGCGTAGGTTGACGACCGTCAAAAACTGAATAAGAACTAGCTGGATCAAATTTGACTGCAGTAAATCCTTTTTCGACTGCAGCGGCCGCGGCTTCAGCAGCTAAGGAAGGGTCATTATAAATGTGTTTTTCAGTTGAGGGGTTGTATGTGTCTTCTCCATCAGATGGGTATAGATATGTGTAAGCACGGAGTCCCTCGTGCACGCGACCACCTAGAAGTTCATAGACCGGTTTGTTGCATTCTTTTCCAATTAAATCCCAGCAAGCCATTTCCAGTGAACTGATCACACCACATAAGGTTGGGTCAGGGCGAAGTGTGTACCCCACTCCATAAGAGCGACGCCAGAAAGTTTCAATTTGAAAAGGGTTTTCCCCTATAAGAAAACGATCTGCTGTATCTTCGATCATTTTTGCAATGAGATGGGGATTGAAAGAAGCTGCATAAGCCTCTCCAATTCCAGAAACACCATTGTCAGTTGTCAGTTTTACGAAAATGAAATAGCGGCCTCCATGTCGTGGTGGAGGGTTAGCTACAACAAATGTTTCCACTTCAACAATTTTCATTCTAAAATCTCCTTAAACACCAGGGCATATCACCGTGCGTATGGCTGATCCGCTACGCATTTCATTCAGAGCGTCATTAATGTTTTCCAACGGATAAGTGCTCGAAACCATATTTTCAAGATCAAGTTTGCCATCACGCCATAAATCAACCATTGCGGGAATGTCAAAATGTGGTTTAGAAGTACCCATTTTTGAACCTAAAATTCTTTGATTTCTAGCTGCTAATAAGCCTGGGTCGAATTCTGATTTGACACCATCTTCAGGCATGCCCACTAGCACCAGAGCACCCATGGGTGCTATAAGTTGCATCGACATTGAGATTGCCGAGGGGGCAGCAGTGCTTACAAAGACAAAATCAGCTAGGCGACCTCCGGTAATATCTTGAATGATTTCATGTAGGTCTTCTGAAGGTTCGAGAGCATGAGTAGCTCCGAGTTCAATTGCTAATTCTCTTTTATTTTCTAAGGGGTCAACAGCAATTACGTATTCCGCTTCAGAAATTTTTGCGCCCTGGACTGAAGCTAAACCAACACCTCCACAACCAACTATTACAGTAGTGTCACCGCTTTCAACTTGTGCCGTGTTGAATACAGCACCCAGTCCTGTCATGACACCACAGCCTAGAAGAGCAGCGAAAGCAGCAGGTAAATCTTTGGGTACAGGAACACACTGTGAAATGTGAACGACCACCTCTTCTGCAAACCCTCCAGTGTTAAGGCCGTGTGTGATCACTTCGCCTGTTTTTGTCGCTAGGGGACTTGTTTCATGTAATCTAAGTTTTCCTGTGCAGGCTACATCATGTCCTCTTTTACAAGCTAAACATTTACCACAGGTTCGGATTAGGGAAACTACTACTTGATCTCCAATGTCTAATTTTGTTTTTGTCCCTGGTCCTACTTCAGTCACCTTGCCAGACACTTCGTGTCCTAACACGACCGGGTATCCAATTGACCAACCTCCGTCTATGTAAGTAATATCAGAATGACAGATTGCGCACGCTTCTACAGTTACACGGATTTCATCTTGTTCAGGGCTCAACAATTTGATCTCTTCAATAGTTAAGTCAGTTTTAGACTCATTGCATACAGCTGCTTTGATAAGAGTCATCGAAAGTTCCTAGACATCAGCGAATACTACTTTGAACCTATTGATTTAGAAAAGTCGAAAGAGGTAGAAAACTACCCAAGAATTATTTCTGATATCTCGCGTAATTCATCAGGTGTGCGTGCAGAAATATTTAACATAGTTATTGGACTATCTTCGAAAGCTTGAAGCCTGTCACGAATCCGATCTGCTGACCCAACAAGGCTAATTTCATCGCAGAAATCACTAGGAACAGAGGCAATTGCTTCTTCTCGTTTACCCTCTAAAAATAACTCTTGTATACGTTTAGCTTCAGCCTCAAATCCCATACGAGACATTAACTCGGTGTGAAAGTTCTTTCCTTTCGCTCCCATGCCTCCTATATACAAAGCGATGCTCATTTTGATTGGGAGTAAACCTGTTTCAATATCGTCGGTTACATTCACGATCATGTTGAGCGGTATTTCAAAAGTGTCTTTACGATTTGAAATCACTTCGCTGTAGACATCTTGACGATAAGGCGAATAGTAAAGAGGTAGCCAACCATCCGCAATTTCACATGTTTGAGCTACATTTTTTGGACCTTCTGCGCCAATAAAAATAGGGATATCACTTCGCAGAGGATGGGTCATGATTTTTAGAGGTTTACCAAGTTCAGTGGAGTCAGGCCCTTTGTAAGGATGCTGAAAAAACTCACCTTCATAAGAAAGGTAATCTTCACGAGCGAAAGCAGATCTTAAAATTTCAACGTATTCTCGGGTTCTCGCTAAGGGGCGTTTAAATGGTTGTCCGTACCATCCTTCAACCACCTGGGGACCGGATACTCCTATGCCAAGAATTAAGCGGCCAGAAGATAAATGGTCAAGAGTTACTGCGTGCATTGCACAAGCAGTTGGTGTACGAGCTGCAATTTGAACAACACTTGTGCCTAAGCGAATGTTTTTAGTTACTGCGGCTAAATGAGCTAGAGGAGAAAAAGCATCGGAACCCCAGGATTCCGAAGTCCAGACTGTATCGACACCTAATTTTTCAGCTTCCTGTGTGAGTGGAACCCAGTCTGTGGGTGGTTGAGCAGACCAGTACCCCCAAATCAATCCAAGTTTCATTGGTACCTTTCCTATCTATTAGAAGTAATTCAGTAGTCGTATCTTAAATGTATTTTATGTGGGAGTAGTGATTAACTCTGTTGCTTTGAATGCAGCCCAAACTTCGTCACCTTTATGGAGATTTAGAACCTCAAAAGCATTATTGGTGATTTCGGCAATGAAATTCAATTGACCGTCTAAGTTGATACGTACATTTTCGCCGAAATGGTGTATTTCTAAAATTTTAGCCATAAGAACATTTCGAGGGCTTCCTACGGGCTTTTCCTTATAAAGAGCGATTGATTTTGGAGGGATTACGATATTGACTTGGCCTTGAATCGATTCACTTAAAATTAGTTCCACTCCTTTATCGGTTACGGCGACTAGTCCATTTGCTAAGGCGGGAACGAAGTTTAATCCAACGAGAGAAGCAGAATATGGAGTTGCCGGTGAAGTCTTTATTTCATCAGGTGTTCCTACTTGTGTTATCTCACCTTTTTCTAGAATAATTAGCCGTTGCGATAACGAAGCTGCTTCAACAGGATCATGCGTAACTAGCAAAGTTGCCACTCCTCTTTGTGTTTTCAAATATTGGTAAATGATTTGTTTACTTTTTTCATCAAGACCAGTAGATGGTTCATCGAGTAATAGGACTTGGGGCTTAGAAGCAATTGCTCTAGAAATTGCTACACGTTGCGATTCACCTCCAGAGCAATTGCCGGCTTTTTTGTTTTGTATATGTTGTAAATCAAAGAGTTCGATTAATTTAGAAACCTCTTTTTTGGATGAATTTGGGCTGAATTCAATGTTTTGTTTCACAGTTAAATGATCAAAAAGCATTTGGTTTTGGGGAACCCACCCAACGTTTCTGAAGCGGGAATGAATGAAGGTTTTTCCTGAATCGATGACCTTCGTATTTATTCTTAGATCTCCTGCAGTTAGCTTATTCAGGCCGCCAATAAGTTTTAATATTGTTGATTTTCCTGAACCATTAGGACCTAAAAGACAGACTGTTTCATTCTTTTTAATTTCAAGTTTAACCTTTAAGGTGAAGTGTTCTAGATCTAAAGACCCATTAAGTTCCAGCATTGTCATCGACTCGGTAACCACTGATCACGGAAGGGTACAAGAATTGCAAGTGAAGTGACGATCATCACCAAACTGAGAGCTAAAGCTGCTTCAGGGTTAGTTTCTAGTGCCAGAAAAATTGCTAGAGGTAAGGTCTGAGTCTCACCCGGCATATTTCCCGCAAAAGTTATAGTTGCACCAAATTCACCAAGTGCGCGAGCCCAAGAGAGAGCGAGCCCTGCAAGTATTGAAGGAAATATGCGAGGAAGCGTAATTTTTAAGAATATTTTTGATGAAGAGGCCCCTAGTGTTTCTGCAGTTCTCTCAAGATCTTCATTAATAGAACGGAAAGCAGACTCGACAGCAACAATAAAAAATGGGAACGAAACAAAAACTGCTGCCACCACTGATCCAGCTGTAGTGAATGGAAGAGTTAAACCGAACCAATCATTTAACCATTTACCTAGAAAACCTTGCCTTCCAAAAGCAAAGAGTAAAGCAGTCCCACCCACAACTGGAGGAAGAACCATTGGTAGAAGTACCACTGAGCGGAGTAATTTCATAAAAGAAAAATTAGACCTAGCTAAAACCCACGCGATTGGAATTCCAAATATAAACACAACTAGAGCGGCTGAAAAGCTTACAAATAAAGAAAGTAAGAAAGCATCCAGAATTATGTCGCTTCCAAGAAGGTTTGTTAGTCCAGACCAAGGCATCCTCTGTAAGAGTCCTATTAGTGGGGACATAAGAAATAGAATCGCGATCGTTGCGATTAAAACGATTGTTTTGGGAATCCTATTCATAAGGAAAATCCATATTTAGAAAAAATTTCTTCAGCAGTATCAGAATCTAAGAAATCAATGAAGTCATTTCCTTCCCCCCCCTTAGATGCCGCCGCATACGAGACACAGGGACAATTAATTTCTTGAGGCCATGCAGCAGTTACTTTTGGTTCGTTCTGCAGGTCAGTTAAGTAAACAATTCCCAGATCTACCTCCATAGAGGCAACACGTGCCAAAACAGCTTTAACACTCATTTCGTATGTATCTGCTTTAACGTTTCCGAATTTTGCTTTTGTGGTATCGCCGCACGGGACCCCCTCCGAACATATTGCTATAAGATTTTCATCCCGGTTTAGATCATTTGGTTCAAAAATTTTATTGACAAATTCGACAGGTTTAACTGCAATCAAAGAGTTGTAAGCGAAGCCCTCCAAAATTTCTTGGAAGTCTAAATCTTCAATAAGGGCGGCATTTGCTGTGATGAAAACATCGGCATCCGCTCCATCTCTAAGCTGTGCGGCCAAGTGGTTTGAACCGGCAAAAACTACTTTTGTCTTAACTTCATAAATTTCTTCGTAATTTTTGATTACTGCGGAAATAGCCTCGGTTAGAGAGGAGGCAGCATAAACATTGATTTCCTTTTCTTCCTTGCTGCACCCAAAGGAAGCTAAACAAAAAATTACAAGAATTGAAAAAGTTTTGTTTAAGGTTTTACGGGCGTTCGATAACCACATTTGTTGCCTTTATCGCAGCTACTGCTAAAGCTCCTGGTTCTAATCCAAGTTCTCTAGCTGCTTCAGCAGATATTAGGGAGACAACTCGATACGGTCCAGCTTGAAGTTCGACTTGGGCCATAACTCCGTCGGCTACGACACGGGTAACTAAACCGGTGAAACGATTTCGAGCTGAAAGGGTAGCTCCTTCTTGTTCACTTGAATCTGAAATTTCTTGAGCAAGTTTTGCAAGTTCAACTCCGTTTATGAGTCTGTGTCCACCGTCAGTTCGTTCGATTGAAAGACGTCCGGAATCCGCCCATCTTCTGACAGTGTCTGAGCTGACACCAAGTAGTTGAGCTGCTTCACCGATTCTAAACTTGTTCATGCTATAAAAAATACTTAAAAACCTTGCAAATACAACTTTTATTACTTAAAAATATAAATTATGATTTTACTATGAGCATTAAAGTCGCAATTGAAGATATAGGTAAACGTCTTGAAGAATATGGAAATTCTGCTTATGTAGTAACAATGACTAAAGAGGGAAAAGCAAAAATTGTTCATTCAATAATTACTTTGGAGGAAGATTTTATTATTTGCTCCCCTGGAAAAGGGACCATAAAGAACTTGACCCACTCAAGTTCAGTTAGTTTCCTTTTCCCCCCTAATTCGCATGGTGGATTCAGCATGATTATCGATGGAATTTGCCAAGTCCAAGATCAAGAAAAAGATTCTATAAAAGTTGCAGTTACAGATGGCGTTTTGCACAGACCCGCGTAAACGAGTGGTATTTTAATTATTGTTTTTTTTCTTAATTTGAGACAAGTAGGATTCTTGCGCTTTTTGCGATTCTGGATCAGCCATTGCTACTTCTAAACCATCCGCATCAGACCAAGACCTCATAGTCCCAACCATCTGAGAGGTAACTGCATTTACGTGAGCTTTCGTTGAAAGAGTAGCGATCCTAGATTTACCCGCAATGGCTGAGACTAGGTCATTTATCGCAGAGTCAATTTCATCAATATTTATCACTCTATTTATAAAACCTATTTCGGAAGCTTCTTCAGCATCAAATGGCCTACAAGTCATAACCAGCTCTTTTGTCAAAGCAGGTCCTATCTCTCTCACGAGTCTGGGAATCCCTCCCCAAGCTAAAGGAATACCTAGATCGACTTCTGGAATGGAAAAACTTGTTTCAATGGAAGCAATCCTAAGGTCACAAGCTGCAGCCAGCACGAGGCCACCACCTACAACATGACCATGAAGACGTGCTACCGCTATGGGAGCCATTCCCTCGATTGAGTCAGCCATGAGTCGACCTAAGTCAGCAGGTCTTCTACCGCCCACTTTTCCCGATGTACTTTGGTTGTTGGTTCCGAAAGCATCAGTATCAAAGCCAGCGCAGAATGATCTACCCGCTCCGCTAACTACTACGACACGTAAATCAGGCTGTTTGTCAAACCAATCAGCGGCCTCAATTATTTCTTCCATAACAGCAGTCGACAAGGCGTTCAGACGTTCAGGTCTATTCAGCTGCATCTGGGCTGTTTTCCCATCGCAAGAAACAACTAAATACTCAAAACTTGGCTCAGCTGTCATTTCAATTATTTTCTACTTCTGCAAGTAAAACTTCAACCTCAAATTTTTCTCCTACAACAAGATTCATGTTTTCGGCTTTTGCCGCAGCAGACACATCGTCTAAGGCCAGACGAAGAAGGTCGAGTCGCTCAGAAGTGTCAATAACAGTGCAACTCGCCACTGGTGTCGCCAGTGAAGATTTTGCTTCAGTTTTCTTCTTGCGGATTTCAGCTATTGTTTGCGCAGCTACAAGGGCAATTTCTTGATCTCCGATAGATCCAGAAGTTTCAGGTAGATCTTTAGTTGAGGGCCAATTTTGCTGATGTATTGAGCCGTCTCTCCACCATGACCAGACCTCTTCGGTGACAAAAGGAAGAAAAGGTGCAAAAAGTTTCAGTAGAGTTTGTAGCGCTAAAAATAATGCGTATTGAGCTGATGTTGCGTTTGAACTCTCTTCTCCATAAGCGCGAACCTTAACAAGCTCCAAATGGTTATCTGTAAAATCCCAGAACCATGATTCAGTTTTTTCTAATGCCCGTGCATAATCAAAGGTGTTAAAAGCAGCAGTCGTTTCATCTACTAATCCATCCAGACTTGCGAGCATTGAAAGGTCTAAAGGATTGTTTATAAGACTTTTATCTATCTCAAGTGAATCGCTTTTTGCATCACTGAAACTTAAAACAAATCGGCTTGCATTAAGTATTTTTATTGCTAGTTTCCTGCCAATTTTCATCTGACCATCGTCAAATGTCGTATCAGTTCCAGGCCTTCCGTTAGCCGCCCAGTAACGAATAGCATCTGATCCGTATTCTTCCAATAAGTCGATTGGGGTAACTACGTTGCCTTTAGATTTTGACATTTTCTTTCGATCAGGATCCAGAACCCAGCCACTTAAAGCACAATTCAACCATGGAGAAGAATCAGATTCAAAATGTGATCTCACAACAGTTGAAAAAAGCCAAGTTCGTATTATGTCGTGTGCTTGCGGGCGCATATCCATTGGGTAAGTGCGTTCGAATAGATCTTGATCTTCTTCCCATCCACAAGCAATTTGCGGCGTAAGGGATGAAGTTGCCCAAGTGTCCATAACATCGGGATCGCCGATGAAACCATTTGGCTTCCCTCTCTGATCCTCTGAAAATCCAACTGGTACCTGTGAAGTCGGATCTACAGGAAGAGAATCTTCCTGGGGGACTATCGGTTCATCCCAAATAGTTTCACCATTTTCGTTAATCGGATACCAAAGTGGTATAGACACACCAAAAAAACGCTGTCTGCTTATTAGCCAGTCACCATTAAGTCCTTCAATCCAGTTGGTGTAACGAGCTTGCATATAACTCGGATACCAGTTCATTTCATTGCCTCTATCAATCAGTGCACTTGCTAGTTTCTCATCGCGGCCCCCATTTTTTATATACCACTGACGAGAAGTGACGATTTCTAGAGGTTTGTCACCTTTTTCGAAAAATTTCACTGGATGTGTAATTGGTTCTGGTTCTCCAACCAGTTCACCTGTCTCACGAAGCATCAGTACCATTTCTTCTTGCGCAGAGAAAATTGTTTTCCCAGATAGGCGTTTAAATGCATTAATGCCAGTTTCATTCGAAATGCCTGATGGAGGCTCGTTTATAATTCTTCCATTTCGGTTTATTATTGCTCGAACTGGTAAGTCTAATTCCCTCCACCAAGTCACATCAGTGGTATCACCAAAGGTGCATATCATAGCTATTCCAGTTCCTTTTTCAGGATCCGCAAGTTGATGTTTACAAACAGGGACCTCGACACCAAAAACGGGTGTAGTCACAGTTGTCCCAAAAAGATTTTTATATCTTGAATCATCTGGATGAGCGACCAAAGCTACACAAGCAGGCAATAGCTCCGGTCTAGTTGTTGCAATATGTAAGTCTTCATCACTTTCCGTATGGAAGGTAAGCGTATGGTAAGCCCCTGGCCTTTCCCTGTCCTCAAGCTCAGCTTGAGCTACAGCAGTTCGGAAAGTTACATCCCAGAGTGACGGAGCCTCGGTCTGATATGCCTCGCCTCTATTCAGATTTCGAAGGAAAGCGCGTTGAGCTACACGTTGACATTTTTCATCAATAGTTGCGTAGGTGAGACTCCAATCAACTGACAATCCAAGACGCCGCCATAGAGCCTCAAATGCCTTTTCATCCTCGGCAGTAAGAATATGGCAGAGGTCAATAAAATTGCGTCTACTTATGTCGAATTCGCCGCGTTCTTTAATTTTTTTTGGGTTGCCAGCGTCTGCTGGTGTTTCAAAGTCTGGATCATAAGGAAGTGAAGGGTCGCATCTCACTCCAAAAAAATTTTGAACTCTTCTTTCAGTTGGAAGGCCATTATCATCCCAACCCATGGGGTAAAAGACTTCTTTCCCAGCCATTCGTTGATAGCGCGCTATTGCATCAGTATGTGTGTAAGAAAAAACATGTCCCACGTGTAAAGAACCTGAAACTGTGGGGGGCGGCGTATCTATAGAAAAGATTTCTTCTCTAGTTTTATTGCGGTCAAAACTATAGATTCCGTTTTTTTCCCATTGATTGCACCAGATTTCTTCAATTCCATCTAAAGATGGCTTAGTTGGCATTTTTGAAGGGTTATTTTTACTTGTCATATATCAATTTGAGACTATCTGCGCTTATCGATTAACCGAGCGGAATTGTTTGCTCTTTGAGTTGTGCGGGTATTGTCAAACTGAAGAAATTTAATTTGGAGGTAATCAATGGGCGACTTCTCAATGGAGTTGAACGAAGAGCAATTACAACTACAAGATTGGGTTCATCAGTTTTCTGAAGATGTGATTAGACCTGCTGCTGAAGAATGGGATGAAAAAGAAGAATTTCCATTTCCTGTGGTTGAGCAAGCAGCAGAGGTTGGAATCTACTCTTGGGAGTTCTTAGCGAATGGAATGATGGGAGATAAAACAGGTCTAACTCTTCCGGTAGCTATCGAAGAATTATTTTGGGGTGATGCAGGCATCGGAATGGCGATAATGGGATCTGGATTAGCAGCGGCTGGAATTTTGGCATCTGGCACGCAGGAACAAGTATTGGAATGGGTGCCACAGTGCTACGGGGAAGCTGGGGATCTTAAAATTGGGGCTTTTTGTGCTAGTGAACCTGACGCTGGGTCTGACGTAGGTGGTTACCGAACTAGAGCTGTTTACGACGAAGCAACAGACGAATGGGTTCTAAATGGTACGAAAGCTTGGATTACTAATGGAGGTCTAGCCGACATTCACGTAGTGGTCGCTGTAGTAGAACCTGAACTTAAATCTAGAGGCCATGCATCTTTTATCGTGCCTCCTAATACACCTGGTTTAAGCCAAGGACAGAAGTACAAAAAACATGGAATTAAAGCAAGCCACACAGCAGAGGTCGTACTAGAAGATGTCCGGATACCGGGTTCTTGTCTACTTGGGACCAAAGAGAAACTTGACGAGAGAATCGCACGTGTAAAAGAAGGTAAATCTGGAAACGCTCAAGCCGCAATGCAAACTTTTGAAGCTACCCGCCCTGCGGTAGCAGCCCAAGCAATAGGCGTAGCTAGGGCCGCATATGAGTATGCACTTGAATACGCTAAGGAAAGAGAAGCATTTGGTAAGCCAATAATCATGAATCAAGGTATTTCTTTCATGCTTGCTGATATGGCTGTTGAGATAGAAGCAGCTCGGATGCTTACTTGGCGCGCTGCGTGGTTGGGAACTCAACAAGGTTTTAAGAATGCTGAAGGTTCAATGGCTAAGTTGAAGGCTGGAAGAGTTGCTACGTGGGTTACTGAAAGAGCGATACAGATTCTTGGCGGGTATGGATATGTAAGAGAATACCCAGTGGAACGTTGGCACAGAGACGCAAAAATCCACGATATTTTCGAAGGAACAGAACAAATCCAACAACTGGTTATTAGCAGGGCAATATCAGGTTTGAGAATCGAGTAGTAATGGATTTAGGCATTTCCGGGCGGACAGCTTTAGTTACCGGTGCTTCAAGAGGTCTGGGTCTGTCTAGTGCTAGAGCCTTGTCTAACGCGGGGGTAAAAGTTTGTTTGGTATCACGATCAACGGACCGATTGTCGATTGCTGCTCAAGAACTATCGAATGATTGCCATACCATTGCTTCTGATTTGTCAGATCCTTCTTCAATCCAAACCATGTTAAAAGAAGTAAAAGAAACATTTGGTTGCGTAGATATTCTTGTGGCAAATGCTGGTGGCCCACCACCTGGAAATTTTGAAACTACTGAAACTGAAGACTTTTCAGAAGCTCTGCAATTGAATCTTTTGTCGACCGTCGAAATGTGTAAGGGGTTAATACCAGAAATGACCCATCAAGGCTGGGGTCGGGTAGTGGCCATTACTTCAATTGCGGTGAGGGAACCAATGGCTCAGTTGATCCTGTCAAATACGGCTAGATCTGGGTTAACAAGCTTTTTGAAAACGACAGCAACCGAAGTAGCGGGGGCTGGTGTGACAGTAAATTCAATCCAACCGGGACTCCACGCGACTGAAAGGCTCACTGAACTTTATGAAGATTTAAAAGGTGTAGCAGGAAATGTTCCAACAGGAAAACTAGGCGACCCTGACGATTTTGGTGAAGTCGTAGCTTTTTTGTGCTCAGAGCAAGCGAAATTCATAACAGGTGCAGCAATCCCCGTTGACGGTGGAGCTGCAAAAGGATTGCAGTGATTTAAATGACAAAAAAAACCAGAAATAAAGGATTCCACCACGTCGTTTACGCGTGCAGAAACAGTGAAGAAACCCGGCATTTTTATGAAGATTTATTAGGAATGCCTTTAGTTCACACTGAGGTAAAAAATGCTCCAGATGGATTCTTCCGTCATTTGTTTTTCGATACTGGAGATGGCTCGTGCATAGCTTTTTTTGAGGTTTCAGGGGTAGGAGAGAATCCTGATTGGAGTTCCGAAGTGTCTATAGGCAATGGTCTTCCCGTTTGGGTTAATCACCTAGCTTTCGCTTCTGATGAAGAAAGAACTGAAAAGGTGCGAGAACGGTTAGCTGCAGAGGAAATTGTTCCTTTGATGGAAGTGGATCACGGATGGTGTCACTCGCTTTATTACATAGACCCAAATGGAATAATGGTTGAGTTTTGCAGAGATACAGGCGAATTTGGGGTTGACCCTGAAACCGCAGCAGCACGTCTCAGCTCAACAGATGACACCGACTACTCAACGTTCATTAAACCTTTAGATATAGAAGGGCTCAGAGGATTCAGTCTCTTTCCCGAACCCAAAGACACATAGGGAAGTCGAATGTCTAGAATCCGACAGGTTAGTCGCTCAGATTTACACCCGGCAGCTGAAACTATATTTCAACTCATATTTGGAGACAGAGACCCAACAGTTGAACCCGGTACCGATACTGGAAGTCCAGGGGATTGGTGGCCCACGTTTGCTTTGGTGCCCGAAGTTTTCGATCACGCAGTTGCAGGTTTAGCTTTATACAGATCGCCAGAGCGAAAATTAGATCCACAACTACGAGAACTTGGACAAACTCGTGTTGGGTGGGACGTTGGGAGCCGTTTTGTTTTTTCACAGCACTGTAAATCTTGCCGAACCGTTGGAATAAGCGAAGAAAAAATCGAAGCGATTCCGAAGTGGGAAGAATCTGAGTGTTTCAATGAAATTGAAAGAGCAGTTCTTGCATATACGGACTGTCTAGCAATCAATAATGGCTTAGTAACAGATGAAATTTTTCAGACACTTACAGAACATTTATCAGATGAAGAAATTCTTGAACTTACATACATAGTTGCTACATATGGAATGCATGGGATTATTTCTAGAGCATTACAGCTTGAATTTGATGATGATGAGAATCATCCTCTAGAAGAGATAGAAGGTGATCATCAAAGCTTGAGCCAGGAACATACTGAAAGACGAATGCAAGAAATAATTGACAAGGAAAAATCTGGTGACTGACTTTGATGCTCCTTCTGAAAAAATACAATTCAATCAAACAACTTCCAATGAACTAGATAATGCTGATCAACTAGCGAACTTCCGCTCAAAGTTCGTGATCGAAGATCCAAACTTAATTTATTTAGATGGAAATTCTTTAGGTCGACTTCCAAAAAAAACCAAAGACCTTGCTCAAGAAATAGTCTCCGAGCAATGGGGTAGTCGTCTAATACGCTCATGGAACGAAAAGTGGTTAGAAGACACAGTTCGAATCGGAGACAAGGTTGGATCAGTGGTCGGAGCAAAACAAGGAGAAGTAGTATTAGCTGACTCAACAACTGTCTGTTTATTTAAAGCCGCAGTTTCAGTACTTTTTTCAAATCCAACACGTTCCATCATTCTTACAGATGACCAAAATTTCCCCTCCGATATTCAGGCTTTGAAGGCAGCTGCATCAATGGTCAGTAAAGATCACAAGGTAGTAGTGATAGAAAGCAATGGTTTGGAAGCCCCTGTTGAAGAGCTTTTAGAGGCGATTGATGAAACTGTTGCTTTAGTGTCACTAAGTCAAGTCGCCTATCGATCCGGGTGTTGTTGGGATTTATCAACAGTTACTGAAAAGGCTCATCAGGTAGGATCTAAAGTTCTTTGGGATCTCTCGCACTCGGTAGGAGTGGTTCCAATAGATCTAAGAAAAGATGAAATTGATCTAGCTATTGGATGCACATATAAGTATTTAAATGGTGGACCAGGATCACCCGCTTTTATTTATATTTCAGAAAATTGCCACGATTTGATAAATCCCATAGCAGGTTGGTATGGAAGTGAAGACCCATTTGGATTTGATCCTTATTCTCAACCACAAAATGATAATCGCAGGTTCTTAACAGGTACACCACCTTTAGTGTCAACTTTACTTATAGAGCCAGGCATTGATTTGGTAATTGAAGCGGGAGTCCAAAACATACGCTCCAAGTCGGTTGCTCTTTCCGAAAGATTTTTATTCAAAGCTGAAAAAGAACTTTTACCTTTGGGGTTTTCTGTTTCATCACCTCTAAAGCACAAGAACCGTGGCTCTCACTTATCTTTTTCTCATGATTCAGCTTTGGCAATAGGACAAGCATTAATTAATGAACAATCGACAATCCCAGATGTCCGTCCACCAGATTTAGTTAGGTTTGGTTTTGCTCCTCTTTATAACACTTTCGGAGAAATTGAAGAAAGCATAGAAAGAGTAAAGGAAGTTATTTATGGCGGTGGGATAGATCGTTGGAGAGATGCAACGCCAGTTGTTCCATGACTTCAACTGAGAGTTCTATTTAAACTGTTATCCCGAAACGTTCAAGTCCGAAGCAGTCAATAGCGTTACCCCGCATAAGCCGGTATATTTCATCCTCCGAGAGTCCTGCTTCTTCACAAATTTTTGTTGCCACTTTCAACGTGTTTGGGAAAGTTGTATCTGCATGGGGGAAGTCGACTTCAAAACAGATTTGGTTCATTCCGATTATGTCCCGATTCTTTAAACCGATCTCATCGTCGAAAATACAACCCCAAATGTGGTTATTTATATAAGAACTAGGTGGATTTGGAAGATCTATTCCAAAACTAGCGTCTCCTCTTTCTTCCCAAATTTTGTCCATTCGTTCAACTACGTATGGCATCCATCCAACTTGTCCTTCTGCGTACGCAATCCGGAGTTTAGGAAATCGAACAAAAATTCCTGAAAGTATGTAGTCGCACATGGATCCCATTGCATTTGCGAAAGTTATGGTCGAAGAAACTGAAAAAGGAGCATCTGGAGAAGTCGACGGCATTTTTGAAGAAGATCCTATGTGCATGCAGATCACAGTTTCAGTTTCTTGGCATGCAGTGAAGAAAGGATCCCAAAAATGATCAGCGTCGTGTACAGATGGTAAACCTAGATGGTAAGGATTTTCTGAAAATGCAACAGCAAAAGATCCCTTATTTGCACATCTATGAACTTCTTCGGCGGCGGCGACTGGGTCCCAGAGTGGTATAAGGGTAAGTGGTATCAGACGACCTTTTCCTTCACCTTCGCACCACTCATCTATCATCCAGTCGTTATAAGCCTTTACGCAAAGTAAAGCCAGATCTTTATCTTCTCGCTCAAGAAAAGTTTGACCGCAAAACCGTGGAAGAACATTGGGAAAACATATTGAAACGTCAACGTGGTTTGCATCCATATCAGCCAGCCTGTCGGCCTGCTTCCAGCTACCCGGTCTAATTTCATCAAAAGTAACTGGCTCAACATCAAGATTTTCAAAACCCACCGCAGCGGAAAGTTTAGGAAACGGATATATCAAATCGTCATATAACCACCAGTCGCATGGAGAGCCATTTTTAACTCCCTTTTCATAAGAAAAAACACCACCTTCAAAGTTGAATACCGCAGAATCACGTTCAACACGTGGGCACCTATCTGCATATTTGGAAGGTAAGCGACTAGTCCAAAGATCTGGCGGTTCAACCACATGATCATCAACTGAAATTATTCGAGGAATCTTTGTCACCTAAGCTCCTGTTAAGTAGACCAACTTCGACCGTATCGCCGTTTTTGGGTTATTTCCTATTAGATGTAATCATAAGACAAATAGAACCGCCAGAAAAGTTACCTGACGATACGATCAAAATAAGAAAAAACGTAATTTAAGTGATAAAACCCTTTAAGTCTAGAAGAGTGAGAAAAGATGGCTACAGATCAAGCACTAGCTGATGAACTTGTTTCAACGATAAAGGATTGGGTTGATCGCGATGTAATCCCAAATGTTGCTGAATTCGAACTTAATGATGAGTTTCCTCAAGAAATGTTTGAACAGATGTGCGATTTTGGACTTTTCGGATCCACAATCGATGAAAAGTACGGTGGCCTTGGAATAGACATCACAACTTACGCCCGCATAGTCGAAGAACTATCGCGTGGTTTCATGTCATTAGCTGGAATCTTGAATACACACAAAATAGGTGTGACCATGATCGACAGATACGGAACGGAAGAGCAAAAAGAAAAGTTCTTACCTCGGATGTGCGACGGTTCTTTTCGAGCGGCCTTTTCTCTATCAGAACCTGACGCCGGTAGCGATACAGGATCGCTTCGTTGCAAAGCTGAAAAAGATGGAGATGAATGGGTAATCAATGGAACAAAAATGTGGGTTACGAACGGAACGCGCGCATCTCTAGTAATGCTTTTAGCCAGAACTCCAGACGATCGAATCACTTGCTTTTTGGTTGAAAAAGAACCTGGTGAAAATTTTGAAGGAATTACAGTTTCAAAAAAAATAGACAAACTTGGGTACAGGGGATTAGAAACAGTTGAAATGTCCTACGTGGATCACAGGGTTCCTTCTGAAAACGTATTGGGAGGCGAAGACGGCATAGGTAACGGTAGAAGGTACGCACTCTCAGCTTTGGAATTGGGACGAATAAATATAGCTGCAAGGGCTGTAGGAGTAGCGCAAGCAGCTTTTGATTCAGCAATGAAATACGCTCAACAACGCGAAACCTTTGGCCGACCAATTTTTGAGCATCAAGCTGTTCAATTCATGCTGGCTGAAATGGCAACAAAGCTTCAAGCATCCCGTTTGATGACTTTTGATGCGGCAAGACGTGCAGATGCCGGAGAGAGGGTTGATATGGAAGCAGGGATGGCGAAGTTTTTTGCTTCCGAAGCAGCTTTTGAGATTGCTATGTCTTCCATGAGGATTCATGGCGGTAATGGATATACAACTGAGTTTCCAGTGGAGCGTTACTTGCGCGACACCCCGTTAATGATTATTGGAGAAGGGACAAGTGAGATTCAGAAAATGGTAATTGCTAGGAAACTTCTAGAAAGGTACCCGGCTGAATGAGTAGCAACGGGTCAGATGAATACGGAACTGGGGGAACGTCTTTACTGGGGAATGCTGTGCCGCGTCGTGAAGATCTAAATCTTCTACGAGGTAAAGGCGGATATGTAGCTAATGTCCCAATGGAAGGCGCCTTACATGCGCATTTTGTAAGATCAAATGTTTCGCACGGTGAAATAATTTCAGTGGAAACAAGTGAAGCAGAGAAGATGCCTGGAGTTTTTGCGATTTACACCGCTGAGAATCTTGATTTGGCGGATAGGGCCGTCATATTAAATGCTTATGAGGCTGAGATGACAAGACCGTATCTTGCCCGTGAAAAAGTACGTTTCGTTGGAGAACCAGTAGCGGTAGTTCTGGCAGAAAACGAGTATTTAGCAGCAGATGCTGCTGAGAACATTTGGGTAGATATAGAACCTTTATCAGCATTGGTAGATCTTGAAGAAGCAGTCGCCGGTGAAGTTTTACTTTTCCCAAATTTAGACAGCAACATAGTTACAGAGATACCCAGAAGAAAACCAATAGATTTTTCTGATTGCGAAGTTGTTGTAGAAGCGGAAATCATTAACTCTAAAGTCGCAGCCGTTTCGATCGAACCGAGAGTCACACTTGCATCTTTTGAAAATGGTCGACTCACATGCTGGGCTAGTAATCAAGGAGCCCATGACTATCGAGATTCAGTTGCTCAAGCACTTGAAATGGAAATAAAAGATGTAAGGGTAATTATTACTGACATAGGAGGAGGTTTTGGAGCTAAAGGACTTGCCTCAGAAGAGGAAATAATTATCGCCCATTTATCTCGAATGCACGAAAAACCTGTTCGTTGGATGGAAAGTAGAACAGAAAATTTAACTGGTTTTGCACATGGAAGAGCGCAAAAGCAAAAAGTTAAAATGGGCGGAAATCTTAATGGTGAAATTACTCATTACAGCCTCGAAGTGATTCAAGACAGTGGTGCTTATCCGAAATGGGGAGCCGTTCTACCTGGATCCACCCTAATGATGGCAAGCGGGGTGTACAGAATTCCTAATGTTGAATTCTCTTCACGTTCTGTTGCTACGACAACAGCTCCAGTTTGCGCATATCGAGGAGCGGGACGCCCGGAAGCTACTTCAGTGATTGAAAGAACCGTGGATTTATTTGCAAGAGAAATAGCGATGGATCCAGCCGAAGTGCGAAGGTTAAATTTCCCCAGTCCCGATGAATTCCCGTTTAAAAACTCAACAGGAACTGTTTACGACTCAGGTGATTATAAAAAAGCTTTAGACGAGGCTCTTGGGGCTATTGATTACGAAGCTCTTAGAAACGAACAAAGTCGCAGACGCGAAGAAAATGAAAGATTGCAGTTGGGAATTGGTATTTCCACGTACGTAGAAGTTACCGCTGGCGGCGGCGGCAGTGAATTTGGTTTAGTTGAACTTAAAGATGACGGCACTTTTCGAGCTACAACGGGAAGCACTCCAATTGGAACAGGGCATGTAACTACGTGGGCAATGCTTGTTGCTGATCGTCTTGGTGTGCCTATGGAAAAAGTAGAGGTAATTTATGGCGATACTGACGTGGTTCCATCTGGTGAGATGACTGGGGGTTCAAGATCGGTTCAGGTATCAGGATCTTCTATGGCTGACGCGTCCGAAAAACTGGTTGACGCTGCTCGTAAAGTCGTAGCAGATCTTTTAGAAGCATCAGAGGAAGACATTGTTCTCAACAAAGAATCTGGCAACTTTCATGTAGTCGGAACACCAGCAGTGTCAGTTTCATGGGGCGAATTAGCTTCAAGTCCTAAAGCAGATCAAAAGCAATTAATAGGCAAGTCCGATTTCTTACAGGAAGGCGCAACATTTCCATTTGGTGCCCACATTGTTATAGCAGAAGTAGATATTGAAACCGGCGAAGCAAAAATAAAGAGGATCGTAGCAGTTGATGATGCTGGGAAAATAGTCAATCCTTTATTAGCAACAGGTCAAGTTCATGGAGGTTTAGCGCAAGGGGTAGCTCAAGCTCTTTTAGAGGAAGTTTTATACGATAATGATGGAAATCCCCAAACAGCCAATTTGATGGATTACACAGCTATATCAGCTATGGAGGTCCCGAGTTTTGATCGCATATCAATGGAAACTCCCACCCCGCTGAATTCCATAGGAGCAAAAGGTATAGGAGAATCTGGAACTATTGGTTCTACTGCTGCTACGCAAAACGCTGTGGTAGACGCAATCTCCTATCTTGGTGTTGACCATCTAGATATGCCGTTAACGCCTCAGAAGATTTGGTCTGCTATTTCGGATAAATCAGAGGTAAGAGCTTGAACTGGTTTAAAAAGTAATGACTGCAAAAAATCCATATCTGGCAGAAAGATTGCAAGACTTTGGAACAACTATTTTTGCAGAGATGTCAGCTTTAGCTGCGCGAACAGATTCAATAAATCTGGGACAAGGTTTTCCGGACACCGATGGGCCTAATCAGGTAGCAGAAGCTGCAATTAAAGCAATTAGAGATGGTCACAATCAGTATCCACCGGGATTAGGGATTGAATCTTTACGCGTTGCTGTTTCAGAACATCAAAAGAGGTTTTATGGAATTGAAGTTGATCCAGAGACTCAAGTACTGATTACTGCTGGAGCTTCGGAAGCTTTAGCAGCGTCTTTAATAGCTTTGGTCGAACCAGGACAAGAAGTGATTACTTTTGAGCCCTATTTTGATGTTTATGCGGCGGCTATTGCTATGGCAGGTGGAAAACGTCGTGTAGTGACTCTCAAAACTCCAGACTATTCATTTGACTTCGAAGAGCTTGCGTCAAAAGTTAACTCAAATACAAGATTGATTCTTCTTAATTCCCCACATAACCCGACAGGAAAAGTATTTAATCAACAGGAGCTCTCGCAGATAGCAAAACTAGCTATCGAGAAAGATCTTCTAGTAGTTACCGACGAAGTTTATGAACATTTAGTTTTTGATGGGCAATCTCACATACCTATTTCGACTTTTCCAGGTATGAGTGAACGAACTCTTACAATTTCTTCAGCAGCGAAAACTTTCGGCTTTACCGGTTGGAAAATCGGCTGGGCTCATGGTCCCTCCGAACTTTTATCCGCAGTTCGAATCGCAAAACAATTTTTGACTTATGTAAATGGGGCGCCTTTTCAACATGCAATTGCAGAAGCTCTAAAGTTAGACGAAAGTTACTATATGAATCTCGCACTTGATATGGCAAACAAGCGAGACATCCTATGTGAAGGTTTAGAAAAAGCTGGATTTGAAGTTTTTAGGCCATCTGGGACATATTACGCAACTGTGGATATAAGACCTTTAGGAGATGAAGACGGCATTGAATTTTGTTGGGATTTGCCTAATCGTTGTGGGGTGGTTGCAGTACCTAATGAGGTTTTTTATGACAACAAGACCATAGGAAAACCACTTGTACGATTTGCATACTGTAAGAGACCCGAGGTGTTAGATCATGCAGTTGAGAAACTTCTCTCTTTAAAGGATTAAAAATGAAGATTGCCGCCATACAACATGATGTGATCTGGGAAAATCCTTCTGCTAATCATGAGCGTTTAAGTCCTATGGTCGCTCAAGCGGCGAGTGACGGAGCAGAGTTAGTAGTCCTTTCTGAGATGTACTCAACTGGATTCTCAATGGCGTCTGACAAAATCGCAGAAAAACCAGAAGGGGAAAGTGAAACTTTTCTCAGCGAGCAAGCGAAGATTAAAAATTTGTGGATGGCTGCGTCTGTTCCAACAAAAGATCTAGAAGATGAACTGCCTGTAAACCGTTTTCTAGTTAAAGGTCCTTTGGGAGAGTCGCACGAATATGACAAAGTTTTCCCTTTTACTTTCGCCGGTGAACATGAAAATTATCGAGCTGGTAGTCAATTCGTGACAATAGATCTGATGGGAGTACGAACAAGTTTATTCGTCTGTTATGACTTGAGATTTGCAGACGCTTTTTGGAACTTAGCTCCAAAAACTGACCTGTATATTGTGGTAGCGAATTGGCCCTCGGCTAGAAGTGGCCATTGGAAGGCATTGCTTCGTTCTCGCGCTATTGAAAATCAAGCATATGTAGTGGGTGTCAATAGAGTCGGTGAAGGAGATGGTTTGTCCTATCAAGGAGACTCAGCAATTATTGATCCTTTGGGAGAAGTAATAAAAGAAGCTTCTTCAGAGGGTGAGGAAATATTGATAGCAGACATTGAACCGGAAAGAGTTTCGGAAGTAAGGAAAACTTTCCCCTTCATTAATGATCGAAGTAAGTAAGTTATGGAAAGTCCACAAGCTCTGAACAGGGTTATGAAGTTAATTGAACCTGAATTAATAAATTCGGTAAAAAAACTTTCTGATGATTTGTTGCCTGTAATTGAATATCATTTTGGATGGAAAACAATTAAAGGATTTAAAACCCCTAAAGACGCAGGTAAACGTTTGCGCCCTGCGCTTGCAGTTCTTTCTTCTGAGGCAGTCGGTGGAAGGTCTGAAACGGCTATACCAGGGGCGGTTGCTGTAGAGATGATTCACAATTTTTCATTAATTCATGACGACATTATTGATGGCGATAAAGAACGTAGACATCGGCCGAGCGCTTGGACTGCATTCACTGTTGAAGATGCTTTGATAGCAGGTGACGCTTTGCATACTCTTGCTTTTCAAGTTTTGTTAGAAGAAGACACTCCAGAACGCGTGCAGGCTGCTAGGCGTTTAGTAGATGCGACTATGACAATGATCTCCGGACAAGCTTCAGATATGACTTTTGACGATTTGCCGACTGTTAGTTTCGAAGAATGTTTAAAGATGGAAGCAGCTAAGACTGGGGCCTTATTGGGCTATGCGTCTTCTGTAGGGGCGGTTTTGAGTGGGGCAAATGAAGATACTTGCAGTTCTCTTGAAGTTTTTGGATATGAATTAGGACTCGCTTATCAAGCAGTGGATGATGTGCTCGGGATTTGGGGGGATCCAAAAGTTACAGGTAAGCCAGTTGGTAACGATCTTAGAGAAAGAAAGAAATCTATGCCGGTTTCTATTGTTCTCTCTGCGAATAGTTCAGAAGCAGAAAAGCTTTCAGATATTTTTAATATTACCGGTGAGCTCAGCGAGGAAGAAGTCTCCTATGCATCCTCTTTGATAGAAAATGCGGGAGGCCGTGAAGCTACTCTTGAGGAAGCAGATAAACACCTCAAAAGAGCAACTGAATTTCTTAATAACGCAGATATTAGAAAAGAAACATTCTACGAATTGGAAGAGATCGCTAAATTTGTAGTGAATAGAGACTCATAACATCAGCTTTAAATCGGACGAGAGAGTTTTCGTCTTTCTTTTTCTACATCTTCAAAAACCCAACAACTTGTCATGTGATCGTTTACCATTCCCACGGCCTGCATGAATGCGTAGATGGTTGTAGGACCAACAAAACTCCAACCCTTTTTTTTCAGCTCAGCACTTAACTTTTTTGAGTCGTCTGTTTGTGAAGGAACAGAGTTCACATTTCTATACTTTTTTGAAGAAGGTTCAAAAGACCAAAGAAAATTTGCAAGTGATCCATATTCGTCAATCATTTTTAAAGCACATTGAGCGTTATTTATAGTGGACAAGATTTTTGCCCTGTTGCGAACTATTCGAGCGTCATTCATTAGGGATTCGATTTTTTTCTGGTCGAAATCGGCAACTTTTGAAAGTTCGAAAGTTTCAAAAGCCAGTCGGAAAGATTCTCTTTTTCGCAAAATTGTTAGCCACGACAAACCTGCTTGAAATCCTTCAAGACAGATTCTTTCAAATAGGGCACTATCGCCGGTTATTGGACGACCCCATTCGTCATCATGGTAGGCCTTATAATCTTCGTGTTGCCCCGCCCAACTGCATCGAACGATATTTTCAGTTTCTGATTTTTTTCCGTTCAAAGACCTATACAGCTCCTATAGGAATCCCATCTACAATTTGATCAAGATATTCAGACATCCCCCATCCAGTTATGCCATCACACTCATAACGTGTGAGACCTTCAGTTATGCGTGTAAATAGCTGTTCGCCATCTGGAGCAGTTCTTTGATTCCTGAGTGGTATTAGAGATTCGACTGCACCTTTAATTTCATAATCTCTGTCGTCTGTTGAGATACGAGCTTTTAGAGATTTCTGATACCAAGCATCATCCCAAACAGAATCAATTTCCACGCTCCTGATCAAATGGTAAGTGTCATTGTGAAGAACCATTCCTCCACTTGCGGCTGTTATGCCATCTTTACTGATCAATGAAATCATCATTGCGAAATCATCATTGAAAGCCATTGGTAACCAGCGATACCAGGCAATTGCCTGCCAATATCGGGCACCCCATGATTTGTCTCGTAGACCCAAACCATTTAATTCAAAACGTTCATCTCCAACTTGCATAGTCCCTTTTCCGGATATGTGCTGTTCATAGTGGGCTTTTGAAAAAGACTCCTCCATTTTTTGAGTAGGTTCTTTTCCTGTCGATTTTTCCACTGGACGTCCACCAAACATTGGGGAAATGCCCTTGAATGTCAGCTCGACTGTCGTATCGACCATGGGATTCTCAGTAAAAGCTTTTTTAGGTTCAGCCATGTCATTTGGTTCGTCCAAAACACATACTTTCCCTTCGTAAGAAAGTTTTAATTCTTTAAAAGGTTCAACTACTTCGAAACGCATACCGCCAGCATCAAAAACAGCGTTTGTTTTAATTTCTGGTTTCTTATACATGAAGCCAACACGCCCATCCGGCAAATAGATACAACACGTCATTTCCGCGTAATTTTCATTGACTCGATTTCCCAATCTGAACCAGCCGCCAATTTTTTGCGAATGATCAATCAGATTGAAATACATTGATTCGTTGTAGTTTGAAACGTCGTCAGGTTCATGGTTGTATTCATCTTCAGGCTCGAGAATTAACTCAATTTCTTTTTTATCTTTCACGACTTAATCTTTGCAGAGTTTCCACATCTTTTGCCTGATCGGCCCATCAGATCTTTTAGTAGATAAAGTCGACACATGGATACAGATTTAAACGGAAAAGTAGCGATAGTAACAGGCGGTTCTCGAGGTATCGGCAAGGCAATAGCTTCCGAACTTGCTTCAGCTGGAGCAAAAGTAATGATTACCAGCCGCAAGGCAGAGGTGTGCGAGGAAGCTGTAAAAGAAATTACTGAAGCAACCGGCGGTGATTTAGCATTTGAGGCTGGCAATGCTGGGCGTATCGAAGATATCGAACGCGCGGTTCAAGCCACACTTTCGACTTTCGGAAGTGTGGATATTCTCATTAACAATGCAGCGACGAACCCGTATGCTGGGCCGACAATAGATGTTGATGTTCCTCGCTGGGACAAAACAATCGAAGTAAATCTCACAGGGCCATTGTTGTGGAGTCAAAAATGTTGGAACATGTGGATGAAAGAAAACGGTGGAAACATCGTCAACATTTCCTCAGTGGGAGGACTTTCAACTAACCCGATACTTGGCCCCTATGACATAACCAAAGCGGCTTTGATTCATTTAACCATGCAATTAGCTGCGGAACTTGCGCCCGGAGTTCGAGTTAACGCTATTGCACCAGGTTTAATCAAGACAGATTTCGCAAAGGCCTTATGGGAAGGCGGACAGGGTGACATTGTGGCTCAAAGTTATCCTCTAAAACGCCTGGGAGAGACTCAGGACATAGCATCGGCTGCTTTGTATCTTTCGAGTGAGTCATCTGGATGGATGACAGGTCAAACGTTAGTTCTCGATGGCGGAGGACTCGTTAGTTTTAACAATCTGAGTTGATCAAGTGGAATTAATTATGACGGGAACTGGTAGTCCGCTTCCAGACCCTAATCGTTCTGGTCCCTCGCAGTTGATCAAAGTGGCCGGTCGGAATTTTCTGATTGATTGTGGAAGGGGTTGTCTGATGCGTTTGGCAGCTGCAGGAACCTTACCTATAACTATTGAGAGGCTTCTTCTTACCCATTTACATAGTGACCATGTAACAGATGTCAATGATTTTATTACGACGAGGTGGATTCAGGGGTTTCCGGCTCCACCTCTGCCGATAGTTGGCCCAGAAGGCACGGAGGATTTTATTGAAAACACCCTAAAAATGCTTGGGCCCGATATTGGATATCGAATTGAGCATCACTCAGATTTGGATTCACCGCCTCAGCTTGAAGTGAGTGAGACTGCTGCAGGAGTTGTCTTAGACGACGAACAGGTACGAATTACCGCAGCTATTACTGATCACAAGCCAGTCCACCCGACGGTTGGATACAGAATTGAAGCAGAAGGCAGTTCGATTGTTTTAGCAGGAGATACGATCCCATGTGCGGGCCTAGATGAGCTTTGCTCAGGTGCAGATGTGTACGTACAGACCGTCATAAGAGACGACCTGATTAAACAGCTTCCAATAAAACGCCTTTTAGACGTCCTTGATTATCATTCGACGGTTGAAGATGCGGCTCGCACAGCGAAGAGGGCAGGAGTTAAAACCCTTGTTCTAAACCACTGCGTGCCTGCCCCTTCAACGCAAGAAGATATTGACCAATGGATACAAATTGCTTCTGAACATTTTGACGGGGAAATTATTCTTCCATCTGATCTTGAAACAATAAATGTGTGATTAAGTCAAGTTTCTAATTGCTTAGCTAGATATTCGCAAGATTCGATAAATTCCTCAATCATATCTATAACAACTTGACCAGCCGGTCGTGCCCGGTTCATTGACCCGACAATCTGGCCTACGAAATAAGTTGCAAGTTTCTCTGATCCGGAACCAGAATGATGAGCTGTTCTATTAATTCGGGCCTGCGAACCGTCAGTTAAAATGGGTTGCAAAGGCATACCGAGAGGATCAGGGGTATCTTCTCTAGCCCATTCTTCGGTCCAAGCACTTTTTAACATTCTTGCGGGTTTACCTGTCAGAGAACGCGACCTGAGGGTGTCACCAGACCCTGCAGCTAACATTTTTTCTTTTACTACGGGGTGAGTTTCTGCTTCTTCAGTGGTTAACCATACTGAGCCACACCAGACCCCAGCTGCCCCTAAAGCCATTGCCGCTGCCATCTGTCTGCCCCTTCCGATACCTCCAGCACCAACAACAGGTACAGAACCTGCGGCGTCAACAATTTCTGGGATTAAAACCATAGATCCTATTTCACCTGTGTGGCCTCCCGCCTCGTAACCTTGAGCGATTATCATGTCGACCCCTGCGTTCACGTGTCTTTCAGCGTGTGTGCGTGCTCCTGCCAATGCAGCTACTTTCACACCTGCGTCATGACATTTGTCGATCATTTCCTTGGGAGGAGGCCCTAACGCATTGGCCATTAAGGATGGTCTATGAGCTAAAGCTATTTCTATTTGACGGGCAGCACGATTTGCAGAAAAAGGGGCGTCAGTAGATCTCTCCGACCAGCTATTAGATGATTTTGATTCCTCAGGGGCTTCTTCTGGCACTTCATACCGTTCAAGTAGTTCTTCCAAAAATTTTCTATGTTCATCAGGAATCATGGCAGCAATATCTTCGATTTTTAAGCCCCCTTCACCGTCTCCGGCGTATCGAGCTGGGACTATTAGGTCAACTCCGTATGGAAAATCGCCAACTTCTTCCTCGATCCATTTCAAATCGATCTCAAGATCCTGATCGCTGTGACCTACAGCTCCCAGCACTCCCAGACCACCAGCTTTAGAAACCGCAGCTACTACATCTCTGCAATGACTAAATGCGAGAATAGGAAATTCGATTCCTAGCATTTCAGTTACTGGTGTTTTCATCCATTCTCCTCTTAGGTGTCTTATTCAAGTCTGTTTAAAACATACTGCCATGGAGTGTTTGATTTAGCCCAATCATTAGAAACAATCTTTCTGGTCTAGATTGTTGATTGTTGAAGGAGGAAGCTGTGAGTAAATGGAATAAAGAAACAACAACAAATGAAATTTTAGAAGGTCTTGATTTATCTGGTAAGAAAGTTCTAGTTACGGGGGCTTCAGGTGGACTTGGTGAAGAAACAGCACGTGCTCTAGCAGCGGCTGGGGCCTCAGTCATTATGGCGGCAAGAGACAATACAAAAAATTTGGAAGCTAAAGAAAGAATTCTATCGAGCAATTCTGAAGCCAAACTTGAGCTGCACGAACTCAACTTGGCATCTCTCGAAGATGTCAGATCTTCCGCTGAAGAATTTCTCAGTAAGAATGAAAGCCTAGATCTTTTAGTGAACAACGCTGGAATAATGTGCACTCCATTTGGCCACACAACTGACGGTTTTGAGCAACAGTTTGGAGTTAATCATTTAGGGCACTATCTATTTACCGGATTAATGATGCCTGCATTGGAGAAATCAGGAGCTTCAAGGGTTGTATGTTTATCTTCCGGAGCGCATCTTATTTGCGGTGTAAATTTAGATGACCCAATGTTTGAAAGACGTGATTATGACGGATGGGACAGTTACGGGCAATCAAAATCAGCTAACGCCTTGTTTGCCAGAGAGTTTGATCGACGCTATGCGGAGAAAGGAATCCATGCTTTTTCAGTTCACCCAGGGATGATTTTCACTGAATTGGGACGACACATGACAGAAGAAGATATGGCGAGCCTAATGGAAAGACGAAAAGCACAAATTTCAGCGGACGAAGATTCAAATAGTAGTGACAACATGATGAGCCCTAAAACTGTTGAAGCAGGAGCGGCTACAACAGTTTGGGCCTGTGTTGAGAAGTCTCTTGAAAGTCAAGGGGGTCACTATTTGGCTGATTGTCAATTAGGTGTTCCTCTGGCATCGGAAGATTCTTCACCAGGGTCATGCAGTATGGCTAGTCATATATTAGATGATAAAGCCGCGGGGGAGCTCTGGGAATTAAGCGAACAGTTAACCGGCGGAGTTTTTAATTAGACAGCAACAATAATATTTGCCCTAGGAGAGCTATTAACATCTCTGACATGGCGACCATCATCGGAACCACAAGCAGCAAAAATCGCGATTAGAGATAAAAATAAAATTGTAAGATATTTTATGTAAAGGTTGCCTCTCATAATTTATCAATTATCCTTTCCATCACTAAGATTCTAGATTGAGGTTAGTGAATATGAAAGATCTAGTGACGGGTGCGGCTGGATTTATAGGTTCAAATTTGACGGACAGCCTTTTAGATAAAGGCAGATCTGTGGTAGGTGTCGATGATTTTTCGCGAAATTATGACCCAGAACAGAAGAGAAGAAATATAGAGAAAGCGTTAAAAAATAAAAATTTTGAATTAAAGAATTCAAATGTCTTAGATTCCCAATCTCTAGAAGGATTAGACGAAGTTGACACGGTTTATCATTTAGCCGGACAACCTGGTGTTCAGACTTCATGGGGTTCAGGTTTCGAAACCCACTTAGATAGGAATGTTCTAACAACACAACGATTACTTGAGGAATGTTTAGAAAAAAGTGTTCGGAGAGTTGTAATAGCTTCAAGCTCTTCTGTTTACGGTCCGACAAATCGCGAGTCAAAAGAAACTGATCTACCTCACCCTGTCAGCCCATATGGGGTTTCTAAACTAGCAGCTGAGCATCTTGCATCTGTTTACGCAGAACGTGGTTTAGATGTCATAAGTTTACGTCTCTTCACCGTTTACGGCCCTAGGCAGAGACCGGATATGTCTATACACAGAATGTTTGAGTCTGTTCTTAACGGGGAACCTTTTCCATTATGGGGTGAGGGTAGGCAAAGAAGGTCTTTTACATTCGTGGATGACATAGTTGAAGTTTTTCAACTAGCGGGCAGCATAGAAAAAGTAACTAGTCGTGTGTTAAATGCCGGTGGAGCGGAACCAATAGAACTTTTAGACCTAATAAGAACTGTTGAAGGAATCGTTGGGGCTCCAATAACTCTTCAACAATTAAATAAAAGGCCCGGAGATCCGGAGTTAACTTGCGCCTCAAAAGATCTTGTAATGGACGAATTAGGATGGAAACCTAAAACATCTATAGACACTGGTCTCCGATCCCAACTCAAATGGCATAATTCATTATCAGAGCACTTTCATACTTTGCAAAAAGTCGGTTAACCTATAGTTGTGACTTACCAAACTCCCGACCACCACCCTGCATTTGAAGAATACTGTGAGACCATTTTCGAATTAGAAGAAGACAATCTCAAAGTAATACAAGCTCGAATTGCAGAACGATTAGATGTTTCGAGGCCAGCTGTTTCGGAAATGATCAAAAGAATGGCCGAGGAGGGCTTGCTGAAAGATGGCGATAACGGTGTGGTCCTTACAACAAGAGGAATGGAATTAGCTACCAGAGTGGTTCGAAGGCACAGACTTGCTGAATGTTTCCTCACAGACGTCCTAGGTTTGTCGTGGACCGAGGCCCACCATGAAGCAGGAAAATGGGAGCATGTGATTTCTACTTCTGTTGAAGATGCCATGAGAAAAGTTCTTGAAGATCCGACAACTTGCCCTCACGGAAATCCAATCCCAGGTTCAGATTATAAAGAACCTAAAAATATGGCTAATTTAAACGATCTTCCAGCGGGTGCAGATTTTGTAGTTGAAAGGATTCCAGAAGAGCTTGAATTCACAGATGGACTCTTGGAGTTCCTCGAAGATGCTGAAATTAAACCAGGCAATATGGGACGTATAACTGCTGTTTCACCTGATGGAACTACCACTGTTGAGATCGGTGGTAACCACATCGGTGTTGGCTCGTTTGCTTCTGGAAGGATTCTTGTTTCCGTTAACTGATCGCCATCCGATCGAGAAAAACAGAACTATTACGAAAGACCAAATCGCAGCAATCCACATAGTATTTGCAGGCATATTGTGGTAATCCGGAAAGATTTTTGACCATATCTTGTACCAAGGCCAGCTTGTGTCCTCAAAATCTACAATTAAAGCTCTTCGCCCGGTTTGAGCTTCAACGGCAATCCAAATCCATCCGATGGACCCTACAACTGTTGCAAAAACTGTAGGGAAAAGAAATTTCTTGAAATTATCAATTGCTATAGCAATTGCAATGACAGCTAAAGGTAGAACAGCGACAGTTTGTCTGCCTGGCCACCACCATCCATGCATTGTGAAAGCCAGCCACGTTGCAGTAGACCAGCCAATTAGAAAAGGAAAAACCAGATATTGCCAACTGTCAATTTTTTTCTTGCAAAGAAATCCAAAGGCAGCAGGAAAAATAAGAAAAGAAGGAGTCCAAGCTGCAAGACCGAATCCTCTATCTACTAATAAACCTATAAATCTTTTTGATCGACCCCATATGTCAGGATCACCTCCAATTACATTGAACTCATTTTCTATAAAATGATCACCGGCTGAATAGACAGTCCAACCTTGATAAACAAATTTGTGAAAAAGAAGATAGATAGCTGCCATTAAAACAAAAGACACTGCTGTATAGGCAGATATAAACTGACGCTCAGTTTTTTTCTTAACGAATGCAACTAAAAGAAAAATTGTTAAAGCAACTGGCATGTATTTGACGGAAAGCCAAGGGAGGGCAGTGATAGACAGTACAAATGCAGCAGCGTTTCGTTTTGAAGGAGCTCCTGTAGCTGATGCGATAGCCAAAACCACAGCTAAGGCTGCTGGAACTTCAGGGTAAATTTGACTTCCATAACTACATAGCGGAGGGGCTGCACCAAAAGCACCAACTACCCAAGCCGCAGTTTTCGGAGATACTTTGAATCTCCGTACTGCCACCCAAAGAGTACTTGAGGCTAATAAGCCAGCAAAAACTGCTAATAGGGCACGGGCTCCAACCCATCCCGCTATTCGCATAGGAACGGAAAGAAGCAGTGGAAGGAGTGGGTCGTGTGGACTCAATCTCTGTCCGGACGAATTCATATCAATTGTCTGCGTGTTCAGACCTATTTCATGAAAACTTCTGAATTTTTCTTCTTCAATTTCATCAGAAATATCCAGATCTAGATCTTCGCCAATACTTAAAGCTGTCAGAAGGTACTGAGGTTCATCAACACTTACTTGGGCTCCGTATGTAGAACGTGAAGGTATAGCAATCGCAGAGATACCAAAAACTAAAAATCCGACAAAGAGCATTAACTTTCGAAGAGAATTTTTCTCGCCCAAAACTAAGCCAAATGATCAGATCGACGGATAACTAAAATCCAAGTCAAGACAGCAGATAGTAAAACGAGAATAAGTGCTAACAAGCCTCCTTCAGCTACAAAAGCATCTTCAAAAGATTGAAATATTTTGGTCGTAAGAGTCGGGAATTCAAACGGAGCCACAAGAAGAGTTATTGGCAGTTCTTTCATTGTTGACATTAGGACCAAACCTGAACCTGCAAGCAGACCAGGTGTTACTACAGGTAGATCTACAGTAAAAAAACGTTTAACTTTACTTGCTCCGAGCACTTGAGATGCATCTTCTAAGCTCGCAGGAATAGAAGCCACGGCTGCTCGGGCTGGAGCAAGAGCTTGGGCGCTAAATCTTACGAGGTATGCAAAAATGAGTATTACTATTGTCCCCCGCAAATGTTCAGCAGCCCATGATGTCCTAAGAGTCCAAAAGAACATCGATAACGCAATAAGAAGACCAGGCATGGCAAAAGTTGAAGTCATAACCGCATTTGCCGTATTGCCAATTGAAGATCTGTATTTTGCAACGAGATAAGAAACTGGCAAAACGATAGCGGCGGCAATTATTGCTGTGAGCATACTCACCCATGCAGTATTGATTGTTGGTTTGATTATGTCTTCAAATTCGATAAATAAAGGACGACCACCTCTGAATTCTCTCAGTAAGCCATCGGCCGCCCAGTCACCTAGAGCAATGGTAGGAGTGATGAGAGCTAAAAACACGATGATCCAACTTGCGGCAATAGCTGGTGTTTTCCACTTGTTCAAGGGAGTGAGAACAATTTCTGCTTGAGTCGTTATGTCGGGTTTCCTAAATCTACGGCTTAAAAGAGTTTCTATTATTACGGCAATAGCGGCAAATGATAAAAGTATTAAAGCGAGAGCAAAAGAAACGGGTTGGTTACTTAATCGTGTAGTCCAGATGGCTCTGGTAAGAGTGTCGTATCGCATGAGTTGAACGGCACCGAAGTCACTGATTGTGTATAAAAAAACTAGCAATGATCCAGCAAGCAGTGAAGATGCAATTTGCGGAAGAATGACTTTTCTGAAAGTTGCCCAACTTGAATCACCAAGCAAACGAGCACTTTCTTCTAGGGAAATTGGAAGATTTTTTAATCTGGCGGCGATAGGTAAATACACGTATGGGTAGGTGAAAAGTGTAAGAACAAGCCAAGCTCCGAATAAACCATGTAATTCTAGTGTCTTATCTATTCCAATTTTTTCGACGAGATCATTAGCTAGCCCACCAGGATTAAGTGTTCTTATAAAAGCTGCAGCTCCCACAAAGGTAGGAAAAACAAGTGGAAGAGGAAGAACTATTTTGAGTATTCGACGCGAAGGAAGATCCGTTCGGATAGTCAGCCAGGCCAAGCCTGTTCCCAAAATTGCTGCTGACAAAGTAACCAACACCGTTAGGTTGACAGTTCTCATGAGAGGCGAGAGAGTTTGCTCTGAAAAAAGTAGACCTAGAGGGTCTGAATCGCTGGTTATATTTCTCCAAACTAGATATAAACCTGGACACGCGAAGAGAAAAGCAGTGATTAAAGCTATTACTTTCAGCGCCAGAGGTGCTCTCTGGCTATGTCGTAAAGAATTACTAGTTAAGAATTCCACTTTCTCTAACTATTCGCTCGGTTTCTTCAAAGCCTCCGCCTAATGAATCAAAGTCTACCGAACCAATCTCAAGAGCTTCCAGAACTGGAAGAATAGGGTTAGGTTTTGAGCCTTTCGCTAGTGGATATTCGAAGGTTCTATTAGAGAAATAGGATTGAGCCTGTGGAGTTAGAAGATAAGAAATTAGTTCATTTGAAGCATCTTTATCTTTAGCTGTTTCAAGAATTGTTGCAGCAGTAATTATCAAAAGTGACCCAATGTCGTCAGAAGGAAAATCATAGTTTTCAGCCCTATGCTCACTTCCTAAGGCTACAGCTTCTTGATAGTTGTAATAGTGATTGACTAGTCCCATATCGACCTCACCTCTGCCCGCTGCTTCAACAATTGATCTGTTATTTGGGTAGTACTTTGCACCATTATTAACCATGTCGTTCAACCATTTAGTGGCGGTTTCGTTACCGTGCTGATCACGGAATACAGTAAACCAGTCTTCAAAAGATCCGTTGGTTCCTGGTATTGCAACCCGATTTTTGTATACAGGGTCTGTGAGTTCAAAAACAGAATTCGGCAGCTCGTCAGGTGCTACCTCATCAACGTTATAGACAAGAACACGTTTTCTACCTGAGAAACCTATCCATGAACCACTTGCAGCGTGGTTTTGCTCTTCGACTAAAGAAAGAACACTTTGGTCAATAGAACCTAAAAGGTTCTTGCCTTCAAGAAAGCCCACGGGTCCTGGGGAGCGAGAAACGAAGACATCAGCTTCAGTTGATTTGCCTTCTTCATTAATAAGAATGGCCAGATCTGTTGAATTACCCCAACGTACCCTTACGTCGATTCCAGTTTCACATGCAAACGCTTCAAGAATAGGAGAAATTAGGTATTCGCTTCGTCCCGAATATATTGTCACTTCCTTACCTGCATCGTTGGCACAATCGCCTTGGACTATTTCAGCAGCTCTCTCAGAAAGCTCTTCACGTTTATTGCTACTACTGGAGCAACTTGCACATAAGAATGCGAGACAAATTAAAGATGACAGTATTATTTTAGGTTTAGTTTTCATTAGGCTGAGTGTATCGAGTGGTTTTCAAAATTTGTAAGGTATACCTAACAAAATTTGAATTTAATAATGGTAAACAAAGTGAAAAAATTTATTTCTCTATTCAATTTCAGAAGACTTTCGAAACCCATTGGGTTTTTATTAGCACTTCTGGTTTGCTTGATTGCTCTTTTTTGGGTTTTAAATGGAGTCGATCGGGATTCTCTCAGTAGATCTTGGTCTGCTGCAATGAACGAGCCATTTCTGGTTTTTCTTGTAGCAGTTGCTTTTGCCTCTGCATTTTTTTTAAGAGCTTTTGCTTGGAAAAAAATAGTGCCGGGTTTGTCTTTCGGACATTCTTTGGCAGCAATTAATCTTTCTTTAGGAGCAAACCACTTACTTCCATTAAGACTAGGAGAGCCCTTAAGAATCGTAAGTGTGGTTAGGCGTGCACGGATACCTTTTGAAACAGCTACAGCTTCGACAGTTACTTTAAGGTCTGCAGATATTGTTACCGTAGTTTGTTTGGGTTGCTTGGCAGCTCCAGGAGCCTTTGTTGAAGTAGTTGGATACTGGGGTTTTGCTGCACTCGGGCTTGCTTTAGGGATCTGCTCCTTTGGCTTATTATGGATGAGAAAACTTCAAAGAATTAATCCGCTAAGTATGAGTTTGCCAGGACCATTGGTTTTTTTCTTGACCACCTTCGCATGGTTTGCAGAAGCTGCAGTAATTTGGCAATGTGCACGATGGTCAGGAATCGAGCTGACACCTTCTGAAGCACTCTTTGTAACTGCAGTAGCCGTGGCTTCACAAATTGTGGCTGTAGCCCCAAGCGGATTTGGAACCTACGAGGCAGCTTCAGTAGCAGCATATGCAATTTTGGGATACAACCCAGGAGTAGCATTAGCTGCTGCTCTTATTACTCATGCACTGAAGACAGCTTACTCTTTATTAGCTGGGGGAATTTTTACGTTTTTTCCAAAGCCAGGAGCATTAGGAAAGTTCCGACTTATGAAACACAAGCATACGAATTCAATTTCAGCACCTGAGATTTCAACTCACGCTCCAATTCTTTTCTTCATGCCAGCTCTGAATGAAGAAGAGACAGTGGAGGCTTGTATAAAAAGATGTCCTGAAAGCATTTCAGGAAGAGAAGTCCAAGTATTAGTAATAGATGATGGCTCCACAGATAGGACTGCGCAAAGATCAAAAGAAGCAGGAGCGAAGGTGATTTCATTACCCACTTGTGGTGGGTTGGGTGCTGCAGTTCGTATGGGACTTGAATATGGCGTAGAAATTGGGGCTGCAGCTATAGCTTTTTGCGATGCTGACGAAGAGTACCCCCCTGATGAACTGGAAAATTTAGTAAATCCCATAATTTCTAACGAAGCGGACTATGTGGTTGGAAGCAGATTTTTGGGCACTATAAAACACATGCGACCACACAGACGTTTTGGTAATAAGGTTCTTACTATTTTATTATCAGTTATTGCCAGGCGAAGGATAACTGATGGGCAGTCAGGATATCGTGCCTTTTCTTATGAGGCTGCAGCAAACGCAGAGATAATTCACGATTTTAACTATGCTCAGGTTTTAACTCTTGACCTTTTAGCCAAAGGTTATAGATACGAAGAAGTTCCAATAAGTTACAAATTCAGAACTAAAGGAGACAGCTTTGTAAAATTGGGCGGGTACTTAAGAAAAGTTGTCCCAGCGGTATATAGAGAATTGAATACCGCTTGAAATAATCAATCTTCTACAACGTGTGTTTGGAATTCTGTTAGGGATGACTCCCAAGAATTATGATCAAATGAACCGTCTGATTCGAGTGCGTTAGCTGCAGCGTGTCCCATTGATAAGGCATGATGAAGATTGTCGGGCGCAAAAAGTCCTTGTCGGCCGAATACCGTCATTCGGTTTTGACTGGTTGACCAATCAAAAAGATTTTCGAATTTTTCTTTATAGTCAAGATCATAAATTGGATAAACCTTCGGCAAGCGTCGAGTTTCAGTGCCTAAAAGATTAATTTTTGGAAGTCCTTGTTTTGCAAGTGATTCGAGCATTAATTCTCCAAGATCTTCGTCATTAGCTAGCCATATATGGTCACCTTCCCAGCAAGGAACCTCACAGCAAATAATCGTAAAATCCTTCGGATCAGGACCGTCCCTGTAGTTCTTAGGTTCAGAGATTCTGCTTATGGGAGTATCTGTTTCCGGAAAATAGTGAGCATCGAACTCAGTAAGTCTTTCTTGATCACAAATCAAATAAACAAGAACCATAGCCCTGTATCTGAGTTGCTCTAATGATTTGATAATTTCCGGATCTGGGGAAGGAGAGATCATTTTTACTAATGCACCAAAGGGAGCGGTAGACCATATTCTCTGCGATTCGAATTTTTGGTTATACGTTGAGGTGGTTACACGATTTTTATCTGTTAGGTCGATTTTCTCTATCTCTGTTTCATATAAAAATTTTGCACCTTTGTTTTGAGCTTCTTCTGCTAATCGTTCACAGATTTGTCCGTAACCATTTCGGGGATAGAAAAATTTTTGTCCGTTATTAATTGTGGAGTGAATTAGCTTTTTTAAAATTTCAATATGCGAACTTGCAGAAACTCTTTTTTGTGCAAGGTCAGAATGGAGTTCTTCCGCAGGCATGCCCCATAATTTTTTTGCATATGGCTTGTAAATTAAGTCAAAGACTTTCGGCCCAAGCCCAGCTTTTATGTGTTCTGCGAAAGTTTCTTCTGCCGGATGTACGAAAGGTGAGCTAAGGGAGTCTTTGAAAAGAGCAAAGACGCTTTTAGGCGGTAGGGATTTAACTAAGTTAGTTAAACTCAGGGGAAAGGTTACCCACTTTTCTTCAACTCGTATTCGACCGTTTCGATTCCGTGTTTGAAGGTCATCTCCTAAAATGTTTTTTAGTATTTCTAACAATGGCTTAGAAGTGGCAGGGTGAAGGCGGTGAGAGCCGTAATCGACCCTCATGCCGTTTATTTCAAAACTAGCTGCCATACCACCTGGGTGGTTTAGGCGCTCAATTACTGTTACATCGTGTCCCTTGCTGGCTGCGGCATAGGCGGACATTAAACCGGCAGGTCCTGATCCAACAATCAGTATTTCGGTTTCCGAACTAAGAGGTTTTTCCAAAAGCAGATACTTCCACATCTTTGTGTTCTAAGCCGACACGGTCTCCTTTTAAGTGAGCTGTAGCAGGAGCAGTGCGTACTTTTAACTTAGTTCCATCATTTAGCTTTACAGTTACGAGCGAATCATGACCGTAATATTCGATAATTTCTATTTCAGCATCGTCACCATTAGTAAGCATTAGATTTTCAGGTCTAAGAACTAGTTCAACATCTCCTTCATAATGCTGATCGAGTTTCAAAAAACCTATTGGGGTTTCGGCTTTATGTCCTGAAGCTTTACAGGTGATCAGGTTTACTGCTCCCACAAAAGAAGCAATCCAATTGTTAGAGGGTTTTTCATAAATAATACTTGGTGAATCAACTTGGAGAATTTTGCCGTTATTCATAACGGCTACCCTGTCACCAAGTAAAAAAGCTTCATCTTGATCGTGTGTGACAAAAATCGTAGTGACTCCTAATTCGCTTATTAAACGGTTGACTTCTGCACGTACCTCTATTCTTAGAGCACTGTCTAGATTTGAAAAAGGTTCATCTAATAGAAGAACAGAGGGCCGCGGGGCAAGTGCTCTTGCCAGGGCAATTCTTTGTTTCTGACCGCCTGAAAGTGTTTCAGGGCGACGTTTTTCAAAATTAGGCAAGCCAACGATTTCTAATAATTCAGAAACTCTTTGTTTTTTAGGGTCACTCTTTTTTAGTCCGTAAGCAACATTTTGCTCAACGGTCATATGAGGAAATAGAGCCGCATCTTGAAAAACCATTCCGACTTTTCTTTTTTCCGGAGCTATAGATACTTCATTATCGAGAACGATTTGATCGCATATTGTTATTTTCCCTTCTTCTGGATTTTCAAGTCCAGCGATGCTTCGTAAAAGAGTCGTCTTGCCGCAACCGCTAGGACCTAAAAGGGAGAGGATTTCAGAAGAAGCAACTTTCAAGTCAATTTTCGCTAAAACAGTTTCTCCGTCAAAGGTCTTAGAAACTCCTTCAACCATGACGTCACCGAACTCTGAATTAACTTTCATAAGTTTTAAGGATAATGCCAGAAATTTAAAAGCAGAAGGGGTTGCTATTAGTTTTAAATCATGTAGCTTAAGAATTATTGTTAGGTATCCCTAACAGATCTATAATGTTTAAGTTAACGAGGGAAAATGTTTAAAAAGTTTTTATCTTCAAAAGTTTTACTTTCTTGTCTAGCCTTGAGTCTTCTAGCAGGAGCTTGCGGAAGTGATGATGGAGGTACTGTCCAAGAAATAGGTGCTTCTTCTGGTTCAGGTTCAGGTTCAGGTTCAGGTTCAGGTTCCGGTTCTGGTTCTGGTTCTGGTTCTGGTTCTGGTTCCGCATCAGGTTCCGGTTCGGCTTCAGCTAGTGCTCCATCGGGGTCATCATCAGCTTCTGGTTATGCTTCAGCTTCAGCTTCTGGTTCAGGTTCCGCATCAGGTTCCGGTTCGGCTTCTGGTTCTGCATCAGCACTTTCATCAGTAATGGAAACCGGAGATTTCGGTTCTGATGATGGTTATGCCTATGCATCTGATGTGAGCAGCCATCGTCTTGTTCCTGCTGATGTTTGTGACATTAATGGTTTGTTGCCTAAGGATGCTGCTATTGACTATGACGCAATTCATGCGATTTACAAAGATGGTGTGAACTCGGTTAAGTCAGATGGATCAGTACGTACTATTGGCGGTTTTGCTGTTGGTGAAGGGAAGAAGCACGGTGTTGATACCTATTTCGGTACTGCTACTCCGTTACATGATTTTGTAATTTCAGCGATAGAAGGTACAGGTGAGTTTGAGGGTGAGGCTGATCTTGTTCGCCGTCAGGGAATCCAGAAGGGCATTATGAACCAGATTATGGTTGCATGGACTGTTCATGAGATTAATGCTGCTCTAGCTAAGGGAGCTGATGGTAATTACGATCCTGCTTCTGGAGCTCCCCATAACTGGGATGAAGGTTGGGCTTTTTACGCTGGTTCTGAACCAGGTTGTTCAGCTTTCGCAACTGCAGACAAGCGAGGTAAAGACTTCGGAACCTTGAATGATTCGGGAGAAAGTGTCGCTAATGCTAATATTCGTGCCGCTTTCAATTCTGGTCGTGACGCTTTAGTTGCTGGAGATCAAGCAGGTGCGCAAGCTGCTGCAGACGTAATAGTTAAGAATCTGACTGTTACATACGCTCAGGCGACAATGAAATACGCCAAGAGCGTTGACAGTGATATCGCAGATGGTGATATGGATACAGCACGCGTTCATCAAGCTGAGGGTTACGCATTCTGGAGAGTTCTAGCTCCAATGCTCGCAGGTACTGATGTTGACGTAGCAGCTATTAATGGTGTCTATCAGTTAAGTAATCAGCCAGCAGCTGGTTCACATGACATTGTTGTAGCAGCCCTAACACCAGCTCTTACGAGCTTAGGAATCACAGAAAGTGACTTAGGGTCGTATTAATGGTTTACTGTCTATCCCTTTCGTACGGTTTCCCCCAAATGGAGAGATAGATGGTTTTGCCGGTGGCCGCACACTCAGCTGGGTGAGGAGCGGCCACCGGCCTAAAAATCGAGATTTAAGCCGATGGTTGTTTTCCAGCTGGGTGGACAACAACCATCGGCTTCTCACTTGAAAATATGTGAATAAAATCCAGTATCTTTTATTTATGCAAGAAGTAACAGTTGGATGGTGGGGCCTAGTTGCTTCTTTAACGATGGTAATTCTCACTGTTGGAATATCACTTTTTTTAAAACTAAAACTTGAACGCGACTTAACGATTGCAACTGGAAGGTCTATAGGTCAACTAGTAATAGCCGGCTGGGCTTTGACACTAGTTCTGAAAGACGAAACATCAATCGCTTGGGCATGGTTATGGGTTGCAGCAATGATTCCATTCGCAGCTATTTCTGCCTCCAGGCGTGAACAGCGCCTCCCAGGTCTTGTATGGACGACAGCATCTGGATATCTGCTTGGGTTGGGAATCAGCCTCTCTGTGCTTTTTTCTTTACAAATTCTTCCTCTTGAATCTCGTGTATTAGTTCCAATTGCAGGAATGATAGTTGGCAACTCACTGAGAGTTGTCGTGGTTGCAGCCACACGACTTGTTGACGCCATACGCGACTCTCAGCTTGAGATAGAAGCCATGCTTTCACTTGGATTTACACGTCATAAAGCTGTTAAAAGAATTGTCTCAGAAACACTCAAGCTGTCTTTGATACCGCAGATTGAGACAACAAGAACAGTGGGAGTTGTGTTTCTTCCAGGGATACTCACAGGGCTCATACTCGCAGGAGTAGACCCCCTAGAAGCTGCGTTGATGCAAGCAATAATACTTTTCCTCATACTTGGTTCAGCAGCGATAACAGGTCTGATAGTCGTTCTATTTGGAGCTCAAAAGTTTCTGACTACCGATCATCGTCTCGAACTACCGGAACTTTAAAAACTCTTCAAGCAGTCACAACCCAATTCGCTTAAACACGAAATAACTTCATTAATTGGAAGTCCTACAATGTTGTCGAAACTTCCTACAAATGAAACTACAAAATTCTTGCCACCGCCTTGGATCCCGTAACCACCAGCTTTATCCAATGGTTCACCGGTCTGTATATAAGTAACGATTTCTTCTTTTGTGAGTTCTCTCCATTTGACTTGGGTAGCAACTATCAAAGATAGACGACCTTTAGGTCCACTTAAAGCAACGCCGGTTATCACATCATGAGTTCCCCCTGAAAGGGTTTGTAGCATTTTTAAAGCTATTTCGGGTGTCCCAGGTTTACCAAAAATTTTTTCATTCACCGACACCACCGTGTCTGCAGCAACACCACATTCACCAACATTTATTACAGCATCAAGTTTTTTAACCGCTAAACGTTCAACCAAAGAATTAGCTGACTCCCCAACAAGAATTGATTCATCTACTTTAGGCACGCGAACTTCAGGCTCAAATCCTGCTTCAACAAGCAGAGAAAACCTTTGGGGAGATCCTGAAGCCAGAACTAAACGGTCTTTTACCTCACTCAACTTTTAACCTCCTGAAACAAGAGCCTCAGCTTCAATATGAAGAGGGGTCAAATCAGAAGGATCATCGAGCCAGCCAGCAGGTAAAACCACAGGTTTAGGTCCATTCCGATGGCTCCTAGGAAGTCTCAAAGCAGAAGGGTCAAATTCTCTGTCAGCCCCAATAGTCGATAGAAGATCGTTCAAAAGTTCTTTTAGATTGTCCATATCTTCAACCATCTGAAGTGAACGCCTCGCAGCAGGTCCAGTCTGGTACCCCTTCAAATACCAGGAAGTGTGTTTGCGAAAATCTCTAATCCCATGAGGACCTGTCCAATCAACCAACATTTGCGCATGCTCAATCATCGTCTCAGCAACCCCACCCAATAGCGGAGGATGTTCAGGGTCTGAACCCCCTAGAGAAGGATCTGAACCAAAAACCGAAGCTAACTGTCCGAACAACCAGGGCCTACCCAGACAACCACGACCGACTACGACCCCATCGCATCCAGTTGAGCGCATCATACGCAAGGCATCCCAAGGCTCCCAAATGTCGCCATTGCCAAATACAGGAATAGATAAAACAGTTTCTTTCAAACGCGCAATAGCATCCCAGTCGGCTTCACCCGAATACAACTGTTCCGCTGTTCTAGCATGCAAAGCTAAAGCTGAAGCCCCCACAGATTCTGCTATAAGACCAGCCTCAAAGTATGTCAGATGATCATCATCTGTACCTTTACGGAACTTTACAGTCACAGGAACAGACCCAGCAGCCTTAACCACAGAAGAAACAATCGCCTCAAAAAGTTTAGGTTTCAAGGGAAGAGCAGCTCCACCTCCACGCCGCGTCACTTTGGGCATAGGACAGCCAAAATTCATATCAATATGATCTACTCGACCTTCACCAACCAACATGGCAGTTGCAGCAGCAATACTCTTCGGTTCAGTCCCATATAACTGGATGCTTCTAGGTGTTTCACCCTCAGCAAAACCGCTTAACCTCTCAGTTTTAGAATGACCCTCTAACAACCCTCGGGCAGTGATCATCTCACTCACATATAAACCAGCACCAAATTTTCGACACAGCGTTCGAAACGGAGCATTAGTAACCCCTGCCATAGGAGCTAGAACAACCGGAGGCCAAATCTCGATAGGACCAATTTTAGGTTTTTTGAACTCATCAGATATCGCTGTAATTACATCACGATTAATCTCACTTCTTAAACCCATACATAAAGCGTAGAGCCCAAGTAATTATCTAACGCGCTATTCGAAACCCTTGATGACCTAAAGAACTATCCGGCAGTAAACCCATTCTTGCCCCTAAGCGGTACCTGTTGCAATAACTGTCATGGCAAAGATACGAACCGCCTTTTACGACCTTGTCTAAACCCATTAGAGGGCCCTTCGGGTCTCTGACCGGCTTATCTGATTCATGACGTGCGGAAAACCAATCATCACACCACTCCCAAACGTTCCCTGAACAGTTATGAAGACCAAAATTATTTGTAGGAAAAGCATTAACAGGACAAGTTCCAACCCACCCATCTTCAGCATCGTTTTTGTCAGGAAAAGAACCAGTAAAAATGTTGCACATAAAATCCCCACCAGGCTTGCTTTCATCACCCCAAGGAAATCGTTTCTGGTTGAGATCACCACGAGCTGCGAATTCCCATTCGGCTTCAGTCGGCAGACGACAACCAGCCCATTCGGCAAACGCCTTTGCATCAAACCATGAAATATGAACAACAGGATGATTCCATCTAGAACATTCAGGCTCCAACTCAGATCCAGGACCCTCAGGATGCAACCAATCAGCACCTTCGACCTGCCTCCACCATTCAGCACCCAAAACACCTCTAGTAGGCGGAAAATCGTCAGGCAATAAACCTGCGAAAACAAATGACCAGGGAGGGCTCCCGTCTTCGCTTTGCTCAGCCGTGGTCACATAATTCGTATCAGCAACAAAAGCTTTGAATTCTTCGTTAGTCACTGCAGTCGATGAGATTGCAAAAGAAGACAAGAAGACTTCTCTTACAGGCCCCTCACCATCTGCAGGGTATGCATCCTGCTCATTACCCATTAAGAAAGAGCCACCTGACAATTCAATCAGATTCGTTATTGGAACAGATTCAGCCATTGCCTTCTAAATCAAGACTTGAAACGAAACCCCTAATATTTTCAGCTACTTCATCACACGCCTTAACATGCACCATGTGACCGGTATCTGGAACAATTAAAGTTCCCTTAACGTCGAGGTAGCGTTCAAAAACTGCTGCAGATGCAGCAAACCGCTTATCACGCTCGCCTAAAACTAGAAAAGTAGGGGCCTTTACTTCATCTAAGTGGTCAATCACATAAGAATCAACATGCATAGACAACTCTTCTGCACCCTCAGCAAGGTCAAGTTTCATAGCTGCCTGCCTAACAGATTCATTCCATTCTTCGCGGGCTTCAGCTTTTCTGAAACCCGGACCGGAAGCTACAAGAACCATAGCAGAAACCTCGTCAGGCTTTTCTAAAGCATATGCAAGTGAAAGATAGCCACCCAAACTATGACCAACTAGAACACACGGTCTTCCAACTTCATCAAGTACCGCAGAAATATCTTTCAATGCTTCTTCCCGCTCATAGTTACCCGGTGGGGGAGCTCCACTTTCGCCATGACCACGTAAGTCCCAAGTAGTAACTTGGTGGTCTTTACAAAGATTTTCGCTTAAACCTGACCAGACATCTCTGTTGTTAGCCCAACCAGTAATACAAACAACATGTGGTCCAGTCCCTTTGGTTTCACCCACAATAGTTACTTCGCCATTTCGGACTTCAAAGTTGTTCATATTTAACGCAAACCGCGGAAACATTCACGGACGTCTTTTACGAAAACTTCAGGAGTTTCTAAAGAAGCAAAATGTCCACCTTTTTCATGCTCATTCCAAAGAACCAAGTTCATCGAATCTTCAACCCAACGTCGGCGTGGCATCATTAGTTCGTATGGAAAAACTGATACCCCAACAGGCGTGTCACCAGTTGAGCCAAAACCAGGCTCAAGAGTTTTGAACATTTCATAATAAATTCGTGTCGAAGAATTTATGGTTCCAGTGAACCAATAAAGAGAAATGTTCGCTAACAGCTTGTCTTTATCAACCGTATTGAGAAGGTCCCCATTATTGTCAGTCCAACCGTAGAACTTTTCGGTAATCCAAGCTAAAAGTCCTGCAGGACTATCATTCAAGCCAGTGCCAAGAGTCTGAGGTCTTGTTTGTTGAATACGGAAATAGCCATCATCTTCCGCTTGATACCAAGCAGCTCGGTCAAGTAATTTTTGTTCAATATCTGTGACGTCTTCCATGTCATCAGACTTCCCCGGAGGGCCCCCTGTCAGCATTGTTATGTGACATCCAGCCACATTTTCTGGATCCACGCGGCTTATCTCACGGGAAATGATTGAACCCCAATCGCCTCCTTGTACGCCATAGCGGTCATAACCCAAATTCTTAGCCAGTTCGGCAAAAGCACGCGCTATTCGCGTTGGACCCCATCCACGTTCAGAAGTAGGACCTGATAGTCCGTAACCTGGGAGAGAAGGAACGATTACGTGAAAAGCATCAGATTCATCACCGCCATGATCTTGAGGGTTCGTTAAAGGGCCTATGACATCTAGAAATTCAACTATTGAACCTGGCCAACCATGACTTATTAGCAGCGGGAGTGCATCAGGGTTTTTAGAACGTTCATGGATGGTGTGAATACGTTGACCGTCTATGTCGGTAGTTAAATTTTCAAAAGAGTTTAAGTAGGTTTCGAAAGAGCGCCAGTCAAATTCATCTTTCCAATACTCAGCTAGTTCCCTCACCAAATTTGCATCGATGCCATAGTCCCATCCCGCATCGGGCAAATGATCGGGCCATCTAGTTTTTTCTAGACGTTCTTTGAGATCTGCTATCTCGTCATCACTAACGGAGATGGCAAAAGGCTTGAAGTTATCCGACATTTAGGCCTATTAGACGTCTTCAGCTAATTCACGTAGGCGACCCAAAATAGCAGCAGGGTCACCACCAATGGGTGTCACATTAAGGCTTGTAACCCCTGCTTCTTTATAGGCAGCTAAACGGTCTTTAACGTATGCTTCGTCACCGCACATATTGGACTTTTCAATCAACTCTGATGGAAGAGCAGCTATAGCTTCATCTCTTCGACCATCTAAATAAGCTTCCTGAACTGCTGCAGCTTCGTCAGGAAAGCCGTACTGGCAGCAAAGGTCATTGTAAAAATTCTTTCCTTTAGCACCCATGCCGCCTATGTAAAGTGCAGCCATCGGACGGGCCATATCTCTGTATTGATCAGCGTCATCGCCTATAGCAACTAAGCCTCCTGCAACAACATCAAAATCGCCAAGCTCTGGATCTCTTCTTTTTATACCGGCCTTAACAGAATCACCCCAAACCGTGTCCATTCTCTCAGGGAAAACCATGAAAGGAAGCCAACCGTTAGCCGATGCGGCAGTCTCTTCCACACTATTAGCTCCTAGAGAAGCGACATAAATAGGTATGTCATCTCTAAGCATGTGATTAATAATCTTTAGTGGCTTTCCCAGTCCAGTTCCTCGCTCAGAAGGCAGAGGCAAATCGAAAACTTTACCGTTATAAGTAAGTGGTTCACGCTTCCAAGCCATACGACAAATTTCCATAACTTCTCTGAGTCGAGTTAAAGGCATCGAATAAGGGATTCCGTGGAAACCTTCGATTACCTGAGGTCCAGATGCACCCAAGCCAAGTGTGAAGCGTCCACCGGACAGAGAATCAAGACTTGCAGCGGTCTGAGCCAAAGCTGCTGGAGTTCGGCTGTAAGTATTTAAAATCCCACTACCGAGACCAACAGTTTCAGTTTCAGCTGCTAAATAGCCCAACAGGCTTACAGCATCAAAACCATAAGCCTCGGGAATCCAGATCATATCTACACCGGCTGATTCCAAGGCTTTGGCTTGCCTTGCTGATTCAGTCGGATCGTTCGCGTAATTTAAAAGAGTTGATATTCGCATAAATGAATCATTCCAGAAGTAACTGAAGATCTCTAGTTGGCACTGTTATTCTTTTCAGTAACTTACTTTTTGTAAATAAAGAGGAACATTACAGCAATTTTTCGAATGAATAGTTTTCAAAATAGGGTAATTAGTCACAAGTAGCTATTTTGTGGGCGTTTTGTCACCTACCATCAAAGGGTGGCGAATAACTCTCAATCTGAAAAGAAACCGTAAATATGTCTGATTTTTTTAACGCATACTCTCGCCAAGACTGGGAAGATCTAGCTTTAGAGACATTGTCAGAAAAGTCAATTGAATCATTAAATGAAATTGCTGATGACGGAATTGAAATAAAAGCAATTTACAGTTCCGAAGATCAGAAACTGACGAACCCTGCTGGCATTCCTGGCGCAACTCCGTTCATACGAGGAAATAAAACAAGCGGACATGAAAATGGGACTTGGGACATCCGAGCTTTAATCGATGACTCGACTCCCGAATTGGCGAACAAAGCTGCATTGAATGAACTTTTAAACGGTTCAACTTCATTATTTATAGATTCCGAAAAAATTGGAGTTGAGTCTGTTAACGATTTAGATAAGACTCTCGAAGACGTTTTCTTGAATATGACCAGTATTTGGTTTAAACCTGCGTTGAAGGGAACAGAGGTTGCAAAATGGATGATCGAATTATGGGATCAGCGTGATATAGCGAGCTCCGACCGATATGGAGGATTAGGCATAGACCCCATAGGAGTAAATGTAAGAAAAGGATTACAGAGTGATAACCCCCAGAAATTTTCAGACTTACCAGATGTCATTGATAGAACCGGTTTTTCTAAAGCTATAAATATAGACAGCAGTTTTTATCCAGAACTTGGTGGATCAACTTCAGCTGAACTCGCATATTCATTAGCCGTTGCGGTTCACTATTTGCGAGAACTCGAAAAAACAGAACTAGAAATTGAAACGATTTTACAAACCATGTATTTCACTTATTCTTCAAGTAGCGACCAGTTCATGACCATTGCAAAATTTAGAGCAGCTAGACGTTTATGGACACAGATAACAAAAGAATGTGGAGCTACGCCAGAGAATCAAAAGCAAAGTCAACACGCTGTTACTTCCTCTAATGGAATGGATAAAAAAGATCCTTGGTTTAACTCATTCAAAGCCACGGTCGCCGCTTTTTCTGCTGGAATAGGTGGAGCAGAGGCAATAACTGTCATTCCATTTTCTTTCGCAGATGAAATTTCCGGAGGAGAATCAGAAAGGCGCATGGCGCGAAATACTCAACTTTTGCTTGCTGAAGAAAGTCATATAGGGCGAGTTATTGATCCCGCCGGTGGATCGTGGTTTGTTGAGCAACTTACAGAACATTTAGCTCAGAAATCTTGGGAAACTTTTCAAAATATTGAATCTTCTGGAGGCATTGTTGAAGTTCTTAATAGTGAACAAAAAATTCAGGACTTTTTAAAAATTCGGGGTTCTAGTCATGAGTAAAATCCCTAATTTCTCAAAAATTGAACTCGATCAGAATATAGGAATAAACAATGAGGAAATCGAAAAACTTGCATCTACCAATTCAGATCAAGGGCAGGTTGAGCCATGGGAAACAGCTGAGAAAATTTCAATTAATAACTGTTACACCCACAAAGATTTAGAAAGTTTAGATTTTCTGAATGGGTGGCCAGGATTGGCTCCCTTTTTGAGAGGCCCTCACGCGACAATGTATAAAACCAGACCTTGGACAATTAGACAATACGGTGGATTCTCGACAGCAGAAGAATCAAATGCTTTTTATCGAAGAAATCTTGAAGATGGTCAAAGAGGAATTTCTGTTGCGTTTGATCTTGCCACTCACCGAGGGTATGACAGCGACCATCCTCGAGTAGCAGGTGATGTTGGAATGGCAGGTGTGGCAATTGATTCCATTTTGGACATGCAAAAACTCTTTGATGGGATACCACTTGACAAAATGAGTGTCTCAATGACGATGAACGGTGCTGTTTTACCAATAATGGCTTTGTACATTGTTGCAGCTGAAGAGCAAGGCGTACCTACTAAAGCATTAACAGGCACAATCCAAAACGACATCCTCAAAGAATTTATGGTTAGGAATACCTACATTTACCCACCCGAACCGTCAATGAGAATAATTTCTGACATCTTTGCTTATACAAGTGCAGAAATGCCTCGTTTCAACAGTATTTCTGTTTCGGGGTATCACATGCAAGAAGCCGGAGCAACAGCCGATTTAGAATTGGCTTACACTTTGGCGGACGGGATCGAATATGTGAGGGCGGGTTTAAAAGCAGGTCTGGATGTAGATTCTTTCTCCCCAAGAATAAGTTTCTTTTGGGGAATCGGAATGAATTTTTTCATGGAAGTTGCCAAAATGAGAGCAGCCCGTCTTATTTGGGCAAAATTGATGTCTCAGTTTGAACCAAAAGACGACCGTTCACTATCGCTGAGGACACATTGTCAAACGTCTGGCTGGAGTCTCACTGCTCAAGACCCCTATAACAATGTGATTCGTACGTGTATAGAGGCTATGGCAGCAACGCAAGGCCATACACAATCACTTCATACAAACTCGTTTGACGAAGCTTTGGCATTGCCAACAGACTTTTCGGCAAAAATCGCACGAGACACCCAAGTCTTTCTCCAGGAAGAGACCGATTCATGCAGAGTAATAGACCCTTGGGGCGGAAGTTACTATCTGGAAAGACTCACGAATGATCTTGCAGAGAAAGCAATGGAACACATTGATGAGATTGAAAATTCAGGAGGTATGGCAAAAGCCATCGAGGCTGGAATTCCAAAATTGCGAATAGAGGAGGCAGCAGCAAGAACCCAAGCCCGTATCGATTCCGGACAGCAGTCTGTCATAGGAGTAAATAGGTATCGTCCTGAAACGGAATCAGCAGTAAACGTCCTTAGAGTCGATAATGCTGAAGTCAGATCATCGCAAATAGCTCAGCTTGAAGAGCTTAAAGCTACAAGAGATCAAAAACAGTGCCAGATTGCCCTTGAAGAATTAACAAATGCCGCTGAAAAAAATCAAAACTTATTAGCTGCATCTGTAAAAGCTGCACGGGCGCGAGCTACGGTCGGAGAAATAAGCGATGCGCTTGAGAAAATTTTCGGACGTCATAGAGCGGAGGTGAGAACAATTTCAGGAGTATTTAGCAGTGAAGTAGGCGACAATGAAGCTGTCCAGACTGTAAGAGACCGAGCCAACAAATTTGAAGCTGATTCTGGAAGACGTCCTAGAATTCTTGTTGCAAAAATTGGACAGGACGGCCATGACAGAGGCCAAAAAGTAATAGCCACTGCTTTTGCTGATTTAGGTTTTGACGTCGATATAGGGCCCTTATTCGCAACACCTTCTGAGACTGCAATGCAGGCAGTTGAAAACGATGTGCATGTTGTAGGCGTTAGTTCTTTAGCTGCAGGTCACCTAACTTTAGTTCCCCAGTTAAAAGAGGAACTAAAATCTTTAGGACGTAGCGATATCGCCATCGTAGTCGGCGGAGTAATTCCTCCCGACGATTTTGATGCACTTGAAGACGCAGGAGTGGCAGCAGTGTTTCCCTCCGGAACAGTAATTGCTGAAGCAGCGATCTCTCTCTTAGAGAAATTATCGTGACAGTTGATCTAGATTCGCTTATCCAAGGAGTCCTACAAGGAGATCGTACTTCCCTTGGGCGAGCTCTAACACTTGTTGAGTCGAACAGAGCAGAAGATCGAAAAGTAGTTGAAGAGCTCTTAGGTCATATTTCTTCAAAAACCGGTGAAGCACACCGAATAGGAATTACTGGCGTTCCAGGAGTCGGTAAGAGCACATTCATAGAAGCAATGGGAAGCAAACTTATCGAATCTGGTCACAAAGTCGCAGTTTTAGCTGTCGATCCAACCAGCACGGTAAGTGGTGGAAGCATATTAGGCGACAAAACTAGAATGACTCGTTTAGCAAACACCCCCAATGCTTTTGTGCGACCTTCACCTAGTTCAGGAACTTTAGGCGGAGTAACTAGAACGACAAGAGAGTCGATGGCTCTTCTTGAGTCCGCAGGTTACGACATAGTCATGGTTGAGACAGTAGGTATAGGACAATCTGAAACTGTTGTGGCCGAAATGGTAGATATTTTTTTGGTTTTGATGCTTCCTGGAGCAGGAGATGAATTGCAAGGAATCAAAAAGGGAGTTTTGGAATTAGCTGACATGATTGCTGTTAACAAAACTGATGGGGAAAATGAACCCAAAGCTCTTGAAGCTGCTAAGGACTATATTTCAGCTCTTAGGCTTACACAGCCAACAACTTCTAATTGGACACCTCCAGTAGTTAATTGCAGCTCTCTTACTGGAAAAGGTCTCGATGAAGTATGGGAAAAAATACAAGACCATAAAAAAATTCTTGAAAACAGCGGCGAGTGGGAACAGCGTAGACAAGTTCAAAAAATGAAATGGATGTGGTCTATAGTGCAAGATCGTTTATCTTCGGATTTGCATGATCATCCTTCTATAACCGAGCAAGTCCCAGAATTAGAAAAAGCTGTCCTAGAAGGAAAAATTAGTGCCACAGCTGCCGCTGAAACATTGTTAGAGATTTTTCGAAAGAACACCTAACCGCAAGCAAAAGTAACCTCAATTTCACTATGTGCCGTTAGACCGTTACTGTGGTTCTATGGACCGACGACAGTTCTTAAGGAATGGACTAATAGGTGCTGCTGGTGTTGGCGTACTCTCGACAGTTGAAATGACTGCAGCATATGCTGCAGAGCCAGGATTGGGTCCCTATGGCTCACTGGAAGGAATAGCCCCAGATGCTAATGGCATAATTCTCCCAGAAGGTTTCACTTCTCGTGTCATCGCTACTTCAGGAGATTTGGTCCCAAATACTACTCATCAGTGGCATATCTTTCCTGATGGTGCAGCGACTTTCCCCGATGGAGATGGTGGATGGTATTACGTATGCAATAGTGAGGTTTTTAATTTCATGACAAATTTTGAAAGTCATGGGGGAGTTTCTTCTGTGCATTTCAATAAAGATGCTGAGATTATTGACGCGTTTCCGATTTTGGAAGGTAGCCATTCCAATTGTGCAGGAGGCCCGACTCCTTGGGGAACATGGCTTTCATGTGAAGAAGGTTTCTTTCCTCCATTGTGGGGCAAAGTCTGGGAATGTGATCCAACAGGACAAAACACTGCTGTCGAAAGAGATGCTCTGGGGTTTTTTGCGCATGAGGCAGTAGCGGTAGATCCTGTAGACGAAAAGTTGTATTTAACTCAAGACAAGGGCAACGGTTTACTTTACAGATTCACCCCAGAGTCGTATCCCGACTTATCAAATGGCATTCTTGAGGCAATGCTTGTTTTAAATAATGGAGATGTTTCATGGGAAAAAATAGATGATCCCACAGGTGCTTCTACTCCCATTGAAGAACAAGTATCTGGGGCTTTTATTACAGATGGAGGCGAAGGAATTTGGTATCACAATGGTTGGATTTGGTTTGCGACAAAAGGAAATAATCGAATTCACAGCGTTGATTTAAGGAATCAGAGATATGAATTGATTTGGGACGGAATTGACGATCGTCAACCACTGACTGGAGTTGACAATGTCACTGTGGAGGAAGGATCCGGTGATCTATTTGTAGCTGAAGACGGAGGAAATATGGAACTAGTGGTAATCAGTCCGGAAGGAGAAGTCGCACCATTCTGTCGTCTTGAAGATCTTGCACACGAGGGCTCTGAAATGACTGGACCGTGTTTTAATCCGAACAGAGATCGACTTTATTTCAGTTCCCAAAGAGGTCCGTCAAACAAGCAAGCAATTGAAGTAGTTCCGGCTTATACAGACGGTACTCATTACAACGCTGGAGTCACT
>QCLO01000005.1 GCA_003214465.1 Acidimicrobiales bacterium AG-414-N20 | reverse complement strand
CGCTATCGGTGAGATGAGTGTTCTTGAACTTAGTGAACTATTAAAAGAGTTCGAAGAGAAATTTGATGTCACTGCAGCGGCTCCAGTTGCAGCAGTAGCAGCAGCACCAGCTGCAGCTGGTGCTGGGGATGGTGGCGAGGCTGAAGAGAAAGATAGCTTTGACGTGCACCTTGCTGATGCAGGAGATAAGAAGATCCAAGTAATTAAAGAGGTTAGAACTCTTACCAATTTGGGTCTTAAAGATGCTAAGGATCTTGTTGATGGTGCACCTAACACAATTATGGAAGGTGCTTCGAAAGAAGACGCAGAGAAGGCAAAAGAGGCTCTTGAAGCTGCTGGTGCCACAATTGAATTAAAGTAATTTAATTTTTTTCCTAATAAAACAGTGTTTTTGGATTTGGTAATTGCCAGAGGTTAAAAGAGCCACTTTAAATTACTTTAAAATTCATTAAAAGAATGCGCCTCTTGGGTTGTTCATAGGGGTGTGGTTGTATTAGGATTTCACTTCGCTGTGTTACGTCAAAATTATTCCACTTTTTGTGGTGTGATTTAGTCTTGATACGGTTTGTCCGCATTTATTAGCTTCTGCCGGGAGTTTATTGTTGTCTGCTCGTCCATTACTTCGAGATCGATACTCGTTTGGAGACCTTGAAAAGGTTTTAGAACTACCAGACTTAATTGCTGTTCAACATGAGTCATTTAATTGGCTGATGGAGTCAGGATTGAAAGGTATCTTCTCAGATATAAGTCCTATAACCGATGTAAGTGAAACACTTTCACTTGAATTGGAGTTTGATCCTAAAGATGAAGATCTTAGGCCACCTCCAAAGTTCACTGTAGACGAGTGTAAAGAAAAGGATATGACCTATTCAGGTCCAATATTTGTACGTGCTCGTTTCTTGAATGCTCATACTGGTGAAATAAAGGAACAAACTGTTTTTTTAGGTGATTTTCCTCTTATGACGGAAAAAGGCACTTTCATTATTAATGGAACCGAAAGAGTAGTTGTTTCCCAGCTAGTTAGATCCCCGGGTGTTATTTTTCAACCTGGAGAGCGTTACAGGCTAAGAAATCTCGCAAAAAATCAGCTAGTGACAGCAACAGTCCATCCTTACAGAGGAGAGTGGATTGAATTCGATGTAGAACAAAAGCCTGGTAAAGATGTTACGGCAGGTTGTCGAGTTGCCAGAAAACGTCGGTTGTCAATGTTTACTCTTCTTAGGGCGTTAGGTTATGACGAGGAGAATTTTCCGGGTTTTCTAGATCGTTTGGTTAATCATTTTGACTATCTTGAAGGCCAATGGGAAAATGATCGTGATTCCAATTCAACAGAAGAAGAAGCTCTCTTAGAAATTTATCGAAGAGTTCATCCAGGTGAACCACCTTCAGTAGAAGCTGCAAGAGCATATTTGCGCAATGCGTTTTTTGAATCACGTCGGTATGATTTGTCTCGAGTCGGTCGTTATAAGTTAAATCGTAAACTTGGTCCAGAAATTGAATGGATTGAAAAAAATCTTGGTGTCGAATTAGAAAGACCCAGTCGTGATCAGACAGTCTTGTCTAAGGCAGAAGTTCTAGCAACGTGTACATATCTTTTACACCTAGCAGCTGGTGAACCGGGATATCGACTCGACGATCAAGATCATTTTGCAAATCGTAGGATTCGTTGTGTCGGTGAACTTATTCAAAATCAGGTAAGGATAGGTTTGTCACGTCTTGAGCGTGTAGTGCGCGAACGTATGACCACCCAAGATGTTGAAGCTATAACTCCGCAGTCATTGATTAATATTCGACCTGTTGTTGCTTCTATTAAAGAGTTTTTTGGAACAAGTCAACTTTCTCAATTTATGGATCAGGTGAACCCTTTATCTGGGTTGACTCATAGACGTCGTTTGTCAGCGTTAGGGCCTGGAGGTTTATCGCGTGAAAGGGCTGGTTTTGAAGTTAGGGATGTGCATTTTTCTCATTATGGAAGAATGTGTCCTATTGAGACACCTGAAGGCCCAAATATTGGTTTGATTGGTGGACTTGCTACTTATGGCCGTGTAAATGATTTCGGTTTTATTGAGTCGCCTTACAGAAAAGTAGTCAAAGGTAAAGTTACTAACGAAATTATTCATTTAGATGCAGCAGAAGAGGAAGAATACGTTGTTGCACAGGCTAATGCACCACTAAATCCAGACAAATCTTTCCGAAATGATCGAGTGCTGGTTCGACGCTCTCCTCAATCAGCATCTCTTCAGGATCACAAACAACAGTTAGAACAAGACGTATTTTTTGGTGCCACTACAGAAATTTCTTATGTTCCACCCGCGGAAGTGCAGTTGATGGATGTTTCAGCTCAGCAAATAGTTTCGGTCGCTACTGCTTTAATTCCATTCGTAGAACATGACGACGCAAACCGTGCCCTTATGGGAGCAAATATGCAACGTCAAGCAGTTCCCCTTATACGTGCTGAAGCTCCTTTTATTGGTACTGGAATGGAAGCACCAGCAGCACATGACGCAGCTGACATGCTTCTCGCTGAAGAAGCCGGCACTGTGGTTGACGTTGATGCAAGTTCTGTAGTAGTTGAATATCGGAAGTCAGGAATAACGACACACGAATTGGTCAAATTTGAAAGATCAAATCAAGACACTTGTGTTAATCAGCAAGCAAGAGTTGTGCCAGGTCAGAAATTTAAGGCTGGTGAACTTTTAGCTGATGGGTCTTCGACTGATAGTGGAGAACTTGCTTTAGGTAAGAATCTTCTAGTTGCTTATATGTCTTGGGAAGGTTTCAACTACGAAGATGCGATTATTGTTTCGGAACGTTTAGTGAAAGACGATGTTTTAACATCGATACATATTCATGAGCATGAAATAGATGCACGTGATACAAAACTTGGCGCCGAAGAAATTACTAGGGATATCCCGAATCTCTCCGATGAGATACTTTCTGATCTTGATGATCGAGGAATAATTAGAATTGGTGCTGAAGTTTCACCTGGCGATGTTCTTGTTGGGAAAGTCACTCCAAAGGGTGAAACAGAACTAACCCCTGAAGAGAGACTTTTGAGAGCGATTTTTGGTGAGAAAGCTCGCGAGGTGCGCGATACTTCACTCAAATTGCCTCATGGGGAATCAGGCAAAGTTATAGATGTAAAGGTCTTTGATAGGGAACTTGGAGATGAGCTGCCACCTGGTGTTAACCAGTTGGTAAGAGTCCATGTTGCGCAAAAACGAAAGATTAGTGTCGGCGATAAATTGGCTGGACGACATGGAAATAAAGGTGTTATTTCAAAGATTCTTCCAATTGAAGACATGCCTTATATGAAAGATGGAACACCTGTAGACATTATTCTTAATCCATTAGGTGTCCCATCCAGAATGAACGTAGGTCAAGTTCTTGAAACACATTTAGGATACTGCGCTAGATGGGGATGGGAAATTGATGGCGAAGGTGTTGGTGATCCTGTAGATCGAGATTTTGAAGCTAAGAAAACGAGAACAAGTACAAAACCTTCTATACATGTAGCTACACCAGTTTTTGATGGTGCTAGTTGGGATAAGGAAGACCCACAGAGTAACCATCCAAGTATCAGTAAAATTCTTGAAAATCTTCGTCCAGACTCAGCTGAAGGAGAAGAGAGGCTTGTTAGAGATGATGGTAAAGTGGTGCTTTATAATGGCCGTACCGGTGAAGCGTATGATGAGCCAATCGGGATCGGATACGTTTATATTTTGAAGCTTGCACATCTTGTTGATGACAAAATTCATGCTAGATCCACTGGGCCATATTCAATGATCACCCAGCAGCCTTTGGGTGGTAAAGCTCAGTTTGGTGGTCAGAGATTTGGAGAGATGGAAGTTTGGGCTCTAGAAGCATATGGTGCTTCTTATTGCCTTCAGGAGCTTTTAACTATCAAGTCTGATGATGTACTCGGACGCGTGAGAGTTTATGAGGCAATAGTTAAGGGAGACAATATTCCGGAACCCGGTATACCTGAGAGTTTCAAAGTTCTCATAAAGGAGATGCAATCTTTGTGTTTGAATGTTGAAGTTCTTGACAATGACGGTAAAGAAGTTGAAATCAGAGAGATGGATGAAGATGTTTATAGAACTACTGAAGCTCTTGGTATTGATCTTTCCCGTCCAGAACGAGGGTCTGATGAAGAAGATGCAGCTCGCGAAGCTGCCCGTGCAGTAAGAGCGTTTTCGTAATAAAGAGATAAGTAATTAGGAAATAAGGGAATAAAGAGTGATAGACGTCAACGAATTTTCAAATATTCGAATTGGTTTGGCTACTGCCGATGACATTCGTATGTGGTCAAATGGTGAAGTAAAAAAACCTGAAACTATTAACTATCGAACGCTTAAGCCAGAAAAAGATGGTCTTTTTTGCGAGAAAATTTTTGGTCCTACCAAAGACTGGGAATGCTATTGCGGAAAATATAAAAGAGTCAGATTTAAGGGAATTATTTGTGAACGTTGTGGTGTAGAAGTAACTAGGTCAAAGGTTCGTCGTGAACGAATGGGTCACATTGAGTTGGCAGCGCCTGCAGTTCATATTTGGTATTTGCGAGGAACTCGTTCATGGTTGGCTTATTTATTAACAGGTAATGAGCCCAAAGAAGAACTAAAAGCAAAGCAGCTAGAAAAAGTAATTTATTTTGCTGCCAATCTGGTTGTAACTGTTGATGAAGAAGGAAGGCATGAGGATCTGCCTGAGTTAGAGAAGGAACTTTCCGAAGAACGAAACGCAATCGAAGAGGAAAGAGATCGAGAACTTGACCGTCGTAAAGAGGATCTAGAGGCTGAACTAGTCGAGATGGAAAACGAAGGTATCAAGGATGCTGACCTTAAAGCACGGCAGAAAGCTGCGGAAAAAGATATGCAGTTTATACGTGAACAGTATGAGCAAGAGTTAGATGTTTTAGACAGAGCTTGGGAAGAATTTAAGGGCCTTTTCCCCCGTCAAATAGTTGAAGACGAGCTTCTTTGGCGAGAGTTAGAAGACCGTTGGGGTGAGTATTTTGAGGGCGGTATGGGCGCTGACGCTTTGTCACAATTAATTGATCGCATTGACTTTGATGAAGAAGAAGTCACATTAAGAGGGATGATTGATCCGCCAAAAGATCAAAAACCCTTGTCAACGCAACGTCGACAGAAGGCAATTAAGAGACTTAAAATAGTCGCTTCTTTTAATCGTCGGGATGAGCATGGCCGTCGTGTCAATGAACCGGGAGCTATGATTCTTGATGCTGTTCCAGTTATACCTCCTGATCTTCGACCTATGGTCCAATTAGATGGTGGTCGTTTTGCAACTTCTGATTTAAACGATTTGTATAGGCGAGTAATCAATAGAAATAACCGCTTAAAGAGACTTCTAGATTTAGGAGCACCTCGAATTATCGTTAATAATGAAAAGCGCATGTTGCAAGAGGCTGTGGATGCATTATTTGATAATGGTAGGAGAGGTAGACCTGTTACCGGTCCAGGAAACCGACCTCTAAAATCCCTTTCTGACATGTTAAAAGGTAAGCAGGGAAGGTTCAGACAGAATCTTCTTGGTAAACGAGTCGATTATTCTGGTAGGTCTGTAATAGTCGCTGGTCCTACACTTAAGTTCCACCAATGTGGACTTCCTAAATTAATGGCTCTTGAATTGTTTAAGCCTTTTGTAATGAAGCGTTTAGTTGATGGAGAACTTGCTCAGAATATTAAATCTGCCAAGCGAATGGTCGAAAGGCGAAAGCCACAAGTATGGGATGTTTTAGAAGAAGTTATTCAGGAACATCCGGTAATGTTGAATCGAGCTCCAACTCTACACAGATTAGGTATTCAAGCATTTGAGCCTGTTTTGGTTGAAGGTAAAGCTATTCGAATTCATCCTTTAGTCTGTACTGCTTTTAACGCAGATTTTGATGGAGATCAGATGGCAGTGCATTTGCCTTTATCGGCTGAAGCGCAAGCAGAAGCAAGAGTTTTAATGCTTTCTGCTAACAACGTGCTTAGTCCAGCTCATGGTCGTCCGTTAGTTACTCCAACTCAAGACATGATCATTGGTGGTTTTTACTTGACTAGTGAAGTTGAAGGAGCCATGGGTGAAGGAAGAACATTCCGAAGAATACATGAAATTGAGCAAGCTTTAGATAGTGGATCATTGCATTTGCATGCGTTAATTGAATTTAGATCAGATAGTTATCCAGATTTAGCACTTGAGTCAGAGAGCGGAGATGGTCTTGTCTGGGAAAAGACTACTGCTGGACGCGTTTTATTTAACGAGGCTCTTCCGGCAGGTTTTGGTTATGTGAATTACCAAGTTGATAAAAAAGCTATGGGATCAATTGTTGATGACTTAGCACGACACTACCCAAAGAAAGTTGTATCTAATAGTCTTGACAGTCTTAAAGATAAGTGTTTCCGTTATGCATCGCAATCTGGGATTACTGTCTCAATTGAAGACGTGAAGACGCCCGCTGATAAGCAGGAAATTTTAGATAAATATGAGAAAGATGCAGAAAAAGTAGAGAATCAGTTTCGGCGAGGAATTATTACAGATGGTGAAAGAAGGCAGAAAGAAATAGAGATTTGGAATGCTGCTACCGCTGAGATTACCGAAAGAATGGCTGAAGTTCTAGAAGATGATCAGTTCAACCCCATTGACATGATGATGAAATCTGGTGCAAGAGGAAACATGATGCAGGTGAGGCAAATAGCTGGGATGAGAGGCCTTGTAGCTAATCCTCGAGGCGACTTAATTCCTCGCCCAATTAAATCTAACTTCCGAGAAGGGTTAGCTATGTTGGAGTACTTTATTGCTACACCTGGAGCAAGAAAAGGTCTTGTTGATACTGCTTTGAGGACTGCTGATTCTGGTTATTTGACCCGACGATTGGTTGATGTTTGTCAAGAATTGATAATTAATGACGAAGATGTTTTTGCTACTGGAAAACCAGTGCGTTCGGTTTGGGTGGAAAACATTCGAGAAGACGAACCAGGTTTTCGTTCACATATAGAAACGAAACTATTTAGTAGAACCCTCGCAGAAGACGTAGAACTTTCTGACGGAACTATTTATGAAAAAGGAACAATCGTTGGTGAAGATGAAATGATTGCACTTCGAGATGATCCGGCAGTTGAACGGGTCAGGGTTCTTTCACCTTTAACTGACGATTCAGATCAAGGAGTTTCTGGAGCCTGTTACGGAATGTCTTTAGCAACCGGCAAACCTATAGAAATAGGTGAGGCAGTGGGGGTAATAGCTGCTCAGTCAATTGGTGAGCCAGGGACACAGCTGACTATGAGAACTTTCCATACGGGTGGTGTAGCTGCTGCTGGAAGAGATATTGCGGCAGGTTTGCCTCGTGTAGTCGAGTTGTTCGAAGCACGAACTCCCAAAGGCAAGGCAACTTTGTCAAGGATTTCTGGAATTATCAGAATAGGGGAAGATGAAGGACGAGGTCGAGAGGTAACCGTTGTAGCTGATGATGGTACAGAAGAGGTTCATTTGATTCCAGGTATTTCCCGTTTGGAATTTAAAGATGGCGATGAGATTTCAGCTGGTGATGCAATAGTTGAGGGCCCAAGAGATCCAAAGGAACTTCTTGAAATTAAAGGAGTTAGAGAAACTCAACAGTATTTGGTAGATGAAGTTCAAAAGGTTTACCGAGATCAAGGTGTATCAATTCATGACAAACATGTTGAATTAGTCGTAAGACAGATGACTCGAAGGGTGCGAATTAGCGACCCAGGTGATTCAGATTTTCTTCCAGGGGAACAGGTAGATCAGCCTATTTTTGCAACCACAAATAGAAACTTGGTTGAGGAAGGAAAGAAACCTGCTGAAGGTCGTCCTGAATTAATGGGAATAACGAAGGCTTCACTTGCTACTGACTCTTGGTTGTCAGCGGCGTCCTTCCAAGAAACCACGAGAGTTCTTACAGAAGCTGCAATTGAAAGCAGACAGGACAAATTGGTAGGTCTAAAAGAAAACATCATTATTGGCAAATTGATTCCTGCTGGAACTGGACGGGAAGAGTATAGGCGTGTAGGAACTCACGCTCCCGACTATAAGCCAATGGATTTTTACTCTTCTGCGGATGAAGAGCAAGACTTAGCTGAATGGTTAGCTACTCAGGCAGATAGTGACAAAGAGAGTGATGAAACTTTTGTCGGTGCTTATGAAGCTGATGTTATAGATTTAGCTAATGGAGCCATTGAAGAAGCTATTGAAGAAATTGACTGAGATATTTAGATTTCTTTTTGTGACGTGAAGATGCCGACCGTAGACTCAATACTTCGTGTCGTAGTTAGTTCTGCACCGTTTTTCAATTTTAATAGGCAAGGTTTGAGGTAAGTCGTGCCCACAATTCAACAACTGGTCCGTAAGGGCCGCCAATCAAAGCGTAGAAAGGAAGCTACTCCTGCTTTAAAGGGTGCTCCCCAAAGGCGCGGTGTTTGCACAAGAGTTTTTACAACTACTCCAAAAAAACCAAATTCAGCTCTCCGTAAGGTTGCGAGAGTGCGTTTAACCAGTGGGATGGAAGTCACGGCTTACATACCTGGTGAAGGACATAATTTACAAGAACACTCAATTGTTTTATTAAGAGGCGGCCGTGTAAAAGATTTACCTGGTGTCCGTTACAAAATTGTTAGAGGAACTCTTGACACTTCTGGTGTTTCGGAAAGAAGTCAGTCACGTAGCCGATATGGCGCTAAGAAGGATAATTAATTATGCCTAGAAAGGGACCAGCTGTTAGAAGGAGCCTCACTCCTGACCCTGTATATCGTTCTAGTGCAGTTACCCAATTAGTGAACAAGGTACTAAAGCATGGGAAGCGTTCTACCGCAGAGCAGATTGTATATGGCGCTCTAAAGGTAGTGGAAACAAAAACGGGTAGTGAACCTGTTGGAGTTTTAAAGGATGCCTTGGAAAGTATAAGACCTCAACTTGAAGTGCGAAGTCGTCGCGTCGGTGGCGCTACTTATCAGGTGCCTGTCGAGGTTAAGCCTCGCCGAGCCAATACTTTAGCTGTTCGTTGGCTTGTTGATTATGCAAGAGAAAGAAGAGAAAGATCCATGTCTGAACGCTTAGCTAATGAGATAATGGATGCTGCCAACGGAGTTGGTTCATCTGTTAAGCGTCGTGAAGACTTGCATAAAATGGCTGAAGCTAACAAAGCGTTTGCACATTATCGTTGGTAAAAATTCAGACAACAGGTAACAGGTAACAGGTAATAGGTATGGCTAATCGACACCCTCTTGAGAGAACTCGCAATATTGGAATTATGGCCCATATTGACGCAGGTAAAACTACTACTACAGAGAGAATTTTGTATTACACGGGTGTGAATTACAAAATCGGAGAAGTACATGAAGGTACTGCGACAATGGACTGGATGGAGCAAGAACAGGAGAGGGGAATCACGATTACTTCTGCAGCTACTAGCTGTTTCTGGAACGATCATAGGATCAACATTATTGATACACCTGGGCACGTTGATTTTACGGTTGAGGTAGAACGCTCTTTAAGGGTTTTAGATGGCGCAATAGCAGTTTTTGATGGAGTGGCCGGCGTAGAACCACAGACTGAAACAGTTTGGCGTCAAGCTGATCGTCATAACGTTCCCAGGATGTGTTTTATCAACAAAATGGATCGAACTGGAGCTGATTTTTTCTTTGTTTTAGGAACCATCAAAGAACGTCTTGGTTGTAAGGCTGCGGTGATCCAATTGCCTATAGGGTCCGAGGCCGATTTTGCTGGCGTTATTGATTTGGTAACCATGAAGGCTCTAGTTTGGGAAGGCGAAGATTTAGGTGCTTCATGGAATGAGGTAGAAATTCCTGATGATTTAAAATCACAAGCTGATGAATATCGGGCAGAACTTGTAGATCTTCTTGCTGAGTTTGATGAAAACATTCTTGAAAAATTTGTTGGTGAAGAAGAAATTACAGTTGAGGATTTGAAATCGGCAATTCGTCAAGGAACTCTATCTGGAGATTGTGTGCCGATTTTAACTGGTACAGCTTTCAAGAATAAAGGTGTACAGCCCCTTCTCGATTCAGTAGTTGAGTATTTGCCATCACCACTTGATCTTCCACCTGTTGAAGGTATTGAACCTCGAAGTGAAGAGATTACAAAGCGCGGTGTGAGTGATGATGAACCATTTGCTGCGCTTGCTTTTAAGATAATGACTGATCCCCACGTAGGAAAATTGACTTATTTTCGTGTTTACAGTGGCACTTTGGAAAAAGGTGCGACTGTTTTAAATACTCGGTCAAGTTCTAAAGAGCGGATTGGACGTATTTTAGAGATGCACGCCAATGATCGAGAAGATCTTGACATTGTTCGAACTGGTGACATAGTTGCTGGTGTAGGCATTAAAGACACAAAGACAGGTGACACTCTTTGTTCACCTGACCATCCTCTTATGCTTGAACAACTTGATTTCCCGGATCCTGTAATTCACGTGGCTGTTGAGCCTCGGTCAAAGGCGGATCAGGATAAAATGGGTAAGGCTCTGGGCGCACTGTCTGATGAAGATCCCACGTTTACAGTTAGAAGTGATGAAGAAACGGGTCAGACAATTATTGGTGGTATGGGTGAGCTTCACCTTGAAGTTCTAGTCGATCGAATGTTGCGTGAGTTTCGTGTTGACGCAAATGTAGGAAAACCGCAGGTTGCTTATCGAGAAACAATTACTAAGACAGTTGAGAATTATCGATACACCCACAAGAAACAGTCTGGTGGTTCAGGCCAATTTGCTGAAATTGTTGCGACTGTTGAACCTCTGACAGAGGGTGAAGAAACCTATGGTTTCGAAGACAAGGTTACGGGAGGCCGTATTCCAAAAGAATATATTCCAGCTGTTGATGCCGGTATCCAATCTGCTATGACTTCTGGTGTCCTCGCAGGTTTTCAAGTTTTAGGTATGAAAGTGACGCTTAACGATGGAAAACACCATGATGTTGATTCATCTGAGATGGCTTTTAAAATTGCTGCACAGGCTTGGTTCAGAGAGGTTATAAAACAGGCTAAACCAGTTCTTCTAGAGCCTATTTTCGCAGTAGAAGTTGTAACACCGGAGGACTATATGGGTGATGTAGTTGGTGATTTAAATTCTAGAAGAGGTAAAGTCGGACAAATGGAAGCAAGAGGAAATAATCAAGTAGTTACTGCACAGGTGCCGCTATCTGAGATGTTCGGCTATGCTACAGATCTGCGTTCGCGTACTCAAGGGCGCGCAACGTATACAATGCAGTTCGATTCGTATCAAAAAACTCCTTCAGCAGTTCAGGAAGAGATTGTCACTCGGATTCGTGGTGAATAGGCTTAACCTACTGAGAAGGTAAGATAAAATAATAAAGATAATAGAGAAACTCGAGGGAGAGTCATGGCTAAGGCCCAGTTCGAAAGAAATAAACCCCACGTAAATGTGGGAACGATGGGACACATCGATCACGGTAAGACAACTCTTACTGCTGCGATAACTAAGGTATTATCGGATTCGGATCCTGATAATACAGCGTTTACAGCATTTGAGAATATTGATAATGCGCCAGAGGAACGTGAACGTGGTATCACTATTAACGTTTCACACGTTGAGTATGAGACAGGTAATAGGCACTATGCCCATGTCGATATGCCCGGACACGCTGACTATATAAAGAATATGATTACTGGTGCAGCTCAGGTTGATGGAGCTATTTTGGTGGTTTCCGCAGCTGATGGACCAATGCCTCAAACTCGAGAGCATGTTTTGCTTGCGCGTCAGGTTGGAGTTCCAAAGATTATTGTGGCCCTAAATAAGTGTGATGTTGTCGACGATGAAGAACTTCTTGAACTTGTGGAAATGGAAGTCAGAGATCTCTTGAATGAATACGATTTCCCAGGAGACGACACACCAATTGTTAGAGTTTCGGCTCTTAAGGCCTTAGAAGGCGATGGAGATTCTGCAGCTCAAATCATTGATCTTATGAGTCAAGTAGATGACTATATACCGCAGCCTGAACGTGATATCGATAAGCCATTCCTTATGCCGATTGAGGATGTTTTCTCAATTACAGGCCGAGGAACCGTTGTTACTGGTCGTGTTGAGCAGGGCAAAGTAAACACGGGCGACACAATAGAAATTGTTGGTGTCAAAGAGACTCAAGAAACGACTTGTACTGGTGTCGAGATGTTTAGAAAACTTCTCGATGAGGGTCTGGCTGGTGACAATATTGGTGCTCTACTTCGTGGTATCGATAAAGAAGATGTTCAGCGTGGTCAGGTTTTGGCGGCTCCTGGTTCAATAACTCCACACACACATTTTGAGGCTGAGGTTTATGTTCTTACAAAGGAAGAGGGTGGACGACATAAGCCATTCTTTTCCAATTATCGGCCGCAGTTTTATTTCAGAACAACTGATGTGACTGGAAGCATTGCTTTGCCAGAGGGAACTGAAATGTGTATACCTGGTGATAACACAACCATGACGGTTGAGTTGATTGCTCCAATTGCTATGGACGAAGGACTTCGCTTCGCTATTCGTGAAGGTGGCAGGACTGTCGGTGCTGGTGCTGTAACGAAAGTCATTAAGTAGCACGGATTCAAATTATGGCAGCAGGTCAAAAAATAAGAATTAGGCTTAAAGCTTACGATCACGAGGTCATTGACCAGTCAGCAAAAAAAATTGTTGAAACGGTTCGGAGAACTCAAGCAGATCTTCGAGGACCGGTACCTCTACCTACTGAAAAGCATCGTTACACAGTGATTCGCGGACCTTTCAAGGATAAGGATTCTCGTGAACACTTTGAGATGAGAATACATAAGAGACTTCTCGATATTCTCAATCCGTCTCCTAAAACGGTTGATTCTCTTCAAAGGCTTGATTTACCTGCTGGTATAGATATTGAAATAAAAATCCAGCAAAATTAGTCGTCGTTTTTTTGTTCCGGTTTAATATTTTCTGGGTTATTCCTCTTTAGGGAACCCTCTCTTTGGATTTTAGCTGAGAGTAATTCTTCGGAAACTTCGTGTCTACGGGCAACTGAACCTATTACGGATTGAATAGTTGCTGCTGCAGGTAATGCTAATAGAGCACCTACTACTCCTAGTATCGCGGATCCGGCAATCACTGAACCAAATGCGACGGCCGGATGAATTTGCATTGTATGAGCGGTGATTCTGGGTGAGATTAAATAATTTTCTATTTGTTGATATACAGCAATTGTTACTAATACCCATAGGCCATCAACAGGTTCACCCAGTAGTCCTACTACAAGGGGTAAAACTCCGGCTATATAAGTGCCTACAACGGGCACAAACTGCGATATAACTCCAACCCATAAAGCAAGAGCTAGAGCAGAAGGAAGTCCGATTATTTCAAAAATTAACCAATGAATTGCTCCGGAAAGTACAGCAAGAACACTTCTTGAAAGTATGTATCCGCCTGTTTTGGATACAGCAAGATCCCAAACTTCTAAAACCTGGCCTTGTCTTCTTGGAGCAAGAAACGAGCATACAAGCTTTCTGACTTTTGGTCCTTCAGCTACTAAATAGAAAGAGAAAAGAGCAATTGTAAATAGTTGGAATAAAACATTTGCCACAGTTGTCCCGAAACGTGCTAGGTCGTCAGCTAAATTTCCTAGCCATTGTGCTAAAGCTCCAGAGTCATATTTTTCCTGTAGATCTGAAGTAGCGTTTTCAATTCCGAAATTATCATCGAGAAATTCGTCGATGTCAGCTAAATAGCTTGGGATATTATTATTAAATTCAGTGACTTGATCAGCTAGAAGAGATCCGACTTGAAAACCAAAACCGCCAAGAGCGACAAAACACGCTAAGAAAGTCAAGGCTGTTCCTATTCCTCTCTTTAGTCCAAATTTTTCAAGTCTGTTAACTGCAGGTTCTAGAGCGAAAGAAAGGAAGAGGGAAACTAAAAGTATTATTAGTAAGGGTCTTAGCGCAGAAACAACTCCACGGAAGTACCAAAGAAAAGCAAATCCGCCTAGGAGCGTTAATATTGACTTAATGACCCATTTTGGCAACTTTTCACCATCTTTTACTTGATTTTCCATGGGTTTCACCTGCGGCTACTTATTTATATTTACAACTAATCCGACGGTACTTCCAAAAGACTCACTGAAATGGGATATTTGGGCCAAAGTTATCTTTATTAAAGGGAATTTCGGTTGTGCCCTGTGATTATGCGGCGTATCGTTATCAGTCGGTGTTTATTGTTTTAGCACCTAAAGCTGACGTCCGTTAAGGCCCATCAAAATAGTTGGGAACCGAGTGGCACAACCGAAATCAGCGCTCCGCCGGGTTTCCCAGCGGAGCGTTTGCGTGGAATTACATAAGTACAAATTGACGAGTATTCGTTGAACGTACGTAGGAAAAAAAATGGCTAACAAAGCAATAGTGGGAGAAAAGGTCGGAATGACCCAAGTGTGGGATGAAGATAATTCCGTGATCCCTGTAACAGTTCTCCGCATAAGACCTAATCGTGTTGTACGCGTTAAAACTACAGAACGTGATGGGTACAGTGCCCTTCAAGTTACTTTTGGAGAAAAGGATGAACAAAAGTTAACAAAACCAGAGGCAGGACACTTTTCGTCGAACGGGGTAGACGCAGGAGTTAAATTGGTGGAGCTTCGTTTGGACAGCGTAGATGGGTATGAAGTGGGTCAAGAACTGACTGTTGAAACCCTTTCTGAAAATTTAAGAGTTGATGTTACTTCAGTTAGTAAAGGTAAAGGTTTTGCGGGCGCTATGAAAAGGCATGGCTTCAAAGGACAAAGAGCATCTCATGGGGCTCACAAGGTACATCGTAAACCTGGGGCAGTGGGTCAGTGCGCAACACCTTCGAGAATCTTTAAAGGAAAAAAACTTCCAGGAAGAATGGGAAACCAAAAAACAACGATTTTGAATCTCCAAGTCGTACAAGCAGACACTGAAAAAGAACTATTGCTGATCAAGGGTTCAGTCCCTGGCCCCAATGGCTCCACTGTTCTAATCAGAGATGCAGTAAAGGGAGCAGTTTGATGGTTGCTGTTGATATTAAAGACGTAACTGGCTCTAAAACTGGCACAATCGATCTGGATCCTAAAACCTTTGGTCTTGATCCAAATGTTGCAGTTATGCATCAGGTGATCACTGCTCAATTAGCAGCCAGACGTAGTGGAACGCAGAGTACTAAGACAAGAGCAGAAGTTAGGGGCGGAGGAGCAAAACCTTGGCGCCAAAAGGGCACTGGGCGCGCTAGACATGGTTCAATCCGTTCTCCTCAGTGGCGCGGTGGCGGAGTCGCGTTGGGCCCCAAGCCGCGTGACTACTCACAGAAGACCCCAAAGAAAATGGTGCGCTTGGCACTGAAGTCAGCTCTTTCAGATCGTGCGGCATCAGAACGTGTTGTGGTGGTTGATGAATGGAATTTTGAATTACCAAAAACCAAAACAGCATTAGCAGTTCTTGATGCGTTAGACGTAGAGGGAAGAGTTTTGATTGTTGTTAATCAAAATGATCTGAATACTTGGAAAAGCTTTGCAAATTTAGATCGAGTTCATGTTATAGCGCCAGGGGAATTGAATGCTTATGACGTTTTAGTAAGTGATTGGGTTGTGTTTACAAAGAGTAATTTGCCAGATACTAGTTCGATGGGAAATTCAGAAGGCACTAAAGATGAAAGTTCACAATCATGAAAGACCTCAGAGACGTGATTATTAGACCAATTGTCTCGGAGAAGTCGTTTGCTCTTCTAGAGCAGAATGTTTTTGCTTTTGAAGTTCATAAGTCTGCTTCTAAACCAGAAATCCGAGATGCTGTTGAAACAATTTTCGATGTAAGTGTTTTGAAAGTAAACACTTTAAACCGCAAAGGAAAATTGAAGAGAAATCGTCGTAAACCAACTATGTCCAAACGACCTGATGTAAAAAGGGCTTACGTGACCCTTGCAGAAGGCGACTCTATCGAATTGTTTGAGGTCTGATATGCCCCAGCGACAACGTAAGCCAACTAGTCCCGGAAGACGATTTCAAACGGTTGCAGATTTCTCAGAAATAACCAAAACTACTCCTGAACGAAATTTGGTCGAGAAAAAAGTCTCAACCGGTGGGCGTAATAATTACGGTCGTAAAACTTCGCGTCATCGCGGCGGTGGGCATAAACAGAAGTACAGAGTTATTGATTTCAGGCGGAATAAAGATGGTGTTCCAGCAACTGTTGCTGCTGTTGAATACGATCCAAATCGAAGCTGCAGGATTCTGTTACTGCATTACCATGATGGTGAGAAGCGTTATATTTTGGCTCCGCGTGGTGTTGAAGTAGGTGACGTACTTAGGTCAGGACAAGGAAGTGAAATACGTTCTGGAAACGCACTGCCTCTTCGTTACATCCCTGTTGGAACAGTTGTTCATAATGTTGAGTTGCATCCAGAGGGTGGAGGCCAATTAGCGCGTAGTGCTGGTTCCAGTATTCAGTTAGTTGCTAAAGAGGGAGACTTTGCGACCTTACGACTTCCAAGCAGTGAGATGCGAAGAGTGAGGATCGATTGTCGTGCAACAATTGGAGAAGTTGGTAATCAAGAACATGAATTAATCAGTATTGGAAAAGCCGGACGTAATAGGTGGAAAGGTGTAAGACCTCAATCACGTGGTGTTGCTATGAACCCGGTAGATCACCCATTAGGTGGTGGTGAAGGTAAGTCATCTGGTGGTCGTCATCCTGTTTCTCCTTGGGGTAAGCCAGAAGGACGTACTCGAAAAAGAGGAAAACATTCAGACAAGATGATCGTTAGACGTCGTCGCGGAAGGGGACGGAGGTAAAAGTTATGCCACGAAGTTTAAAAAAAGGACCTTTTGTTGATGATCACCTTTTAAAAAAGGTGGATGTTATGAATGGTTCAGGTGAAAAGAGAGTAATTCAAACCTGGTCACGGCGTTCAACAATTGTGCCAGACATGTTGGGTCATACGATCGCAGTTCATGATGGCAGGAAACATATCCCTGTGTTCATTACAGAGTCAATGGTTGGTCACAAATTGGGTGAATTCGCACCCACAAGAACTTTTCGTTCCCATAGCGGTCAGGAGAGGGCTACAAACTAATGGTTTCTTTAGATGGTTCTTTATCCAGAGTTGAAAACCGTGAAAGCACGAGATCAGTTGTTCGCTATGCTCGTGTCTCTGCGCATAAAGCTAGACCTGTGCTAAATCAAATTCGCAGCAAGTCTGTTGCAAGGGCTGAAGAAATTTTGGCTTTTAGCGAAAGATCAGTTTCAGAAGTTATTTCCGGTTGTTTAAATTCAGCGGTAGCGAATGCAAATAATAATAATGGAATTCCTCAAGAAGAACTTTTTGTTTCAGAGTGCTTTGCTGATGAGGGCCCTACTTTAAAAAGGTTTAGACCCAGAGCGCGCGGACGAGCAACTTCAATTTTTAAAAGGACTTGCCATTTGACAGTAGTTGTTTCGCGTTATTCAGAGTCAGAGTTAGAAGCTTTTCAGACTCGAGCTGAATTAAAAAATGCAAATAAAAATCTTGAGCCTGAAGCAGAATTCGAAGAGGAGCCAAAATCAAAAAAGAGGAAAGCTGCTTCTTCTAAAGAAGAGTCTGTTGAAGAAGATGTGATTGTTGAAGATTCTGAAGATGAAGAGTCTGTTGAAGAAGATGTGATTGAAGAAGATTCTGAAGATGAAGAGTCTGTTGAAGAAGATGTGATTGAAGAAGATTCTGAAGGTGATAGTGAAAATGATGAACAAAACGAAAAAGAGGCCAACTAATGGGTCAAAAGGTTAATCCTTACGGATTTAGACTTGGTGTAACAACTGACTGGAAGTCTCGGTGGTTCGCAACACGTCAGGAATATGCTGACAATCTTTTGGAGGATTGGAAGATTCGTGATTTCTTGATGACAGAACTACCTCATGCTGCAATAAGCCGTGTGGAAGTTGAACGCACTCGTGACCGTTTAAGAGTCGATGTGCATACGGCCAGACCCGGAATAGTAATTGGTAGGAAAGGCGCAGAAGCAGATCGCCTAAGAAAAGGTTTGGGTAAAATTTCTGGGAATCTTCAAGTTCAGCTAAATATTCAAGAAATAAAGGAGCCTGAATTAGATGCGGCTTTGATTGCTCAAGGGGTTGCTGACCAACTTACCGGCAGAGTTGCTTTCAGAAGAGCTATGAAGAGAGCTGTTCAGAATGCACAAAAAGCTGGTGCTTTAGGGATTAGGGTTCAGTGTTCTGGCCGTTTAGGTGGAGCTGAAATGTCTCGAACAGAGTGGTATAGAGAAGGAAGAGTTCCGCTACATACTTTGAGAGCTGATATTGACTACGGTTTCCGTGAGGCCGATACGACTTATGGCATTCTTGGTGTAAAAGTTTGGATATATAAGGGTGACATACTTCCTTATAAGTCGCGCCTTGAAGATAAAATCTCTCGTGAAGCTGCCATGGCTGCGGGTGAGACATCTGGTCAGAGTAAGTCTCGTGGAGTTATTTCTTCAGCTGCAGGAAGGAAGAGAACTGCCGATTCTGTGACAGAGGTAGATCCTACTGAGGCAACTGAAGAAGAAGCAGTAGATGAAATGGCTCCTCTTGTTAAAGAAGGCGACGCGGAATTTGAGCGTTTGTTAGCCGAGGAAGAGGCTATTGAGGCTTCCACACGGGAACACACTGAAACACCACATTTCCGTTCAGGGGATGGTGATTAGAAATGCTTATGCCGAAAAAAGTTCGTCACCGTAAACATCAACGCGGAAGAAGCCGGGGAATGTCCAAAGGGCACAACTGGGTAAATTTTGGTGAATATGGTCTACAAGCACTTGAGCCTGGATGGATAACTTCACGCCAGATAGAGGCTGCTCGAATTGCTATGACGCGTCACATTAAACGTGGTGGAAAAGTATGGATAAATGTTTTCCCAGATAAACCTGTCACGGAGAAACCTGCTGAAACCCGTATGGGTTCAGGTAAAGGAAATCCCGAGAAATGGGTTGCTGTAGTACGACCAGGAAGAATTCTTTTTGAATTGTCTTATAGCGACACTCAAGTTGCACGTGAAGCTATCGAAAGAGCTATACAAAAACTTCCAATAAAAGCTCGTTTTGTCCAGCGAGAGGAGGGGTTCTAGTGGCTAGGAAAAAGAGTTTAAGAGACCTCGGTGATACTGACTTGCTTGAACGTTTTAATGATTCAAAAGAAGAACTTTTTAATCTTAGATTTCAACTTGCAACTGGCCAGTTGGAAAATCACTCTCGATTGGGTCAAGTTAAACGCGAAGTGGCGAGAGTATTAACCGAATTAAGAGAAAGAGAAATTTCTGCTGCTGAAGATTTTTCTTTGGACAACGGCGAGGAGTTGGATGATGACTGATGAACAAATGACTGACGAACAAGAGATAAACAGTGAAATGATTTCAACAAGGATTAATCGACGTAAAGTGCGTGAAGGTTTAGTTGTTTCTGTAGTTCAAGATAAAACTGCGGTAGTGGAAACTGTAGACAGAGTTCGTCATCGTAGATATGGAAAAACAGTTCAACGGACAAAAAAGTTTCAAACACATGATGAAGAAAATCAATTAAATATCGGAGATCGTGTAAGGATTCAAGAAACTCGGCCCTTGTCAAAAACGAAGCGTTGGAGACTTATTGAAGTTCTAGAGAGGGCGAAGTAATGATTCAGCAGGAAACCCGCCTAAAGGTGGCTGACAATTCAGGAGCCCGTGAAGTCTTGTGTATAAAGGTTTTAGGGGGAACTAGGCGCAGGTACGCGTCTGTTGGGGACATTTTTACAGCGACTGTTAAAGATGCAAATCCTGGAGCTGCAGTAAAAAAAGGCGAAGTTGTTAAATGCGTAGTGGTCCGCACTGCAAAGGAGTCACGACGCTTGGATGGTTCTTATATACGTTTTGATGAGAATGCTGCTGTATTGATAGATGATCAAAATCAACCAAGAGGAACGCGTATTTTTGGTCCGGTAGGCAGAGAACTGCGAGAGAAAAAATTCATGAGGATTGTTTCTTTAGCGCCAGAGGTGATTTAGATGAGAATAAAAAAAGGTGATCAAGTAAGAGTTTTGGCCGGAAAAGACAAAGGTCGTGAAGGTGAAATTAGCCGTGTTATCCCTCAACGAAATGCGGTGATTATTGAAGGCGTCAACCAAGTGAAGCGTCATCAAAAAGCCACATCTGAGACAATGCAGGGGGGCATAATTGACAAAACTATGCCAATAGATGCCTCAAATGTGGCGCTTTTGAGTCCATCTGATGGAAAGCCCACAAGAGTTGGCTATCGACTTAGTGAATCAGGAGAGAAAGTAAGGGTCTGTAAACGAACAGGAGTTGATCTAGATGGTTGAAACTAAAACTCCTTTCGGTCTTCGACAAAGGTATGAGACCGAGTTGCGTGGAGCCCTACAAGCTGAACTTGGTCTATCCAATACGATGCAAGTTCCGAAATTAGTGAAAGTAGTTGTGAATATGGGAGTCGGCGAGGCAGCCCAGCAGTCAAAAGCTCTTGATGGTGCATTGGCTGACATGGAATTGATTACTGGTCAAAAACCTATAGTTACAAAAGCTAAGACTTCAATCTCAAATTTTAGACTTCGTGAAGGTCAAGCGATTGGAGCTAAAGCCACGCTTAGAGGAAATAGAATGTATGAATTTTTAGATCGACTTATGAACCTCGCCATACCGCGAGTTCGTGACTTTAGAGGTTGTAGTGTAAAGGCCTTTGATGGTAATGGAAATTACACGTTGGGTGTTACAGAGCAACTAATTTTTCCAGAAATTGAATATGACAAAATTGACCGTGTGCGAGGTATGGATATAACTATCGTTACTTCAGCATCTGATGATATGGGTGGAAGGGCTTTACTTACAGCTCTTGGTTTCCCATTCCGAGTGGAGGCTTCCTAGTGGCTAAAAAAGCTTTAGTGAACAAACAAAAGAAAACTCCGAAATTTAAAGTTCGGGCTTATACGCGATGTGGAAGGTGCGGTAGACCGCGTTCTGTATACAGAGATTTCGGTCTTTGTCGTGTATGTCTGCGCGAAATGGCTTTAGCGGGTGAAATACCTGGCTTAACTAAATCGAGTTGGTGAGAGGAGGGCGATTATGACAATGACAGATCCAGTAGCAGACATGCTTACTCGTATACGTAATGCAAATCAGGCAATGCATGAAGGAGTTGCTATGCCTTCATCAAAACAAAAAATCGCTCTTGCTGATTTATTAAAAGAAGAGGGTTATATTACTGACTTTGATGTAAGTACTTCAGAAAGGGCAACAGGTAATGTTCTGTCTATAACGATGAAGTACACAGATTCGCGTGAACGTGTAATCAGTGGAATAAAAAGAGTATCTAAACCTGGATTAAGGGTTTATACCAAGTCAGATAAAATTCCTCGTGTTCTTGGTGGATTGGGTGTAGCTGTAGTGAGTACAAGTAAAGGGCTCATGAGTGATAGAGAGGCTCGCCGTCGACGTATGGGTGGCGAAATTCTTTGTTACGTCTGGTAAAAGGAGAGGAAAATGTCGAGAATAGGAAAAGAACCAATTTCTGTCCCATCTGATGTGCAAATTTCTATCCAAGGGAGAAATGTGGGAGTCAAAGGTCCTAAAGGGTCTTTAGATCTAGATCTACCGGGTGAAATCGATGTTCGCGAAGAAGACGGTGCTGTTTTAGTTGAAAGACCAAGTGATGATCGAAAAAACAAGGCTTTGCATGGACTTACCAGATCTTTAATAAACAATATGGTTATAGGAGTTTCTGAGGGTTTCAAGAAAGAGTTAGAAATAGTGGGAGTTGGTTACAGAGCGGCAAAAAGTGGCGACGGGCTCGAATTACAGCTTGGTTTTAGTCACCCTATTAAAGTGAAAGCACCAGAAGGTATTACTTTCGATGTTCCAGAACCTACTCAAATAATTGTTTCAGGGATAAATAAAGAAGTGGTTGGTCAGGTTGCTGCCGATATCAGAAGTTATCGTAAACCAGAACCTTATAAAGGAAAAGGTATTAGATATGCAGGAGAATATGTGGCGCGTAAAGCCGGAAAGGCGGCGAAGTGAGTATTAAATCTGATAGACGTGCTGGGCGTCATCGTCGTCATAGACGGATACGCAAATCAGTTTTTGGGACCGAAAATCGCCCAAGGTTAGTTGTTTTTAGATCCAGCAAGCACATATCTGCACAGTTAATAAATGATGAAGTTGGTAAGACATTAGTTTCTGCATCGACTCAACAGGATGGTATTGCTAATGGGGTTCGGGGTATTGATGCTGCCGTAGAGGTTGGGCGTCAAATTGCAAACCGAGCCAATGAAGCAGGTGTCCAAAAAGTAGTTTTTGATCGAAGTGGTTATAGGTATCACGGGCGTGTGGCTGCTCTGGCCGATGCAGCTAGAAAAGAAGGGTTGGAGTTCTGATGACCGTTGAAACATCAGCTGAAATGATTCCTCTTAGAGAATCACGAGTAGTGCATATAAATCGTGTTGCCAAAGTTGTAAAGGGTGGTAGGCGTTTTTCCTTTACAGCACTTGTAGTGATTGGAGATGGTGCAGGTCGAGTGGGGCTTGGCTATGGGAAGGCTAAAGAGGTGCCTTTGGCAATCCAAAAAGGTACTGAAGAGGCAAAACGAAATGTTTTTTCTGTCCCAATGGCAGGAAGCACGATTATTCATACCATTCAGGGTGTGATGGGAGCGGGACGTGTTTTGTTACAGCCCGCAGCTCCAGGTACTGGAGTTATAGCAGGAGGCGCAGCGCGTGCTGTATTAGAGGAAGCTGGGATACAAGATGTTTTGTGTAAATCTTTAGGTTCCGCTAACCATATAAATGTGGCCAGAGCAACTATTGCTGGTCTTAAAGGTTTACGGCGACCTGATGAAATCGCAGAGATGAGGGGAATCCCTGCTGAAGATTTTGTCCCTAAGGCTCTTTTAGATTCATACCTCAGAGCTGAAGCAGGAATAGGAAAACCTGATCCTTCAGCACTGGACTCATTGGAGAATGATAATGAATAGTGATTCTGATTTACAGCTACGAGTAAGACAAACTAGGTCTTCGATCGGAACTAAACCTAAGCAACGTGGCACTCTTAGGGCTTTGGGTTTAGGCCGTATAGGAAGAGTTAATATTCTTCCCGATAGACCTGAAATAAGAGGAATGTTGGCTCGAGTACCCCATTTGGTGGAAGTGCAGGAGGTTAAGTGATATGAAAGTTCATGATTTGTCACCAGCACCCGGTTCGAAACGTCGTTCGAAAAGAGTAGCTAGAGGTATTGCTGGCAAAGGTGGTAAAACTGCAGGTCGCGGGATGAAAGGTCAAAAAGCACGAAGCAAAGTTCCTGCAGGTTTTGAAGGTGGTCAGATGCCGTTTGCTCAGAGAATTCCAAAATTGAAGGGTTTTAATAATCCTTTTAGAGTTGAATATCAAGCAGTTAATTTGGACACAATTGAAGAATCTGGCCTTACGGAAATAAGCCCCGCGACACTTTACGATAGAGGCTTAATTGCCAAGAAATCTTTAGTGAAAGTATTAGGCAGGGGGGAAATTAAACGTGCTGTTAATGTTAAAACACATGCGATTTCCGCGTCTGCTGAAGCAGCTATAACGAGCGCGGGTGGCTCTGTGGAGAAATTAGATCTACCATTCTCTATAAGACCAGCTGCTAAAGGTAATGCTTTAACAAATCGATGATGTCTATTTATAAAAGGGAATTATTTGTGATCGGAGAAGTCCTTGCTTAAGAGCATGTTGAATATGTTCCGTGTAGGAGATTTAAGGAAGAGGATTTTATTTACTCTTTTAATGATACTCCTTTACAGGATTGGGGCTTTTGTTCCGGCACCGGGCATTGACGTAGAACAGGTACAACTCTTGAGAGATAGAGCTAATCAAGGGGGAGTTCTAGCTTTCCTGCAGCTTTTTTCAGGAGGGTCATTAACTAGTTTCGCTGTTTTTGCTCTTGGAGTGATGCCATATATTACGGCTTCTATCATTATGCAGGTTCTTGGGGTTGTTGTACCTCGAATAGAGCAATGGCAACAGCAGGGTGCCGTTGGTCAGAGAAAAATAACCCAGTGGACTAGGTATATGACAGTAATAATCGCAGTCATTCAGTCCACTAGTTTCGCCTTTTTGTTTAATGACAGTGGTAATTCAATTAGTGGCTCTTCTGGCGCTAATCTTCTCCCCAATTTTCATATTGGAACAGTGAGTGTTGTAGTCCTTACTCTGACCGCAGGAACAGCACTTCTTATGTGGATGGGAGAGCTGATAACCCAAAAAGGCATCGGTAACGGGATGTCTTTACTGATAATGATTTCAATTATTAGTAGTTTTCCTGCCCAAGGTTCACTTATTCATGCTGAAAATGGTGTTGTGGCTCTCGTAATTGTACTTGCTGTTTTAATTGCCATTATTGCTGTGGTGGTTTTTGTTGAACAAGGTCAAAGACGGATACCGGTTCAGTTCGCAAAACGAGTTGTTGGGCGGCGCATGTATGGAGGCCAAAATACTTACATACCTTTGAAAGTGAATCAATCAGGAGTAATACCTATAATTTTTGCATCTTCGATTCTTTATTTACCCGTTTTGATAGCTGCGGCTTTACCTTGGGATGGTTTTAGAGGTTGGGTGGATAATAATCTTGCTCAACCAGATAATGTTTTTTACTTTGCTATAACAGGTCTTTTAGTAGTTGGTTTTGCTTATTTCTATACAGCCATAACTTTTGACCCAGTTCGTCAAGCGGACACAATCAGAAAGCAGGGCGGTTTTGTGCCTGGTATTCGTCCGGGTTATCAAACGGAAAGATACTTAGCGAAGATTTTATCTCGTATTACTCTTCCAGGAGCTTTGTTTTTGGCGTCCGTTGCACTTGTTCCGTCAATTCTTATAAACGTATTTTTAGATACGACTTCAGGTGTGGGGTCGTCTTCTTCGGGAGCAAGCGGTTTTGGATTTGTAGGTATTTCAATACTTATTGCTTCGGGTGTTGCTTTAGAAACTATGAAACAGGTTGACTCTCAGCTCACGATGAGGAATTACGAGGGTTTCTTGAAGTAGTTTTGGCTTCGAGAAAAGGAAATGAAAAATTTACGTTTAGTAATTCTCGGCCGACAAGGTTCTGGAAAAGGAACTCAATGTTTGAGATTAAGTGAGTTATATAGAACTATTCACATCTCGACAGGAGACATGTTGCGTGCCGCTGTCGAGACGCAGACTGAATTAGGTAAAAAAGCAAAAATTATAATGGACGCGGGTGATCTAGTTCCTGACGAAATAATAAATGGAATTGTTGCTGAACGTATTGAAATGAATGATGTGCTAGAAAGTGGTTTCATCTTGGATGGTTATCCGAGAACTTCAGCTCAGGCTGAAGCTTTAGAAGGGGAGTTGCTTTCTAGTGGATTAAGTTTAGATCTTGCCATAAATTTGGAAGTTCCTGTAGATGAGGTTACTCAGCGAATGCTGGATAGATCCCGTGCAGATGATACTGAAGAGGCAATACAACGCCGGCTTGAAATCTACGAAAATGAGACAGCTCCACTCTTGGAATGGTTTGAAGAGAGGAACAATTTGATAGTTGTAGACGGATTAGGAACTGAAGATGTGGTTTTTTCTCGGTTGCAGAACGTTATTGACGGGGTAATCAGTGGAAATTGAATTAAATGAATTAAATACAGTATCGGTTAGGGGTTGGACGCTTCTTAGCTCTCGGGTAGCGTTATTAGTCGGCTCTTTACTGTGTTGTCTAGTCTGTACAGTTTTTAAATTTTGAGTGATAGTGATAGTGATTTGGGAGTTTAGTTCTGGCAAAATCTAAAGAAGATGCGATTGTAATGGAGGGAACGGTTCTTGAACCGTTGCCGAATGCGATGTTCCGAGTTGAACTGGAAGAGAATGGGCATAATGTTTTAGCTCATATTTCAGGAAAAATGAGGATGCATTATATTCGTATCCTTCCTGGTGATCGAGTTCAGGTTGAATTAACTCCTTACGATTTAACTAGAGGACGAATTACCTATAGGTATAAGTAAGTAGAAATATTATGAAAGTAAGAACAAGTGTTAAGAAAATGTGCGAGAAGTGTCGGGTTATTAGACGTCATGGTCGTGTTCGGGTGATTTGCACCAATCCACGTCATAAGCAGAGACAGGGTTAGGAGAAAGTCCATGGCTCGTATTTCAGGTGTTGATATCCCAAGAGAGAAGCGTGTTGTAGTTTCGCTTACTTATTTGCATGGTATAGGTCGGAGTGTTGCAGAAAATATTTGTGAAGCTGCAGGGGTTGATTTCTCAACTCGAGTAAAAGATCTTAGTGATGATGAAGTTGTAAGAATCCGCTCTTTCATCGATGAACAACTTACGGTGGAAGGTGATCTTCGTCGTGAAGTATCCCAGAACATCAAGAGAAAAATGGACATCGGCTGTTATGAAGGTATTCGGCACCGTAAAGGCTTACCAGTTAGAGGTCAACGTACTCATACAAATGCACGAACTCGTAAGGGCCCTAGAAAAATAATTGCAAATAAGAAAAAGGTGATGAAGTAATGGCTACTTCAAGCTCTCGTCGAAGAGAACGTAAGAATGTGCCACATGGAGTTGCACATATAAAGAGCTCATTTAACAACACAATTGTTACTTTTACTGATAGGGCTGGGAATACTCTTGCTTGGGCATCATCCGGAAATGTCGGATTTAAAGGTTCACGTAAATCAACACCCTTTGCCGCGCAGATGGCGGCAGAACAAGCCGCTCTTAAGGCAATTGAGCATGGTGTTAGAAAAGTAGACGTTGTCGTAAAAGGTCCTGGTTCTGGAAGAGAGACAGCTATAAGAACCATTCAGAATACTGGAATAGAGGTAACGGGCATTAAGGATGTAACACCTGTTCCTCATAATGGTTGTCGACCTCCTAAGCGAAGGAGAGTTTGATGTCTAGGTACACAGGACCAAAGGCTCGAATTTCTCGACGCTTGGGAACAAATATTTTCGGAACAAAAGGTGAAGTAATCGCCCTTGATAAAAGACCGTATCCACCGGGTGAACATGGTAGATCCAGACGCCGTGGTAATCCCTCGGAGTATTTACTTCAATTACAAGAAAAGCAAAAGGCAAGACTTTCTTATGGTTTGTCAGAAAAACAGTTTCGCAAGATTTATGCAGAAGCCAGTCGACGTGAAGGTGTCACTGGTGAGAATATGCTCAAATTTCTAGAATTACGTTTAGACAATGCGGTTTATAGGGCAGGAATAGCTGCAACCAGACCACAAGCAAGACAATTAGTCAATCATGGTCATTTCGATGTAAATGGTAATCGGGTTGATATACCCAGTTACCGTCTTCGAAAGGGAGACGTAGTTAGTCTGCGAACTAAAGCTACCAAAATGGTCTTAATTCAATGGAATGTTGATGTTCTTGACAGGCAAGCACCTGCTTGGCTTCAAGTCGCAGATAATAGTCATGAATTTACTGTAATAGATTTACCATCACGTGACCAGATAGATATTCCGGTGCGTGAACAGCTCATTGTTGAGCTTTATAGCAAGTAGAGTTTTTGGATTTAAATCCAAAAGAAAGTAAAGATAGGGAGAGAAAAATGCTGGTGATGCAGCGACCAAAGGTCGAAGAATTAGATTCGTCAGAACTTGGCGACAATTGTCTTCAGTTTTCTATAGGGCCATTAGAGCCAGGTTTCGGACAGACACTGGGTAATTCTTTAAGAAGAACCCTTTTGTCTTCAATTCCGGGTTCAGCAGTGACTCAGATTCGTTTTGACGATGCATTGCATGAGTTTGGAACTATTGATGGTGTTGTTGAGGACGTAACAGACATTGTTTTAAATCTCAAAGATTTAGTTTTCCACTCTGAAAGTGATGAGCCAATAGAAATAAGAGTAGACGTTGTAGGGCCACAACAAGTTACGGGTGAATCATTTGCTACGAATTCAGAAGTAGATGTAATTAACCCTGATTTGCACATAGCTACTGTTAATTCAAAAGCTAATTTGAGTTTTGAGGTAACGGTAGAAAAAGGTGTTGGCTATTTATCTTCGGATCGGACTATTGGCGATGGAGTCATTGGAGTTATTCCAGTTGATGCTTTATTTTCACCTGTCCGTCGAGTTTCTTTTGAAGTAGGTAATACTCGGGTTGATCAGTCAACGGACTACGACGAATTAATTTTAAAAATTGAGACTGATGGTTCGCTTACACCACGAGAGGCTTTAGCTTCATCAGGTAAGACTTTAGGTTCCTTAGTAGGGCTGGTTGAAAGTCTTGCAGAAGAAGAAGTACAAGGTTTGGAACTCACAGAAGCTGAATCACCTGAAACCAATTCACCTGATATTGATTTACAGATTGAAGAACTTGAGTTATCTGAAAGACCTCGTAACTGTTTAAAGAGAGCTCAAATTGATACTGTTGGACAGTTATTAGAAAAGTCTGCGGAAGATCTAATGACGATCACAAATTTTGGTCAAAAATCTTTGGATGAAATTTATGAGAAGCTAAATGCCAGAGGTTTGTCATTGCGAGTTAGGGGTTAGTAATGCCTGCTACGCCGAAGAAGGGCCGACGTTTTGGAGGTAGCTCTTCACATCAAAAATCTATGATGGCAAATTTGGTCGCCTCTCTTATAGCGGCCGAGGCTATTACGACGACTGAAGCCAAAGCTAAGGCGTTGAGGCCAATAGCTGAAAAAATGATTACCAAAGCTAAAAAAGGTGGTCTTCATAACCATAGACAAGTAGTTTCTTTTCTGCGTGACCGTGAAATGGCATCAAAGCTTTTTGATGATATCGGGCCTAGGTATCAAGACAGATCTGGTGGTTATACGCGAGTTATAAAAATTGGTCCTCGTCATGGTGATAATGCTCCAATGGCCCGCATAGAACTTGTTTAATTTTCAGGATTTAATTTTAAAGTACGCGAAATATTAGTGATATGAGAGTAAGGGCGAGAGTCGCTTATCATGGAGCAGATTTTCACGGTTTTGCAGAAAATCTTGGAGTGAGAAGTATTGCTGGAGATTTAAACAAGGCGATTTCACTTGTGCTCGGCAAACCCATAAGTGTCACATGTGCTGGGAGAACTGATAAAGGTGTTCACGCTATTGGACAAGTGGTCAGTTTTGATGTGCCTGATGGAACATCCTTGGAAAGATTAGCTTCTTCTGTTAATAGTCAATGCGGACCATCGGTTTTATTCACCGATTTGAAATTTGTAGATCAAGAGTTTGATGCAAGGTTTAGTGCTGTTTCTAGAACGTATTCTTATCGAATTCTCAACAGTCCTGATTTAGATCCTTTTCTAGTTGATCGAGCTTGGCACATTCCTATCAAATTGGATGTGGATTCGATGCAGTTAGCTTCTAAACATTTAATAGGTGAGCATGATTTCAGTTCTTTTTGTAAAAAACCCAAACTCAAATCAGGAGATACCGCTTCTTTGGTGCGCTATGTGAACTCTGCAACATGGAGTTCTCCAAATGAAAATGATTTATTTTTTGAAATTTCTGCATCGTCTTTTTGTCATCAAATGGTTAGGTCAATTGTCGGAACACTTGTGTCAGTTGGATTGGGGAAAATTTCTCATGATTATTTGCCTGAATTAATTTCTTTAGGTGATAGGCAAGTAGCTGGTGAAATAGCTCCTCCACACGGATTAATTCTTATTTCAGTCGAGTATTGAACGATATTTCTACTCTCACTGCAATCTTGGGTTGCTGGCTAGAGAGACGCACCGTATCGTTATATGGCTGGGTTATGAGGTTTTAGATATCCCAAAAGTGTTATTGATCTATTTAAATATTCATTACAGAGGTACTTAGTGTCTACTTATACGCCTAAAAAAGGTGACATTCAGAGAGCGTGGCATGTCGTGGATGCCGAAGGGCTTATTTTGGGACGTCTCGCATCTGAAGTCGCGAAAATCTTAAGAGGAAAACATAAACCTACTTTTACCCCCCATCAAGACACCGGAGATCATGTGGTGATTGTTAACGCTGACAAAGTGGTTCTTTCAGGTTCGAAGAAAACCGACAAAGCTGTTTATAGTCATTCTGGCTACCCAGGTGGTTTGAAAACTAAAATATATGGTGAATTACTGGCCGATAGACCTGAAGAAGCATTAAGGGTAACTATTGGAGGAATGCTTCCCAAGAATAGTTTGGGTCGTCAGATGTTAACAAAGCTCAAAGTTTATAGAGGAGGAGATCATCCTCATGATGCTCAAAAGCCACAACGATTGGAGCTTGAACACACGAGGCTTCGGGGACCTAGAGAAATAAAACCAATCGAAATACAGGAATCTGAAGAAAAAGCTTCTGACCTTCAGGAAGAATCGTTAGAGACAGGTAATTCAAAGACCAAGGAAAAGGAAACTTCAGAAAGTATTTCTTTACAGGATTTGGGTTTAACGAAAGCAGTAATTAGCAATCTTGAAGCAGGTGGGATTGCAACAATAGAAGAACTTGTTAGTAAAACCAGTGAGGACGTTTTAGGTATACCAAAAATAGGACCTAAGGCTGTTGAGCAAATCAATGCTGCTCTTAGCGATAACGGTTTTTCACTCAAGGAAATTTAGGAAGAGAATAATATGACAGAACTTTTGATTCAATCGACTGGTAGACGTAAAGAGTCTGTTGCCAGGGTGCGACTTCACGAGGGTAATGGTCGTATTTTGATTAATGGCAGAACGGCAGATGAGTATTTCCCATCTGAAAGCCATCGTTTAATATTTATGGAGCCTTTGCGAGTTACTGGAAGTGAAGGAATCTATGATATCGATGCAACTCTTAATGGTGGGGGAATAAGTGGCCAAGCCGGAGCTTTGCGTTTGGGAATTGCCCGTGCACTTGAGGCATTAGAGCCAGAGAGACGTAAATCACTTAAACAGGCGGGTCTTTTAACGAGAGATTCAAGAAAGAAAGAATCTAAGAAGTATGGTTTGAAGAAAGCCCGAAAAGCTCCACAGTATTCAAAACGATAACGACAACAAAGGGTCTTGTTTATCCTTTACGATTAAGTAATGGGTCTATTTTTTGGTACAGATGGAGTTCGTGGTCATGTAGGCCGTGAAATCGATGAAGCAAAAATTTTATCTTTAGGTATAGCTGCAGCTAAACATTTGAATACAAAAAGAGTTTTTCTGGGGCGTGATACCAGAGAATCTAGCTTTGCTTTAGCGACAGCCCTAAAAGATGGCTTGAATCGTGGTGGTGTTGAAGTTATTTCTCTTGGGGTTGCCCCAACTCCAGAAGTTGCATATGTAGCCAAAGTAGAAAATGCAGGAGGGGCTGTTATTTCTGCCTCTCATAATGCTTGGTTTGATAATGGTGTAAAACTTTTCAGATTGGGCGGTTTGAAAATTTCTGATTTAACTCAAGATTTAATTCAAATTGACTGGGAGAAAGAACAACGTGAGAGGCATGTTCTTACGACTCCAGACTTAGAGGACAAAGACGATTCCCGTTGGGTAAATTCAATAATTTCTTCTGTTGAAAAGGATTGTTTTACTGGTCTAAAAGTAGTTTTAGATTGCGCTAATGGTGCAACTGTTCATAAGGCGGCGATTGTTTTTAAGAAACTAGGTGCCGTAGTTGTGGAAGTTGGTTCAAAGCCGAACGGTAGGAATATTAATGATGATTGTGGTAGTAACAATCCAGAAAATTTGATTGAAGCGGTTGCGTCAAGTGATGCGGATATCGGATTCGCATTTGATGGAGATGGCGATCGAGTGATAGCAGTGACTTCCGGTGGTTCAATACTTGATGGAGATCATTTATTGGTGGTATGTGCCATAGATAGATTTGAACATGAGTTATTGAAAAATTCTTCGGTTGTTATAACACCAATGGCGAATTTAGGCATGAGAAATGCTCTTTCTGAGGCAGGGATCGGACTTCACGAAGTTCCTGTGGGGGACCGGAACATTCTAGAAGCTTTAGAAAAAAACGATTGGATTTTAGGAGGGGAACAATCAGGACACATAATTTTTAGAGACTTATCAACAACAGGTGATGGTGTTTTAACTAGCGTCCAGACTTTATTGGCTCTAAATAGAAAAGGTAAAATATTAACTGATTCAAGAACGATTTTCTCTAAAGTCCCTCAGATCCTAATAAATATTCCTGTAGAAAGTAACGCTGAAAAAATTGTTGAAGAAATTACAGATGAAGTAAATGTCGCATCTATGGAACTTGGGGATGGAGGGAGAATTTTAGTTAGACCCTCAGGTACAGAACCTTTAGTTAGGGTGATGGTTGAAACTTTTGACCCCGCTTTGGCTAGTAGTGTTGCTGAACATCTTTCAAATATTGTGACTCGAAAAGATCAACGCTTTCGCTAGCCGCGAACAACACTTGAAAAAGAGATCGTAGAATTAAACCAGACTATTTTTAATTCTAAATTTTCAAAGTTCTAGAGAAAGGAAGGTTGTTAAATGTGTGGCATAATTGCCGTTTTACGGCGTCCTTCCACTAGAGAAGTTCCCGAGCTAGTAGAACTTCTTGGTTTATTAGAGTCAGTTTCAAACTCTCTTTCATTCGAGGACTTGAAGATGCTTAAAAAGCAAGTGGAATCCTTGGATTTTGTTAACTCACAATTAAAAGGATTGCCAGGTTTTTTAGCTTTGTTAAATAATGAAAGTCTTATACCCACAATCGAAACAAGTTTGGACCGACTTTTTGATTTTTTTCAAAATCCTGAAGCACAAACGTCTCTATCTTCTAACGATGTTGAATTATTGAATGCTTTATCGTCAAGGATGCGCGACTTTATATGGTCTATAAAAAATGACCGAATCGGTTCCTATAAAAGAGTTTCTGATTTAACTTCAAAAAAATTCCTCCCAAGCCATCAAGGTTTTTCGGCTTTATTGTCTTTACAACAAGCTCTTTCAGGCTTGGAGCGACTGGAAGTTAGAGGCCGAGATTCTGCCGGTTTACAGATTTTGGTTTGGGATCATGATTTAGCTGACGTTGAAATACCTGAAGCTCGATTAAATGACTTGCTATTTTGTTCAGGTTCAGTTCGAAAATCTTCAAATGGGTCTTTGTTGTTTGTTTATAAAACAGCTTCTGAAATCGGTGATTTAGGAGATAATACAAACTCATTAAGGGAGTCCATAGTTTCGGATGACTTATTAGCCAAAGTTTTGTCTGGGAAAAATGTTAAAGCAAATATTCTTGGTCATACTCGATGGGCCAGTGTCGGTTTAATTTCTGAATCAAACGCCCATCCCGTGGAAGCAAGTAGCACGAATAAAGGGTTAGTAACTACGGTTCAAAATGGAGATATCGACAATTATGCGGACCTAATTGCAAGTTTCGAATTAGAAATTCCGAACGGAATCACCACAGATGCAAGAGTAGTCCCTGAACTTTGGCAGAAAAATATAACTGATGGCATCAGCAGCGAAGATTCTTTTATAAATACAGTGAGAAATTTTGAAGGTTCAGTCGCGATTGCTGGAGTAGATGTTTCTCAACCTGAAAATATTTTTCTTTCAGTTAAAGGAAGCGGCCAAGCTCTTTATGTTGGCTTAGCTGAAGATACCTATCTAGTTGCAAGTGAGCCATATGGCTTAGTTGAAATAACAAATACTTATTTAAAGGTTGATGGAGAGGAGCTGGTAGACGATTTCAGTGAAAAAGGTCAAGTAATTAGATTAGATATGGATTCAGCGGGAACTATCGAAGGCATAGTCCGAAAAACCTTTTCAAGCAATGATGCGAAAGTGGGTGAGCAAGATCTTTCGGAGACCGAAATAAGCACAAGAGATATAGATCGAGGTTCTTATAAGCATTATTTATTAAAAGAAATTGAAGAGTCTCCTTCATCAGTTAGGTCCACTCTTAGAGGACGTCTAGTTAAAGGAGAAGATGGCGAGTTTGATGTCAGACTAGGTGCTGAAACTTTTCCGGATCAATTGAAACGAGATCTAGAATCAGGAAAAATAACGAAAGTCGTAGTTATCGGACAAGGAACTGCCGCAGTAGCTGCAAGAGCAGTAGCTACTGCGATTTCTAGTGAGTTAGGTGAAACAGAAATTAATGTAGAAGCTAAGCCTGCTACTGAGCTTTCGGCGTTTGATTTAGTACCTGATATGTCAAACACACTTGTTATCCCTATAAGTCAGTCAGGTACCACGACCGACACCAATAGAACAGTTGAGTTGGTTAGGGCTAGGGGCGCAAAAGTGATTGCTATAGTGAATCGTCGCAACAGTGATTTGACTGATCGTGCTGATGGCGTGTTGTACACATCTGACGGGCGTGACATAGAGATGAGTGTTGCATCTACAAAAGCTTTTTATAGTCAAGTAGTAGCAGGATATCTTTTAGCGTTTGCATTTTCTGAGGTCGTTTCTGCGAATAAAAACTTTGAGAGAAAAGCAGTTCTTGATGCTCTTAATTCTTTACCGGAGGAAATGGAAGAGTTATTGAGTGTTCGCGGACATATTTCACAATTAGCGAATCGATATGCGCCGCCGCATCGTCACTGGGCGATAGTTGGGAGTGGTGGAAATGTCATAGCGGCAGAAGAGATAAGAATAAAACTTTCTGAACTCTGTTATAAGTCGATTGCGTCTGATGTAATTGAAGATAAAAAACACATTGACTTGTCCTCAGAGCCGATGATTCTTGTATGTGCAAATGGAATTACAGGTTCAACAATTGATGATATTGCTAAAGAGGTAGCAATATTTAGAGCGCACAAAGCATCACCTATTGTGATAACAGATTCCGAACCGAGTAAATTTCCTGATGCTCTTGATGTGATTCCTGTTCCTTCAACTCACCCTTTTTTAGCCTTTGTTCTAGCCACAATGGCCGGTCATCTTTTTGGATATGAAGCTGCTTGTTCTATTGATAGTCAAGCTCAGCCTCTTCGTGTTGCACATGCAGTAATTGAGAATCTTACGAATGATCGCCTTACAGAACAGAGTGATCTTTCAAATGATGAAATATTTGATCGTTTGCGTGAAGACCTCCGTAAAGTTTCAAATTTCTTTTTTGATGAGTTGCGAAACGGTCGTTTAAATGGTCATTTAGAAGCATCAACTTCGGTCCGTTTGGCCTCTCTTTTACGTTACTCTTTGGGTGAGATACCGCTCGATTTATATCAGAGCGAATTTGGAAGAGTCGGGACGCCATCTTTGGTTATAGACGAATTGGCTAAAGCCCTGGTATTAGCTATTGAAGAGTTAACAAGACCAGTTGATGCTATAAAACATCAAGCCAAAACTGTGACCGTTGGAATTTCTCGTAGTGATGAAAATTTGTCAGATGTTTCTTTAGTAAAGAGAGTTCTAGAGTCAGGGACTTCACGTGATTGTATTAGCTATGAGACTTTGAAACTTTTGGTGAGTTTAGATCTAGCAATTGACGAAGTTACCGGACACACTCGTTACCGGATCAGTGGTTTGGATACTGATAATCCGACTTTGACAATTGTTGATAGAGATGGTGTTTCAGTAGGAATTCAATCAAGGGTAGAGCGTGATTTAGAGTTAAGAGGAACTAAACACCGGGTAGCGACAAGTAAAAAAGTTTTGTTAACCAAGGGTCTCCGAGATGAAAGAACGATTTTGTTGATCCCAGAAGTAAAAGATGGGGAGACCATTGGAATCAATTTGCTGCATGTTTCTTTATATGAAAATTTGGGTATTCAAGAGATAAGAAATGTTTTGAATGGGTATTACAACCGTTATGAAGCTATCCAAGATGCAGTTCGAGAAACTGAACCATCTTTTAGAGAGGACCTTCTTTCCAAGCAAAGTGTTGAACAATTGTTGATTGATTCTGTTGATTTGGTTGCTGAAAGGGTGCGGGGTTTGGCCCATGATTAGAATGAGTATTTTTCTGTGATAGGTATCGGAGTCGATTTAGTTGATGTGGAAAGATTTCGACTAGTACTTTCGCGTACCCCTAGGATTGTTTCTAGGCTTTTCAGACCTTCAGAACGTGAATATGCGGAAAAAGCTTATGATCCTGCTGAACGCTATGCAGCTAGATTTGCCGTCAAAGAAGCAACGCTTAAGTCTTTGGGTTTGGGTTTGGGATCAATGCCAATGTATGACATTGAAGTCGTGCGTGGATCTTCAGGGAAACCAACTTTGTGTTTACATGGTAAAGCTTTTGCGCGATCTGAAGAAGCGGGAGTAACGCGATGGGAACTTTCAATAACTCATACCGCCCATGCCGCTCTTGCAACAGTGGTTGCACTATGAGATTTGAAAGTATGAAAGTAGTTTCGTTTTGATTCCTATTTCGGGCATAGAGGAGATGCGAGAGATCGATAGAGTTTCACCATTCTCTGAAAAAGTTTTGATTGAAAGGGCTGGAGCAGCTGTAGCACGTTCGGCTCTAAGAGAACTTGGTGGAGCTTATGGTCGCAAGGTGATCATTGTTGTAGGAAAAGGTTCCAATGGAGAAGACGGGAAAGTTGCAGCTAAAAGATTGAAGCGGAGAGGTGTTCGTGTTCAACTGATAGATGCTGACAAAGCTCCTAGAGAGTTACCAGATGTTGATCTGGTTATAGATGCTGCATATGGGACTGGTTTAAAGAGGCCGTATGAAGCTCCGATAACAAATTCGAATGTATTGTCTGTAGACATTCCCTCAGGAGTTGATGGGCATACAGGTTGTTCTATTGGTAAACCATTTAAAGCAAAAAGAACTTTGACTTTTAATGCGCTGAAACCAGGACATGTTTTTTCGGATGGGGCTTGCTTAAGTGGAGAGTTAGAAATTGCAGATATTGGTCTCGATACTTCTTCCTTATCTAGTGGTCTAATAACTGATGATGATGTATGCAGTTGGATTCCAGCGCGGTCTAATCAGTCACATAAATGGAAATCAGCATGCTGGATCATTGCGGGCGGAAAGGGAATGGAAGGAGCAGCGGTATTGACAGTTCGCGCGGCACAGAGGGCGGGAGCTGGTTATATTCGTTTTTCCTCACCCGAAATTGAAATTCCAGAAATTCCATTAGAGGCAGTTTCATTTCCTTTACAAACTGATTTGTCAATAAATGAAAACGAGCTTAATCGCTTCAAATCATTTGTAATTGGTCCTGGTCTTGGAAGGGATCCTGAGTTACTTGATGGGATAAAAGATTTGGTCAAAAGATTAAAATCGCCAGTAGTTCTTGACGGTGATGCACTTTATGCATTTGATAGGAATGATTTTCCTAAAGAATCTCAATTAATTCTTACACCGCATGAAGGTGAATTCGAAAAAATTATGGGTGAGAAACCGGCATTAGATCGTATTTCTGCTGTTAGGAAGTGTGCAGAAGTAACTCGTTCTGTTGTTCTTCTAAAGGGACCTACAACAGTTGTTTCTGACCCAGAGGGAAAGATTCGAATTATCAATTCAGGAGACCAAAGATTAGCTACCGCGGGTTCAGGAGATGTTTTGGCAGGAATCATTGGGGCTTTTTTGGCAAGGGGATCAGGGCCGTTAGAAGCGGCTTCTTCTGGAGCTCATGTGCATGGTCAACTTTTAAATCGTCTGCCTTCAACAGGAGTAATTGCAAATGATTTAGTGACTTGTTTAGTTGAAACCCTTATTGATATGGGGGTTGATAGAGAGCTTGGAGTTTCTGATGAGACCCACTTGGGCTGAAATTAATTTAGAAACAATTTCTAAAAACACTTCTATTTTTTGTGATTTATTGGATGATTCGGTCGCGCTTTGTGCTGTTGTTAAAGCTGATGGATATGGACATGGGGCTGTAGAAGTCGCTAGAGAAGTCTTGGCTTCAGGGGCTACATGGCTTGCTGTAGCTTTTGTTGAAGAAGCAGCTGTTTTACGTAGAGAAGGTATCGAAGATCCGATTCTTATACTTTCAGAACCAAGGCCGAATGAAATGGAAGAAGTAGTAAAACTTGGTGGTGTACGTCCAGCTATATATACAAGAGCAGGAGTTGAAGCATTTTCTTCTGTAGCTGAAGAGGGTGCACCAGTACATCTAAAAGTTGATACTGGGATGCATCGAGTTGGAGTTAGGCCTAACGAAATTATTGATTTGGCAGATTATGTAGTTGAATTAGGAATTCAACTAGAAGGTGTGTTTACGCATTTCGCGTTAGCAAGCACTCCGAAAGATCCTTTTAATATGAGTCAATTAAAACTTTTTGATCGGGTATTAGAAGAACTTTCTGAAGCTGGACATACTCCAGAGATAGTTCATCAGGCAAATACTGCTGCAACCTTAGAATGGCCTGAAACTCATCATTCAATGGTTCGTGTTGGTATAGGTCTTTATGGGACTGAACCGTCAAAGTTTTTTTCTGAGCGATTTAAAGAGCTTGGATTAAAGCCTGCTGTTTGGTTACGAAGTGAAGTGAGCTATTTGCAAACAGTAGAAAGTGGAGAGGGAGTCGGTTACGGGCATCGATGGCGAGCAAATAAAAATACTCGAATTGCAACAATACCAATAGGTTACGCTGACGGTATTTTTAGAGGTTGGTGGGATGGTGGCGAAGTGCTTATAGGGGGAGCGCATTGGCCTATACGTGGTGTAGTAACAATGGACTCACTAATTGCTGAAGTTGATGACTCGATAAAAGTTGGCGATGAGGTGGTTTTATTAGGATCACAGGAAGACAGTTTTCTAGCAGTCTCTGATGTAGCAGAAGTATTAGGAACAATAGGATATGAAATCCTCACGTCGCTAGGAGCTAGAATTCCTCGAAGGTATTAACTCTGATGGCAAGGAACTTAAATGTCTTTCTTCTCGAGCCATTCCATAGTGGATCTCACAGAGCATGGGCTGAAGGGTTAATAAAGCACACCCGGCATGACATTTCTCTCATTTCACATCCTGGTTCTTTTTGGAGATGGCGAGTAAGAGGATCTGCTTTAACTATGGCGGAGAGAACTCAAGAAGTAGTTAGTCAGAAAGGCAAGCCCGACATTGTATTAGCAAGTGGAATGATCGATTTAGCGGCATGGTTGGGTTTTACGAAACGTTTTGTAGGAGACCCACAAGTAGTTTTGTACCAACATGAAAATCAACTGACGTATCCTGTGTCACCAAGTCAGTCTTCAGACGATTCAATGAAGTTTGTGAATTGGAAGAATATGGCTATCGCCGATCAGATTTGGTTCAATTCTAATTTTCATAAAGTGAGTCTTTTAGAAGTTTTACCAGAATTTCTTAAAAACGTTCCTGATATGCCTCACTCACATCGGTTAGAGCAAGTTATAGAGAAAACCCATGTAGTACCGGTGGGGGTTGAATTATCAGAAATAGAGTGTGCAGACGGTGTAGAGAACCCTCCTTTAATTTTGTGGAATCATCGTTGGGAATATGACAAAAATCCTAAAGCTTTTATTAGATCTTTAATGGAACTTAATGAAGAAGGTATCCGGTTTAGTTTTGCAGTAACTGGAGAAAATTCTCCTAAAGATTTTGAAGCAATAAAGTCACAATTTGGAAGATTAAGTGAATTTATGGTCAGTTCCGGTTATTTACCTCGGAGTGAATATATCTCTTTGTTGTCTAAAACAGATGTTGTAGTCAGTTCTTCTATGCATGAGTTTTTTGGCATTTCTGTAGTTGAGGCATTATCAGCAGGGGCTGTTCCTGTTTTGCCAAAGCGTCTAAGTTATCCAGAAGTTGTGCCAGAACAGTGGCATGATTTTGCCTTTTATTCAGATGAGGGAATTACAGATCGTTTACGAGAAGTATTAAAAGATGTAGAAAGTTGGAAAAAAAATGTTGCAGGCTTGGCAGAAGCTATGAGACGTTTTGACTGGGTGAATGTAATCAAGCTTTATGATGACAGATTAGAAGAAATTGTCAGCGGCAGTTTTTGAATTAGCTGACTAAATCAAATGGCATGTACCGTCGATTTATGAAGTTTCCAATTGAAGAGATAAAAATAGGTCATTGGACCGATACAGAGGCTGAAACGGGTTGCACAGTTATTAGATTTCCCAAAAGTGTTGTCGCTTCTGGTGAAGTTAGAGGAGGAGCACCTGCTACTCGTGAATTTGAATTGCTGGCTCCTGAACGAACGGTTGAAAATATTGATGCTGTAGTGATATCGGGTGGTTCTGCATTTGGTCTTTCTTCGGCTATTGGTGTCGTTGAATTCTTGGAAGAATCAGGTATTGGTTTTCCCACTGCACAAGGTGCTGTGCCGATAGTTGTAGGTATGTCTTTATATGACTTAGGAGTAGGAAGTTCGTCTATCCGCCCTGGAGCCGATGAAGGAAGAATTGCTTGTTTAGACGGTGAAAACACTGAAATAGAGACTGGCAGGATTGGTGCTGGCGCTGGAGCCACTACTGGTAATTGGCGTGGTAAAGAGAATTTAAGTTACGGCGGTATAGGAATTGCTTCAGCGGAAGTTGAAGGTGTGATTGTTTGTTCTTTGTTTGCTGTGAACCCGGCAGGTGATGTTATTGATGAGAAAATTGCTGAATCATTTATTAAAGAGAGTTTTGAATTATCCAAAGAGCGAGAAAATATAGAAACAACTGAATTGATGAATACGACGCTTGGAGTTGTTATGACAAATTTATCTCTTACAAAGTCTGAGTGCTATCTTCTGTCTCAATCAAGTCATGATGGTATAGCACGTTCTATCTTTCCAGCTCATACAAGAATGGATGGAGATGCTGTAGTGGCAGTGTCTACAAAAGAATTGGACGGTGATTCCCGTAAATTTGATATTGCAAGAACTCTAAGTGTGTTTGTAACTGAGAAAGCTATTCGTCAGGCCTGTGTTTAATCGCAGTCTGTAGTGATTTTAAATAGATAGTCTTTTGTTGTGTCTAAAACATTAAATCTTATTTCAAAAGAGGTTTCAGAGTGCACAAAGTGCTCTTTAGCTGTAGATAGAAACCAGCCTGTTTTTGGAACAGGTTCTGTTAATGCAGATTTAATGTTTATTGGTGAAGGTCCAGGAGCTGAAGAGGATCGTTTGGGAATTCCTTTTGTCGGTCGTTCAGGAAAACTTTTAGATACTCTTTTATTAGAAGAAATGAACATGGATCGGTCATTGTGTTATATCTCTAATGTTGTGAAATGTCGACCACCTGAAAACAGGAACCCTAAAGCAGAGGAAGTAGAGGCGTGTAGCCCTTATCTTAAAAAACAATTAGAGATAGTTAAGCCAAAAGTTATAGTTACTCTTGGAAATTTCGCCACCAGACTTCTTTTGGATACAAAAATTGGAATAACAAAATTACGGGGGAAAACATATCAATATTTGGGCTTTACTCTTATTCCCACTTTTCACCCAGCCGCAGCTCTTAGAGGAAGAGCAGGTGTCATCGAAAACATGAGAGCCGATCTTTGCAAAGCAAAGGAAATAATCAATGGTTGAAGAAGGGGTAAATCTGACACCTGCCATTTCGGCGAAAACATTCTCAGTTGAAGAAACACGTGACTTAGCGTCGTTCTTGTCAAAAGTTTTTCAGGCAGGTGACGTAGTTGTTTTGTCTGGTGATTTAGGTGCTGGAAAAACCGCTTTTACTCAAGGTTTAGGCTTGGCTTTAGGAGTTGAACATCCGATTACTTCTCCAACTTTCACTCTTGCCAACAAATATGAGGGGGAACTTACTCTAAATCATCTTGATGTTTACCGATTAGAGCATTTTCAAGAAGTAGAAGAACTAGGTCTATCAGAGTTGATAGATAGCAATTCTTTGACTGTTATTGAATGGGGCGATGTGATTTCTTCAGTTTTAACCGAGGGTTATTTGGAAATAAGTTTAAGCCACGGTGAGAATCTTGAAGAACGTAATATTGAGTTCAGGCTTATAGGTCAGCAATGGGTAGGGAGAGAGTCTGAATTGATTAGTCTCGTGTCTTCATTCTCAACGGGAATCAGAGGATAACGATGTTGATTCTTGCCATTGAAACTGCAAGCTCTCAAGCGGGTTGTGCAATTGGAGGTCATGAGGGTGTACTCGCATCAGCACACAGCGGTATTCAGGGTAGACATGCAGAAAGTATTTCTCCGCAAATAGCTTTTATTAGAGAACAGGCTGGAATTAATTATTCTGAACTTGGCGCTATTGCAGTTGATGTCGGACCTGGTCTGTTCACAGGATTGAGGGTGGGTATAGCGACAGCAATTTCTATCGCACACGCTTTGACCTTGCCGGTAATTGGTATTTCAAGTTTAGACTTACTTGCTTTTCCAGCCAGATGGACAAGCCGGTTAATTGTTACGGCGATGGATGCAAGACGAGGAGAGTTATTCACTGCCTTGTTCCGCCGAGTTCCAGGAGGTATTCAAAGAGTACGTGATGCAAATGTTTGCACAGCAGAAGACTTGGCTGCAGAAATTCAAACTTTCGATGAGCCAAGTTTATTGGTGGGAGATGGGGCACTTCGTTATGCAGAGTTTTTCGAGGGTCTTGGGAGAGTGGAACTAGCAGAACAAGGATTGGCGCATCCCAGTGCAAGAGCGATGGTTCAACTTGCTCATGCTCGTGCAATGCGTGAAGAGTTCGTACAGCCCTGGGATCTTGAACCAATTTATTTGCGTAAACCTGATGCAGAAATTAATTGGTCAAGTCGAAACGATTCGAAATGAGCGTAATGGTTGGGAAAATAGAGATTAGAGACGCTGTCGAAGACGATGTTGGAAAAATATTGTCAATTGACGACTCAGTTTTTTCGACTACATGGTCTCCTAGTTTTTTACGCCAACAACTATGCTCTGAAAAGTGTTCGCACCGAGTAATAGAGAAAGCAGGGGTAATAATAGGACACGCTGGTTTGATGCGAATTCATGACGAAGGGCATGTAAGCACAATGGCAGTAAACCCCAATAATCAGGGTTCTGGATTAGGAAGTTTATTATTAGCAGATCTTTGTAGTTCTGCAATTTCCTTAAATCTCGTAGCAATCACTCTTGAGGTAAGAGTTGGTAATTTAAAAGCGCAGAGTTTGTATCAAAAGTTCGGTTTCGCACCTGCTGGGATTCGACCAAATTATTACAGTGATACGAGTGAAGATGCTTTGATTATGTGGTTAAGTGATCTATTTGATGAGAGGCTCCAAGAAACTATTGAAGAGACTAATAGAAAGTTTCTGCTCGAAGGGGTAAAAAATGACTGATCTTATATTGGGTATTGAAACCTCATGCGACGAAACTGCGGCGGCAGTGGTGGAATCTTCTAAATTGATACGTTCTTCAATAGTAAGTAGCCAGGTTCAATTACATGAAAGATTCGGTGGTGTGGTACCTGAAATAGCTAGTAGGGCACATGTCGATTTGATAGTTCCAGTAGTTGCAGAAGCTTTGGTCGCTTCAGGAGTGGAAGGAGATGAAATTGAAGCAGTTGCAGCAACATCGGGTCCTGGTCTTGTTGGATCATTATTAGTTGGAGTTAGCGCCGCCAAAGCTTTAGCTATGGTCTGGGATGTTCCATTTATCGCAGTTAATCATCTAGAGGCACATTTGTACGCATCTTTTTTAGAAGACCCGGACCTTCAATTGCCACTTGTTTTTTTACTCGTTTCTGGAGGTCATACATTACTTGTCTTGATGGAAGAACAAGGAAAATATCGTGTGTTGGGTTCAACACTTGATGACGCTGCTGGAGAGGCTTTTGACAAAGTAGCCAGATATTTAGGTCTTGGTTATCCGGGTGGTCCAGCCATTGATAATTTAGCTTTAGAGGGGGATAGGTCAGCCTTTCAATATCCACGTTCTTTAGTACAAGAAAATCCCGCGACTTTACCTGACGATAGAAAGTTTGCTTTTTCTTTTAGTGGTCTAAAAACAGCTGTAGTGAATCATGTTCGCTCAAATCCTGATGTTGCTACAGAAGACGTTGTGGCATCTTTTCAAGAAGCAGTCGTAGATGCATTAGTTACCAAACTTAAATGGGCGCTTGAATCGACGGGAGTTGAGGCAGCATGTCTTGGTGGTGGGGTAGCAGCAAACTCGCGTTTGCGTGAGAGATTTTTGGAAGTTTGCGATTCAGCAGGGGTAAAAGGATGTCTTCCCTCAAGAGCCATGTGTACAGACAATGCCGCCATGGTCGCAGCAGCAGGATACTGGAGGCTTAAAAAAATGGGTCCTAGCCCGCTAAATACAGGTGTAGACCCGAATTTAGGCTTGGTTTAAGGCTAATACACAAGTTTCGCGCCATAAACAGGTGAAATTTGCGTTATAAACAGGTTAAAAATGTTGGAATTACACACATTTTAGACGTATCGTTAGCAGTCGAATAAAGAGACTGCCAAAAATAATTGTTGTAAAATTAATAAGTTTTGGCGTTTCTAAGAAACAAAGAATCGGAGTTTTCTATGAACCTTCAGCCTCTTGAGGATCGTATTGTGGTCCGCCCAGGCGAATCAGAAGAGACCACTGCAAGTGGTCTTGTAATACCTGATACAGCTAAGGAAAAACCACAAACTGGTGAAGTGCTAGCAATAGGACCTGGCAGACGCAGTGAACAGAGCGGAGAGCTAATACCAATGGAAGTTGGTGTAGGCGACACGGTTGTTTATAGCAAATATGGCGGAACCGAGATAGCCGCAGAGGGTGAGGATCTTTTGATTCTTAACGCTCGCGACGTTCTTGCGGTTGTGAAGTAGGTCAAAAAATGTCAAAAATTTTAAAGTTTGATGAAGAGGCGCGCCGTGGCCTTGAAGCAGGTGTCAACAAGTTAGCTGATGCTGTAAAAGTAACACTTGGACCAAGAGGACGAAATGTAGTTCTCGACAAAAAATTTGGTGCACCTACTATTACCAATGACGGAGTTTCCATTGCTAGAGAAGTTGAACTTGAAGACAGCTTTGAGAATATGGGTGCTCAGCTAGTAAAAGAAGTTGCAACTAAGACGAATGATATCGCAGGAGACGGTACGACTACAGCTACCGTTCTAGCGCAAGCCCTTGTTCGCGAAGGCTTGAGAAATGTTGCTGCAGGAGCCAACCCAATGAGTTTAAAAAAGGGTATTGAAAAGGCCGTATCTGCAGCAGTGGATGCTATAGCTGACCAGTCAGTTCGAGTCGACGACTCAAAAGATCAGATTGCAAATGTTGCAGCTATTTCAGCTGCTGATGCTGCTATAGGAGAGGTCATAGCTGAAGCAATCGACAAAGTAGGTAAAGACGGTGTTGTAACCGTAGAAGAGTCAAACACCTTTGGCATGGATCTTGATTTCGTTGAAGGCATGCAGTTCGATAAAGGCTATCTTTCGCCATATTTCGTAACTGATCCAGAAAGGCAAGAAGCAATTTTGGAAGATCCCTATTTGCTATTTAATCAGGGGAAGATTTCTTCCGTGCAAGATCTTCTGCCATTACTGGAAAAAGTTATGCAAACTGGAAAGACTCTTTTGATTATCGCTGAAGATGTAGAAGGTGAAGCATTAGCGACTCTTGTAGTTAACAAGATTCGTGGAACCTTTAACTCTGTAGCAGTCAAAGCTCCTGGTTTTGGTGAGCGACGTAAAGCAATGTTGGAAGACATGGCTGTTCTTACCGGAGGACAGGTCGTAAGCGAGGAAGTTGGCCTAAAAATAGAAGGCGTAAGTCTTGACATGTTAGGAACCGCTAGAAAAGTCGTAATCAATAAAGACGACACAACGATTATCGAAGGCGCAGGTGAAGCTTCAGCTGTAGAAGGAAGAATCGCTCAGATCAAACGTGAAATTGATGAGACAGATTCCGATTGGGACAAAGAAAAACTGCAAGAACGCTTAGCTAAATTAGCTGGCGGTGTAGCAGTTGTTCAGGTTGGAGCTGCAACTGAAGTGGAGCTTAAAGAAAAAAAGCACAGGATAGAAGATGCTCTTTCAGCAACACGTGCAGCTATAGAAGAAGGAGTCGTCGCCGGAGGAGGCACGGCTTTACTTCGTGCACGTTCAGCTATTGAGTCTGTAATAGGTGATCTTGAAGGAGACGAAGAAACAGGAGCAAGAATTGTTCACGTTTCTCTTGAAGCTCCAGCAAGACTTATAGCCGACAATGCTGGCTTTGAAGGCGCTGTTAAGGTCAGAGAAATTGAGATGGCTTCGGGCTCTACAGGCTTGAATGCGGCAACTGGAGAATTAGTTGATCTAGTTGAAGCCGGAGTAATTGATCCAGCGAAGGTCACTCGAGCTGCATTGCAGAATGCTGCTTCAATCGCAGCACTTCTATTAACAACTGAAGCCTTAGTTGCTGATAAGCCAGAGCCAGAACCAGCAATGCCTGGTGGCGGAATGGATCCCATGGGCGGCATGGGCGGCATGGGCGGCATGATGTAACAGTTTTTATTACTGTTTTATTTCTGGCCGGGCAAAAGCCCGGCCAGAAGTGTTTTATAGCGAAGGTAGTCTTGATTGATGGAAGCACAAAAAAGCCAGCGTGGTGGAATACAAGTCATTCCACGTCCAAAGTCATGGCGCTTAGGAGAATCCTCACCGTGGTTCGAATCTCAAAATAGAAAAATTGAAATTACCCAAGTCGTAAAAGCATTAACAAACCGTGTGCCTTCTGGTATCAGAGGAAGAATACCAACAGGCGAAGAGCGGGATGCTGCAGTACTTGTATGTATTTATGATGAGCATGAGCCGCATCTAATACTTACTAGACGGTCACCAAATCTTAGCTCTCATAGACATGAGGTTTCTTTCCCAGGAGGTCGTGTTGAAGATTCAGACTTTGATTTATGGGCAACTGCATGTCGCGAATCTAATGAAGAAATCGGAATTAAAACAGAAGGACTAAAACCTCTTGGAAGATTAGACCCGATAGTTACAGTAGGCAGTAGAAGTCTTATACATCCTTTCGTAACGATTCTTCCTGAAAGACCGGACCTAGATCCAAATACCTCTGAAGTTGAAAAAGTAATACATGTACCAATGACTGAACTTCTCTTAGATGAAGTTTGGCGCGAAGAAGAGTGGGAACTTCCTAATGGCTGGGTTTCTATTACATTCTTTGAACTCGAGGGTGATACTGTCTGGGGAGCAACTGCTTTGATGATTCGCCAACTTTTGACCCTTTCCTTAGGATTATCGGACAATTATGGAAGATTTCCTAAAGAAGAATCTAAAGAAGGGAATAAATTTTAGTGACAACAAAACCTCCAAAACATTTCACTTCGGATGAGTTCAGAGAAATGGGCCATTCGACGATTGATTGGATTGCCGATTACATTGAGCATCTAGAAGAACGACCAGTTACTCCTGATGTAAGGCCAGGCGATGTAAGAGCATCGTTACCAGAAAGAGCCCCTGAAGCACCTGAACCTTTCACTGATCTATTAGATGACGTAAATAGCCTTATTGCGCCGGCTATCACTCACTGGCAACATCCAGGTTTCTTTGGTTACTTCTCTTGTAATTCTTCAGCACCAGCAATATTAGGAGAACTACTTTCAGCCGGATTCGGCATTAATGGCATGCTCTGGTCAACTAGCCCAGCTGCTACGGAACTCGAAACCCATATGCTTGACTGGCTTTTGGATCTCTGCGGTTTACCTGATTGCTTCAGATCAGATGGAAAAGGTGGTGGTGTTATTCAAGATTCTGCATCGTCTGCTACGTTATGCGCTATTTTAGCGGCGCGTGATCGTTCAGGAGGAGCTCCAGAACTTCCAAAACTTGTTGCTTATACGTCTACTCAGGCTCATTCATCGATTGAGAAAGATATAAAAATCGCTGGTTTCTCTCCCGATCAACTAAGGAAAGTAGAAGTTGATGAAAACTTTGCGATGGATTCAGAAGAATTGCAAAGATTGATAAATGAAGACAAAGAAAACGGTTTGACCCCTTGTTTCATATCAGCGACCATTGGTACCACTTCATCAGGAGCGATTGATCCAATATCATCTATAGCTGAAATTGCTAACAAGGAAGGTGCTTGGCTCCATGTAGATGCAGCATGGGCTGGATCCGCTGCGGTGTGCCCAGAATATCGTGGTTTGTTAGAAGGAATCGAAAAAGCAGATAGCTATGCTTTCAATCCTCACAAATGGCTTTTAACTAATTTTGATTGCACAGCTTTTTATGTGGCGGATTCAAAACCACTAGTTGATTCGCTTTCGATAGTGCCGGAGTATTTAAGAAATCCTGCAAGTGAAGCCGGTGAAGTTATTGATTATAGAGATTGGCAGGTTCCATTAGGTAGAAGGTTCCGGTCTTTAAAGCTCTGGTTTGTTTTGCGAAGTTACGGGGCTGAAGGTTTAAGGTCACACATAAGACACCACGTAGAAGCGGCTGAAAGTTTTGCTGACCGCGTATCTGATCACCCGAAACTAGTTTTAGCCGCTCCAGTTTCACTTTCACTTGTGTGTTTTAGTCATATAGATGGTGATGATGCCACAAAAGCATTACAAGAAGCGTTGAACTCAACAGGTGAAATGATGCTCACTCACACAGTGTTAGACGACAAACATGTTCTACGCTTATCAGTTGGGGGTACATGGACTACGTCGACTCATGTAGAAAGGGTTTCAGAATTAATTGATGAAATTCTTGGTTAACTATGAGTGCTAATCTTTTTGGCACTGCTGAGTCAGACAAACGGATTTTGGTTGTTGACTTCGGTGCACAGTATGCGCAACTTATCGCACGCCGAGTTAGGGAATCCAATGTTTACAGTGAAATAGTTTCGCATGAATTAGATGCAGAAAATTTTGCTGAGCTTAAACCTTCAGGAATCATTTTTTCTGGTGGGCCCACGTCTGTAAACGTAAAAGGAGCCCCCAAAATCGATCCAGCAATATACGCTCTTGGAGTTCCTATTCTTGGCATTTGTTACGGAGCACAGTTAATAGCTCAACAAAACGGTGGTTCAGTCGAAGGGAACGAAAAAGGAGAGTACGGAAGAACAGTAGTGAATGTAAATGAAACCGGAATTCTCCTATCAGGTATCGAAACTTCTACACAACAAGTGTGGATGAGCCATTTTGATTCGATAACGAGTCCACCAGAAGGAGCTAAAGTAACTGCGTCATCAGACGGTTCCCCCGTAGCCGTTTTTGAAGAACCCAAAAAGGGTCTTTTTGGGGTTCAATTTCATCCTGAAGTTCACCACACCCCTTGCGGCCAAGATTTGTTGAAACGTTTTATTCACGATGTTTGTGAATGCCCAAATGATTGGAACATGGCTTCAGTAGTTGAGTCCTCGGTTACGGGAATAAAAGAAATAGTTGGCCGCAAAAAAGCTATATGTGGATTATCAGGTGGAGTTGATTCTGCTGTAGCAGCGTCTTTAGTGCATAAAGCAATTGGTAATCAGTTGACTTGCGTTTTCGTAGATACAGGGTTGATGAGAGCAGGAGAAGCGCAACAGGTCATCGATACTTTCGAAAGTTCACAAGGTATTGAACTCATTCACATTCAAGCAGCCGAAAGATTTTTCGAGCAGTTAAAAGGAGTAGTAGACCCTGAAGAAAAGAGAAAAATCATAGGAGAGTTATTTATTCGATTATTTGAAGAAGCAGCAGCAGAAATTGAAGAAGCACATTTTCTCGTGCAAGGCACTCTGTACCCGGACGTTATTGAATCTGGGACAAGCGAAGCCGCACGAATAAAAAGCCATCACAACGTCGGTGGGTTACCTGAAGACATGGACTTTGAGTTAATTGAACCATTAAGGAATCTGTTCAAAGACGAAGTAAGAGAAGTTGGGAGAGAATTAGGTCTACCGGACGAGATAGTGAAACGGCAACCTTTCCCAGGACCTGGATTAGCGGTAAGAATTATTGGCGAGATAAATAGCGAAACGGTAGAAACCGTCCGTGCTGCAGATCTTATAGTCAGAGAAGAAATTGATAAAGCAGATTTAGAAGAAGAAGTGTGGCAAGCATTCGCTGTTTTAGCGGATATCCGTTCAGTAGGAGTTATGGGTGATGAACGAACTTATGCACGCCCAGTGATAATAAGAGCAGTAACTAGCGAAGATGCCATGACAGCTGATTGGGCACGTTTACCACATAATCTGTTGGAACGAATTTCCAGCCGAATCATTAATGAGGTGGAAGGTGTTAACAGAGTTGTTTACGACGTGACTTCTAAACCACCAGGAACTATTGAGTGGGAATGAAATAAGGGAAAATTTGATTTAGATGAAAATAGAAAAAACTACTGACCGTCCCTTAAAAGTTGGGAGCATGCTTTTCACATTGGTTGACCCAAACCCCGGCCATGAGGTTGCATATAACAGGTGGTACGAACGTGACCATTTCTACGGTGGATGTATGACCGGCCCCTACTGTTTCGCAGGAGGCAGATGGGTATCTACACGTGAATTGAAAGATTTTAGACTCCCCGCAGATGAAACCAATGCTCTCGCTAACCCCTGGGACAGTGGCTCATACCTCGCTATCTACTGGGTTGAAAAGGGCCATCATGATGACCATTTCAACTGGGGAGCCCAACAAGTACAACGTTTATACGCCGAAGGTCGTGGATTTAGTGAACGTAAGCACGCACATACGGCTTTGTACGATCACTTGAGCAATTATTATCGTGATGATAACCCCGTGCCTATGGAGTTGGCGTTAGATCATGGATATAAGGGTCTTGTTTCAGTTGCAATCGAGAGAAATCATGGAATAGAAAATTCTGAATTTGAAGACTGGTTAGAAAACGGTGCTTTATCGACTTTATTCAAATCTGGTGCTGCAGAATCTTGTTCTATGTGGAAACCAGTTCCCGGTCAGGATGAAATGACTGGTAAGGCGCCAATGGACCTCGGCACCTCACCAGGAGGTGAAAATCGGTATATGCAGCTTTTCTTCATGGGAAATGATCCTCGTGAAGTCTGGGACAGTTTTATTGAATATGGGAAAGCAGTTGATTCATCAGACGTGGGCAAAATATTTTTTGCCGCTCCTTTCTTTCCGACAGTAGTTGGAACCGATCGCTATACAGATCAGCTTTGGTAATTGAAGTCTCATCTTAATTATTTGTCTTAACCGAGTAAGTCCCATACCCACAGTAGGGTGATTCTGTGGGTGAACTTTTTTCAAGTAAAGAAGAGCATGCAGAATTTAATCTCGAGTTAAATCCTGCTCAGAAAGAAGCCGTAACTCATGGAGGTGGCCCACTTCTTGTAGTAGCAGGGGCCGGTTCTGGAAAAACACGAGTGTTAACAAGCAGAATCGCTTACTTAATTAATCAAAAAGCTGTTTCACCTTTTGAAATTCTTGCTATTACTTTTACAAACAAGGCTGCAGAAGAGATGCGACACAGAGTAGTAGATCTTGTTGGTCCCGTAGCTGACAAGATGTGGGTTTCAACTTTCCATTCAGCATGTGTTCGAATTCTTCGACAGGCATCAGATGAAATTGGATTTTCGCCAAATTTCACAATTTATGATCAAGGTGATGCTGCCCGTTTGATGGGCCATGTAATAAAAGATCTAAATTTTGATTTAAAAAGATTTCCTCCACGAGCTTTATTATCGAAAATTTCGGGCTTGAAGAATGAGGGAATTAATCCAAATGATTTTTTAGATAGTACAGAAAACCCTTATGACCAGAAGGTCAGCGAAATCTTCGTTGAATATCAAGCAAGACTTAAGAGAGCAAGTGCAATGGATTTTGATGACTTGTTGCTTAATACGGTGATTCTTTTTAGAAAAAATAAGTCAGTCTTGGGTCAATGGCAAAACCGTTTCAAACACGTTCTGGTAGATGAGTATCAAGACACAAATTTGATTCAAAATGAACTTGTTTCCCTTCTGGCAGCCGAGCACCGAAATATTTGTGTAGTAGGTGATAGTGACCAATCGATTTATCAGTTCAGAGGAGCAGATGTAAGAAATATTCTTAATTTTGAAAAATCTTTTCCTGACGCAACGGTAATCGTTTTGGATCAGAACTACAGATCAACTCAAACAATACTTGATGCAGCAAATGAAGTTATAAGCAGAAATTCTGGTCGCCAACCAAAGGAGCTATGGACAGAAGAAGGTGATGGCGAATCGATTGTTCTGTATCAAGCCAGCAATGAAGATGATGAAGCTAATTGGGTTGCAGAAAAGATCATTTCCTATAAAAAAGCGGGGTATTCAGGGCTGTCTGATGTTGCAATTTTTTATCGTACAAACGCCCAGAGCCGAGCTGTCGAAGAGCAATTAAATCGCTTAGGTATGGCATATCGCGTTGTTGGAGGTACACGGTTTTACGATCGACGTGAAGTTAGAGACGCTCTTGCATATTTGCGTTTAGCAGTAAATCCTTTGGATGAAGTTGCACTTAGGCGCGTGATTAATGTTCCTAAACGTGGGGTGGGGGATACTTCGTTAGGCAAGATAGAAGAATGGGCAGATAAAAACCAAATTGATTTGTTTCTAGCGCTCTTTGACGCCTCCAAAGCTGGAGTGTCGGGTAAAGCACTGAAAGGAATTGAATCTTTTCTAAATTTACTTGAGGAATCACAATCTCGTCTCGATCTTGGACCTGCAGACATAATTGAATTTTCTTTAGAACAGTCAGGGTACATAAGTGATTTAGAAGAAGAGAGAACGATCGAAGCTGAGGGCCGTCTAGAAAATTTGTCTGAACTAGTTGGCGCTGCTTCTGAATTTTCGGATATTTCTGAATTTTTGGAACGGGTTGGATTGGTAGCAGACACTGATGAGATACCAAATGAGAGTTCTGATTTGGGTGACGGAGAAGTCTTACTTATGACACTTCATGCTGCTAAAGGGCTTGAATTTCCAGTTGTTTTCTTACTTGGTATGGAGGAAGGTATTTTCCCCCATGTCCGAGCTTTGGGCGACCCGGATCAAATGGAAGAAGAGCGAAGACTAGCTTATGTAGGAATTACAAGAGCAAGAAAAATCCTTCACCTTTGCAACGCTTGGAGTCGAATGTTGCACGGTCAAACTCAGTACAACCCACCTAGTAGATTTTTAGATGACATTCCAGATGGGTTAATACAACGTGAAGGGTCGCGGAAAAGTATTAGAAGTTTCGGAAATTCAACTGAAAGTTTTTCGGATATAGACGAATGGGATTTTATTTCCACAGATCAATTTTCTTCTGAGGAGCCATCGGGAAGAATTTTCGGAAAAGGAACAAATCAGACTGAAAAAGATTCAAAGTCAACGGAAGCTCATTTGTTGGCTTTACAACCTGGAGATGATGTAAAACATAAAGCGTGGGGTATGGGTGTAGTAGTGAGCGTAAGCGGGTCTGGAGACAGGGCTGAAGCAGTAATTTCTTTTTCTTCTAAGGGAGAAAAAAGGCTTTTACTGGCTTGGGCGCCCTTAGAAAGAGCTTAGAAGTACTTTTTTGTCTCATGTTTAATTGTCGATACTAATATTGCATTTGCGCCCGTGTAGCTCAGTTGGCAGAGCGGTTCATTCGTAATGAACAGGTCCGGGGTTCAATTCCCCGCGCGGGCTCAGGAAAAGTGTCATCTTTTTTGTCAATTAACGTAAGATTTGTTCTATGAATATTATTGGTGGAGTAATTTGGCACTATTGGTTAGCTGTTCCCTTGGTAGTGGTGGGAGTTGTCTCTTTAATCGCTGCTTTGATTGGTTATTTAGGGAAAGTCTCTTCTACGCGTTACCCCAAGCGTTAACTTCCAGGTATTCCTGTGGAGCGTTATCAAGCCAGCTCTGTAGAAGGCATGACAGTTGATTGGGGTCTAGCAGAAAAGGTAGCTAACCAAATAGCTAACAGAGCTCCTTTTAATGATGTGAGTTACTTAAAAGGTTTGAATGAGTCTTTTAGTGGCTTTACTTCAACTGCTGAAAAATTGGTAGAAACTTCAACGGGTTTAAAATCCTTTTCAGGTGAAGCAAGGGCAAAAGTCGTCGATAGAAGTGGTTGGATTCGAGCAAACTTTTCTTCTTTAAAACGTTTATTAAAGCCAGTGATGGCAGAAGATTCTGAAATGAAGAAAGCTTCTATCTCTTCGCGTGTAGCGGCTTTGGAGATAGGTGCAGTTTTAGGTTGGATGTCTACACGAGTTTTGGGTCAATATGATTTATTAGTTTTAGATAATGAAGATTTGAAAGATCAAGACTTGGTTTATTATGTCGGTCCCAATATCTGTGCGATAGAACGCCGGTATGCTTTTGATCCAGATGGGTTCCGGTTATGGCTAGCTATTCATGAATTAACACACAGAGCTCAATTTACAGGTGTGTCTTGGATGAGGGAACACTATTTGTCACTGGTAAAAAATCTTCTTCAAGAAGTTCAAATTGTTACGGATGAATCAGAAGAGAAAAACAACTCACAAATAAAACTCCTGAAAGATCCTGGGAGTTCGCGTTTAACTGAATTTAAAATGTCTAATTTTTTTACAGCTATGGATCAGAAAGATTCAGTCAAGGAAATAGCTGCTCTCATGACTCTACTTGAAGGTCATGGTGATGTAATTATGAGTCGGGCGGGAAAAGGTCATGTTAAAAATCAAAAAAGATTCGAAAAAGTAGTAAGTCAAAGAAGAAAATCTGCTAGCGGAGCTACAAAGATCTTCCAAAAAATTATTGGTATCGAAGCAAAATTGGCACAATATGAACAAGGGGAAGAATTTATTTACGCTATTGAAGAGTTAGAAGGAATGGATTTTTTGAACATGGTTTGGGAGCATCCTGATAACTTGCCGAAACTGGAGGAGATCAAGGATCCTAATCTTTGGATCGCTCGAATCAAAAGGCTTAGTAATGAGTAGTGATTTAATTTCTGAACTGCAAGTTCGTTCTGTATTTCCTATGAGTGGAACTGAGGTTGATTGTGCTGTTTCGGGTGGAGCTGACTCATTAGCTTTACTTTTGTTAGCTGTAAACGCTGATTTGAAAGTAACTGTATGGCATGTAGACCACGGACTTAGAGAGACTTCTAATGACGAAGGGGAAATGGTTTGTAAGGTGGCCAGTGATTTAGGTGTAAAAGCACATAGTGTTAAAGCGTTCGTTGAAGATGGCCCAAACTTAGAAGCTCGGGCGCGCGATGCGAGAAGAAAGGTTTTGCCTCCACAAGTTCTTACAGGTCACACAGCGGATGATCAAGCCGAAACCGTAATATTGAACTTATTAAGAGGTTCGGGTGTGCAAGGAACAGCAGGAATTGGGGAGCCTCATAGAAGGCCAATTTTAGGATTACGTCGTAGTGAGACCAAGGAGCTTTGTTTTTCAGAAAAATTAGATCCAGTAAATGATCCGATGAATTTTGATCCTAGATTTACACGCAACAGGATTCGCAACGAGGTGATTCCGTTGTTAGCTGAAGTAGGCGGCCGTGATCCTGTCCCATTGTTGGCCAGACATGCAAATTTGGCAGGAGAAGCTTCTGGAATTTTAGGTGACTTGATTAAAGATCTCGATATAACAGATGTGCGGTCAGTAGATGATAACTCTGACCCTGTGGTTAAATTTGCAATTCAAGAATGGCTATCAGACAAAATTGGTTTGCCGCCAGATTCTTCTTCAATTAACAGAGTTTTACAGATTATAAGAGGAGAAATTAAAGGAACAGAAATTCCTGGTGGGTTTCGAGTAGACAGATCTCAAGGAAAAGTTAAATTTTCAGTTAACACAAAAATTTCTCAAGAAACAGACTAATTTATTATCAAACTATTCAGAAGATAAGGTCCTATTAATGAGCCAAGAAAAAACAAACAATATACCAACTCCCCAACATGTTTTAATAACAGCAGAACAAGTAGCTGAGAAGGTTGACGAATTAGGAAAACAAATCAGTCAGGACTATTCAAAAGAAGCACCTCTTTTGGTTGGAGTTTTAAAAGGGGCATTTGTTTTTATGAGTGATTTATCAAGGGCTATTGATTTACCAATAGAGTTCGATTTTATGGCTGTTTCCTCATACGGACATTCGACAACATCATCTGGAGTGGTGCGAATTGTTAAAGATCTTGATCTTGACTTAGCTGATCGACATGTTCTTTTAGTTGAAGACATAGTTGATAGTGGACTAACTCTTAATTTTTTACGAAAGAACTTACTTGCTAGAAACCCTGCAAGCTTAGAGATTTGCGCTCTTCTAGTCAGAGAAGATTTTCAATTTGAAGAAGACACTATAAAGTACGCCGGTTTTCAAGTTCCAGCTGATTGGTTAGTTGGTTATGGCTTAGACGTAGCTGAACGTTATAGAAATTTGCCTGATATCTGGGTAGCTAGTTCGGAGAGCTAATAAGTTGAGAAAATTAAAGTTGATTAACTCGCGTTCTCTAGTTTTTACTCCTGTAGCCTCCGATCTGATGCAGTTACTTTTTTTGAAACAATTTCAAGATCTATCTTCCGTTAAATTAAGGTTTGCTGATGAGAGGTAAGTGGGCGCAAGGGATAGAACCAAGAAAATTTTATTGGGTAATCAAAGACTCTTTCGCTATTTGTGAAAGACCGGGAGGTTTTGGCGAAAGCCATAGAAGCGTTCGGCGACAAGAGGAAGTTATTTGGATAAGACAAAATAACTTTGATGTGGTCGTATCACTTCTCGCTAATGACGACAACATCAAGGCATATGAAAGCCAAGGTGTGAGGTGGGTTCAGATGCCTTTTGGGGGAGCGGAGGAGGGCTTGACAAGATTAATTGCTTTATTTACCCGACTGAATTCTTTATTGGATGATAATCCAAAGGTGTTGTTACATCGAGAAGAGTTGGGTGATCAAATTTGTGGTCTTATCGCAGCGTACCTTTTATGGCGTGAATTGGTTCCAACAGGTCCACGCGCAATTGAAGTTGTTGAGCAACTTCTTGAAAAGCAAATTGGAAGTGACGGTCGTGAGATAGTTGAACTTATAGAGATTGAAAGTAAAAGTAATTCATAGTTTCCATGGAAATAGTTACATCTGTTAAGGATTTCCAAAATCTTTTAAGTGAAAAGCGAAACTTAGGAGAAGAGATAGGTTTCATCCCAACAATGGGTGCTCTTCATGAGGGGCATACCTCACTGATCGACACTTCAGTTAGGGAGAAAAAAACTACCGTAGTTTCTATTTTTATAAATCCACTTCAGTTTTCACCTGAAGAAGATTTAGATGATTATCCTTTGAATTTTGAAAAAGATAAGGAGATTTGTGCAAAACATAAAGTCGATCTTCTTTTCTGTCCGACACAGAAAGAGATATATCCAAAAGGACCACCGGAACTAGAAGAAATTGGTGAACTTGGGAAAATTCTTGAAGGAAAGAGTAGACCTTCCCATTTTCAGGGTGTTGCAAAAGTGGTTGCACGACTTTTTGAAATCGTTGGCGATGCTTATGTATATTTTGGAGAAAAAGATTTCCAACAGATAATGGTTGTTAATGATCTTGTGAAACGTCGTCGATTCCCTGTTGAAATTGTTGCATGTCCAACTATCCGTCAAATAGACGGACTAGCCCTTTCAAGCCGAAATGTTTATTTGACAGAAGAGCAACGTGCAGATGCCCCTGTGCTTTACCGTGCTTTGAACGTAGGAGCAGAGTCGATTGTAGATGGAGAAAAAAATTCTGAAAATCTGAAAAAATTGATAAGTGACATTGTTAGAAACGAATCAAAAGGCGATTTAGATTACGTAGAGGTTGTCGACTCTGAAACTTTTACTCCACTTGACTTATTAAGTGATTCTGGTAGAAAGATTCGAATATTAATCGCATGTAAGTTCGGAAACGCTCGATTAATAGACAATATTGGCGTTGTTATTCCCTGAAAGTTGAAAGTCGACTACTAGAAGGCCCTCAAGGGACTACCCTGAAACAGGTAATTCTTTCACTTCATTTATGATTAATAGGTTTTAAAATGAGTGTTAGTGAATTGGTTGTCTTATCTTTGTGTGAGACTAACTTTTTGCTAGAAAAGTGACTTATGAGAGGAAAAGAATGCTCCTAACCATTGATGTAGGAAATACTCAGACGGTTATAGGGCTTTACGAAAGTTCTTCATCATCCAGCGAAGCCGATGCTGGACTTTTGGATTATTGGCGAATTGCTACTGACGATGATCGAACTTCTGATGAACACGCGGTAATTATTAGAGATCTGGTTAGGTCTTCTGGTTATAAGGATGAATTCGAAGGAATCGCGATTTGTTCAGGTGTTCCACGTGTGCTGGCAAGTCTTCGTGAGATGGTTGGCAGATATATGGAATTAGAACCGGTGGTTATTGAACCTGGAGTACGAACTGGAATGTCCATTCTCTATGACAATCCCCGTGAGGTCGGGGCAGACCGTATTGCAAATGCTGTTGCTGCTTTCGATTTATACGGTGGTCCATCTGTAGTTGTTGATTTTGGGACCGGAAATAATTTCGACGTTATTTCTTCAGAAGGCGAGTTTCTCGGCGGTGCTATAGCCCCCGGTATTGAGATTAGTCTGGACGCCCTTTTCGAACGAGCTGCTGCCTTAAGAGCTATCGAATTGACTGAACCACGAAGTGTTATTGGTAAAAGTACAGTCGAGTCCCTTCAATCAGGTGCTGTTTATGGTTTTGCATCGCAAGTAGATGGGATGGTTGAGCGTTTCAGAAAAGAGCTAAACGATTGCATAGTAATCGCTACTGGTGGTTTAGCACATCTAATTGCTCCAGTAGCAAAATCGATCGATCACGTAGAACCATTTTTAACTTTGCATGGGCTAAGACTTGTATACGATTTAAATAGAGGTGATGATGGATAGAGAAATTCCTTTCCGTTTCGAAGTGACAAATTCAGCTTCTCAAATCCTTTCCGAGTATTCAGATCTAGCTGAAGGGGATGGTAGCGGAGTAACGGTTTCAGTGGCAGGAAGATTGATGTTGCGTCGGGATCAAGGAAAAATAGTTTTTGGTGTTTTACAGGATTCAACTGAGCGTATTCAGTTGTTTGCTTCCGAAAAAAGCAGCCCTGATTTTGAACTTTTCTCAAACTTGCATTTGGGTGATTGGCTGGGAGTGACTGGTGAAGTTATTAAAACGAAGAGAGGTGAAATTTCTGTTCGTGTCGACTCATGGGTTCGTTTAGCCGAAGCGAAGCGTTCTTTCCCTGATAAATGGCACGGTATATCTGACACTGATATTCGTTACAGACAAAGATATGTGGATCTTTGGGTTACCGAAGAATCACGTGAGACATTTAAAACAAGAAGTCGGATCATTTCGTTAATTCGCAAGTGGTTGGAGAACCGAGATTTTATGGAAGTAGAAACACCGGTTTTCCATCCAATTCCAGGAGGGGCTGCAGCTCGTCCTTTTCAAACTCATCACAATGCTCTTGATGTCGATTTATTTTTGCGAATTGCACCCGAATTGTATCTAAAGAGGTTGGTTGTTGGGGGATTTGAAAAAGTTTTCGAAATGGCTCGAGTGTTCAGAAACGAAGGTATTTCCACACGTCATAACCCAGAATTTACAATGCTTGAACTCTATGAGGCTTATGCAGATTACGAAGACATTATGAGACTAGTAGAAGATTTGGTCTCTGAACTTGCCGTAGAAATTTGTGGTTCAACAGTAATTCAATACGACGGTCGTGAATTAGACCTTTCAACTCCTTGGAAAAGATCTAGTATGTTGGACCTTTTAAATGAAAAAATTCAAACTGAAATCAATTTACAAACTCCAATAGAAGAGTTGAGAAAACTTTGTGAAGATTTTTCAGTCCCATTTAAAGAACATTATGGAGTTGGAAAGTTGATTCTTGAACTTTATGAGAAGACAACTGAACCTGAGCTGTGGGGGCCAATTTTTGTAACTGATTACCCCCAAGAAGTATCACCTCTTTCAAGAGCTCATAGGAGTAATCCTGAGTTGGTTGAGCGGTTTGAAGCTATTGTTGCTGGTCGGGAACTGTGCAACGCATTTTCTGAAGTTGTTGACTCGGAAGACCAGAGGTCACGTTTTGCCGCGCAGGAAAAGAGTCGAGATGCGGGAGATGAGGAAGCAATGGTTGTTGATGAAGATTATTTAAGGGCTTTGGAATATGGATTACCGCCAACAGGTGGACTCGGTATAGGAATAGATCGCTTAGTAATGCTTCTCACCGATACTCAGGCGATTCGAGATGTAATTCTTTTCCCCACGTTAAGACCTGAGCAAGAATAATTATTCACTACTCTTAAAATGGTTGACCTGATTTGCGAGAATGGTACAAGTAGATTTAAGTATCTCTGCTGTTGGATTGTCAGGAAGGTCTTTTAGAGACTCTTGGGCCTTAGATGTAAAATCTAGAGCTGTTTCCACTGTTGAAATTATGGCTTCATCTGATCTAACAAGCATCAAGGCTTGGTCTCTCTCATCACTGCAAATAGGGTTACTTAATAGATCTTTTAAAGCTTCGCCATTTGGACCTTTAAGAGTTCTAATAACTGGAAGGGTGTAAACACCTTCTAGCATGTCGTTCCCTGAAGGTTTACCTAGTTCTTTTTCAGTTGCCATTACATCCAATAAGTCATCAACGATTTGGAAAGCAATCCCATAGAGATTTCCAAATGTCGTTACTGCCTTGACCACATCTTCTGGGTAGTCAGAAACAATTGCTCCAACTTTTGCTGAGGCTGAAAGGAGGGCACCGGTTTTACCTGCAATCGAAGACATGTATGCTTCCTCAGTTCTAGTTATGTCATATGCAGAATTAACTTCACGAATTTGTCCTTCACAGAGTGCGGCAATAGTTGAAGCAAGCAGACCAGCCACTTCGGCTCCTAACCCAGCGGCAATTTCAGAAGCTCTTGCTAATAGATAGTCTCCTCCAAGAATTGCTTCATGGTTACCCCATTCCTCATTGACGCTCTTCACGTTCCTGCGAGTTTTAGCTCCGTCCATTACATCATCGTGGTAAAGCGAACCTTGATGGACTAGTTCGACTGCAACTCCACCAAGAATCACTTCTTGGCTTGGAGCAACTGGTTTATTTTCAAGTATTTGAGAAGATGCAATAGCAAGACTTGGCCTAATCCGCTTACCTCCTGCATCAATCAGATGACGCGAAAGTTTTGTAAGAAGAGGCTCTTCAGCTTTAACAGCTATCCTCAATTCTTCTTCTACTCTTTCCAAGGCACTTTTAATACCCGGCAGGGTAAGTAGTGTGTAGGAGTCATCATCCACGTGCTGAGGATACGACATTTTTACCTCATCTCGAAACTGTTAAAAGAAGGTTCTTAAAATAGCTGTTTTCTTTATCGCTGTTACATTACAGAGATAGATACAATAATTATTAATTAGTTTGATTTTTGGGAGATTGCCAATTGTTTGAACGGTTCACAGATAGAGCTCGTCGTGTGGTGGTATTAGCGCAAGAAGAAGCGCGTCTGCTTAATCATAATTACATTGGTACCGAGCATATTTTATTGGGGCTTATCCATGAAGGTGAAGGAGTGGCTGCCAAGGCATTGGAATCTTTAGGGATTTCACTTGAAGGAGTGCGTGGTCAAGTAGAGGAACTAATTGGGCAAGGTGGAAGTTCTCCAAGTGGCCATATACCTTTTACACCACGTGCTAAGAAAGTTCTAGAACTATCTTTAAGAGAAGCGCTTCAATTAGGCCATAACTATATAGGGACTGAGCATATACTTTTGGGTCTCATCCGTGAAGGGGAGGGAGTCGCAGCTCAAGTATTGGTTAAGTTGGGTGCTGATTTGTCCAGAGTCCGGCAACAAGTAATTCAACTCCTATCGGGTTATGCCGGATCAGGTGGCCCTATGGGAGCAGCTTCTGAAAAAGCTGGTGCCACTTCTGGGGGTAGAGGAACGGATTCCCCGTCTGGTTCGCTTGTTCTTGATCAGTTTGGAAGAAATCTGACTCAAGCAGCAATAGAAAAAAAATTAGATCCGTTAATTGGCCGCAAGCGTGAATTGGAACGAATTATGCAGGTTCTGTCACGTCGAACAAAAAACAATCCCGTACTTGTGGGAGAACCAGGAGTAGGTAAGACAGCCATTGTTGAAGGTCTTGCTCAAATGGTTGCCGGTGGGGATGTCCCGGAAACAATTCAAGGTAAGCAAATTTACACCTTGGACCTAGGTGCCTTGGTCGCCGGAAGCCGTTATCGGGGTGATTTCGAAGAACGTCTCAAAAAAGTTCTAAAAGAAATAAAAACAAGAGGCGATATTGTTTTGTTTATAGATGAAATTCATACTTTAGTTGGAGCTGGTGCGGCAGAAGGAGCAATAGACGCAGCATCGATTTTAAAACCTATGTTGGCTAGGGGTGAACTTCAGACAATTGGTGCAACGACTATAGAAGAATACAGGAAACATATAGAAAAAGATGCTGCCTTAGAACGACGCTTTCAACCAATAACTGTTGACGAGCCTGATGTTGCACATACGATCGAGATACTTAAGGGTTTAAGAGAGCGATATGAAACACATCATAGAGTCACAATTACTGATCAAGCTCTAATAGCGGCGGCTAACTTGGCTGATCGTTACATTTCGGACCGCCATCTTCCAGATAAAGCAATCGATCTAATTGATGAGGCAGGTTCCCGTCTTCGTCTTAGGCGCATGAATACTCCAGATGATCTAAGGGAACTTGAAGTTGAACTAGCTGAAGTCGTTCAGCGTAAAAAAGCAGCTGTTGAATCTCAAGATTTTGAAGAAGCAGGAAATCTACGAGACCGCGAAAAGGAACTAATTTCGAGTAAGTCTGAACGAGAAGAAGAGATCAAATCATCCGGTGTTGATCTTTTTGACGAAGTAGATGAAGAGTGTATAGCTGAAGTTCTATCCGTATGGACGGGCATACCTGTATACAAACTCACGGAAGAAGAAACTCAAAAACTTCTTCACATGGAAGATGATCTTCATAAGCGAGTAATCGGCCAAGAGGATGCAATCCATGCGGTTAGTCAAGCAATTAGACGAACTAGGGCAGGTTTAAAAGATCCCAAACGGCCGTCAGGTTCATTTGTTTTCCTTGGTCCTTCAGGAGTTGGTAAAACGGAATTGGCTAAAACATTGGCAGAGTTTCTTTTTGGTGATGAACAGGCCTTGATATCTCTTGACATGTCTGAATATATGGAAAAGCACACAGTAAGTAGGCTTTTAGGTTCACCGCCAGGCTACGTAGGTTATGACGAAGGGGGCCAACTGACAGAAGCCGTAAGAAGGAAACCATTTTCTGTAGTTCTTTTTGATGAAGTTGAAAAAGCTCACCCTGATGTGTTCAACACACTATTACAGATACTCGAAGAAGGCAGGCTGACCGACTCCCAAGGACGCTCAGTGGACTTCCGAAATACAGTACTAATAATGACATCTAACTTAGGGACAGCCGATTTGCGTAAAGCTAATTTAGGTTTCACTAAAGCAGATGAAGCTGTTAGCTATGAGAGGATGAAAGAAAAAGTTCAAGATGCTCTAAAACTCCATTTTCGCCCAGAGTTTCTTAACCGAATCGATGAAACAATTGTTTTCCATGAACTGACCATGGAAGAAGTAACAAGAATTGTTGATTTGATGATAAGCCGTTTATCTAGTCAATTAGCCGGCCAAGGAATAGGTTTGGAGTTGACTGATGATGTTAAACGTCACTTAGCCGAACATGGCTATGATCCAACACTAGGAGCTAGACCTTTAAGACGAGCCATTCAAAGACTTATAGAGGATCCACTTTCAGAACGCTTACTATATAAAGAATTTAAAGCAGGTGAAATCGTAATTGTGGACGTAGAAGATGTCCCAGAAGATAGTGCCGATGACTCTACCTATGATGGTAAGAAAGTAGTTTTCCGTTCAACTGCAGGATTTGAACCACCGACCATGGAGATGGTAACTGAGGGAGTTGAATAGAAATTTGTCAGCTATTTTAACTCCATCAAGGAGTTCTATTTAGCTGATTTGCTAGTGTTTAGAATTAGCAAATCTCCCAAAATCTGATATGAAAAAATTTTTACTTCTGCTTATAGTCACCTTTCTAGTAGCGGCTTGCAAAGTTGAAAGTTCAGTGGTGGTAAATGTTGAAGACGATGGAACAGGAAATGTCGGAGTTTCTGTTGAACTTGACAGTTCGGCAAGTGCTTTAGTAGGAGATCTAGAAAAGCAACTTCGAACAGAAGATTTGCTTTCTTCAGGATGGAAAGTTTCGTTACCTGAGAACCTTAAAGAAGAATCTAAAACAGTCGTTTTAGCAACAAAAGATTTCACAAGTGTAGATTCCTTAATTAGCGTTTTAGAGGAGATAGCGGGACCTTCAGTTTTTTCCGAAGTCAGCCTTTTGAGCGAAAAATCATTCGCTAAGAAAGTATGGACAATCGAAGGAAAGATTGATCTTTCAAAGGGGCTTTCTTTACTTTCGGATTCTGCATTAGATCAGGTCTTGGGAGGTGATCTTTTTGGAAGAACTTTAGAAGACCTTTCTTTTTTATCTGGGTGTGAAGCTATTTGTGATCCTGCTGATTCGTTTCTAATGAATTTTTCAGTTTCCTTACCCGGCACCAAAGACAATGATTTTAACAATGATGTGTGGACTGTTCCTTTAGGAGATCAGACCTCCACACCTTTTTCGACTTCCTCTACCGTTGATTACTCAAAACCAAAAGCTTGGAGAACAGTCGCTTATGTTTTTCTAAGTGCAGCTTTATTATTCTTATTATTTAGGGGTTTTAGGGATTTCACTTCGGGTTCTCGAACTGACAAAAATTCTGAAAATTCAAAGAAACGTAGAAAAACTCCAGAGATTATTGAAAATGTTATGACTAAAGATGATCAAGAAGTCGATACGAGCATCAAACTTGTTGTAGTTGGCGGGAAGGGTGTCATTTGGGATGGAGGAGCTGATCCAGAGGGATTACTAGTCCCTTTTGTAAGAGAAAATGGTGGACTAGTTGATGCAGATGAAATCGCTGATCGCTATAGAGCGGCGAGCTTAGGACAACTAAATTCTGAGGAGTTTTGGGAAAGTGTTGGACTCCAAGGTGACTCAGAATTAATAGACTCTCAGTATTTAAATCTTGTACGCCTCAGATCTGATGCAATGCCGTTTTTAGATCAAATGAGAAGACGTGGAATCCCAGTAGCTTGCATCACTAATTCTGTTTTATCTTGGTCGCAACAATTACGTGAACGGCTGGGTGTCGAAGACCAGATTCAACACTGGATTGTTAGTGGAGAATATGGCGTGAGAAAGCCAAGCAATTCTATATTTGAAGCTCTACGACGTTTAACAGGTGTTTCTTTTTCAAATATGCTTCTGGTCGATTCTGATATCTCTACGTTAGAGGCAGCTCGGAGTCTTGGAATGTCAACAGTTTTAATGCAAAGCCAGATACCGATTCCAAGCGGTTTCACGCATCCGAAGATTGAAGGTTTCGCTGAACTATTTGGGAAATAAAACTAATTCTTTTTGCCACTAATAGGATTAGTCCATGCAAATAATTCTCCCTTCAGGTACAAATGCAGTAATTGAAAAATCAATTTCAAAGCAAAGCGAACTAGGTCTTGTTGTTATACCTGACATCATGGGTCTAAGGCCTTTGTTTTATGACATGGTCAAGCATTTAGCGAGTGAATGGGATGTAAACGTTTGTTCTTTTGAGCTTTATCCCGGTTTAGAGCACTTCAACGTAGAAGAAAGACTTGGAGCGGCTTCAGGACTGGAAGATATTCGAGTTATAGGTGATGCAATAGAAGCTGCTGACCTAATTCAAAGCGATCAAGTAGCAATTTTGGGATTCTGTATGGGGGGCATGTACACACTGAAATCTGTTTCTTCACGGAGATTTTCTAAACATTGTTCTTTCTATGGAATGATCAGAGTTCCAGAAGCCTGGAAATCTGATACTCAGTCAGAGCCCGTTTCTTGTTTAGAAAAAGGTGATGCAGACTCCGTATTAGCGATTGTGGGTTGTAACGATAATTGGACTCCAAAAGAAGATGTAGATCTTTTGCAATCAACAGGAGTTACCGTGGCCAGTTATGAAGGAGCTGACCACGGGTTTGTGCATGATCCTTCTAGGCCTGCCCATCGGCCATTAGATGCTAAAGATGCGTGGATAAAGGCAAAAAATTGGATCTTGGGTGATAGCTAGCGTGAACGTATCGTAAGTTGTTCGCGATTGATAATTCTGTATGTGCGGTCGAATTGTTCAATCCAGCCAAGTTTAATAAATGAAGCTATAGCTTTATTCACTCGCTCTCTTGATGCCCCAACCATTCCGGCTAACTCTTCTTGAGTCACCGGTAACGAAAATTCATCTTCATTGTCAGAAATTTCAAGAAGTCTCTTGGCTGTTCTTCCGGTTACATCTAGGAAAACAGAGTCAGCTAAAACTTCATCCATATTTCTTAGACGGTCGACAAGCATCTTTACGACTTCCCAAAGCTGGGAAGGATCTTTTTCGTAGAGTGCTTTAATCGGTTTAAAAGGCACCTCGATTACAGACGACTCCTCTAATGCGCGAGCTTCAGCAGACCTTCCTCTATCATCAAATAAGCCCATTTCGCCGAAAAGATCCCCGTTTTCCATAAGAGCCACGACGGATTCTTTACCTATAAATGATTTATTAACTATGGCTATTCGACCCGAGTTGACAAGAAAAAGAGAGTCAGGTTTATCATTTTCGCGAAATAAGACGTCTCCTCTTAGCAAGTCTCTTTCACTTGAAGCTTTTACAATTATTTCAAGCTCTTCTTCATTTAGCTTGTAGAAAAGCATTGATTCAACAAAAAGGGTGTGATCTATCATTTCATAAGTCATGCTAATACGTAGAAACTATTTAGACGAAGCAAGATACTTGTTTAATTTTTTTTTCAGCTATAAAGGATCTGTTATGAAAATTTGGACAGTTTTAGTTGCTGCAGGAGAGGGACTCCGTTTCGGGAGTAAAAAACAGTTAGCAGAACTCGCAGGAATGCCAGTTCTGCTTCATTCAACTCTTAATGCTTCTTCTGTGTCTGATGGGATAGTCGTTGTAACTTCAGCGGATGACATTGATTTTGTGAGGAGTTGTCTTAAAAGCATTGATCAAGTTCATGAAATAGTAGAAGGAGGAGCAACAAGATCCGAATCAGTTAGATGTGGATTGGAGAAAGTGCCGCATGATTCAGAGATAGTGATTGTTCATGATGCTGTAAGACCCCTTGCTTCCCAAGACTTGTTCGAATTGGTTGTTGACAAAGTAAGAAATGGGGCTGAAGCAGTAGTGCCAGTAGTGCCAATAGCTGATTCATTGAGGTCTATTGATGGTAAACAGATAAATAGAGATGAAGTATTAATTGTTCAGACCCCACAGGCGTTCAATGCATCTTTGTTGCGCAAAGCTTATTCAAGTTACAAAGAAGCAACTGATGATTCTTCACTAGTTGAATTAGCAGGTGGAATAATCGATTTTGTTGATGGTGATGTAAGTAATTTAAAGATTACAGTTAAATCAGATTTGTTAATTGCTGAACAGTTTTTGATCGCCAAAAAAACCAATTGAAGAGGATGGTTATGTCTACTTTCAGAATCGGACAAGGTTTTGATGTTCATTCTTTTTCCGAAGATTCCGACCGCCCTCTAATCATTGGAGGGGAAACTTTACCAGGTCCAGGTTTAGATGGACACAGCGATGCCGATCTATTAGCTCATGCAATTACTGATGCGCTATTGGGAGCGGCAGGCATGGACGATATAGGCCAACTTTTCCCTGACACAGATCCCTCTTTTTTAAATGCAAACAGCATGGAGTTACTTAAAAATGTTGTCGGGTTATTGAAAGAAAAAGGTTGGGAAGTGTGCAATGTGGATTGCAATGTGATTTTAGAAGCACCTTCAATTAGCGCACACAAGAATAATATTCAAGATCGGATGTCAAAACTTCTTAACGCTCCTGTCACAGTTAAAGGTCGTAGATCTGAAGGTTTAGGGTTTATAGGGGAGGGGAAAGGAGCTGCTTGTCTGGTAGTTGCTCTTATTTCCAAATCATGAACAAGAAACGCAATAGCAAGGGAAATACAAAAGGTAATAAAAGTCAGAGGGGCACAACGCCTTTAAGGCAGCGCAGATCTCAACAAAATGTTTTATTAGGAGATCAAGTTGAAGGTCGTCAAGCCGTGAGGGAGTTACTTATTGCAGCAACTCGTAAAACTCGGGAAGTTTTCTTAGCTGGAGACCTTGATGATGCACCAATACTGGATGACATAATTGATTTAGCGGATGAAGCAAAAGTACCAATAAGAGAAATTCCCCGAGGACGTTTTGAATCAATGGCTAAAACAGAATCTCCACAAGGCGTTATTGCTTTAGCGGCGCCTTTGCCGAATTATGAAATAGAGGAATTAATAGAATCAAAAGCAAGCGATCCAAAACCTTTTTTTCTCATTGTGGACGGAGTGACTGATCCTGGGAATTTAGGAGCCATTTTACGTTCAGCCGAATGTGCAGGGGTTACAGGAGTGATACTGCCACGACACCGTTCGGCGAGAATAACTCCAGCTGTAACTAAGACTGCAGCAGGAGCGATTGAGCATCTTAGAATTGCTACAGCAGGCGGCATACCAGCAGCACTTGGACGTTTAAGAGAATCTGGGATCTGGCTAGTTGGTTTGGATGCTGGCGGTTCGACACCTCTTTATGATCTAAAAATTGCGGATCAGCCAATTGCATTGGTTTTGGGTTCAGAAGGACGTGGTTTATCAAGATTGGCTAGAGAGCGTTGTGACGAATTAGTTCATATACCTCTTCAAGGGGTTTTATCTTCATTGAATGTTTCTACTGCCGCAGCCATTGCTGCTTTTGAAGTATCACGACACCGTTAGTTGTTGAGCCCGAGATCGGATTCGAACCGATGACCTGCCGCTTACAAGGCGGCTGCTCTGGCCAACTGAGCTACTCGGGCAATTATTTATCTAGAGCTAAGTTAGCAAACTATCAGGGGGTACTTGATTATGATCCTTTATCGGAGGATGATTTGGTATAGGTTTAGTTTCAAGAGAGAAGAGAATGGTGATTATAAAAAGTCTTGGCCGGCAGCAATGCACAATTGATAGTGAAGGCAGACAATGAGTTTCCAATCACCGTTGGGTGGAAAGGGTATAGCACCTAGCAACACATCTGCTGCTCCTAGAGCTTTTTTACTAATTTTTGTGGCAGTTGTTCTTGGTGTCGTAATTTTATGGAAGGGCTTGGACGATGATCCACAGAAAGTCAATTCAACTACTTCTAGCTCATCTGACCAGATGACCCAGATGGTAGAAGAACAACCTGCTGATTTGCCACCTTTGAACGTTTCAGAAATTTCAACAACTACTGTTGCAGTAGTGGAGACAACAACGACAACGAGTTCACCACCTTTGCCAACTAGACCTCCTAACACAGTAAAGGTTCTTGTGTTAAATGGTTCTGGAGTAGGTGGAGCCGCAGGTGCAGTTACAAATCTCCTTAAACCCCATGGGTATACAACTTTGTCACCCGCTAATGGAAACAAAGATGAAAAGTCTTGGGTTTATTACAAACCTGAATTTTCACCTGATGCGAAAGGTGTGATAGAAGTTCTTGAAATAATGCCTGATTTGATTACTTCTTTCCCAAATAATGGACTCTCTGTGCCCGAAGGAAGTATTGAAAGAGTTTCAACTGCAGACATAATCGTATTTTTAGGTTCTGATAAAGAGATTTACGGTTCATAAAAGTGCGGGTTTTAGCCGCTCCAGATAAGTTTCGAGGCTCTTTAACAGCGTTAGAAGCTACCAGTGCAATTGAAAAAGGAGTGAAAAAATCTGGTGGGTCTTCAATAGGTGTCCCATTAGCAGATGGAGGTGAGGGCACTTTAGATGTTCTTGGGGGTCCTAATCGAACAACAACTGTCACTGGACCCTTAGGTGCGCCGGTAGAAGCAGAGTGGAGATTGGCTGATAGAACAGCAGTAATCGAAGTCGCTAAAGTATCGGGTCTTACGTTAGCAGGGGGGCCTGAAAATAATGACCCTTTAGAAGCTACGACAAAAGGAACCGGTGAACTGATTCGCTGTGCTCTAGAAAAAGGCGCTGAACGTATAATAGTTGGTCTCGGTGGTTCTGCTACTACGGATGGGGGGCTAGCAGCTTTAGAAGCTATGGGTTCACTTGCTCGTTATAAAGGTATCGAACTTGTAGCAGCATGTGATGTTCAGACAGATTTTCTTTCGTCGGCTGATTCTTTTGCCATGCAGAAAGGAGCTACTCCCACCGAGGTGAAGTTTCTTAACCGCCGCTTGGAAAGACTCACACAACTTTATGAAGAAGAATATGGCGTTTCAGTTAAAGAAACACCAAGAAGCGGAGCGGCTGGAGGGCTTGCAGGAGGGCTGCTTGTTGCAGGTGCTGAATTAGTTGACGGGTTTGATTTTATTGCTCAAGAAATTGGTCTTGATGAAATGATTCTTGGATCTGACTTGGTGATTACAGGTGAGGGCCGTCTAGATAAGACGTCTTTTGACGGAAAAGTTATTTCAGGTGTATGTCGTTATGCAGATGCAGCTTCAGTACCAGTTTTCATAATTGCAGGCGCAATTAGTGACGAAGTGTTCGAAAAAGTTGATTGTGCCTCGTTGGTGGAAACCTTTGGTGAAGAGCTTGCTTTTTCGGAGACCGAAGAATGTATTGAGAGATTAGTAATTGAACGTTTAAAGTTATTATCCCAATAACATCTTTATTTCAAAAATGCCAAAAAACTTGGTTTTCAGGTGTTTTGGACTTAAAAAGGTTGGTTTTTTCTTCTTAATTTGATTGGATTAGCAGTCTAAGCAGAAGAGTGCCAGAACACTTTTAACAAGAAATCTGCTTTTATTCTTTTATGAAAGGCTTGCTTAATGGCTAAGAATATTGTTTTTGATGAACAAGCTCGCAGAGGGCTTGAAAAAGGTATGAACCAGTTGGCAGACGCTGTACGTGTCACCTTGGGACCTAAAGGAAGAAATGTTGTTTTAGATAAAAAATGGGGAGCCCCAACGATTACAAATGACGGTGTGTCAATAGCAAAGGAAATTGACCTAGAGGATCCATATGAAAGAATTGGAGCAGAGTTAGTAAAAGAAGTTGCTAAGAAAACTGATGATGTTGCGGGTGATGGAACTACCACAGCAACAGTGCTTGCTTGGTCAATGGTAGGTGAAGGTCTAAGAAATGTTGCTGCTGGCGCTAATCCCATGTCTTTGAAACGGGGGATTGAAGTCGCCGTTGAAGCAGCTGTTGAAGCTATTCTTTCTGAATCGGTAGATGTTTCAAGCGACAAGGAACAAATTGCCAATGTTGCTTCAATTTCAGCTGCTGATCCTGAAATAGGTGAAATGATTTCTGAAGCTATAGATAAAGTAGGCAAAGACGGAGTTATAACAGTCGAAGAAGGACAAACATTTGGTTTAGAAATGGACCTTGTGGAAGGAATGCGCTTCGACAAAGGGTATATATCACCTTACTTTGTGACTGATCCAGAAAGAATGGAAGCGGTTTTAGAAGATCCTTATCTTTTGCTAGTCGGTTCAAAGATTTCTGCCGTTAGAGATTTGGTTCCCGCATTAGAAAAAGTAATGCAAGCAGGAAGACCTTTAGTGATAATCGCTGAAGATATAGATGGTGAAGCACTCGCCACACTAGTTGTGAACAAGATCAGAGGAACCTTTACTTCGGTTGCTGTAAAAGCCCCTGGTTTTGGTGATCGAAGAAAAGCGATGCTTCAAGATATAGCAATACTCACCGGAGGCCAGGTTATTTCAGAAGAGGTCGGTTTAAAGGTTGATTCAGTCACAATTGACATGTTGGGTTCAGCCAGAAAACTTGTGGTGACAAAAGATGAAACAACTCTTGTCGAAGGCGCAGGAGACCAAGATGCAATTGCAGGTCGTATAGCTCAAATCAAAGCTGAGATCGAAAATACAGATTCTGATTACGATAGAGAAAAATTGCAAGAAAGACTAGCCAAACTTTCAGGTGGTGTCGCTGTCCTCAAAGTAGGTGCTGCAACTGAAGTAGAGCTTAAAGAAAAGAAACATCGGATTGAAGATGCTGTCAGCACTACAAAAGCCGCAATCGAAGAAGGAGTTGTAGCTGGAGGAGGTGTAACACTTCTAAGAGCACAAGCTGCGGTTGAGAAAGCTGCTTCAAAACTAGAACATGATGAAGCAACTGGATCAAATATTGTTGGTAGGTCCTTGGCAGCGCCTTTAACCCAGATTGCTATAAATGCTGGTATGGAAGGTGGAGTAGTAGTTGAGAAGGTAAAAGATCTCAAGGGACCAAATGGTCTAAATGCAGCTTCTGGAGAATATGAAGATCTAATTTCTGCAGGCATTATCGATGCCGCGAAAGTAACTCGATCAGCTCTTCAAAATGCTGCTTCCATAGCTGCACTTTTCCTTACTACTGAAGCAGTGATAGCTGATGCACCTGAAGAAAATGCTGCGGGTGCAGGTATGCCAGATATGGATTTCTAAATAATTGACGATTCAAGATGAACGTTATGTGAGTTTGTCGACATGGACAAAAAATGGGAATCGGAAGAGAACACCTGTTTGGATTGCTTCATTAAGTGATGGTCAGGTTGGTTTCACAACCGGGAAAAAAACATGGAAAGTTCGCCGTATTCAGAGAAACCCAAGTGTTGAGCTTCAGTCCTGCGACTATAAAGGTGAGCTTGCTAAGGAGTCGAAGGTGTTTTCGGGATCGGCAAAAGTAGTTGATCTGGACGAAAAAGAATATGAATTGATAAAAAAAGCCATTCGAAAAAAATATGGAATCCAAGATCTATTGATTAGTTTTTTTGGTCAGTTTTCAAAAAAATATGGTGACGGTTGTGCAGTTGTTATTTCTTTAAAGAAAGATAAGTTCGTCTAGTTTTTTGGCTGAGCGTGCTGCCAACCAAAACGACCTTTGATACAAAGGTGGCCCTCTGTGACGGAGTGGTCAGAAGGCGAAGTGACTTTAACAATTTTCTCATCTTGGGTATGTAGTTCCAGATTGCAACCAACCCCACAGAAACCACAAATAGTTTCAGTGACTTTTTGGTTGTCAGGATTCCAAGAGTTGTCTTCTCGCATATCATGTTCAGTTTTAAAAACTAGAGCTCCTGTGGGGCAAACACCTATGCAGTTGCCACAGTAAACACAAGCGGATTCTGGTAATTCGACATCGAATTCGGTTGATATATGTGCTTCAAAACCGCGTCCTGCGGTAGCTATTGCAAAAGTGTGTTGAGCATCCTCACCGCATGCTTCAACACACTTATAACAAAGAATACATCGTTCATAATCTCGGACGTAAAGATTGTCTTGAATTTTGACAGGCTGTTTTGATGTTTTAACTTCATTTGAATTTCCCATACGGTCAGGATTGGAACCGTAATAGTTCATCCATTCAATAATTTCTTTATCTGCTCTATCAAGTTCAACTGATGAAGCTAGTAATTCTAGAACCATTCGTCTACTGGTATTAACTCTCTCAGATTCAGTTGAAACAACCATTCCTTCTTCGATTGGTCTTGAACATGATGGGACTAGCGCTCTAGAGTCTTCCACTTCAACTACGCAAACTCTACACACGTTAACTGGAGTCAAATTCTCGGCCCAGCAAAGTGTAGGGGTGTCTATATTCGCTTGTTTACAGACGTCTAAAATTGTTGAACCCTCAGGTGCAGAAATTTTGTTGCCATCAAGAGTAATTTCGACAAACGTTTCAGGAGGTTTTTTTGTTGTTTCACTCATTATTAGTTTCCAAAAGTCCTAGATTTAGAGCTGACCTAACTGCTGATGCTGCGGTATGTCCTAAACCACAAATCGATGCATCAGACATCACGGAAGCTAAGTCATCGAATAATGATATATCAGCATCAAGAGTTTGTTTATCAGTAATTCGGATTAGTAATTCTTCTTGTCGGACCGTTCCAACTCTGCAAGGGACACATTGTCCGCATGATTCATCGCGAAAAAATTCAGCGATACGTAGAACAATCTTTTTTAAATCATCTCTATCGCTAAAGGCCATTATCACTCCCGAACCCAATGAGACCCCAGCATTACGAGTGTCTTCAAAAGTTAGTGGCAGGTTTAAAGACTCGGGAGTTACAAAACTGCCTGCTGCTCCACCCAGGAGAATCGCTTTTAGATTACCAGATCCTGAAAAACCACCCGCGGCATCCAATATTTCGCCAAGAGTTACACCAAATTCAAATTCGTAAAGACCGGGGGAAGCCACTCTTCCGCTTAAGCAGAAAAGTCTGGTCCCTGAAGACTGATCTGTTCCTTCCGAAGCATAAGACTCTCCGCCATGCAAAATTATCCGGGGGATATTTGCCAAGGTTTCAACATTGTTAACTACTGTCGGTTCGTTGAATAGGCCATTAGTTGTAGGAAAGGGTGGTTTGTTCCTTGGTTCCCCTCTAAATCCCTCTATTGAGTTAAATAATGCAGTTTCTTCACCACAAATGTAAGCGCCTGCACCGCTTCTTATTTCAATATCAAATTTTCTTCCCGAACCCAGAATATTGTTGCCTAGCAAGTCTGACTTTTTAGCTTTTTCGATTGCTTCAACTAGACGTTGTTTAGCGAGTGGGTATTCACCACGGATGTAAAACCACCCTTTTTCTGCACCTATGGCAAGTCCAGCGATAGTCATTGATTCGATTAAAGCAAACGGATCATTTTCCATTAAAATTCGATCTTTGAAAGTTCCTGGTTCTGACTCGTCAGCGTTGCAAACCAGATGATGCACCTTGCCTTTTTCGTCAGCTACCGCTTTCCATTTGACTCCAGTCGGGAAAGCGGCTCCGCCTCTGCCTCTTAAACCTGAGCTTGAAACCTCTTCAATTATTTCTTCGTTATCCATTTCAAGGGCTTTTTCGAGTGCCTTGTAACCTCCGTGGGACTTATAATCTTCGAGACTATTTGGATCTACAATTCCAATTCTGGAAAGAAGACGTAAATGATCTGATCCTTCTTGTGGCAACTTAGTTGGTTCTTTTTCTGAATTTTTTGTTAAATATTTTTCGAATTCCTTGGGGTCAGTTTCGAATATAACAGTGTCATCAGAGGCGACTCGTTGAACAAACACGGCCGAGCCTTTTTCACACTGTCCTAAACATGGACTGGGTTTGGTTTCATATCCTTCTTGTTTCGAAGCATCGATTAGGTCATTAGCCCCATTTAGGATGCACGCAATGTCATCACATACATGGAGTATTTGATCACCTTTAGGCGGTTGGTCTGAAAAGAGGTGATAGAAGGTGGCTACACCATACGCCTCAGCGGGTGGAACTTCTAGAATTCGGCATGCATAATCTAGCCCTCCCGGACTGATCCACCCGGAAGCACGTTGCAGCGCATGAAGAGCAGGCAATAAAAGATGTCTTCTCTCTTTCAGTCGTTTTTGACCGCCATAAACAAGTCTTTCCGAGAGTTCTATTGTTACTGGTCCATGTGATTCGACTGCTTCATCCACAGCTACTTTTTCATCGGGGCTGGGGAGGGAAGTGCCAAATTTTATGTCAGGCATTGACTAACTTCTCGACGCGGATGGCTGTAGCTTTGAACTCGGCTGTTCCAGATTTCGGGTCGTATGCACTGTTTGTCAATTGGTTTACATCTGCTAAATCAGGGAAATGAAAAGTTGTGAAAGCGAGCCCCACCGGAAGATCAGGGTCAACTTCGACAGTCATCTCAATACTTCCGCGGCGTGACGACACTAAGACCCGTTCACCCGATGAGATATCAAGTTTTTCTGCATCAATGCTGGAAAGTTCCAAGGCTTCTCCACTTCGTATAGGAGATTCGTAATTGATGGTTTGAACCCCAGTGTTATAAGAGTCTAAGACTCTACCCGTGGTAAGACGTAAAGGATATTCTTCATCTAAGGATTCGACAGGGGGGCGATCATCTACACATGAAAAAGGAGCGAGCCGCCCTTCGGCTGGTTGCCTCCAAAGTCGATCGTGAAGAAAGGGGCTCCCAGGATGATCTTCATCAGGGCAAGGCCATTGGATGCCACCTTCATTTTCAATTCTTTTCCATGACATGCCAGCATGCATAGGGGAGATAGTCCTTAATTCTTCCCAAAGTTCTTCAGCAGTAGGTTGACCCCAACTGTCATCTCCTAAATGCTTAGCTAGGTCTGAGATTATTTCGATTTCTTGATGGGCATCACCTGGTGGTTTTATAGCAGCTCGAGTCCGTTGGACTCGTCGTTCACTGTTAGTGACAGTTCCATCTGACTCCGCCCATCCAAGCGCAGCAGGTAATACAACATCAGCCATTTCAGCTGTACGGGTCATAAAAACGTCTTGGACTACAAGGATGTCAAGTCCTTCTAAAGCTTTACGGGCATGATTTACATCTGCATCAGAGTCTGCAGGATTTTCGCCGATCACATATAAGGCTTTGAGTTCTTTTTTCTCCATTGCCTCAAACATTTCTGTAAGATGCCACCCTGGTTCGGGTGGTATCTTACAATTCCAGACTGCTTCAAACTTTAATCTGACTTTTTCATCAGCTACATTCTGGAATCCAGCGAGTTTGTTAGGTAGGGCACCCATATCCCCTCCACCTTGAACGTTATTTTGGCCTCGCAGTGGAACTAAACCGGAACCCCAACGGCCTACGTGACCGGTTAAAAGAGAAAGATTACAAAGCGTGAGGACATTATCAACTGCCGTATGATGTTCGGTTATTCCTAAAGTCCAAGCAATCTGAGCTTTTTCAGCGTTTGCGTAGAAGTGAGCTAAATCACGGATTGCTTCAGAAGGAACTCCGGTGATTGCAGCGGTCTTTGTTAGTGTCCACGGTTCAATGTGAGTTACAAAATCTTCATAACCGGTTGTAGCATTTTTAATAAAGTTTTTATTTTCTAAACCTGCATTGATTATTTCACGAGCTATGCCATTAGCTAGAGCAATGTCACTTCCAACATTTATACCCAACCAAACATCAGCAAATCTTGCTGATTCAGTTCTTCTAGGGTCAATAGCCCACATTTTGGCGCCGTTTGATATGCCTTTCAAAAGGTGATGAAAGAAAATAGGATGTGCCGATCTAGCATTTGAACCCCACAGAATTATCGCATCGGCTTCTTCGATTTCTTTATAAGAAGAAGTTCCTCCTCCTACTCCAAACACTGTCGCCAGACCGACGACACTGGGAGCATGTCAAGTTCGATTACAGCTATCTATGTTGTTAGAACCAAGTACTTTTCTAGCAAACTTCTGTGCTGCGTAATTAACTTCATTGGTCGTTTTTGAGCAACTGAACATTCCAAAAGCTTTAGGTCCATGTAAATCAATAACGGATTTAAATCCTTCTGCAGCTTTGTTCAGTGCTTCTTCCCATGTAGCTTCACGAAGCTTTCCATTTTCTTTAAGCATCGGCGAGGTAAGACGTTCAGTCATATTTTCCCATCTGGATCAAATTAATCTAATGTTAGTATTACTTATTCAAAGAAGAATTGATTCTTTTTTGTCTATTTCTCCTGTCGATCATGCGTATAGAAGACCAAAGTTCATCACGTTCTATGTAACAGCCGCAAAGGTGCCTTTCACCGCTAGAAGAATCAAAGGAGTCTCTAGCATGTAGGACTCTTCGGTTGTCGATAATTAGACACTCGCCTTGTTCTAGTCGAAAGCGTAATTTGAAGCGGTCGTCATGATTTAGTGTTTCGAATAACTTATATGCCTTGTACATGGGTTCTATGAGATCGAAATCAACTTGTAAAGGAACGCGCAAGAAGTTGCCTACTCTAACTTCTTCAATTTTTCCTTCATTATCTAACTTAATCATTGGTGTTTTCCAACGATAGTCAGTGAAGGCACTGCGGTTACCGAAATCCCATGGAACTGAAGTTAGTAAATCAAAGATTTTAGGTTCTTTGGAGCGGATCTCTTCTGCTACTCGAAAACCATCCACTAAAATTGATTCTCCTCCTTTTACGGAGTTTTTTATGCAATGAAGCAGTTGAAGTCCGGGTTGATATTCGCGGGTAGGTAGATCAGTGTGAGGGGGAAGTTGAATTTCAGTATAGGCGGCTGTATCAGGTCCAGTTTTTGCTTCTACGTCAAAGAAAAGACCAAAATTGGTTTCTCTAACTACGCCTATTCTTTCTGCAATTTTTATAAGGCCATCTTTCGATGGTTCGACATTTTCGGTAATAGAACAGCCAGTTTCAATAAGTGAACAAAGCCATTTTCTTTCTGCTTTTAGATCAGAAATAATTTCGTTCCAGTTGAACCGCTCTGGCTCTTTCCTATTTTTTGAATCCCATGTAATAGGTTCTGGAAAAGTTCTTTTTGATAAATCTAGGCAATGAGATCGAAGCCAACCAGGGTGAAAATAACTTGTGTGTGACTCTCCAGACCAAACGACTTCTAAGAAACTTTTTTTAGTTGTAGATACCGAGGAAATTAGTAAGTCATCAGCTATTGAAACTACGTTAAAGATGGGTTCACGCGTTTCCGGATGAACACAACATGGACAGTTGTCTCTTAACCAAAGAAAGTGAAATTTACTTAGATGACCGTCACTCCATTTAATTTCGACTTTTTTGCCATCGGTAGAAGAATCAATTATGTGATGTTCCACCAGATAAGAATCGAAATCTCCTGTATTAATCACGTCCTTCATTTTTCGTATCTTTCTTTGAAGTTTCAATTTTGAGCTCATTGAGCGTTTGAATGATGGCTGTGAGTCCCTTGTCACGTTCAAGCACTAAGTCAGCTACAGATCTACCATCAGCTTCTTCAGAGCAACCATCTACCACTGCGTTTCTTAGAGATTCGGTCAATTTTGGAGCTTTTAATCTGGTCCAAGGCGACTGAAGAGACGGTCCGAAGTGATCTAGCATGTGGGCCATACCGCCTTCACCACCTGCTAGATGAAATGTAAGCATCGGCCCCATTAGCGCCCATCTAAGACCAGGTCCGGCAGTGATAGACAGATCTAATTGCTCCACTGTTGCTTCTCCATTAGCGACCATATGGAGGGCTTCGCGCCACATAGCTTCTTGAAGCCGGTCCGCTATAAAACCATCAATTTCTTTTTCAAGACGTAATACTGTTTTTCCAGAATTTGAGTAAATCTCTTCAGCTCTATCCATCGTCGCTGATGATGTCTGAGGTCCTGCCACAAGTTCTACGAGTGGTAGTAGATAAACAGGGTTAAATGGGTGCCCAACCACGATACGTTCTGGTGCGACAGAACAATGTAAAGCTAGATCACTGACTAAATAACCTGAGGTTGATGACGCTATTACACAATCAGTGTCGCAGGCTTTATCGATAGTAGAAAGAAGTTTTTGTTTCAGTTCAAGTCGTTCGGGAGAGCTTTCTTGGACTAGTGAACAGTTCTCAACAGCTGTTTCAATGTTTTTATGAAAAACTACAAGATCAGGGGAAGCACCACTTGCTAGACCTAGTTTTTCCATTGAAGGCCAAGCTTGTTCAATTGTCCTTTTGAATAGCTCTTCTGATTTTGAATCAGGGTCCCAAGCATGAACTTGGATTCCTTGGCCAGAAAAATGTGAAGCCCAACCACAACCAATGACACCCATGCCAATACAGGCAACTGATTTAACCATCTGAAATTTTTGAAAATGAAAAAGTTATCATTTTAGGTTTAGAGTTTTTCGAGCTTCGTTTGGGGATTGGATGGAAGCTCCCATTAGTTCGATTATGTTTACGGCTTTCTTAACCAAATCGGCATTTGTAGCTAGTACACCTTTTTCTAGGTATAAGTTGTCTTCAAGCCCTACTCTGACGTGACCACCGAGTATTACTGATTGGGCTACCATCGGCATTTGCATAGCTCCCAAACCAAAAGAAGTGAATTCTGCGTTTTCGGGTAGTCGATTAACCATTGCATAGAGAATGCCGATATCCATAGGTGTCCCGTAAGGGATAGAGAGACACAACTGAATCCAAAAGGGAGGATCAAGCAAACCTTCGGCAATCATTGTTTCAGCAAACCAAAGATTTCCGGTATCAAAAATCTCTAGTTCAGGACGAACACCCAGACTCTTAACTTTTTGGGTCATTTCTCTTAGCATTTCTGGAGTTGAGATATAAACCTCATTAGTATCGCCAAAGTTCAGTGAGCCGCAGTCTAGTGAACAAATATCAGGTCGTATTCTTTCTACATGTTGTAGTCTTTCAAGCGCTCCTACAAGATCTGTTCCTTCTCCAAAATTCATTGGGTTAGTATCAGGACCTATAACTAAATCTCCGCCCATTCCAGCGGTTAAATTAATTACCACTTGGCTGTCTTTTTCCCTTATTCTGTCAACTACTTCTTCGTAATAATCGGGATTTCTTGAACCTTTTCCAGTTTTTGGGTCCCTAACGTGGCAGTGGACAATAGCGGCACCTGCTTTCGCAGCCTCGAGTGCAGAATTTGCGATTTGTTCAGGAGTAACTGGCACATGTTCACTCTTGTCGGTTGTTTCTCCCGCACCGGTAATTGCGCATGTGATTATTACGTTCTTATTCATTTCCCCCCCCTCTGCGTTGCGGTTTTCAGGCTAAAAAAGAATATGAGCAATTTGCTAGAGAATAGCTTCGATGGATGGCTTTTTGTAGATCAAAGAAATATAAAAAAGTAAATTATGTGTGTTTTGACAATAGTGTTTATTTAAACGTTGCTATTTATTTGGAGGAAAACATGACCGCTCGTGGGAGGACAGTCAAAGTTTTTGCCGAAAAAATAGAATCTGGGGAAAGGGAGCGGGTTCCCGATGAAGTGATTGTTGAAGAGCCGATCTCTATCCGACTTGATGGGGAACTTATAGGTACCACTATGCGCACCCCAGGAAATGATTTTGAACTCGCAGCGGGATTTTGTCTTACCGAAGGACTGCTTAATAAAGCAAAGATTAAGTCAATTCGATATTGCGGTCAGTCGAGTGCATCAGAGGCAGAATTTAATGATGTAACAGTAGATACTGATGGACTTGCTCCAAAACCAACTGCAAGACTTGGACCCGCTTCTTCTTCGTGTGGAATTTGTGGAGTCGAAGCCATTGAAAATCTATTGAAGTCTTTAGAACCTTTAGATCTAGAAGCTTTTGAAGTAGATATTCTCACTTCTGTCGCTGATCACATCCAAAAAGAACAAGACCTTTTTGGAGTAACTGGCGCCGTTCATGCCGCTATGGCTTTTGATCGGTCTGGTAGAAGTATTATTGTTCGTGAAGATATAGGTCGGCATAATGCCGTTGACAAGATTGTAGGGACCCTGTATTTGGAGGATTCTCTACCAGCAAACGATATGGGTCTTTGGGTTAGTGGTAGAGCATCTTTTGAGATGGTTCAGAAAGCTTGGGCTGCTGGTTTTGCTTGTTTGATTGCTGTAAGTGGACCATCAGCACTAGCTGTAGAAACGGCTAAAGCCGCAGGTTTACAATTGGGTGGTTTCGCTCGTGGGAACCGGATCAATCTTTATTCTTAGAGTTAGATACAGCTAGCTTCCGTAGACTCTAAGAATGGATTTACCACTTAAACCAGCAGAAGGACTAGGGGTATTGCATCTTTTTTGCAAATATCAAAATTCAGTAGATTCTGAAAAAGTTAAAAAAACAGTTTCTGAAAGTCTCGATAAGGGTATTCAGGTTGTTGTTGCAGTGATGCTAGGTCACAAAGCAGATCTTGCATTAATGGTCTTAGGAGAGGATCTTTGGGATCTGCGTGACTTCCAAAGTTCAATAGATTCTGCTGGCTTAAAGATCGTAGATAGTTATTTTTCATTAACAGAAATCTCTGAATATGCATCAGGTGTTCCAGAAGAAATGAAGCAAGCACGTCTTTACCCAGATCTGCCACCTGAAAATAAAACAGCTTGGTGTTTTTATCCGATGTCAAAACGGCGTGATCCTGAAGCCAATTGGTTCACACTTCCTTATGAGGAGCGCTCAGCCCAGATGCATGAGCATGGACGTTCTGGAAGAAATTTTTCTGGCCGCGTTTTGCAGGTGGTGACGGGATCAACTGGTGTTGATGACTATGAGTGGGGCGTGACGCTATTCGCGGAACGTCCCGATGATCTTAAAGAAGTTGTCTACACGATGCGATTCGACCAAGCTTCCGCGATCTACGCTGATTTTGGCCCTTTTTATACAGGGATGGTTTCTGATATAGATACCGCTTTAGATCATTTAGTAAATGAGTGAATTCTTCAATCTTATTATTCAACTGTTTAAAGGTGTTAAAGAATGGCGAAAAAAGAAGAGATAATTAATTCAGTCTCGGTTGTTGCCTTTGTGCCAGACTTGATGGACCAGTCAAAACTACGTTTACAAATACCTGATATTTGTTTCGTCAAGGAGGTTTCTGAGCTTATTGACGTAGATGTTGATCTTGTTTTGGTTGACTTATCAAAGTTAGAAGTTTTAGAGGTTCTACCTGAAATCGACTCGAAAGTTTTAGGCTTCGCCTCTCATGTTGACAGAGACATTATTGCCGCAGCTGAACAAGCCGGTTGCGCAAAAGTGTTACCTAGATCGAAGTTCTTCCGCGATTTTGACTCTCTTGTTAACAGCGTATTAAAGCTGAAATAACAACGGTATAAAACGAGTTTTTCGATTTGAATTGACAAGTTTGAAGTATCCTTTTTCTACTTTGGCAATAGTAAAAATCATTGATGCCACAATTGGGCTTAGAGTTGGAAGTGAGATTGAACGAACTGGTTTGAATCGAGCTTCACATGCATAATCAGCTTAAAACGACTAGAACTTTTAAAAAATGAAAGGTCTCATTACTGATGACCTGCTTTTGGATAGTTCTACTACTGGATCAATCTTTTGTGCAGATTTAACTAAACGGGTCGATCGATTTATAGAAGAGATCTTTGAAGTTGCGGGTTCTCCATCTGAGGTAGCCGTCTGCGCCTTAGGAGGATATGGAAGAAAAGAACTATGTCCCGGTAGTGATATAGATGTTCTGTTAATACATGATGCAGCTTTTGATGTTCTACCGGTAGCTGAAAAAATTTGGTATCCATTGTGGGATGCTGGATTGAAACTAGGACATCAAGTAGGCACACAAGAGGAGATTCTTAATCTTGCAGAATCAAATCTTGAAACGGCAACGAGTTTATTATCTTCACGAGCTGTCGCTGACGACAATGAGATTGTTAGTGCATTCGCTGAAAAAGCTCGGGAGCAATGGGTAGAAAGATTCCAAAAATATTTAAAAGAACTTGGATCGACAGTTGAAGACCGTTACACCCAGTATGGGGAAGTTGCTTTCCTTTTAGAACCCGAATTGAAGCAAGGGCGGGGAGGACTAAGAGACGCTCACATTTTGCAATGGATAGAGATTGCAGAACCAATCTTGATTACTTCTGAATCAACAGTTTTGCTAGATGCGGTAGAAACTCTCTTATCAGTTCGTGTGGAATTGCACAGATTGACCGGAAAACGCTCAGATCGGCTTTTGTTAGAGCTTCAAGATGAGGTAGCGGAACAACTTAAATATAAAGACGCTGATGAGTTGATGGGTGCTGTGGCAAATGCAGCGAGAGTAATCACGTGGACAGGGGATGGTGCTGCAAGACGAATTGAAAGGATTAAACAGTCGAGACCTATAAGGAAGTCTCTAAGTAGGTTGCGGAACATCGAGATTGCTTCAGATCTTGATTTAGATAGGGGCCGTTTAGGACTAACGCAAAAAGCTGATACAACAGATCCATTTCTACCTTTACGGGCTGCTGTTTCAGCAACAAAATGTGGTGCCTATTTGGAAAGAGCCTCTTTGGAAAAGTTGGCAGAAAGTAAAACTGAAATGCCCAAGATATGGCCCGAAGAAGCAAGAGAGTTATTTATTGAACTTTTAATGTCTGGTCCTGAAGCAGTTTCGATAATTGAGGATTTAGATCAATACGGATTATTTGCACGCCTTATTCCAGAGTGGGAGTCTTGCCGTTCAAAACCTCAGCGAAATGCCTATCACATGTTTACAGTTGATAGGCATTTGTTAGAAACAGTTTCAGTGGCTGCAGGTTTAACTGCATCTGTAACTCGACCAGACCTACTGGTTTTGGGTGCTCTACTCCATGACATCGGAAAGGGTTATCCAGGTGACCATACGGAACTAGGAATGGAGTTAGTGAAGAGCATCGCTGAAAGAATGGGTTACAAAAATAATGACGTGGAATTATTGGTTGGCATGGTAGAACACCATCTTCTCTTACCAGATGTAGCTACGAGGCGTGATCTTGATGATGATGGGACAATTAAATCCGTTGCAAGCGCCGTAAAAAACCTTTCTCTTCTTTCTCTTTTAGATGCACTAACCGAAGCTGATTCTATTGCAACAGGGTCTTCCGCTTGGAGTGCTTGGAAAGCTGGACTTGTTAGAGAACTGGTAGCGCGTGTGCAGCATGTTCTATCTGGCGGCGATATCGATGATGTCGTAGAAGCCACTTTCCCTAATCAGAAACAAATTGATGAGATGCTTTCTGGAAAGGAAGTTTTCTCAGGTAATCAATTTGAATTAACAGTGATCACCAATGATCGACCTGGCGTATTTTCAAAAATTGCAGGAGTTTTGGCACTCAATGGACTAGATGTAATAGGCGCGGATGCATACTCTGAATCTGGGAGAGCTTTGTCGGTTTTCTCAGTGGCTGAAAAATCCTATGAGCTTCCACAATGGGAAGAGATTTCACAACAAGTGCAACTTGCACTAGAAGGTCGGCTGGCTTTAGCGGCTCGGCTGGGTGAACGTTCGAGGATTTACACTTCGGTTTCTACTAGTGCGAAACCCTTCGAACCGAAAGTTGAAGTCGATAATTTGACTTCTGACTTTGCGACAGTTTTAGAGGTAAGTTGCCCAGATGGAGTAGGGGTTCTTTATCGTATTACAAGAGCTTTCACCGAACTTGATTTGAATATAGTTAAAGCTCGAGTCCAGACTCTTGGTTCAGATGTTGTTGACGCATTCTATGTACTTGATGTGAATGGTAGAAAAATCCAAGACCCTGATCATCTCAAAGAAATTGAATTGGCAGTTTTGCGCTGGTTAACGACTGATTTATAAATTTTTATGAGGCGAATTGCCCTTATTCTCCTACCTTAGTTGTATGTCTGAAACACTTTCAGAAGTAGCAACCAAAAAGAATCTATTGATATGGGCGATCCTTAAGGGAAAGGGACATTTGGGTGAGTGAAGAAGATAACCGTTTTGAAGAAGCGGCGATTGAGGCAGAATTAGAGACCGGATACCGTGAAGAAACTCGGGAAAAAGCTCGGCGTGGTGTCGTCACCCGTCTCTTCCGCATCGCTTCGGGATCATTGATAACAGTTTTTGGCGTCATTTTGATACCGCTACCTGGGCCTGGTCTGTTGGTTGTCGCTATCGGTCTCGCTGTTCTCAGCAGAGACGTCGCCTGGGCCGACCGTCTTCTACAAATAGTACGGCGACGATTACCAAGCGACAGCGACGGACGGTTACCGAGGTCCAGAATCGCCACTATGGTTGTTCTGGCATTAGCAGGGATTGCGCTTTCAGTTTGGGTGGTATTCTTGAACTAGGTGCACTAATGGAAAAAACCGAACAAATAGCGACCAAACAGGATCTATTGAGATGGGCGGAAACCATTTCGGGTATCGCGCGAACAGGACTTGGATTCACCGAAGTTTTATATGAACGTGAAAGGTATGAAGAGATTCTAAAAGTAGCCGCAGACATTAAACAGCATGCTGAAGGCAACGGTTTAACTTCTGATGAATTATATGAAAGTTGGCTTGATTCAGTAATTGAAGGAACACCAGGTTATGTGACACCAAAAGTGACTGTTGGCGCTGTTGTTGGAAATGACGATGGAGAAATATTGCTTATTCAAAGAGCGGATTCAGGAAGATGGCTTTATCCAACGGGTTGGGCTGATGTTGGATATTCAGCTTCGGAAGTAGTTGTTAAGGAAGTAGCAGAAGAGACTGGTATCGAATGTGAGGTTATTAAACCTATTTCCATCCTTGATGGTATGAGACTCGGCTTCACGGGAATACCTCTCTATTCACTTGTTTTTCTTTGTCGAAAGACTGGAGGAACTTTAAAACCCCACCCGCTGGAGTGTCAAGACGTTGGGTTTTTCAGTGAGGACTCACTACCTGAAGGAACAGTTTCGCCTCAACGTTGGGCTTCGCACGCATTTGCGGCAATTCGAGGTGAAAACGTGGAAGTAATGTTCGATAGGCCACGTGAGCCTGTTTGGTTAGATCAAAGCGATCTCTAGCCTTTGACGACTTTATGTCTGTCCGGTCTGATTTCTAAGAAAGTCCTCAACTTCGCTAACTAGAAGCTCGGGATTACTGTCTTCTTCGTTAACTTCTGAGTTGTGGTCAAAATCTTCTTCGAGTTGATTTACATATTCAGCCGTGTCCATGTCTTCTGAGACCAGCTCATTTATTTGTCTTTCGTAGGCTGCGGATGCTATTTCTAAATCTGTGCAGGTAATTCCTAATCCAAGGACATCCGCTAGTCTCTCGACCAATGCAAGGGCAGCTTTCGGGGAGTGGGCTCCTGAAACATAGGAAGGGACGCCAGCCCATAGTGACATACTGGGTATCCCTTTTTCACGCAGAACACTATTTATAACTCCCACTATTCCCGTCGGTCCTTCATATGTGGAGGGAGGAAGATTCAGTCTCTTTGCTAATTCAGAATCATCAGAAGATCCAAAAACTTTCACAGGTCTGCTATGGGGAATATCAGTCAGGAGTGAGCCTAGAGTAACCACCATGTGACTTTCGATTAGCGAAGCAACCTCTATTACTTGTTCAGTAAATGTTCGCCAGCGAAGCTGTGGTTCATGTCCGACAATGATTACCAGGTCGTGTTTAGAGTCAAACATTTTAGCTATAAGTATTTCTGTCGCTGGCCAGATTATTTTGCGTTGTTCATCGGGTATTTCTATTACAGGACGGGAAATAGTGAAGTCAAAAAACTCTTCCGATTCAATTGCTCCTATTTTTATTGCGCTAAAACGGTCTTGGAAGTATTTCAATGCAGTTGTGGCGGCTTCACCTGCATCGTTCCAACCTTCGAAAGCAGTGATAATCACGGGGTTGTTGAGTTCTTCCAGAAGTTCCTTATTAGTCCATTTGATAAATTTTGAAGCCATTCAAACGGATACTATCGGATATGCGCTCGCGCGCGACCTAAGATTTGTAATCTAAACTTGTATCGGATGATTGAAAAAAATATTGAAATAAAAGAAATAGCAAAAGTTGACGACAAACTTGTTGAGGCTATGAAACGGTTGGTTCCACAGCTATCAAATTCCAACTCGCCTCCAGACCGCTCTGCTTTGGAAGAAATAGTTACTTCTGATTCTTCAATACTGCTGGCTGCTTTTATTGATGGAGAAATTGTTGGTTCACTAACTTTGGTTCTTTTTAGTATCCCAACTGGTAAAAGGGCTTGGATTGAAGATGTTGTTGTTGATGAAAAATGTCGAAATAGAGGCATTGGAGAAGTTTTAAATAAAGATGCAATAAACATTGCTAGACAGCGTGGTGCTAAAACCGTTGATTTAACTTCGCGTCCTTCTCGTCAATCTGCAAATCGTCTTTATAATCGTTTGGGTTTCATTCAAAGAGAAACAAACATCTACAGGTTTGAAATATAAAGAAAATCACAAGATTTTTTCAATTAGCTGACTTGGGAAGCTTTATGCCAGTGGGTGTAGTTTTTGTTAAGGGAATTATTAAGGGGTTATGTAATGGCACATCAAGTAAAAGGGGTTGTCGCTGATAACAAAGGGGAGCCTGTTTCAATCGAGACGATTGAGGTTCCAAATCCAGGCCCAGGAGAGGTTCTGATCGACGTAAAAGCTTGTGGAGTATGCCATACGGATTTGCATTACAGAGAAGGAGCTATCAATGACGATTTCCCGTTTCTGTTGGGTCATGAAGCTGCAGGATTTGTAGAAGAAGTTGGCGAAGGTGTTGATGACTTAAATTTAGGAGATTTTGTAATTCTAAACTGGCGAGCTGTATGTGGACATTGCAGATCTTGTCGAAGGGGACGACCATGGAACTGTTTTGCAACTCATAATGCAACACAGAAAATGAAACTTGATGGTAAAGAACTCTCTCCGGCTTTAGGGATCGGAGCGTTTGCGGAAAAAACTCTTGTTGCGGCGGGACAGGCTACAAAGGTAAATCCTGAAGCCAAGCCGGAAGTCGCTGGACTTATAGGTTGTGGAGTGATGGCTGGCTTAGGCGCAGCGATGAATACCGGACAAGTTAGTCGCGGAGATTCAGTTGCGGTTTTTGGTTGCGGAGGTGTTGGTGATGCAGCAATTGAAGGTTCGCGTTTAGCTGGAGCACACACCATAATTGCGGTTGATATAGATCCGACAAAACTTGAATGGGCTAAAAAATTTGGAGCTACTCATGTTATTGATTCATCAAAAGTTGATCCAGTTGATGCCATTAGAGAAATAACAGATGGTAATGGGGTTGATGTAGCAATAGAAGCTATAGGTCTTCCTATTACTTATGAACAGGCTTTTTATTCTCGTGACCTTGCCGGAACAGTTGTATTAGTTGGAGTTCCAAATCCTGAAATGAAAATCGAACTTCCTATGATTGAAATTTTTGGTAGAGGCGGAACTTTAAAATCTTCTTGGTATGGAGATTGTCTACCTTCACGCGATTTTCCTATGCTTATCGATCTTTACTTGCAAGGACGTCTTGAGCTTGATCTTTTTGTTTCAGAAACAATTGGTCTCGACGAAGTAGAAGAAGCTTTTCACAAAATGGAACGTGGAGAGGTTCTTCGTTCTGTGGTCGTACTGTAGCTATAAATCAAAGTGCGTTGGTTAATTGTTGGTCATGGAAAGATAACTGCGAATTTTATTGAGGCCGCGCGGGGAATAGGTCATGAGGTCGTCGCTGTTGCAGGAAGAAATTCTGAGAGAGCTTCAACATTTGCAAACAAAAACGGAATAGAGAAATCTGGAGAAGATTTACTTATTCTTTCAGAAGGAGTGGATGCCGCTTATATTGCAACACCCCACAGTGAACATTGCAACGGAACTACAACCCTTTTAGAAAATGGGGTGCCTGTTCTTTGTGAGAAACCTTTGGCTGTAAATCATAGACAAGTCGAACAGATGGTTGATACAGCGAAAGAAAGCAACACTTTTCTGATGGAAGCAATGTGGACTAGGCACCTACCAATTTATGAAGAAATCACTGATTGGATTAATAAGGGTCTAATTGGTGAACCAAAACTTATTGATGCTTCGTTGGGTTTTAATGCGCCATATGAGCCAGAATCGCGTTTATGGAATCCAAAACTAGCCGGGGGGAGTCTTTTAGATGTTGGTATTTATCCACTAACCCTTGCAGATTTGATATATGAAAATAGTCCAGAAAACATTTCTGCATTGGTTGAACTCTCGCCAGACGGTGTAGATGCGCATGTAGCTATGACATTGCAATATCAAAATTCGGCTTTAGCAAAACTTGGTTCTGCCATCAATCTATCTTTACCCAACAGTGCACTTATTCTAGGAGAGTCGGGTTTTATTGAAATACCTAATTTTTGGTGCGCGCAGAAAGCCTTTCTTTCACAAGGCTCGGAGAAAAGAGAAAGTCTTAGACCTCATGATATAAATGGATTCGAATATCAAATCCATGAAGTGGAAAAATGCTTATCAGAAGGGCTGATGCAGAGTCCCAAAGTTTCCTGGGAGTGTTCTCTTTCGATGATCCGATTAATGGACAATATTCGTTCTCAAATTGGTGTTATTTATCCAGTAGATAGTGAGGGGCACGATGGAGTATAGAGAGATACCTGGAATTCAAATTCCCTTATCGCAAATCATTCAAGGTGCCACAACTCTTTTCGGTGATGAAACTGTTTCTCATTGGGAAAATTTGCTTGATGATGTGGTGGCCTCAGGAATTAATGTTTTCGATACAGGTCTTGTGTATGCAGATCAGGATGGTACTTGTGATGAACGGTTAGGAAGATGGATTAATGCTCGTAATGTTCGCGACAAAGTCATTGTCATAGGCAAAGGATGCCATCCTGGACCCCCTAATTGGGAAAAATCTCGCGTCTTACCAGAATGCGTTGGAGTAGATATAGAAAAAACACTGGACCGTATGGGAACTGACCGTTTGGATCTATGGCTTTTTCATCGTGATAATGAAGAAGTGCCACTTGACGAACTTGTGGACGCAGTAGATAAACAAGTTACGGCCGGTTTAATCGACGCATGGGGAGTTTCCAACTGGAGTATTAAACGACTGTCAAATGCTATAGAAGCATCAGAGAAAAATTCTTGGGTGAAACCAGAAGCTTTCAGTCCACACTTTTCTTTGGTTATTCAGGAACAACCCCCATGGGAGGCTGTAACGAGTATTGCGGGAAATAGAGCAGAAGATGACAGGGAATGGTTAAAAGAGAACCAGGTTCCAGTTTTGGCGTGGTCAACTTTAGCGGGTGGCTATTTAACCTCTTCAGTAGATTTTGAATCCATACAGAACCCAAATTCCCGTTTAATGGCGGAGACAGCCCGTTGTTACCACTCAGAGGTGAACTGGTTGAGACGTGAACGTGCGATTGAGTTAGCTGCAAAGAAGGACTGCACACTTGAACAGATAGCAGTTTCTTGGGTTCTGCATGCAGATTTTCCAACACACGCGTTATGTGCTTCACGTAGCAAGACGGAAGCTTTTCATAACGTAGCTGCCGCCGATATAGAACTTTCTAAAAGTGAAAGAGTTTGGTTGGAAAGCGGTGAGATTATTGAATGAAAAAGAAGTTCGAGAACAAAATATAGAAGTTTTGAAAACCGTAATTTCTTCTATTGGAACCGGAAACAATGAAATATTTTCAAGTCTTTACACAGATGACTGGGTTCTTGAACTTCCATATAGCGAGCCCCCCAAAGTTCTGACAGGGATAAAAGAAATTTTGGCTTATTTAAAACCGCAAATGGGCAAACTTGAATTTACTCTTTCACTTACAGAAATCTTTGAGTGCCTTGATCCTAATTTGCTAATCGCAGAATATGTAAGTGAGGGGAGATCCACTATTACTAATAAGCCGTATCGCAACTCCTATATAGGGATTTGGAGATTTAAAGAAGGTAAAATTTGTGGGGTTAAAGAATACCTGAACCCGCTAATTGCCACCGAAGCTAACACGCAGGCTGGTGATGAAAATCGAGAATAAATTAGAACGATTAAGAAATGGGGATATTTTTGAAGATCTAATTCAGGCTTGGAAAAGATTAGGTCGACTTGTTTATAACGATGCGGCGACGGATCCTGAGTCATTAGAAAGGGCTACAGGCCTGTTGTATATGACCCATTATCTGACAGCAGGAGCAACATTAGCAATGGAGCTAAATGACCCTGACTATCCATATTTCGATCGTTGGGCGGATCGGTCATACTCCTGGGGAATTGACTCTCCAGACGGTTTGTATTCGTTTGCATGCATTAGAGGTGATTCGACTTATCGCATTTTCGGAAAGAGAGGCACTGCACATCAATTCGACATTGAGGTTCATTCTCCTCATTTTGCAAATGCCCCAAATTACTTGAGAACCGGGAATTTAGGATTTGTCGACATAGATACCGAACCAGATGGAAGCGTGGAAATAGTTCTTAGTCCTGAACCACCTCCAGAAGATAAGAAATGTAATTGGATTCGACTAGCCCCAGATGCTGAGTCGGTCTGTGTAAGACAGTTTTTTTATGACTGGGAAAATGAACAGAAAGCAGAACTGTCAATTGAAAAAATCGATGCGAAATACCCACCTCCACCTGAAAAACCTGAAGTCATAGTTGATAAGGCTGAGCTTTTAATTAAATGGCTTGATGAGGCTGGAACATTTTGGGATGAAGTAATACGTACATTTATGAAAGAACCAAACACAGTCACATTTTTAAATCCGAAAGAAAGCGATTGGGGTGGTCATGGAGGTCTTTCATATGGAATGGGTTCGATAGAAATCGGTCAAAATGAAGCTGCACTCCTAGAGGTAAAACCCCCAGATTGCCACTTTTGGGGTTTCCAGCTCGGAAGCATCTACTGGGAGTCAATGGACTGGTGGAGAAGGCAGTCCTCATTAAATGGTTTTCAGGCAAAATGTGATTCTGATGGTGTTTTTCGTTGTGTAATCTCATCCCAAGATCCAGGTGTTCATAACTGGCTTGACACAGCAGGTTATTCACAATTGACAATAATGGGCCGCTGGTTGCATGCCAGAGATTTTCCACAACCGCAAATAAAGGTTATTCCTTTTGAAGAAATTGACAAATATCTACCAGAAAACACCCAGAGGATTAGTTTGGACGAAAGAAGTGAGATAATTAGACGCCGAAATTTGTCTGTCCAGAAGATCCTAGGGCTTTGATTCCGCCTTGGGGTAGGCCTAGGACATCAAGCTAAAGTTCACCAAGGGGGTCATCATGAAAAGTTCAGTATTCGTATCTTGCTGCACACTAATGTTGCTTTTTTCTGCCTGTGGCGGGGAAGAGGAAGAAACTAAGTCGAACATTGTTGCTACGACTACGACTGTGGCTCCGACTACGACTGTGGTTCCGACTACGACTGTGGTTCCGACTACGACTGTGGTTCCGACTACGACTGTGGCTCCGACTACGACTGTGGCTCCGACTACGACTGTTGCTCCGACTACGACTGTTGCTCCGACTACGACAACTGCTGAGCCTGTAATTCTGACCGATTCGTTTCGAGGAGTAACAGCTGACACTATAAAAGTTGGCTTTACATCAATCGATTTTGAGTTATTCAACGAACAGTTCCCTGGCTTGAATCTAACTTATGCAAATTACCCACCAATGGTCGATGTGTTAGTGGAAGACCTAAATGCAAGAGGTGGTATCTTAGGGAGGAAAGTAGAAATTATTCATCGTCTGTTTTTGCCAGTTGGCCCTTTGACAGCGGAAGTTGCGTGTGTTGAATTAACTGAAGACGAAGAAGTTTTTGCTGTTTTGAATGGATTTGCCGGCCCTGGAGCGGAAGGCGTAAATGAATGTTTCACAGACACCTATGAAACTATTCTCGTGGGGGCCAAACCCACAATTGAACAATTAGAACGGGCACGCGCATCTTGGATAACTAGTGATATGAACCTCAGCAGAAGAGGGCAGGCTTTTGTGAGTCTTTTAAGACAGACAGACAGTCTTGAAGGACTTGGTCGGATTATGATTTGGGGTGCCGACCCTGAATCTGAACCTGTAATGGATGAGGTAAAAGAGTTACTTGAATCAGAAGGTGTATCGGTTCCGATCGTCACGTCGAATGAAAACACTGGAGATGAAACCGCAACAATAGCTTTCTTAGAGGTAGTTCTTGAAAAGGCAAGAAGTGAAGATGTTTCGACAATTTGGTTCGTAGGAGAAGCCATTTATGCAATGGAATACCTTTTCGGTTTAGGAAATGAATTCAACTTATTACTACACAACGGTGATTCTCTAAACATGTGGTCCCAAGAACCGCCGCCAGAAATTGAAAATTCCGGATTAATCCTCACAAACAAAGCTTTTGACAGACGTGAAGATCCTTCTTTCGCACATTGTATGGATCTTGTAGAAGAAGCGCTTCAAATTGAAGTGAGACCCCCAGATCAACTCGGGCCTGAAGATACAAATTATTGGCCCGGAACAGCAGGATCATGTCAATTTTTATCTTTATTTGAAACAGTGGCAACTGCTGCGGGTCCGGATTTAACTAACGAAACTTTCGCTCAAGCAGCAGCTAACATGGGTGATTTTTCTTTACCGGGCTACAAATACGTTTCGTTGGGTTCTGACAAGTTCGACGCTAGAGACTCTCTGATTTTAGGGAGATGGAACAAAGAAAAAGAACAATGGGAAGCTATTTCAGAGGAAATTAACACTTCGGAATAAAGTTTAGATTTGAAGAAAAAATCAGCTTTATGTCTGAACCTTGTTAAGCCGTCTTTGACTTTTGTTAGGGTAGAAATCCATTAGGAAGTCCAACTATTGGGAGTTGACATACATGGATGAGAAAAAAGAATTCCGGACTATGTCAGGAGTTCCAGTTGGGTCCGTATACGGAGATGGACCGTTACCGGGTGAGTTCCCCTACACACGTGGGATACATTCTGGCATGTATAGAGACCGGTTATGGACTATGCGAATGTTCGCTGGTTTTGGAACGGCAGAAGACACCAATGTTCGGTTTAAAGACCTCTTACGTGCTGGAGGCACGGGACTTTCAACAGCTTTCGATATGCCAACTCTTATGGGTCGTGATTCTGATGATGAATGGTCAATAGGTGAAGTAGGTCGCGCTGGTGTAGCGATCGACACTCTTGACGACATGGTTGATCTTTTCGCTGACATTAACTTAGGGCAGGTATCTACTTCTATGACAATTAACGGACCTGCAGCGATTCTTCTTGCAATGTACGTGGCAGTTGCAGAAAAAGATGGAGTAGAAAGATCAAAACTTAACGGAACACTCCAGAACGACATACTTAAGGAGTACCAGGCTCAAAAGGAATACATTTTTCCACCACGACCATCTGTTCGTCTAGTAAGTGATGTGGTTAGTTTCACAGCTAGCGAAATGCCTCGTTGGAATCCGATATCAATATCGGGTTACCACATTAGAGAAGCTGGTTCCACAGCAGCACAGGAGCTTGCTTTCACCTTGGCGAACGGATTTGCCTATGTGGAAGCAGCGCAGGCAGCTGGTCTGAATGTCGACGATTTCGCACCTAGGCTTAGTTTCTTTTTCAACAGTCATTCAGATTTTTTTGAAGAGATAGGAAAATTTCGCGCAGCAAGAAGGATCTGGGCTAAATGGTTACGGGATCGTTATGGCGCAAAAGATGAAAAGAGTCACAAACTTCGTTTTCACACACAAACTGCGGGAGTGTCACTAACGGCTCAACAGCCTGAGATAAATATTGCGCGTGTTGCCATACAAGCTTTAGCGGGTGTTATCGGTGGAACTCAGAGCCTGCATACAGATAGTTATGACGAGGCTTTGGCTTTACCAACTGAAGATGCTGCAAGAATTGCTTTACGAACGCAACAAATTGTTGCTCATGAAACGGGTATAACCAGTGTTGCTGATCCTTTGGGAGGATCAGATTACGTTGAGTGGATGACGGATGAAATGGAAAGACAAGCTGAAGAAATTTTTAAACACTTGGAAGAATTAGGTGACGGTTCAATTCTTGAAGGAGTGTATGTCGGAATAGAAAATGGATGGTTTGTTGGAGAAATTGCAGATGCTGCATACAGGTTTGAACGTGAAGTAAATAGCGGTGATCGTTTAATAGTGGGTGTTAATTCTTTTACAGAAGGAGGAGATGAAAACATTGACTTACTAAGTATTGATCCTGGAACTGAAGATACCCAACTAAAGAGATTGTCAGAAATAAAGCAGTCAAGAGACAGTGACTCAGTTGAAACAGCGTTGAACAGGCTCTCTTTGGAAGCATCTGACCCTGGGATAAACCTTATGCCAGCAATTATCGAAGCAGTCAAAGTCAGAGCGACAGAAGGTGAGATAGTGCAGGCACTTGAATCAGTATTTGGTACTTATGTAGAAAAGGCATTCGTATGAATAAAAAGGAAAACTCACCTATACGAGTAGTTCTTGCAAAATTAGGTCTCGACGGGCATGACAGAGGTTTAAAAGTTGTAGCGAGAATGTTGAGAGACGCTGGTATGGAGGTTGTTTATTTAGGTTTGAGACAGACAACTGAGATGATTGTGACTGCAGTTGAGCAAGAAGATGCAGATGCGGTAGGTATATCTATGCATAATGCAGGACATTTAACATTGGCTCCACGGATGGTGCAAGCCTTAGAGGATGCCGGTCTTGATGTTCCAGTTGTTGTAGGCGGAATAGTGCCTGATAGTGATCTAGAAGCCATGGCTGAAGCAGGGGTAGCTGGAGTTCTAGGTCCTGGTGCATCTGCCGAAGATGTAGCCAAATGTGTTCGTGAGGCAGTGGCCACCCGTGGCGAGTGAAGACTCAACAGTAATCTCGCTTGTAGAAAAAGCTAGTAAAGGCGACAGACGCTCAGTTGGTCGGCTTTTAACACTTGTCGAAAGAGGAGGTTCTGCTGCCGAACAAGTCGCAGAAGTAACACACAATCTTTCAGATAAGTCGCATGTTATAGGTATAACTGGAGCTCCCGGAGCTGGAAAGTCAACTCTTACAGCTTCTCTGGCAAGAGATTTAGCCACATCTGAATATAAACCTGCTGTTTTAGCAGTTGACCCGTCATCACCTTTGACTGGAGGGGCAATTCTCGGTGATCGAGTCCGAATGGAGGAAGCATCAGAAGCTGGGGCTTTTATCCGTTCAATGGCAACACGAGGACATGCTGGAGGCTTGGCACTTGCAGTTCCAGGAATGGTTAGGGTATTTGATGCTTTCGGATTCAATCCGATAATTATTGAAACTGTAGGAGTGGGTCAGGTCGAAGTTGATGTAGCGTCAGCAGCCGACACGGTAGTAGTGGTTGTTACATCAGGATGGGGAGATGCTGTGCAAGCCAATAAAGCTGGTTTGCTTGAGATTGCTGATCTCTTTGTTGTAAACAAAGCTGACCGTCCAGGAGCAAGTGATGCGAGAAGAGACTTAGAACTAATGATTGATTTATCACAATTAACTGGTCAAACGATTAGAAGGCCAGAAATTGTCATGACTACAGCTACCGAAGGTGAAGGATTGGATGAATTCAAGAAGGCTATTTCTGAACACAGGGAGTTCTTATTTGAAGAAGAACAAATTTCGGTAAGAAGAGCCAAACGTTGGAAAGCAGAAGTTAGTTCGCGGTTAGATTATTTAATTTCAGAAATAGTGAAAGAATCGATTGAAAATTTAGAAGAGAAAGAGGGTTCTTCTCCAGGTTCAGTAGCACGTGAAATAGCAAAAAATCTCTTAAAAAAAGATGAATTACGTTAAATCAAGTTGAGATAATGCCCAAGCAGTTAAGATCTGAATCTTGAGTTCAAAACTACGTTCAATTGTTGGACGCCTATTACAAGGATATGCTCAGCGGCTCTTTCGTTATATGGGAGTGACTGTTGTTAACACCATTGTCGGCCAATCGGTGCTGTTTATATTTCATGCAGTTATTGGGTTGCCCGGCATGTTGGCTAACGCATGCGCAGTAGCGATTAGTACAATCCCTGCCTATTTGTTAAGTCGTAATTATGTTTGGGAGCAACCGAGAGGTGATCATTCAGTCGGAGGAGAGATTGCACCATTTTGGATGTTGGCTTTTGCTGGATTAGCTCTTTCAACAGCAGTTGTAGGTGTAGTAGATGGAATTTTTGGTGGTACATGGTCAGTTCAAATTGCTAATGCTTCTGCTTACGGGACTTTATGGATTGTGAGATTTTTGGTTATAGAGCATCTTCTCTGGGGAGATTCAGCTAACGGGAACTCAGACGGACCACAGAGCGATGAAAAACTTGCGGGTTAACTTTGGATAACCACGAAAAGTTATTGTTTGAATTAGCTGAATCAGTAAAAGGTTTTATGCCAGTTGATGAGGGTTTGGCGTTGAATCTACATGGAGCTTCTTTAGATATTGATGGCCCGCTTTTAGAAGTTGGGAGTTATTGCGGTAAATCAGCTATTTATTTAGGTTTAGCGGCAAAGAAAACTGGAAGACTTCTTTTTTCCGTCGATCATCATAGAGGTTCTGAGGAAAATCAACCAGGATGGGAATGGCATGATCCTGAAATTGTTGATTCAGAAACTGGATTAATAGATACTTTGCCGGAATTTCGTCGCAATATAAACAGAGCAGGTCTGGAAAATAATGTTGTGGCCGTGGTAGGTGATTCACCAGCAATTGCAAAAAATTGGACTACACCTTTGGCTCTATTATTTATTGATGGAGGACATGGCTCAGAACCAGCACACGCTGATTATGAAAACTGGGTACCAAAACTGCTTATGGGAGGAAAGCTTCTTATACACGACGTATTTGAAAATCCCGAAGATGGTGGCAGGCCACCATTTGAAATCTTTCAGCGAGCTTTAGCTTCTCAGTCTTTTGATGAAATAGACATAGTGGGCTCTTTAAGAATTCTTAAAAGAGTCGGTCCGGATACTTAGCTTTAATCAGTGAATATTAATCAAGATCCAGAATGTGCTCTTCGGTGTCTATTATTTCAGGAAGCCCAGCCCTGCCTGTAAAGATTCCTGAAGCAGGGCTAGATTGAGATATTGCATCAGCAGCGAGAATGACTGCAGCTGAAGAATAAGTTGTTTTTTCGGCTTCTGGAAAAGATTGTTTTGTCGGATGAACGACTCCGGTTAAGTAGTGTCCATCTTTTTGTCTCATGTCTTGGCTCCAAAGAAACAGAGATTCAGCTTTTTGGGTATCTCCTGCAGTTAAATAAGCAATTGCGCATTCACAAGTTTCAGCTGTGGTTATCCAAGGCTGGTCACTAACGCATTTGACCCCTTTATCTTCCATAATAAAAATGTTTGATTTTTCAGAAAGCAAAGTTTTGCCCTGTTCTCCTGAAACAACTCCAGAGAGAACCGGATAATACCAGTCCATAGCCCATCGTTCTTTAGGTGCAAATGCTTTGTCGGGATATTTTTTGACCATATGAGCAAGATTGGCAAGAGATAATTCCCAATCAGGTCTTTCATGTCCCAGTTCTTCTGCTGTTGATATAGCACAACGTAAACTATGGCAGATACTTGAAGAACCAGTTAGTAGTGCATATGACCATGGGGTCCCGTCAGGGTGCATCGCCCAGATAATTTCCCCGCGTGGGGTTTGCAGGCTGAGCACGAAATCGATCGCAGGCTCAACTACTGACCACATAGTTTCAAGAAACCCGCGATCGTGTGTCATTAACCAGTGATGCCAAACCCCTGTTGCTACGTATGCAACTACGTTGGAATCATGTTTTGGATCTTCTATCTCATTTGCGAGGTAATAATGGTGCCAAGCACCGTTAGGCAGTTGGTTTTCTTTTAACCACAAGTATGCGTTTTCTGCTTCATCTAGATGACCAGTTACTGCGAGCGCCATTGCAGCTTCTATATGATTCCAAGGATCTGAATGACCTCCCGGAAACCATGGGATCATTCCGTTGGGAAGTTGCCAATCGATGATTGCTTCTGCAGTTTCTATTAATTCTTCTGTGCTTACTACATTCGGGATATCAGGAAGAGACATTTTCAGCCTCCACTGCGGGTTTTGAAGCGTAAACTACCAGGCTTTTACCTAAGAAAGGACTTAGAAGCTTTTCTAAAACTCTTGTGATCCAAGGTGATTTTTCAATGTCCCACGCAAGAATCTGATGATAAGTTTTTACAAAAAAATTGTCCTGTATTGGTTTATTTGGTCCAATGATGCAACGCAACCACCAGTAGGGACTGTGGAGAGCGTGAACTCTGTGATGCCCCTGGGGATTCAATCCAGAATCTAAAATCATTTTCGTAAGTTCTTTTCTTTTGTAAATACGTACATGACCCCCGACAGCTTTCGGGGCGTAGTAATCATCTGACAAGGACCAGCAAATTTTCTCTGGGAAACGAGAAGGAATAGTAATAGCTAAAGTTCCTCCGGGGCTTAGAACACGTTCAAGTTCATTAAGTGCAGCTAAGTCATTATCAATATGTTCCATTACTTCAGAGCAGATGATTCGGTCAAAAGAATGGTCAGTGAAAGGTAATCGTGTCGCATCACCGTTAGTAGTTTCAATCGATATAGGTGGTTTTATTTCACCTTGCTCGTACATGACACCAGCTACTGCTCTTACTTGTTTCAGTTCTTCGAAACCTAAATCGCAAGCAACAACTGATGCTCCGCGTCTTAAAGCTTCATATGCATGACGACCAAATCCACAACCCATGTCTAGAATCCGGTCCCCAGACTTCACTCCTAGAAGGTCATAATCAGCTGTCAACATGGAATCAGCCTTGGCTTTCAGCTAAAAGTAATTGGTACTGCTCCACGGTTCTTAAAGCAGTGTGGTGCCAACTCCAGTTTTCTATAACTCTCCGTCTTCCGTTCTCTCCAACTCTCGAGCGACTTTCCGGACTATCTAAAACTTTCCCAATCATTGAAGCTAGAGCTTCACTATCCCCAGGTGGCACTTGAAAACAAGTTTCGTCATGAGGCCCAGCGACTTCTGGTAGAGCTCCACCAGTTGTAGTTACTAAAGGAACTCCACATGACATTGCCTCAATAGCCGGCAATGAGAAACCTTCATATAAAGAAGGGACTACAGCGATTTGTGCTTCGCTGTAAAGTTCCACGATTCGATCATCAGAGACTCCATGAACCCAGCTGACACAGTCAGTCAACCCTAATTCGTCAATAACATCTGTTGATGCGCCACCATCGGAAGGTTTACCAATTATCACTAACTCTACATCTCGTTCAGTCTTTAGTTTTGCGGTTGCTTCGAGAAGATATTTGAGCCCTTTCATAGCTACATCAGCACTAGCTGTTGTAACTAGCATTCCTGGTTTTCGTTCTACTC